>DAITKX010000005.1:54545-64356 GCA_036835995.1 Bacillota bacterium | reverse complement strand
GCTTTCGTCCGGATTGAGAGTCAACCGTGCGGGCGACGACGCGGCGGGCCTGGCCATCAGCGAAAAGATGAGAGGCCAGATCAGAGGTCTTGATCAGGCTTCCAGAAACGCCAACGACGGCATCTCCCTGATTCAGACGGCTGAAGGCGCCCTGAACGAAACCCACAGCATTCTCCAGAGAATGAGAGAGTTGGCAGTACAGGCATCCAGTGATACCAACACAACCGATGACCGCGGTGAAATCCAGAAGGAAATCGAACAGCTTCAGTCTGAAATCACCAGAATTTCCACCGATACAGAGTTTAATACAAAGAAACTTCTGACCGGAAGCTTAAGCGGTGCGATCTTCCAGATCGGAGCAAATACGGGCCAGACCGTATCCCTGTCAGTCAGCAAAATGTCCGCCACAGCTCTGGGCGTAGACAAATCTAAAGTTAATCTTTCAACTCGGACAGGATCAGCAGGAGCAAGCAACTCTATCAAGACTATAGACACCGCGATTAAAACAGTGTCCGACACAAGAGCAAAGCTCGGAGCGATGCAGAACAGACTGGAACACACCATCAACAATCTGGGAACATCCTCTGAAAACCTCAGCGCGGCCGAATCCAGAATCAGAGACGTGGATATGGCCAAGGAAATGATGGAGTTCACAAAGAACAACATCCTCTCACAGGCTTCACAGGCTATGCTTGCCCAGGCAAACGCACAGCCTCAAAGCGTACTTCAGTTATTACAGTAAGTATAACAGAAGGCATAAGATCTACACATCGGCAAAAGGCCGCCAGCAATGGCGGCCTTTTGCTATCTCATATTTTCGATGTCCACCGGTTCAATTCATTGCAGGTCCTTATCTCAATAACCGTTCAACCTGCTCGATCACATAGCCCTGTTCTTCCTTGGTGAGCGCCGGAAATATGGGAAGGCTTACAAGTTTTTTGTACAGCCCCTCCGCATTTTCACAGCATACACGTTCAAATCCGTTTCTCTGGTAATAGGGATGCTTATAAACAGGAATATAGTGGACGTTAACTCCGATCCCGGAGTCCCTGAGGCTATCATAGAATATTTTTCTGTCCATTGCCTGAAGCTGGACCACATACAGGTGATAACTGCTATAGCTGCTTTCTGACTGTGCGGGAATCACCAAGTCTTTCAAGCCATGAAAGGCTTTATCATAAACCCTGGCGATTTCATGGCGCCTGGCGATAAATCCGTCAAGCTTCTTAAATTGGCTGATCCCCAACGCGCATTGAAAATCTGTGATGCGATAATTGTAACCCAGCTCCTGCATCTCATAGTACCAGCCGCCGTCATGATTCAGCATCATCGACGGATCTCTTGTGATGCCATGATTTCTGTAAAGCATCAGCCGGTTGTACAATTCCTCATCGTTCGTTGTGATCGCCCCGCCTTCTCCGGTCGTGATATGTTTGACCGGATGAAAGCTGAAGGTGGTCATGTCCGATATTCCGCCGATCCTCTTCCCCTTATACTCCGCGCCGAGAGCATGGGCCGCGTCCTCTATGACGATCAAGTTATGCTCTTCGGCAATTCCGCGGATCTCATCCATATCACAGGGCTGCCCTGTGAAGTGGACCGGTATGATCGCCTTCGTATTTCGGGTGATCTTCTTTCGGACATCCTTCGGATCGATATTGTAGGTAACAGGATCTATGTCGGCAAAAACCGGTTTTGCGCCGCAGTATAGAATACAGTTTGCAGACGCCGCAAAGGTAATCGGGGAGGTGATCACCTCATCCCCGTTTTTTATTCCCGTCGCCAGACACGCGAGGTGCAACGCGGCGGTGCCATTTGAGACAGCTACAGCATATCTGGCATGGACGTACCGGGCCAAGGTCTCTTCAAACTCGTTGATTTTCGGGCCGGTGGTCAAAAAATCTGACCTAAGGACTTCGATGACGGACTGAATATCCTCTTCGTCGATCAATTGTTTTCCGTAAGGTATATACTTCATTTTTTCCACTTTAAACTCTCCTGATCAATTCCCATCGCATGGGGGTTCCTCTTTCAACATCTTCCGTAAATTTTTCGCCTAATATTTTCTCTAAATATTTTGGGCTTATCCCGTATCCCGGCCTGATGGATCTCACATTCTTTTCTGTCACCATCTGGCCCTTTTTCACATCCTCTACAACGAAAAGACTTCTTGAAAAAGTACGGCTTTTTTCTTTCGAATCGTCGATCTCATAATTTACCCTGCCAAGAATTTTTTCAATGTTTCTGATCTTCTCCGTCATTTCAAGTAGTTCATCGGGGGTCATCGAAAAAGTCGCGTCGGGTCCTCCGATACCCCGATCGATTATAAAATGCTTCTCGATCAGGGCCGCACCCATAGACGCCGCAACCACCGGCACTTCAAATCCCATAGTATGATCTGAAAGACCTATCTTGACATCAAACCTTTTCTTCAGATCAAGCATGGTCAGGAGGTTTGCGTCTTCAGGTCTTGCCGGATATTCAGACGTGCATTGAAGCAGAGTAATGTCGTCGCATCCCTGATTTCTGCAGGCCGATACCGCAGCTTCAATCTCGTCGAGGGTTGCGATCCCCGTCGAGATTATCATCGGTTTCCCTTTCGACGCGGCATAATTGATCAACGGTAAGTCTGTTATTTCAAAGGAAGCTATTTTATATATGGGGTTGTCCAAGGCTTCAAGCAAGTCGACAGCCGACCTGTCAAAAGGCGTTGAGAATATCTCTATGCCGATATCTTCCGCATACGCGAACAGCTCTCTGTGCCATTCCCAGGGGGTATACGCCTGCTGATAAAGCTGATACAGGGTTGTACCATCCCAGATCGTTCCTTGAGTCAGCTTAAAGTAATCATTATCGCAGTCAATGGTCAGCGTATCTGGCGTATATGTCTGAAGCTTAACCGCGTCCGCGCCGGATTCCTTGGCCGCCCTTATTGTATCCTTTGCAATTTCAATCTTATGATTATGATTGGCTGATAATTCAGCTACTAATTTAACGCTCAATGCCGCTCTCCTTTGAACTTTTGATTACTCGATGGCGATCTTTTCGTAATGATAATTTTCACGAATGGAATCCCATTTGCCTTTTAATATTGCCATGGACACTACATCATATTTTTCACCATTCTTTATGATATGTTCCTTCAGGATTCCTTCTATTTCCGCCCCAAATTTCTGATGTATATTTATGACTTTGTCATTAAACTCAAAGACTTCACAGCACACTTTATTTAAGCCTAAAGAATAAAAGGCATAGTCATAAAGATTGCACTCAAGAACGGTGGCGATTCCTTTGCCCTTAAAGCCTGAAGCCCCGATGTAATATCCCCATGAACATCGTTGATTTATCTTATCAATGCTCCGGATAGAAAAGACTCCGATTGGAATCGAGTCATATTCTATGATCCAATATAAGTCAATTTGACTTTTTTTTATTTCATCATACCATAGCTTCTGCTCTTCTATTGTTAATTTGGGGTCCGTGTACATATAGCGCGTTACTTCCGGAAGCATTCGCCATTCCATTATTAGTTTTAGATCCTGCTCCTTTATCTTTCTGAGTTTTATCATAACGATCCTCTCCTACTTGGACAACAAACAATCTATTATGTTCTTAACGCCACGGCTCAAATCGAATTTGTCCATTTTCGCCGCAATTCTTTTTCGAGCTTTTCCTTCCATTAAATCCCTCAATAGTTCTTCAAATCGAATCAAATTAAACTTTTTTGTATCACTATCGATATAATCATATATCAGACCTTCGAACAAAAGCCCTTCCATATTGGGCTTCTGATTATCAGCGATCTGAATACATAAAAAGGGTAATCTTGCGGCTATCAATTCATTGGTGGTCTGACCTGCCGCGGTAACTGCCAGATCGCATTTCCTCATCAGTTTATACAATTGAGCGGCGTCTAGATTATAATACAACTTTATGTTTTGGCACGCTTTTGCAATGCCTTCGATGTCCTTTATATTGGTAAAGGCTTTTCCTATTACAACATGTTTTTTTAATCCGTCGAATTCCTGCTTGTTTAAAGCTCTTATTATCTCTGGCGTCAACCCCTTTACATCTGAACCTCCTAAAATAATTAAGATATCAGAAGGAAAATTTTTTACTCTCCTATGATCGCTCTGCTGAAACTCCCTTCGTAAAATAACATAATTGGGGCCGGTCAGATACTGCCGGCCTGCTTTTCTTACATATGTCTCGTCCCTGCCAAAAATAGAAGGGTTTACAATGATTCCTTCAGGATAGTCAATTCGGTTCGTATCATCAAGAAATAACGCTTTTACGCTTTTACGCTGAATCCCTGAGTAAACCGCTTCATCCGCAAGATAGGAATCGACAATACAGCTTTTCTCAAAAGAATTTTTCTCTGAAAAATAGTCAGGCCAATTTTCGATCCAGCGGTCGATGATATAATTCCTTTTGCCTAGAACCTCCCCAACAGTGCTTTCTGCGTTAATAATAAACAGGGAATTCAATCCTCGCCTTTCCAGTTCATCATACAACGCCAGGCATCTTGTTATGTGTCCCAGCCCTGCTTTAGAACCGCCTTCAGTAAAGATACAGACATCATAGTTCAACATGTTTCTCACGCAAACCCTTATAAGTTATTTAGCATCCTGTACTTCAGCTCCGCAAGCTTCCAATCCTCTTCCGTATCAATATCCTGTACCTGCAATTCCGGTATTTGAAACGGAATGGTATTGTCCATCACAAGCTTGCCTGTTTGCTGAAAGGAAGATATTTTAAAGCAGTAAAACTGCCCGCAGTCATGGTATATCGTCTCCAGATCCTGAGACCGGCTGTTCAGGTGCTCCGGCCACTTCATCTTCAACCTGCCGTTCTCAATCACAAAGCCCCGCTGCGGCGGATAGGAAAAGCCGACGACAGGTATGACGGAATCCGCATCGGAAGCGATAAGCTCCCGCATTGCATCCTGCAGTTTCTTTCCTGTTACGAACGGCGCTGTCGGGTATATGCAGCAGGCATATTGAAATTCTCTGTCTGTCTTTTTATATTCCGCGAGAACTTCCCCGATCACATCCGCTGTTGTTGCAAAATCATCAGAATTTTTACTGCTCCGCATAAATGGAACCTTGGCCCCGCAGGCAATTGTCATTTCCGCGATTTCAGCATCATCCGTCGAAACCATGATTTCATCAAAAATGCCGCTGTCGATGGCGGCCTGAATAGAATATTGAAGAATCGGCTTGCCACAAAACTCTTTTATGTTTTTCCCGGGAATTCTTTTGCTTCCTCCCCTGGCCGTTATGATCGCTACATTTCCGCTCATATGCTTTCCCTCTGGCTGTATCAATACTATATCAATACGCGCTGGTCAAATCAGTCAATTCGCTGACAGTTAACCAATGGACATTGGTCCCTGAATTATATTCAAACCCATCCTCTATCTGGCGGCCGCCTTCCAGAGCATATTTTCCCATGTCCCACCAATCGTAATCCGGATATATGATGTAATGCTTTTCATACTCAAAGGTATGCCGGCTGTCATCCTTGGTTATCATGACCTCATGGAGCTTTTCACCCTCGCGGATGCCGATTTCCTTTATGCCGATGTCGCTTCCTCCAAGGGCATATGCCAAGTCGGTGATTTTAAACGATGGGATTTTCGATATGTACGTTTCCCCGCCCCTGGATTCTCTCAGCGCCTTGATAACCAAATCGACCCCTTCTTCAAGGGTGATCCAGAATCTGGTCATCCTTTGATCCGTTACTGGCAACTCCCTGACCCCTTGATCCAGCAGGTTTTTAAAGAATGGGATGACGGAGCCTCTGCTTCCCGCAACATTCCCATACCTGACTACTGAAAATACCGTTCCATTCATACCGCTGTATGCGTTGGCGGCAGTAAAGAGTTTATCAGAGACCAGTTTCGTACCGCCATACAGATTGATCGGATTGACCGCTTTATCCGTCGATAAGGCGACTACTTTTCGGACTCCGCAGTCGAGAGCCGCGTCGATCACATTTTGAGCGCCGTGGATATTCGTCTTTATCGCTTCAAAGGGGTTGTACTCGCAGGTGGGCACCTGCTTCATGGCCGCCGCATGAACCACATAATCGACGTTTGAAAAGGCTCGGTATAACCGGTCCTTATCCCTGACGTCTCCAATGAAAAACCGAACCTTCTCCAGTTTGTCACGAGTAAATTTCCCTTCCAGTTCATTGCGCATCACAAATTGCTTGTACTCGTCCCTGGAATAGATAATCAACTTTTCAATATCGTATTTACTCAGCAGAACCTCGGCAAAGGTCTTTCCAAACGATCCTGTTCCTCCGGTGATAAGTATTGTTTTATCTGTAAACATGAAGCTCCTCCGCGATATTATCATTATTTATAATAGCCACTTTAAAAATTTGTCTAATTATGGTATATTATATCGTAACAGCAATTGACAGTCAACGTGCAGTTCAATTAATGAAGGAAATCGATTGTGCGGCTAAAGCGGCAGCCCATTGATTGTTCATCTGTAAAACTGGAGGGATAAGAGTTGATCGACATTAAGCAGATCGAAGAAATAGAAGGATTAATCTTTGATTTTAAGATACCGGCTGCTATGGGGCAGTTCGCTTCGTTGACGGAGGCGTTGATCCTGGCAAGCGAAAACCTTGACCAGGCGGCATTAGGAGATCTGTTATTGATTATCAAGGGGATGGACTCCGCTTTGACGACCAAGGACTACCTTTTATTTAACGATCTTTTAGAGTATGAATTAAAGCCTTTGGTGGAAGCAAAGCTTTCATGATCGGAGATGTTAGGAGAAAATATGAACTTTTACACGCAAAATATAGATTTTATAAGATCACAGCTTAAGACCGTATATGACACCGTGGTAAAGGATGAGTCTCAATATCCGTCAAAGGTGGCCTTGTCAGGTCCTTCCAACATCAAGGTAGAGCTTGATCAAAAATCGTGCATGCTTCACAGTGACTACAGCACGGAACGGGAAATCCGTGAAATGTTTTCCGCCGTCGATGAATCGGCAGAAGCCCTCGTTGTCTTCGGAATGGGGCTGTGGCACTGCAGAAAGCATATCTTCGACACCTATAAAAACCTGAGGCAGCTCATTATCATTGAGCCAGATCTTCATATCTTCAAGGAGGCGTTACACCGTGTCGATATGTTCGATCCGACCGGTTCCAATGCTGACCTCTCATTGGTCGTCAACCGCAGCGCCGAGGAATCGCTTTCCCTGATCTGTGATATCCTGCAGCTTGAGAGCATCGTCAAAATCGATTTAGCCTACAGCCTCTCTTATCGGAGCCTATTTCCAGATTATTATGAAACGATCCAACGGGGGATTGTCACACAGCTCAGAGTATCCACGATCAACTACGCGACATCGAGCGCATTTCTGTACCAGTGGACAAGGAATAATATGATGAATTACAGGCACAAGGCGATCCCCGTCACAAAATTCATCAACCGTTTCGAAGATATTCCCGTCATCATCGTCTCCGCCGGCCCCTCCCTGAACTATAATATGCATTACCTGAGAGAGGTAAGGGATAAGGCGGTCATCATCGCCGTCGGCTCCGCCATCAAGATCCTGGACAGCAACGGGATCGTACCCCATTTTCGCATGGCCGCCGATGGCGGTGAGACTGAGGAAAAGATCTTTGGCGGAATCGACACCGGCAACATCCCTTTGTTCTTTTCGGATACCCTGTACTATAAGATCCTGGAACAATATCAGGGGGTAAAAATCAGGATGGCTCTGACTGCCGGCGCCTTGGAGGAATATATTTTCAAAGAGCTCTATGGCGAACTCTTTCTGATCAACAGTGGTTTTTCCATCGCCAATATCGCGCTGGATCTCGCTTTGAAGCTCGGAGCGAAAAAAATAATACTGATGGGACAGGATCTGAGCTATACGGAAGGCAGCCTCTACGCGAAAGGCAGTTGGAAACAGGACGAGGCCATCGATTTTGAAAAAAGCCGCTATATTAAAACCGCGAATACCAGGGGAGAAACGGTCTATACGGACAAGCCCTTCCTCGGGATGCGGGATCTCTTTGAAGACTTGATTCGTGTAAATCCAGGCCCCATCTATATCAATGCCACAGAGCGGGGCCTTAACATCGAGGGGACTGTTAACAAGCCCTTTGAGCGGGTCATGGAGGAGGATCTCAGGGAGAGCAGAAATATCAACGAACTCATCAATGATCTGATCCGGGAAAATGAAATAGACGACGACAGTTGGAACCAAAAGATAGAAGCGCTGGATTTCAGCGAGATGATCAAAGAGTTGAGCGAGGTGAACGAGTACACCTTAAAAAAGCTCACGAAGCTGAAAAAGCAGGCAGAAAAGGACGCTGCAACCAATAAGCTGAAACGGGATCTGGATGAAATCGAAGAATACGCGGCGAAGCAGATGGATGAGCTTGAGTTTTACCGCGCCACCATCAAACCCGCGCTGCAGACAAAACTTCAGACTCTGCAGCTCAATCACCAGTACCATGGTCCCGATATGAAAGAGGCATTTGACACCAATTTTAAACTTGCCCTTGGAAAGGCAACAGAAATAAAAATTTACCTGGAATTTTTAAAGATCGTCATCGAGGAGCGGGACGGTTCAGCTCCTTCGACCGATTCAAGTGAGGCGGCTGAATAATAAGATGTGAGGATAGTAATCACACAATTAAAAAATAGCAATGCCTGATTTTTTAAGCACCGGCTTACAGGCCGGTGTTTTTCTTTCCCTTCTCCTCTGCCAGATCCAGCAGAGAGATATAAATATTGACCACGATCTGATACAGCTCCGGCGGAATTTCCTGCCCCAGCTCCAGCCTGGCAAGCAGCGTTGCGGCGCTGTCGTCGTGGTAGATGGCGACCCCGTTTTCGATGGCGACCTGGAGTATCTTCTGGGCGACATACCCGGTCCCAGCGGCCACAACGCACGGAGCATTATTTTTTTCCTGGTCATATTTCAATGCGGCTACGCTGAGGGAGGACAACTTTTCCTTTTCCAGCTCCTTCCGCATCATTTCCTGATTGTCGTTAGACTCTGACATCGATTCCTACCTTCCTCAATGCAAGCTTTGGAAAACGCTGCGCAATGGTCTGACTCTCCTGATAGACGCCTACCTGATAGCTTGACAGGCGAAATCCCTGGTCTTCCATGATCTCCTTCCACCTGGCTTTTGCTTCCCTTACCGGTTCCATCAAAGCGTCGGGACACCGGATATCCAGATCGATCCTCTTGTCGCGCTCGAGGATATCCACTTCAAAATTCCCGTATTTATCCGACTGTATGGTAAAGAAGATGTTGTTGGCGGATTTTGCGTCGCCCCTCCGTTCCTTGCAGTCCTTGTCCACAAAAAACTCGCCGTATGTGTTTTCGTCCATGTACCGGAACGGGATCGTAAAATGCATCAAAGGAATCAGCGGACTTTCGCTCTGGACCATGTTGAGCAGCAGGTTCTGCGCAAGGCTGCTGACCTTTGACGGACCTGATCTGTCCAGCGCTTTGGAGATCAGGGAGGCCATATCCTTGTCGTCCGATTTCACGCCGAACTTCTCCATGGATTTCTCCCCTTCCGCCTGATCGCTTATCTGCCGTTCCCGGGTCGCGGTCTCGAATACGAGCTTCTTCATTTCTATGATATCTCCGTCCGTCAGATTGGTCAGAGGCTTCAGCTCGTCTCCCAGTTGAAAGATCGCTTCCTCCAGCAGTTTGGGGTCCGCTTTATCATACCGCACGATGCTGTGGACGATGGACATCACCTGGTTTAATATCTTTTCACTGCCCTGATGCCCCTTTGCGATCTTGCCCAGTTC
>DAITKX010000005.1:39625-54531 GCA_036835995.1 Bacillota bacterium | reverse complement strand
ACATTTTTAAGGTTGGATTTGATTTCGTCCTGGGTCTTCTTGTCCATCTGTATGATCTCATTGAAATCAAAGGAAGCCGCTCCGTCCCGATTGGCCGTGCGCGCTCCCTGTTTTCCAAGCAGCGCCCCTTTTTCATTCGCAGCCTGCTTGATCATGACGTTCAGGGCTTCCAATTTCTCCTGAAGCTCCTGGGCTTCCGCCTTCGGCAGCCTTCGAATGAGGTCCTGACTCTGTTTTTCGACGGCTTTCAGGGAATTTTCCTGATTCACGTAGCAGTCGAAATATTTCAATATGGAAACGATGGCTTCCTTGAGCTTCGGCTGGCCTTCCAGCTTTGCAAGCATCCGGAGGCTGTCGAAGAATTCTCCCGTAAATATGGCGGCCCCCTTCTCCCTGGTCAGCAGTTCGTTCAGCAGTTCACCCGGCTTTACAAAGATCCGGTCCAGAAAGCTTTCAGGAAGTCTGCCATTGGTCGCCTCAAAGAGTTTTGCCATGAGCACAAGCTTGCGCACACCGTCAGCCTGGGCCTTGGTGCTGTTTAAGAGGGGTTCAAAGATTTCCTTGTTAAGATTTTTCAGAAGGGATTGCTTCCCGGTTTCTTCGTCTGCATTTTTCGTCTTGGAAAGCGCTTCTTTCACGACTTGGGTTGAATTGGTTATATCAAAGACAGCATCCGTAGGAAGCTTGCTCGGTAAATTATTTACTTTATTTTTTATGGAAATTGGCGAAGTGATCTTTAAAACATCAACCACATCAAATTCTCCTTTTTCTCATTTCTCCCCGGCGCATTTACCTTCTTTTCAAAGCCTCAAGCAGTTTGATGGCCACGACGATATCGTCATTCCTGGAATCAAAGGTGGTCATCATCAGGCGTTTCACCTCGGGCCTGCGATTGATCGTGTCCACGATTTTTCTGTTTTCCTCATCCCGCTGCAGCTGTTCGGCATCCCTGCCGTCGGCAAGTATCTCCGCCATGCTTACGTCCAACACCTGACAGATCTGGTTTAGTCTCTCCATATCGATAGAGTTCTTTCCGATCTCCCATGCCGATACAGAACTATGGGTCACATCGAGTGCTTCCGCAAGTCCTTTTTGAGTCATTTTCCGCAGTTTTCTGTATCGCTTGATGTTATTCCTCGCAATATCATTGATGGATTCCATTTTTTATCCTCCCCGACAAGTTCTGATCTTAATTATATCTGATTATATATTGCTTTTTGGCGAAAATCAATAAATTGACAAACATTTTTTCCATTTACCGACAAACTTTTTCCCCGGGCAGGGAAAATGATTTGATTTTAAATGTATTTGAAATTTATTTTTGATTCTTTCGGATGGTTCTAATCTTTCTCTCCGTACTGCCGATAAACATTATGAATACTATAATTATTCTATAAATTCTCAAATAGAAAAGGTGGTAAAAAGATGAGTGACTTTGATTATGCAAATGATTCAATGCTGGAAATGTATTTATTTGAATCGACTACCTTGCTCGACCAGTTGGATGAAATATTGCTTCAATCAGAAAAGAAAGAAAATCTTTCCCAGGAAAACGTAAATGAAATTTTCCGGATTATGCATACGATTAAGGGTTCCTCCGCAATGATGGAATTTGATACGATTTCCCACGTGGCACACAAATTGGAAGACCTGTTCTACGTGGTTCGGGACAACGGCATCGACGCGGTTTATTTTCAGGAGTTGTTCGACCTGGTGCTCCGGGTATCGGATTTTTTAAAGGATGAGGTGGAAAAGATCAGGCAGGGTCAAAAGCCGTCCGTAGAAAATGAAGACCTGATCTCGGAGATCCTTGATCTCCTGGAAAGGATGAATGGCTGTGCAGACAGGGAAAGCGAGGCTCCAAAGGCTTCGGCTCCCCTGGCTCCTCCCGCTCCCATAGTCGAGGAAAACGAGCCGGAAGCCGGCTGTGCCGCCTCATCTGGTCGAAATACTCATTTCATGCATATCAATTTCACAGCGGACTGCCAGATGGAAAACATCCGCGCTTTTATGCTCGTCAATAAACTGCAGTCCGTCGGCGAGATTCTGGAGACCATTCCAGAGGAGCTGGAAAACAACAGAGACGCCTCTACCCTGATTTCACAGAACGGATTTTTCTGCAGCGTCTCCTCCGATCTGCCGCGTGAAAAGCTCGCAGAGGTTGTTCAGGGGACCTTATCCGTATACACCGTCGAATTCATCAACGCTATGCCGAACGGCAGCGGAAAACCGGCCGCCGCAAATACAAAGTCTTCCGCCTCCGAACCGGAAGTGTCAAAAGCATCTTCCCCATCGGACCATCAACCGGACGACTCCGGCGATTCTTCGAAAGGAAAGTCCGGAAAGCAGCAGAATCTGATCAATGTCGATCTGAACAAGCTGGATACGCTGATGGACCTTGTGGGTGAAATCGTAATCACCGAATCCATGGTATCCGGCAGCTCTGATCTGGCGGGATTGGAACTTGAAAACTTCAACCGGGCCTCCAGGCAGCTGAGAAAGCTGACCGACGAGCTGCAGGATATCGTCATGTCGATCCGTATGGTTCCCATCGCTTCCACCTTTCAGAAAATGCGCCGGATTGTCAGGGACATGGGCAAAAAACTTGGTAAGGACGTCGATCTTGTACTGATGGGAGAATCCACAGAGGTAGACAAGACCATCATCGACGGCATTGCCGATCCCCTTATGCATCTGGTGAGAAACGCCATGGATCACGCTATCGAAAACAAAGCCGAAAGGGCCGCTGCGAAAAAGGATCCCGTCGGACGGATCATTCTGTCCGCCCAGAATATCGGAGGGGATATCATCATCTCCGTGAGCGACGATGGAAAGGGCCTCGACTCTGATGTTATCCTGGAAAAGGCAAAAGCAAAAGGTCTCCTGAAAAAACCGGAAAATGAATATACCGAAAAGGAAATCTTCAATCTCCTCACCGTCCCGGGCTTCTCCACAAAGGATGAGGTGACTGAGTTTTCCGGCAGAGGCGTCGGAATGGACGTAGTAAAAAAGAACATCGAAAAGATCGGCGGTACGGTCACCATTGAAAGCGTAAAAGGGGCCGGCACCAACATCTTCTTTAAAATACCCCTTACCCTGGCCATCATCGCAAGCATGGGAGTCCGAGTCGGGGAAAATGTCTATGCGATCCCTATTTCAAACATACGGGAATCCTTCAAGTCGAATTCCGGCAAGCTGTTTTCAGACCCGGACGGAAACGAAATGATCATGCTCCGGGGAGCCTGTTATCCCATCATCCGGCTGCACGATATCTTCCACCTTCAGGGATCTCCCTCCGATATTTCGGAAGGCATCCTCTTGCTGGTGGATTCCGGGGAACAGCTGGCCTGCTTCCTGGCCGACGAGCTGCTGGGCAACCATCAGGTGGTCGTCAAGCCTCTTCCGGTTTATCTCAGCAGATTTTCCGCAAAGGGCGCGGGGATTGCCGGCTGTACCATCCTGGGAGACGGCAGCATCAGCCTGATTCTGGATGTGCAGGGTATTCTGAGCCGGTATTAGGAGGTCTCCATGATTTACATAAAAGATGATGAATTTGACGTCATCACCTCTTACATCAGGACCAATTACGGTGTGAACCTGACCCGCAAAAGGCCGCTGATCGAGGGGAGGCTGAGCAACTATATCGCCGGCCTGGGTTTTGACAATTACATGGATTATTTTGAGTATGCCAAAAATAACAAGACCAGTGATGAGATGACGATGCTTATCAATAAGCTGACCACGAATCACACCTACTTCTTCAGAGAAAACGAACATTTTGAATTTTATCGGGATCAGGTGCTTCCCTGGGTCGATAAGATCGTGAAAACAAAGGATCTGCGTGTATGGAGCGCAGGCTGCTCCTCGGGGCAGGAGCCCTATACCCTGGCTATGATCACGCTGGAATATCTGGGCTATGACGCGGGAAGCTGGGACCACACGATCCTGGCCTCTGATATCTCCGATAAAGTGCTGACCATCGCCAGAAATGGGATCTATACTCAAGAAGAGCTGGGCGAGGTGCCCAGGAGCTGGATCCAGAAATACTTTCGCGCTCAGGAAGAGAAGTTTGCAGTATCGGAAACGCTGCGGAAAAGCGTGGTCTACCGGAATTTTAACCTGCTGTCGCCTTTTAACTTTAAAAAGCCGTTTCACTGCATCTTCTGCAGAAATGTCATGATTTATTTTGAAATGCCCACAAAGCATGAAATCATCGACAAATTCTACGAGGCGTTGATGCCGGGAGGCTACCTGATGATCGGCCACAGCGAGTCGCTTTCTTCCTTCGATCATAAGTTTAAATATATCAAGCCGTCCATCTACCAGAAGCTCTAATCCTATGCAACCAGGTATATCCCAGGGCGCAACTTTTCCGGTCGAAAGCTGTCAAAAAGCTTAAGTTTTTGCGGGGCTGGACGATATATAAAATATTAGGGGGTGAATACTATGACATCAGTCAGTTCAAGTACGACTTCAAACACATTATCCTCTCTGTCCGCGAAGACAGGGATAGGCGGACTTGTTTCCGGAATGGACATCGATTCATTGGTGGAAAGCATGACTGCCGCCAGCAGAACGAGAATATTAAAACAGCAGCAGAGTCTTCAGACGCTCCAGTGGAAGCAGACCGCATACCGGTCCGTGACGACCGCGCTGAAGGAATTCCAGAGCAAATATCTGGACGTGCTCTCCGCGACCAACTTCAGAAGCGCTGCGCTTTTCAATACGATCAAAGCCTCGTCCTCATCGGACGCGGTAACCGTTAAAGCTACCGGTTCTTCAACTGCCGGGTCTGTCGTTATCAGTTCCGCTAAACTGGCGACTAACGCAAACATAACGAGCGCCGGCTCCGTGTCCAAGCCTCTGACCGGTTCCGATCCATTGTCCGTTTCCGGCATCACGGAGGGCGCTTCCTTCAGCCTGAACTTGAACGGAACGGTAAGAACCATAACCTTTGACGCGGCATTTATGGCGAATCACACCGGTGATACGGCAAGCTTCACTGCCGGTTTGCAGGAGCTTGTGGACAAGGCTTTCGGTGAAAATATGGTCGATGTTTCCGAGTCCGGCGGCAAGCTTAATTTCACGGCAAATAATTCACGGCTGACAGTGAGCACGGTGGGAGGAAATACCGCCGTTCTGGATGCTATGGGTTTTTTCGCCGGACAGTCCAACCGTATCAATACTTCTGCAACTTCCGGTACGACTTCGTTTTCGGGAACCGCAGCATTGAGCGATATTGTCAAAGGAATCTGGGACGGATCAGGCCTCAAGGCCGGGGATTCCTTCTCCATCGAGCTCGATGGAGCCACGAAGTCCATCACCGTGGACGCAGATTTTATCAGTGCAATTGAAGGAGCAAAGGACCCCGAGAAGCCCGACAACACCGACGCCGCTTCCAAGCTTCTGCAGGAAAAGCTTCAGGGGCTTGTGGACGATTCCTTCGGCAAAGGTAAGATCACTGTCTCCCCCCTGGGCGGCAATCTGAGCTTTACCGCAGAGGGTTCCAGGCTGATCCTGCACGACAATGCCGGCACTCTGGCTAAGCTGGGCTTTACAGAAGGGCAAACGAACCAGCCGAGCAATCATACGGCTCTCGATGATCCGGATCTGCCTCTGTCGACCAAACTGGTGCCAAACGGTGACGGCGAATATAAGTTTACCATCAACAATGTGGAATTCACCGCCAAGGCTACCGATACCATCGGCTCCATTATAAGCAGGATCAATTCCAGCAGCGCCGGCGTGACCTTGGCCTACTCCTCCATCACGGACAAGTTTACCATAACGGCCGGCCAGAGCGGCACCGGCGATACCCTGACCCTCAGCGATACCGACAAAGACGGTAACGCCGGAGGAAACTTCCTGGCCGCCCTTGGTCTAGTCGGAGGCGTGAAGACCGAAGGAAAAAATGCGGAGATTGTCGTCGACGGAAACACCATTGTCAGAAACTCCAATACCTTCGATCTGGACGGAGTCACTGTGACTCTTAACAGGGCGTTTGAAGCCAGCGCTCCGGTTACCGTCACCACGGCAAAGGATAGCGGCGACCTGGTTGATACCATCAAGCAATTTGTCCAGGACTACAATGCTATGGTGGACCTCATAAACGGCCTGACAAAAGAAAAGACTTACCGGGATTACGCTCCCCTCTCCGATGATCAGAAAGCGGAAATGAGCGAGACTCAAATCAAGGAGTATGAAGCGAAAGCAAAATCCGGAACCCTGAGAAACGACAGCATATTGAACGGCATCTCGTCCAAATTGAACTCCCTGGTGACAGGCTTTTCCTTAAACGGCGTTTCCCTTTACACCATGGGAATCACATCCGCCGGATATACGGAAAACGGAAAGCTTCAAATCGACGAGACGAAGCTGAAGACTGCTTTGGATACCAAGGGATCGGAAATCAAGGCGCTGTTCACCTCTGAAAACGGAATCAGCGCACAGTTGAACAATATCATCAACGGCGCCGCCAAGACCTCAGGGGTAAAAGGAAGCCGGGGATCTCTGGTGGAAGCCGCGGGCTACCCTTCCACCATGTCCGACTCGGAAAACTATCTCACCGAAGCCATGAAGCGCACCAGCACGTACATCTCAACTTTACAGACGAAGCTGACGGATGAGGAAACCCGGCTTTGGAGCAAGTTCACCGCCATGGAAACGGCGCTCGAACGGCTCAACGCGCAAAGCGCCATGCTGTCTCAGTTCAGCAGCAGCGGCAATTAAATTATGAACGGGGGAGTGTAACAATGCAACAGGCGAATCTATACCAGCAATACAAGGCGCAGTCCCTGGAGACCCTGACCAGAGGAGAAGTTGTCGTAAAGCTTTTGGAAGCAGCTTCCAAACAGATCAGCACGGCTATATTTCTGACAAGCGACGAAGACGACAGAAATTCAGTAAAAGCGTTCAACTGCATCGTCAAGGCTCAGAAAATCATTCAAACTCTGGACTTATCCCTTGATATGCAGTATGATATTTCAAAGGATTTGCGCGATATGTATCTCTTCATTCATGAAAATCTTGGACAGGCAATAACGAAAAAGGACGCCAAGCTGATGAAAGACCTTCTGTCCCTTGTAGACGATCTGAAGGTCACATTCCGGCAGGCCGATAAACTGGCAAGAGTGAGCGGCTGGCGGTAAGCGCCACGCGGAAGGGAAAGGCGTCTCAATGAGCAGCAATCCATCAAATGAATTTTTCCGGCAGAAAATAACGCTTTTAAAGCAGTGCCTGGCCCTGAGCGAAGAGTTGATCAGCAGCATTGAAAACTGGGAAACCCTTCCCGAGCTCCTGTCCAGACGGGAGGCCGTGATCCAGGAGCTCAAGGCGCTGGAAGACGGGGCGGGGTCCGAAGCTTCAGCATCCCTCTCCGAGGAGATGCAGCGGGAGATCCGGCAAACTGTGAACCTGATCCTGGATCTGGATCGGGATGCGGAGGCTCTGATCCGCAAGGAACAGCAAAATACCATGGATTCCATGAAAGCAAATATCAAAGAGCAGAAATTCATTCAGTACATCCCCTCGGCGGAGCCGAAACCGGGTTCGAGGCTGGATTATAAAAAGTAAAAATCAAAATGATAAAATAAAACCATTTTTAAATGCAATTTTTAAAAATGGTTTTTTCCCTTTTTGTTGAAGGATAGGATATCTGATAATTTGTATTTTCCAAGCCGTGCAGACATTTCATCCGATAGCCCGTCCCAGTTTTCATCTCTTTTTCTCTCCCAGCGCACCGTCTTTTCCAGCGCTTCTTCGATGAAATGCTCTATGCTTCCCTTTTGGACCCTGACACAGGAGTAGTAAATGTCGTAATCTAAATAATCATCGGTATCGCATAGTGAGAAAAGCTTGCAAAGGGCAGTCACCGCGTCTTCCGGCCTGGTCTCCGTAAACAGGATGGCAAAGGAGGACTCTCCACACCTTCCGATGAGATCCGTCCGTCTGATATTGGAACAAAGAATCTCCCCCGTGTAGGAAATGCAGGCGTCAGGTTGATTTTCATCCGGGCTTTCCACCCGGTCCGGAGCCGGTTTGATCGTGATCACGGCAAGGGTCAGAGGATTTCCATAGCGTTGACTCCTCAGCACTTCCTTTTCCGCATGCTCCACAAACCCGGCAAGGCTGTAGAGACCTGTGAGCAGGTCTATTTTCGTGATCGCGTTGATGAACACTTCATCCTTATCAAGCTTAGGCAACGCCTGGGCGAGATATTTAAACTTTATGATCGTCGCCTTCAGATCGGTATACCCCAGGCATACGCGCCACGACTCCCCGTCGAAAGCCACATATTTCTGGGTGCTCTCTTCGTTGATCTGCTTTGTGGACGTCTGCATTTCCGTCAGCCCGACGGAAAATTGAAAAATAGCCGGATAAATCACTCCGGCATAATCACAGTTCGCATATTTTCGGAAATACGTGATCTTGTAGTTCCCCAGCTTATAGACCTGAGACACCGCCTTTTTCCATTCCAGAAAGTCCTCCAGCGGAATATTGTCCCTGTCGACCTGGGTGAGCTTCTGATATGCTTTTTCCCATCTTTCCCTGACGGTTTCGGAGAAGAAATCGTCCAAAGCGCGGGTTGCCGCTTCCAGTTCCTTTTTCGCTTCAGACGACGGATCAGGCTCCGGCCCCCGCCTGTCTCTGAAAGGGACAGCCGCAGAGAGGAACGTTACAGGATGTTCTTTCAGCCATTCGACATGATAAAGCTTACGCTTTTTGCTGTTGCCGAGGACATCGTATGCGATGTTGATCTCTTTCATGCGTTCAACAGCCATAGGACTTTTATTGACGTCGGGGTGGTAAATTTTAGATAAACATCGATATGCTGCGTCTATGATATCCTGACCGGCATCGTGATGCACCTGTAATATCTTATAAAAATCAATATGTTTGTTCATTGCCTTTTACCTAAACGACTTTGACAACGGTTATGTTTAAAGACTCGTAATCAGCCAGTTCGATTTCATAGGCATCCACATCTCTCTCTTGATCCATGAATATCCTTATCCTGGGCCTCATACAGAGATCTTCGTAGTTTTCAACCACGATTCCGGTCAGCCCGTTGCTCAGTCTGACGCAGGTTCCGATGGGGTAAGGCGCGATCTTCTTGACAAAGACTTCTACCACCTTCGGGTCAAATTTGGTTTTATTGGACCCCATGATGTATTCCATCGCGTCGGACGGAAGCATGGCCTTTCTGTAAGGCCTGTCTGAGGTCAGGGCGTCATAGACGTCGGCCACGGATATGATCCTGCCGTACCAGGAGATGTTTTCTCCTTTCAGACTGTTGGGGTAACCGCCGCCGTCATACTGTTCATGATGGTCCAGAATTCCCATATATGCCGTGTTGGAAACTCCATAACCTTTTTTGATATGATTGCAGCCCAGAAGAGAATGGCTCTTGATCTCCTCAAACTCGGCCGGAGTAAGCTTCCCGGGCTTATTGAGGATTTCTTTACTGACAAAAACCTTGCCGATATCGTGAAGCAGTGCGGCAAAACCTAGGTTGCACAGCTCCGACCGCTCCATTTTCAGAGCGACACCGAGGACAATGCTCAGGACCGCGACGTTGACCGAATGATAGTATGTATAATCGTCAAACACCTTCATATCGACCATGTTTACCATGAGGTGCCTGTGGGCGAAGATCTCGTCAACGATGTGCTCGACCTGGCGTCTGGCTTTCTTGACGTCGTGCTTGATATTGCCGCCTTTTTCACAGTGAATAAAGACGTCCTTGATGCTCTTCACCGCCTTCGCCCGTACGCTGTCATTGATGATATTTATGATTTGAATATCCTTAGAAATGTCGTCGTTGATATACACTCCGTTATATTGCAAGCGTTCGATGGAACTTACATATTCCTTGGTGAGTTCGGTGCCGCCTGCAAGCATCAACTCCCCATAGTTATTATAGAGGTTATCTCCCAGGATCATTCCCTCTCTCAGGCAATACGTCGGAACAAATCTCATATGCTGCGGCTCCTTGAAATCATTACTATCACCGATTATAGCATCTTTTGACAAAAAATACTATTTAATATTTCCACTTCGTTGAAATTTTTATCGATAAAAAACCCTCCTATGGAAATATTCCTGTCGATTTCCTTTCCGTGAAAATCGGAACCGCAGGTGATCAGCAGCCGGTGCTTTCGGGCCAGGGCTGTCAGGCGTTCCGTTTCCTCAGGCGAATGGTTGTTGTAATAGCACTCCATTCCCCCGATTCCCCAGCTCTTCAGCTTGGTCAGCTGCCGGTCCAGCCTTTCAAAAAAGTCGTCTTCCTCCCGGGACAGATGGGAAACTTTCATGGGATGGGCGAGAACCGGAGTTCCCCCGGCCCCTTTGATGAGCTCAATCGCACGCTTTGCGGAAATCTTCTCCCGGTGAACGCTTCTTACCGCGTCGGAGCGCATGAAACGCCCTTCCTGAAACGCCTCTTTGGGGGTGGAAACATAGCCCTTTCTCGCGAGAGCAAGGGCAAAGGTTGGCTTTCCGACATAATCCTGACCTTCTCTCAGTTGAAGGTCCTCCTTTGTCAGCTTGCAGCCGATCTGGCGAAGGGCGGCAAGGAGCTTCTCGTTCCGCTCCGCCCGCTTTTTCCGGATCAGCTCCACCTCGCTTTTCAAAGCCTCATTTTCCCGGTCAAAGCAATAGCCCAGGATATGCATGTATATCCCCTCGTCATCCTCCGTAGACAGCTCGATCCCAGGTATTACAAGCACGCCTGAGCGCTTTCCGGCTTCCAGGCCTTCGGCAAGGCCGCCCATTCCATCGTGGTCGGTGATGGCGATAGCCCTTGCGCCGCTTTCCTTTGCCAACTTAACAAGATCCCCGGGAGACATTGTCCCGTCGGAATAATAGGTGTGAAGATGCAGGTCGATCATAGCGTCACCTTGCTAAAAGGGGGTAATCAGCGATTTTTTTAAGGCGTCGGCTGTCGGCTCATCCTTTAACAGCCGAACCAGCTCCAGCGCAAATTCCATAGCTGTGCCGGCGGACCGGGAGGTCACGATCTTTCCGTCCAGGACGACCCTTTCCTCCGAATACTCGGCTCCGATCAGCTCATTTTCAACGCCCGGGAAGCTAGTAGCGCGTTTTCCTTTCAAAAGGGACATCTTCCCCAGCACACTGGGCGCCGCACAGATCGCCGCGATCCATTTTCCATGACTGGCGAAGGCGTCAAGCTGCTTTCCAAGCCCCTCGTGCCCTCCCAGGTTTGCCGTTCCTGGCATTCCGCCCGGAAGAACGATCATCTCACAGCTATCATAGTCCGCTTCCGCAAACAGCAGGTCGGCAATCACCGGAATATTGTGAGCCCCCATGACCGTCCTGCCGTCCATCACGGAAACCGTCTGTACCGGAATATCCGCTCTCCTCAGGATATCCACCGCCGTCAAGGCTTCTATTTCCTCAAATCCATCGGCCAAATGAACATAGACCATTTCTTTTTACCTCCTCAATTGTAAAACATCCTGCGGGGCTTGGTGAGCCTCCAAACAACCGAAACCAGGATCACAAGCAGTACAATGGATACCGCGGAAGCCGCGGCGACGCTCAGTTGGGCATACTCTTTTGTGAGCATCAAAGGCAGAACATCATCGGCTCCAAAAGCGCTGGTAAATATCTTATGGTAAAGAAACGACCGGGGCTGGTCAAAGTAAAGCGCGAAGCTGCACGCGATAAGAGCCAGCGTCTGTACGAGGATCCCGGCCTTAAACGCACCCCGCAGTTCATATTTTTTCTTCTTTGCCAGAAAGACGCCGCAGCCTGCGACGCCAAGAATCAACGCGCCGCCTAGAACAAACAGAGAATTGTTCAGCAGCTCCCTCGCGTTTTCCATGTTGAGCTTTTCAACGGCGCCGAAAACAGGCCGTTCTCTGTCCCTGTATTCGACAAGCAGGTTCAGCTCCTTTTCTTTTCCCATCATATAGTCGGAAAAAAATTCACCGAGCTCATCATTTGTAATACCCAGTTCCACCTCTTTTGTGGTCTGGTTTTTATTGAATTCATAGACATAAAGATCCGGCATGCGGAACACAATATTAAAACCGCTCAGTATGGTAACCACGGGAACGCATACCGCGATGACGCAAAATAAAATCCTGTAAAAAATATTCATAAACGATTCACCTTGTCGAATTTTAATGTTACTATTATAATCATCTTGTCGAACTCTAGTGTTACTATTATAATCATATAGAATATTTATATAAATTCAAGTGGCAATTTTTTTTACATACAATTTGCGATCTATGGAGGATATATTATGGTTTACAAAGTTGGAATCATTACTGCAAGCGACAAGGGCTATGCCGGCGAGAGAGAGGACCTCAGCGGCCCGGAGATCGAAAAAATCGTCGCGAAGGAGCCGGCATTCCTGACGGAAAAAACGGTGATCCTTCCGGATGAAAGAAAACTGCTGGCGGATATGATGTGCCGGATGGCGGACGAAGAGCATCTTGATCTCATCCTGACCACGGGAGGGACCGGATTTTCAAAGCGGGACGTTACGCCCGAAGCCACCCTGGACGTCATTGAACGCCGCACTCCGGGGATCCCTGAAGCCATGAGAAACCTCTCGCTCTCGATCACTCCCAGGGCGATGCTGTCAAGGGCCGAAGCGGGCATCCGGGGAAACACGCTGATCGTCAATCTGCCCGGCAGCCCGAAAGCCGTCCGGGAAACTCTGGAATACATCCTGTCCTCTCTCGCACACGGCCTGGATATCCTGCAGGGAAACGACGCGGAGTGCGCCCGGAAATAAACTGCTTTTAATACGCCGCGCCATATGGTTTATTGGCTCAAAATTTAGCGTATGGAGCAACCGTTTTGACTGCCATGCTCAAAATTTCAAATATGGAGCAACTTTTTGCTCACATTTTTAAGTATGGAGTACATTTCCCGGTTTTAATGGTCTTTAAACGCGAAAAACATACTCCCCGCTTGAATTTTTGAACATAGCGGCGTGTTTGGTTACTCCACACTTGAATTTTTGAGCACAACGGCTCCTCTCGCACAAATTATGCCGAACCTCGCTAAAGCGCCGGGCAGAATGTTAAAAATCAGCTGAGCACAAGCAATTTCCCATCGCTTGTGCTCAGCTGATTCCATTTTTCTTCTGCCTTTTTATCTGTCTTCGCGGAAATACGGGACGCTCAGGTCTGCCGGGCCCATATCCTCTTTCTTGTTTTTTCGCGTACTGATGATTACGATCAATATCGTCGCCGCGTAGGGCACCATATCCACCAGGTACTGTGAGATGTGGATCCCCATGCTCTGGAGCCGGAAGCCCAGAATATTCAGGCCGCCGAAGAGGAATGCCCCGACGAGGGCTCTGGACGGCCTCCATGAGGCGAAAATGACCAGAGCTACCGCGATCCAGCCGCGGCCTGCCACCACGTTTTCCTGCCAGACAGGAATGGTGACCAGGGACATATAGGCTCCTCCCAATCCGCAGAGGGCTCCGCCCAGTATGATATGGACGTATTTATAGAGGTTGACATTGATTCCGGACGCATCCGCCGCCGCGGCGTTTTCTCCCACCGCTTTCAGGTTCAGCCCCTTCTTCGTCTTCCACAAGTAGATGGACGCGCAGATGGTGATGAGATATCCGAAATAGATAAAGATATCCTGATGGAAGAATGCCGGTCCGATGACCGGGATCTTGCTGAGAAGCGGAATATGCAGCTTGACAAACACGGCTTTCACCGAGGCCGGCGCCGGAGTTCCCATAAAGGATTTTCCTATGAAGCTTGCGAATCCGGTTCCGAAGATCGTCAGGGTCAGGCCCGTTACGACCTGATTGGAGCGCAAGGTTACCGTCAGGAGGGCGTAGATTGCCGCGCCCAGCGCTCCGGCGCCGATGGCTCCCAGAATCGCCAGGAACGGATTTCCCGTCCACAGCCCCACCGCAAATCCCATCACAGCGCCCATGAGCATCATGCCTTCCACGCCCAGGTTCAGATTGCCCGCCTTTTCCGTAATCAGCTCTCCCAGAGTTGCAAAGAGCAGCGGGGTTCCGGCAATGACTGCCGCCGCTAAAAATGCCGTCATGACGCCACCTCCCCGTTATCCGACTGCTGCGCAGCGCCTTTTTTTCCGGCTTTACGGTTGAATGACAACCGGTATTGAAGGAAAAATTCACTGCCAAGCACGAAGAACAAAATGATTCCCTGGATCATATCCGCAACGGATGCGGGAACGGACAAAGCGATCTGAAGGAAAGCGCCTCCCTGAAGCAGAACGGCGAAGGCGAGGGTGACCACCAGGATGACCGGCGCTGAAAGCATTCCCAGCCAGGTCGTGATGATGGCGGTGAAACCGTAGCCTCCTGACAGCGCGTTTGTCAGCGTGTGCTCCACGGCGGACGCCTGGATCATGCCCGTAAGCCCGCAAAGCCCGCCGGAGATCAGCATTGAAGTTATGATGACGGATTTGATGTTCATTCCCGCATACCGCGCGGTCTCAAGGCTCTCGCCTACGACGGTGATCTCGAAACCTTTCTTGGTATGTCTGATAAAGATATGAACCAGAACCACCAGGATCAGCGCTATGATCCATCCAATATGAACGCCGAACAGGTTCGGAAGGATCGCGTTGAGGTTAAAGTTGGCGACCTTGGGAAAGCCTTGGGACGCCGGGTCCTTCCACGGTCCGTACTGGAGATACGTGACCCATTTGATGGCGATGTAGTTCAACATCAATGTAAAAATCGTTTCATTGGTTCCAAACCGGGCTTTAAAGAACGCCGGAATAAACGCCCAGATTCCTCCGAAAACCATGGCCATAACAGCCATTGCCAGCAGAGTCAAAGGTCTCGGCACCGTGGCCGGGATGTTCAGCGCCACGAGGGCCGCTCCAAAGGCGCCCATCATGATCTGACCTTCGCCTCCGATATTCCA
>DAITKX010000005.1:38055-39615 GCA_036835995.1 Bacillota bacterium | reverse complement strand
TAAAGGCCACCAGGATACCCAGGGAAGTAATCAGCAGCGGAACCGCCTTGATGATGGTCTGCTGCACTCTCAGGGGCGTGCCTAAAGCGCCCATGACGATCTCTTTAAAGACGATAAGGGGATTGAATCCCAGAATCAGTATCACAAGCCCCGCGCTGATCAGGGAAAATACGATGGCGGCGGCTCTGATGATGTGCTCCTGACGTTTCGGCAGCTCGGGCCGCTTGGTTATTTTCATCATGCTTCTGCCTCCTGTTTTATGCTGCCTCCTGTCATGAGCAGTCCGATTTCTTCCTTTGTAACCTTTGATGGGTCCACGATACCCGTTACCCGTCCGTTGCATAAGACCATGATCCTGTCGCACAGATCGATGAGTACGTCCAGGTCCTCTCCCACGAACAGCACGGCCACGCCTTTTTCTTTCTGTTCGTTGAGCAGGTCGTATATTTTATAGGATGCCCCGATGTCAAGGCCTCTCACCGGATACGCGGTGATCAGCACCTTGGGATCGGAGTCGATTTCTCTTCCCAGTAGAACCTTCTGAATGTTTCCGCCGGACAGCTTTTTCACGGGAGAATAGATGCTCGGCGTCTGAATGTCAAGCTTTTTGACGATCTTGTTGGCCTTCTCCGTGCACTTCGCCCGCTTCAGGAAAACCCCCGGCTGGTTTTGATAGTCCTTCAGCACGATGTTATGGACGATGTCCATAGAGCCCACCAGCCCCATTCCGAGCCGGTCCTCCGGGATAAAGCCCATACGGATGCCCAGCTTTATGATATCACGGGGCGTCTTTCCCACGATGTTATCGCCTTCAAAAAAAATCCTGCCCTTCTCGGCATGAGTCAGGCCGGCAATGGTTTCGCACAGTTCTTTCTGGCCGCTGCCCGCGACTCCCGCGACCCCCAGGATCTCGCCGCCGTTCAGCGTAAAGGTCACATCTTCCAAGGCAAGCTTTTTATCGCTATCTATGACATGGATCCCGTCAACCTCCAAACTCGGTTTCCGGTCCTTGATTTCCTTCTTTTCTATGGCAAGATCCACTTTCTTGCCTACCATCATCTCGATCAGCTTTGGAATCCCAACGTTTTTTGTCTCCACCGTCTCTATGGACCTGCCCTTTCTCAGGACGGTGATCCTGTCGCTGATTTCCATGACTTCGTTAAGCTTATGGGTGATAATGACCACGGCGCAGCCCTGGTCTCTCATGTTCCGGATAATCCGGAAAAGCTTTTTTATTTCCTGCGGCGTCAGCACCGCGGTGGGCTCGTCCATAATCAGTATTTTCGCGCCTCGATACAGCACCTTTACGATTTCCAGCGTCTGTTTTTCGCCTACGGACATGTCGTAAACCTTTTTATCCGGATTGATATCCAGACCGTATTGATCCGATATGGCCTTGACCTGTTTTGACAGATCCTTTCCTTTTGTGAAGAAGCTGCCCTTCTGGCCCAGTATGATATTTTCCTTTGCGGTGAGCACATCCACCAATTTGAAATGCTGGTGAATCATTCCGATCCCCAGCGCGATGGATTCCTTTGGCGATGAAAAGCGAACTTCCTG
>DAITKX010000005.1:36212-38039 GCA_036835995.1 Bacillota bacterium | reverse complement strand
AATCCCCGACAGCATATTCATCAAAGTACTCTTGCCGGCGCCGTTCTCGCCCAGGAGAGCGTGGACTTCGCCGTTATATACAGTTAAGTTCACATCTTCGTTGGCTTTGATCACTCCAAAGGTTTTCGAGATATTCTCCATTTGAATTGCAACGTTTGATTGCATTGAAAGCCCTCCGATGTTTTAACATTCCGTCCGGCGCTTCAGCGCCGTTGACGGAATTTAGGCTAGAAAATCACGAATCTTCGATTCGTAGATTTTCGTCGTCTTTATTATATTATTCTGAATCTGTTGCACCTTCCACAAGCCAGTCGATGGACCAGATACCCGCTCTGTCAAGGGTCGTGCCTTCAGGAACGACGATGTTTCCCTTGTTGTCCTTGATCGGTCCTACGAAGATCGGGAAATTGCCCGCTTCGATCTTGTCCTGAACTTCCTTTACCTTGGCCTGTACGTCCGCCGGAACGAGATCCGACATCGGAGCAAGCTGCACGTAGTCGTCCTGCATGTTGCCATAGTAGCTTTCAGGCTTCCAGGTTCCGTCCATGATGGCCTGGATCGTCTTGATGTAGTAAACTCCGTGATTCCATACGGGAGCTGTCAGGAAAGCCTTCGGAGCTGCCGCTCTGTTGTCCAGGTCATAGGGGATCGCATAGGCGCCCGCTTCCTGTGCCGCGATTTCCGGTCCGGTGGTGTCGCAGTGCTGTGTGATGATATCGCAGCCCTGTGCCAGGAGCGCTTCCGCCGCCGCCTTTTCGTTGGCCGCGTCAACCCACGCGTTTGTATAAACGACCTTGACCTGCGCGTTCTCATTGACCGATCTTACGCCCAGAGTAAACGCATCGACGCCGATCTTGATTTCCGTATAGGGGAATGCGGCTACATAGCCGATCTTATTAGTCTTCGTCATCATTCCAGCGACGATACCGGACAGATATCTCGGCTCTTCCATCGCTCCGAAATAATTTCCGAAGTTGGTGTCATTCATCTTGTTTCCTGAGAAATGAAGGAATTTCACGTCGGGGTACTTGGTGGAAAGATCTTCAAGAGCGTCCATGTATCCGAAGCTTGTCCCTATGATAACCGTTGCGCCCTGATCGATCATGTTGATCGCCGCGCTCTCTACGGACTGCTTGTCCTCCGGCACGCTATCGACGGTCAGCGTCTTAACTTTGCCTTTGAAGTAATCAACCATGGCCTGTCTGCCGTTGTCCTGTGCTTCAGAGAAGCCGCCGTCCTTAGCAGGCCCGATATAGATGAATCCTACGGTCATCTCTGCATCGCCCGCGGTCTGGTTATCTTTGCTTTCATCCTTCGCACCGCCTCCGCAGCCGACTAATGAGGTCATTACGAGAGCAAGTACAAGAATTAATGTCAGTAACTTTTTCATAATTTTCTCCTCCATATTTTCTTGAAACAATCGTCCAAGTGATTCTTTTGATGATTTATTATAACCTCGTCCTTTTCTCATAGTAAATAGAAACCCGCCAATTTTCCCGATTATTTTCCCTGAAAAATGCATATAGTTCGTATATTGGCGCACATTTTATTGTTAATCCGTTTATAATGTTCGGATTGTTTGCTGCGGACAGGATACAGAAAACTGATTACAGGAAACTGATCTCTCCGTCATGAATCGACTCGATGACCGCCAGGGATTCCACCCGGCAGCCTTTTTCCCTCAGCCGCCTGCCGCCGCCCTGAAACTGCTTTTCGATGACCGCGCCGACGCCCACCAGTTCCGCACCCGCCTGCTCCACCAGCTCAGCCATACCCATGGCCGCTTCTCCGTGGGCGAGAAAGTCGTCAAGGATCAATATTTTGTCC
>DAITKX010000005.1:0-36193 GCA_036835995.1 Bacillota bacterium | reverse complement strand
TTTTTTGATACCCGCACCACGGAGGTGGTTCCCTTTGTAAAGGATTTTACCTCCGCGCCGTAAAATTCCTCCGTCATGGTGTTGGGGGAAGTCTTCTTCGCAAATAAAACCGGTATATTTCCGAAATGCCGCGCCGCCATACAGGCAATCGCAATTCCGGACGCCTCAACTGTGAGGATTTTTGACACCTGGCATCCCGCAAATATTCTTGCGAATTCCTGTCCGATCTGGTCCAGCAGCGCCACATCGATCTGATGATTCAAAAAGGAATCAACCTTTACGATTTCCGTTCCAATGGCTACTCCGTCAGCTATGATTCTTTCCTTTAATGCTTCCATTTATTCCTCCGTCAAACCTGCTCCGTCACCGCGGAACGCGCTGCCGCGCCCGCATTATTCCAATCCCTGCAGGCTTTTCAAGCGCTGCAGAGTACTATCATGTGTAAAAGCGACAAATATATTCTACAAAAGATGAGTCGTAAAAGCAAGAATAATGCCGATTTTTGAAATCGTCAAATTAACTGAATATCTTTAAGGAGGGAGGGTATATAAAGAACATAATTGAAAAATATTTAAATGAAAAAATAGGAGGTAACCCAATGCTTTCAAAAGAAGTAGTAAAACTGCTCAACGAGCAGGTCAACAAAGAGTTTTTTTCAGCTTACTTATATCTGGACATGTCCAATTACTATGGCAGCAAAAACCTCAACGGCTTTGCCAACTGGTTTAAGGTCCAGGCTCAGGAAGAGCGGGATCACGCCTTCCTCTTCATGACCTATCTGGCGAATAACAACGAGGACATCCAGCTGACCGCCATCGACGGCCCCGGAAAAAAATACGGCGATTTAAAGGCGCCCCTTACCGATGCTTTGGATCACGAAAAATTTGTCACCGCTTCCATCAACAACATTTATGAGGAAGCCACAAAACAGAAGGATTACCGCACTCTGCAGCTCCTCAACTGGTTCATAATGGAGCAGGGCGAAGAGGAAAAGAATGCGGAGGATCTGATCCAGCGCTACGACCTCTTTGGAACCGATGCAAAGGGCCTTTACCTGTTGGATGCCGAGATGGCCGCAAGAATCTACTCCGCTCCATCTCTGGTACTTGATTAACTAACGGAAGCTCTTTTTCCTCACCGCCTCCGGTGATACAACCAAAAGGCCTGGGTTCAGATGCAAAAGTCTGACTCAGGCCTTTTATATTGCTCCGATTTTCAGGCGCATCTCCCCAAACCTCATCGGACTGGGGCTACCTTTTTATCGTGGACATATCGCAGTTATGGAGCACATTCCTGGAAAGAGCAAAGCACACAAGGGCCACAACAAGCTCCCATGCGGACAGGATGAAAAGCGCAAGGAGCGTTCCCGCGAGCCCTCCTGCAGAAAAGCCGATAAAGAGCGCCGCCGCCAGCCCCGGTGCGAGAAGCAACAGGACGGCGAAAAAATAGATCATCAGGAGTATGCCCTGGGAGATGTTTGTCCCGACAAATCGCATGAACAGATAATTCACGCCGACCAGCATCAGGGAAAAAAGGATATATACCGACATGCTGCCCAGAATAGTCAAGGGGTTGCTGGCTGTGATTATTCCGGGAATCCCCAAAAACAGCACGCTTTCCATAACAGTTCGCAGCATCAGTTCCATGTTGCTCCAAATGAGCTTCCGGAAGGGAGAGCCTGGCATCATATAGATATAATGGGAATAGGTTTCCAGCAGGCCGCGCCCTGTGCCGATCATAAACACTTGAATCCACAGGAGCACCTGAAGTATTATCACGATATCCAGATGATCGCGCAGGAAATACGATACCGCAAGAATGCAGACCGCCGCAATTGCAGCGTACATGCCGAAAAATCCGAAACGATTCTGCCGGAAGGTTTCACGGAGGTGCTTATACAGAAAAACCCGGACCCCCTCCCCCTTCAGACCTGTTTTCGTCACCTTAACCTTTGCGCTTGCAGAGCCGGCGGCCTGCAGATTCCCTTCGGCAGCGGATCTTTTTTTCTCAAAAGCCGTCTCGGTTGCCACCAATACGTCCTCGTAATAATCGGAGCGGCTGAGCATAATGTAAAGAAGCATGCCGACGCCGGACAGGGCAAGAAGCCCAAGCCAGCCCAAACCGGCAAGGAGATGACCTTGGATCAGCGAAATGGCCCCGGCAGAGGTCCAACCAACAATAGGCGTAGCTGCAAGGACGGCTGATTCCGCCGTATCTTTCAGCGCTAAAAGGATATCGCCCCGGACAAAAAAGTGCGTCACAAAAAATGCAAGCAGGGGGATAAAAACTGCCACCGCAAATGCGCATACCAGCCGCTTGCGGGCAGGATTTCCATTTGTCACGCTGTAAATCAGGATAGAAAGAAGGATCAGCACGATCATCTGAAGCATAAATGTGCCGAACAAAAGGAGTACTCCCCGGAATCCGATGCCGAAATTGGCCAGGGTACCGCCCTGAAACAGCAGGAAGAATCCCGCCCAAAAAGACGTCTTTACCAGCCGGATCACTCCGTACAGAAGCGTCGCCCGTGGATCGACCGGCGAAACAAACAGAAGGTTTACGTCACTCATCTCAAAGATGGCGTCTCCGGAAGTAATCCCTTTTTGTATGAAGATGGCATAAAACAGCAGCAAAAATGCAAAGATGATCAGATGCAGATAAGATACCGGCAAGCTGCCTGCGGTATGTTCGGCTCCAAACAGTGAAGCAATCAGGGCGGCGGCCAATCCCAGGATCACCAACAGGTACAAAACAAGCTTTCCCGGCTTGTGGATCATCTCTTTGATCCAGTTTTTCACGCTGGTACGAATCAGGTAAAAATGGCTGTTCATGCGTTCTCCTCACCGCCCTTTTCGGTGATGGAGAAATACAGCTTCTCCAAGTCTCCGCCTTCCAGTTCATCCCGGCGGCAGGCCCGGGCGATGCTCCCGCCCGTCATGATGCAGGTGGTATCCCAGTCCTCCTCCACGCTTTCGATCATGTGGGTTGAAACAATCATAGCGCAGCCTTCCGCCTTCATCTCGGAAATCAAGTTTTTCAGTTCCCGGATGGCGTGAGGGTCGAGACCGACCAGGGGCTCGTCAAAGATGACGGCCCGCGGCTTTGGCAATATGGCACAGCAAATGCTGACCTTCTGCTGCATCCCCTTGGAAAGCTCCTTTCCAAGCTTGTTCTGCTTATCGTCCAGCTCAAACCGACGGAGCAATTCATCGGCCCAGGGTTCCCATTTCAAGAGCATGTAGGCACGGGCAATAAACTCAAGGTGCTCCCGCACCGTCAGCATCGGGTAAAGAGCGGGCATCTCAGGGACATAGCCCAAAATCCGTTTCGCTTCGCTGCTGCGGTTGTCGTGACCGTCTATGGTGATTCTGCCCTCAAAGCGCAAAAGACCGCAAATGCACTTGATCAGCGTGGATTTTCCCGCACCGTTGGGTCCGAGCAGCACCGTCAGCTCGCCGGGATTTACAACAAGGGAAATATTGTTGTTGGCAATCAGCTTTCCATAGCGTTTTGTCAAATTGGTTACTTGAATCATGGTGTCTCTCCTATTTCATAATGAAATCAATCATATGAATCTGTCTGAAATATTGCCTCATAACGAGAAAAGCAATATGTTATTATACCACAAACGTATAACGTTTGTGGTAGGGCCGTGGGCCTTTTCGCCTTTGGCGAAATTCTGGCCCGGCATTAAATCCGTATAATAATCGCAAATTCTGGAATCTGCGATTATTATACTATATTATTTGTGAAGAAGGCTGAAATCATCCGTTCATTACTCATTATTTCAAAATACGGTTGACATATTACTCATTATTCCGTATAATGACGTTATAAGTAATAATAAGGAGTTGATTTTATGTCGGAAAAATTTTACACCGTAGATGAAATTGCAGATCTGATCAAGATTCATCCAAAAACGGTCCAGAGATATATCAGGGAAGGAAAGCTGAGGGCAAATAAGGTTGGAAAGAGCTGGAGAGTATCCGGTCATGACCTGAGCACTTTTACGGAAGGGAGCAATGGCTCTGCCGGAGGAGCGCCGCTGGTTCCGGGTGAATCAGCCGGACAGAAAGAAATCAAGGTTTCGGCGGTCATCGACATCCCCGTTGCCGATACCCAGGAATCCGTACGGATCGCTAATACATTAACCGCCTTGTCCAATGCAAAGCCGGCCGAATACGGCGCATCGTCCCTACAGACCCAGTATCTTATGCCGGACCGGATGATCCGGGTCATGTTATGGGGAGATTTAAGCTTTATACAGCATATACTGGACACCATCGCCTTGCTGACAGATCAGGACGAAGATTGACGCGGAGAGGAGCACAAAAAATGGACTATCAAGTCATCGAAAGGAACGATCAAAAATATATTCAACTAAATCGTGAAGGCAATCCCATTCAGGCGGAAAGAGATGCGCTGGATCTCCTGTCCGTATGCGCGGAATACGGAACTAACCTTCTCCTTATTCCGGGAGAACGGCTGTCCGATGAATTTTTGCGCCTGAGCACGGGTATTGCCGGAGCTGTATTGCAGAAGTTTGCGCAGTACGGCGTCAAAGCCGCCGTACTGCTGGATCAAGACAACGTTACAGGCAGGTTCAGGGATTTGCTGGTAGAAAGCAACAGAGGGAATGCATTTCGAACCTACACGGACCTCTCTAAAGCAGAGGCATGGCTTACAGGCGGAGATTGATTTTACTCCGCCTGTACCCTCAGCGAGACTTCCACTTCTCCGATAGGCGTATTGATCTTTGTGGAAAAAACATATGTAGTTTCATCGTGGGAAGGCAGCTCACCGCCCTCAAAGATTCTGGGAGGCAGGATGTCGCAGGTGATATCGCTGTTGGTCAGATCCGTCGCCGCGTTTCCGCTGATGATGTTGGCGATCTCCCCCAGCGCGGAAGTGACAAATTCATCGATTTCCGTGAATTCCATTCCGCTCATGATTTTGACGATTTCCAGGCTCGTGTCTGCGCGAAACCGGTACAGGGCCTCCCCGGAAATATCGCCGGTAAGTCCGATGGCAACGCTGATGCGTCCCGCTTCGTCGGAGCACACGCCGGCGCAATCGGCGGATTCCGCAAGGGCATCGACGTCAAGCAGCATCTTTAACGTCTGACAGGTCGCGTTGGTAAAAGGTACAAGCAGTTCTTCTTTCATCGCTGCTCCTCCTTGCTTCTCACGTAATCCGCAATTTTCTGATCTTCAACCACCACATGATTTACGAGCCATGTCACAAGCTTTCCGGCAAACTGCTGCATCACGATCTCTTTATATCCGTCTTTCTCGTATTTCTCAGAAATTTCACCCACATAAACGACCATGTCGTCATGAATTTTTTTATGCTCCGGCAGGCGTGGATAGCCCACTTCTTCCTGATAATCCTCTTCATCCCGGAAATGTGTTACGACGTAATCCTTCATAAAGTCCAGCGTCTCATTTACTTTTTTCACCTTTTCCTCCCAATCCGTATCCGAGCGGAGGGTTTCAACGAAAGCCGTGACCCTGGAAAAAAGCTCTTCGTGCTGTGCATCGATTTGAGGGACTCCGACTTTGTACTTTTCTTTCCAAATCATAATGCGATCCTTTCTTTTTTTGTGAATATATCTTTTTGTGAATACACCTGCCGGCAATCTCAAACAGCTATCCTAAACGGCAATTTCGAATGCCGCAGCGATCAGTCCTGATCTGAAATCATTCGCCCTTATAGATTGACACGGAACCGTCTGATCCGAAATGCAGATAGGACGGAATACAGTCCGCCGTGCCAAACCACGTTCCGGAGGGACCTATGGCGGGTCTCCAGTCGCTGTAAAGGCTGTAGTTTCCAAAATCCGCATATTCATACGCGCCTTGCTCCAAGACCTGCGGGTTTTCGATCTTTGCGCCCTCCGATCTCGACAGACAGTTTGTCCCGTCAAAGGGGTTCAGCATGCCCATGGCGATCACCGACTTTACCGAAGCGCTGCTGAAGTCCGCAGCCGCCGAAGCCTTGCGGACAACTTCCCTGCCGTCGAGCTCAATGACCAGGTCCGTCCTTTCAAGGCCCGTTTGCTGATCCAAAACGCTTTCGCTGTAAAACTTCAAGTGATGCTTGGAGCCCTGTTCCAAAACGATATTGTCTCCCCAGCGCCACTCGCTTCCCTGCCGGAGGAATACCGTCCATTTATTGCAGTTGGGGTTGCCGGAATCTCCGATGAACTGAAAACCGCCTTCCGCGTTCCCCGCGTCGTTTGCCCAGTCAAATCCGAAATACACGTAAGGGCATTCCCGCGGATCGGCAAGGGTGACCGTCGGCAGGGTGACGTCGGCCTGGATGCCGTTAAATCCGCTGAACACCAGCTGTTTTCTTGAGAAAACGCCGGTTGTTCCGCCGTTGATGTTGAAGGGAGTAAACTCCCCGCCGCTGGCTGAGAAAGCCGTTATGGTCCGGGTATCGCCATTCCAGTCGACCTTGTAGCCATACGCTTCCAGGACCGCCCGAAGAGGCAGATAGGTCCGGCCGTTTGCCAGCACTGCCGCAGTATCGGTAGCAACGGCTTTTTGGTTCACATAAATCATATTTTGGCCCGTCGGGATATCGATTTCCGTCTCTCCCTTCCGGGAGATTACGGTCTTTGTACTGTCATCCCAGCTCACTTCGCAGCCGATAGAATTCAGGCAAACGCGAACGGGCATCATCGTTTTTCCCGCATCCGTAATATATGGAAAGCCGGTGGCCTCACTGAACACCGCCGCCTTGCCGTCCACCGAAAATCCGGGGGTTTTTTCATAAGCCCTTCCCTCTGTTCCCGCAGTCAGAAAGAGGAACCCTGCCACAGCGATCAAAATCACTTTCTTCATTAGAATATCACACTCTCTTTTTTCTAATAATCATATCAGTTTATCCGGCTTGCTACAAGAAAAATAAAAGCGTTAAGGGCAGCCGTTCTCTATCGGGTCCCCTCTGCGGGCGTAAGACTGCCGGCCGCGCTTCTTGCAATGATGCCTCTCGCCATATAACTCCCCATTATGTCGGTAAGGTCGTCAAGTCTGTTATAGATTTGAATCTCCTGCTCATAATTTTTCGATAAGTAAGCGACGGCTTCATTGACGAAAAGTCTGACAAACTGGTTCAGCAGATAAGTCCACTGATCCTCATCCCAATATACGTTAATCCTCGACAGAAATGCGGCTAAATCATTGACGGTCCGGTACATTTGGCTTAGATTTAAATCTACGCTTTCATCATCGCCAGCTATTAAAGAAGCGATCAGATTTCGCGCATCCGTCGTAAGACCGGACAAGAGATTTAAAAGCTGCTGCGAAATCGACGGACCGTAAAATACTCTGAAGATATTGTAAAAGTCGGCGGGAATGCTATAAAGCTGATGAGTGACCGCCTCCTGATCTTCAAGATTTTCCGCCATGCTGATGAGCAGGGCTCTCAGCCACGCGGAAAGGTCTGTCCACAATTCCTGAAACGTAATCAGCGTGTGCATCTGCTCATAGGTGATCAGATAACCGATGTCAGGTCCGATATCAGTCCCGATGCCGGGCAGTTCCTGTTTTTTTATTGCCATTTCAAAAGCTCCCTCACATTTTTTTATCATAATATGTGAAAGGAGCCGATTATGCTGTATATTTTAAAACGAGTACTGATTAAAATTACGGAGGAGCGATAAGCTCCCCCGCATTTATTGGGATTAGAGAACGGTTTCCGCTAAGCAGGCTGATATTGGGAAGCGGTCCCGTTTAAACAAGCTGTCTCAGCACGTCCATAGGTAAATTGTCCATAACCGCGCCGTTGGAGTTAAACAGCAGATTCTCATCGAGGCTCAGCCCAAAGGCGGCGCCTTCCGTAACTGCGCTGTTTAAATTCCGGGGCCTGATCGAGTCTCCCGCGCTCACCACTTTGATTCCCGCAGCTTTGAGCTCATCCAGCAGCTCTGTGTTTGCCCTGGTATGGCAGCTGACGACAGTATCGATCTGGAGCGTCGTTCTCTTGAAGTTTTTATCCTCCACGACGACCTCGCCGTCCCGGACTTCATACAACGTAGAGCTTTCGATAACCCTGACCGGGAATTTAAAGGGCTTTGAATCAAGGGCCTCGGCGTCGGTCTGCTTGAACCGCTTGCGCAGGACGTACATGTGAATCACTTCAACCGTCGATCCGAACTCGCGGTTTTCAGTGACGATTGTGACCTCCTTGCCGATAGAGGCGAGGAACGCCGCCGTATCGGCAGCCGCGTAGTGATCGCCCCACACGAGGACCTTGTCGCCAATCTTGGCCGGTTTACGGCCGCCCGGATGGAATTCGCAGTTGACCTTAGGACAGGCAATTACCTCTTCAAACCCGAGAATGCTCTCTTTATTGCCAAAGACCTCGGGCACATAGGAGCTGGCGCCGGTGGCGTTTAAAACGATGTCAAAGCCTTTCAGCTCATCAACAGAAGGCTGGGTTTTCAATCTAACCTCTACTCCCAGCTCTTTTATCTGATTTCTGATCCAATCGGCATACCACTTCATTTTTTCTTTGCCCGGGGCCATGCAGCAGCCAAGTATCGCGCCGCCCAGCTCTCCTGACTTTTCAAAGATGGTGACCTTGTGTCCCCGTACGGTGGCGATTCTCGCGGCTTCCATTCCCGCGGGTCCTCCGCCTACCACAGCTACCTTGGCAGGTTTTTCGGACTTTTTCATATCCGCATAGGCCATATTGCCGCAAGCCGGGTTTATCGCACAGCCGATTTCCTTCTTGGCCATCATCGATTCCTGCCAGCATCCCGTCAGGCAGGAGATACATTTCCGGATCTCCTCGGCCTTTCCAAACTGAGCCTTCACAGCCCAATAGGGGTCTGCCAGAAGCTGCCTGGCCAGGCCGATCATGTCCGTTTTTCCCTCTGCAAGCATCTTTTCACAGTAGTCCGGGTCCCGCAGAGTATGGCTGTTTATTACCGGAATATTGACGACCTTCTTGATTTCCTCAGAAGCGTACATGGTCCATCCCTCCGGATAATACATGGGGTCGAAGCCTGCGCCGGGACTTTCCTGCACGCACTGGCTCAGGTCGAGGGCGGCGACTCCCGCCTCTTCAAACGCTTGCGCCACAAGCTTGCTCTCCTCCAGGCTTCGTCCGCCGTCCACCCATTCGTCTACCGAATAGCGTACGAGGATAGGGAAGTCCTTGCCGCACTTCTTTTGGATCTGGTCGATGATAGCCAGCGGGAATCTCATTCTGTTTTCAAAGCTTCCGCCAAAGCGGTCTATTCTTCTGTTTAAATAGGGGCTCATAAACTGGGAAATCAAATATCCATGGGCCGCGTGGAGTTCGACGGCGTCAAAGCCCGCCTGCTTGACCCTCCAGGCTGCTTCCGAGAACAGGTCCACCATCTCGAGAACTTCTTCCGTAGCCATGGCCCTGACGGGTTTCCCCTTTTCCTCGGCGTTCTCATATACGATCTCATGTCCTGCAGACCACGGCAGCTTTAATACCATATCATTTGTAGACATCGTGTTGTAGCGCGGGATGGCGCACTGGCGTCCCGGATGCTGAAGCTGTACGGCGCATTTGGCGCCATAGCGATGCATTCCCGCCGCAAGCCTGGTCAAGCCCGGAATATAGTTGTCAGCATCGGCTACCAGACAGGTCACAGTCGGCCTTCCGGTCTTTGAGTCGGGCGTTGTGGCTCCCACGATAATGAGCCCTGTGCCGCCTTTGGCAATTTCACTGTGGTGATAGATGTCCCTTTCACTCACGGAACCGTCCGCATTCGAGGAACTGACATCGGTGGGCACGTGAACGATGCGGTTTGGAACCACCATGTTTCCTATACGGATCGGCTTAAATAGATTTGGATAATTGCTCATTGGAACCCTCCTTGCATAACCGATAAATCGATTATCATGATCAACATATTATACTACTATAAAGTGTAATACTTATTTTAGGCCGGTTCAATGTCACAAGCGGTATATATATTATCAGTAACGGCTGTCATCTTTCCTCATCCGAATTTTTGGCCTTATTCAGGTTCCTGTATTCCGCGGGGGAAATGCACACATATTTATAAAACACCTTATAGAATTGATGAATGTTCGTGTAGCCTGCCTGCCTTGCGATATCGGTGATATTCATGTCGGTAGTCAGCAGGAGCCTCTTTACTTCGGTGAGCCTGATGAAAGTGATATATTCCTTGAAGCCCATCTGGACGGATTCCTTGAAGAGATGCCTGAACCGGGACGCGCTGATGTGAAACAGGTCCGCCACCTCTTCAAGGGAAATATTCCTGGTGAAATTTTTATTGATATAGTCCAGCGCCGTCTGCATCTTCGCATGACTGTGCCCGCTTACGGTATAGTATTCGGGGTAATTTGTTTTAAAATACTTTATCAGCAGCGCCAGCGCTTTTCTCAGATCCGCGTCAAGGCAATGCTTGTAGCCGGCCTCTTTCTTGTCCCAGGTTTCCTTTAGTTCCATTATTTTGCTGCCTAAAACTTCCGCGACGGGCGACCTATGATCAATCTTATTGTGAAAGGTTTTAGCGTTGTACCAGAAGGGGTAAAGGTATTCAAAGTCAAAGTTTCTGCTCCCCGGAGACGCGATCAGTTCGGGCAAAAAGATCACGAAAATATAGTTGGTGCAGTTGGGGAACTCCGAAATAGCCACGTGATTTTCAAAATTGCTCACAATAAAAATGTCGCCCTTTTGGACATCATACTCCTTATTGGTGAATATAAATCTGCCGGTTCCGCCTGTGCATAAAGCGATCTGCAAATAGCTGTGCCAGTGAATGTTCTCACTGTCCCCCTGTGTGACATAGTCAATAATGCTGAGGGGAAATTCGCGATCCATATCGTAATTCCAGAAAAAACCACCCATATTGAGCACCTCGTCTTATCGTTTGGTATAATTGGTATAAGTTGTTTGAATAAGAATAACATTTCCTTACTTCCAACTCAATATGAGCGCATGTTTAAATATGAAAAAATTGGTGCAGAAATAAACATCAGCCGTTTATGATATTAAGTCAGAGTAAATTGACAATGTAAAATCACGGATTGTATCGTACAATTAGAGTAATTCCGCAACGATTAATGGAGGGATATACTTATGACAAGTAATTTACAAATTGAATCGTGCAGTGTGCAGGGGTATTTAGACCGCATCGGATACAGCGGGCCTTTAGACGGCAGCGCTGAAACGCTGGCGGCGCTGCAGGAGGCCCATGTGCTCACGGTACCCTATGAAAATCTCGATATTTTCAATGGAAAATATTTATCCATTGATATTCCCGACGTTTATGAAAAGGTAGTCGTTAAGAAGCGGGGCGGTTATTGTTTTGAACTGAACGGCTTGTTCGCCTGGCTGCTCCGGGAGCTCAAATATGACGTGACGGAATACTACGGGCGCTTTCTGCTCGGCGAACCGATGGATATCCCAATGCGCAGGCATAGGATCTCACGGGTTCAGGTCGAAGGGGAAGTCTATATTTGTGATGTAGGCGTGGGCATTCAGGCCCCGAGACGGCCGCTGCTCTTTAAAGAAGGCCTCGAGCAGCAGCAGGACGGCGAGACCTACCGCCTGGTGCGCGACCCTGTGCTCGGATGGATAGTGCAGTTTGATCACGGGGGACGATGGGATAACATCTACTCGTTTACAGAGGATGTTCAATATCCCATCGACTTTGAAATGCCCAACCATTGGTGTCTTACCCATCCCGATTCCATCTTTAAAAACTATGCCATGGCATATATCCGGACGCCGGACGGGCGCAAAACCATTGCGGAATCCGAAGACGCCGAGGGGAAGAAGGTACTGGAGTTCCGAACGTTTACGCCAAAGGGTGTAGATGTCTTCGTTCCAAAGACCGAGGAGGAATACAGGGAAGCCCTGGAAAGCTATTTTGGAATCGTTTTGGATTGACGTGATTTTTCAGGAGTGTCAGAGGGCTGTTCCCCTTGTGGGTCGGAACAGCCTGGACATATCCACCCCTTCGTGTTCCAGCAGTTTGATTTTTTTATCCAGACCGCCGGCATATCCCGTCAGGCTGCCGCTTGTTCCGACGACCCGGTGGCAGGGAATGATGATGGAAATGGGGTTGCGGCCTACAGCCCCTCCCACCGCCTGGCTTGACATGGTCGCTTTATTCATTTTCGCGGCCATTTTTTTTGCGATCTCTCCGTAAGTGGTCACTTCGCCGTATGGAATTTCGCACAAAATATTCCATACCGCCGTGCGGAACTCGCCGCCCCTGGGCGCCAGCGGCAGCTCGGAAATAGCCGGCTTCTGTCCTGCGAAATACCTGTCCATCCAGTCCTTGGCCGCGGCCAATACCGGTATGCCGGGCCTCTCCTCCATGTCCTCATCCACGGTGTCTTTAAAATACTTCTGGTCCTCCAGCCACAGTCCTACAAGGCTTTCCCCTTCGGCTGCCAGCCAGAGCAGGCCTACTGGAGATGAATAGCGCATCGAATAAATCATAGTGTTCTCCTTCTCATTTTCTATAAATAGTTCCACAGATTGATTGTCGCGTAGCTGCGCCAGGGCCGCCACGCTTCCGCCAGATCCAATATTTCTTTTGAGGTGCGGGGTTCAAGGGCTTTTTTCACGCCGTAGTCCGTATGAAGAAAAGCATCTGTCCATCCCATAGCCCGCATTGCGATGTACTGTGCAGTCCAGATACCGATACCCGGAATCTTCATCAATTTTTTCACTTCTGTTTCCGGTTGGGTCTCGAAGTTGAAATTTACGTCATTTTGCTCTATTGACCGCGCCAGCTCTAAGATGGTGTTTGACCGCGCCCTGGTAATGCCGAGAGGGCCCAGCCGGTCGCTGATGGGGCCATCCAAAGCAAGGATATTCTGTGGTGTGGGAAAGGCGTGGGTCAGGCCTTCTATTCCGGTCTGAATGGGTGTGCCGTAGGCCGCAACAAGTCTCGCTGCCAGCGTTCGCGCCCCTTTTACGGTAATCTGCTGCCCCAGAACCGCCCGAACCGCCATCTCGAAGGGCTCGAAGCTTCCGGGCACCCGCGCGCCCAAAGCGCAGAGGCCGGAATGGATATCATTCATCGATGAGAGGGTTTCATATACCGTATCCGGATCGCAATACAGATCAAATAGATGACGAACGCGGGCTAATATTTGCGTCAGTACGGGAAGCAGGGCGATGTCTATGGTAACGGTCAGCGCATTTTTCTCCGGCAGATGACCGACGCGTATCCAACCGCATATCTCCCGTCCACCGCTCGTTTCAAAACGCACAGTGCGCAGATACTCCCTGTCTCTTACCGTCTCCACGCCCGGGATTGCGCGCAGAGCGAGGAAATCCAGCATTTTTTCCCACTGATAGGGCGGATGATAGCCTAATGTCAATGTAACGCTGCTCTCCGCCTCTTTTGCTGCCGCGGCCTTACGGCGCAGAGCAGAAGGGGCGAGATGATATTGTTTTTTAAAGAGATCGTTGAAGCGCCGCAAACTCCCAAAACCGGCGGCCATCGCCACATCGATTACAGGAAGCTTCGTGTCCGTTAAAAGATTTTTGGCGAGAAGCAGCCTGCAAGTCTGCAGATACCGGACAGGAGAAACGCCGTATTCCGCTTTAAACACCCTGCGCAGGTGACGGTCTGTGCATCCAAGGCGTCCGGCAGCCTCTTCAATAGTATGTTCATTCCCGCACAGCTCCTCTAAAAGCCTTCCCGCCCGGCGGGCGATAGAGGAAGCGGCGTCTGCAGGCGCGCTGCCGGGAGCAAGCTCCGGCCGGCAGATAAGGCATGGGCGGAATCCCGCCTGTTCCGCCTCGGCAGCCGTAGCATAAAAGGTGCAATTTTCAAGCTTTGGCATCTTTGCCGGGCATATCGGCCGGCAGTAAATTCCTGTGGAAGATACTCCTACAAACAGACGCCCATCAAACCGGGGGTCTTTTGCTTTAAACGCCGCATACCATATTTCCCGCCTGTTTTCCGACATGGATCTCACCTCCCGGCGCTCAGTAAATTTTTATTGGTTATAGAGTACTAATCTATGATAACAAGTCCGCCGGAAAAATTCCAGCCATTTTCGGACATCGATTTATATGCCTCTGAACAATTACGCAGAGGGCTTTCATTTAAAAGAAAATCCGGAATCTGTACTTTCCCCAGATTCCGGATCTTTTTTGCAGCTTATTCATTGAAGTGATTTAATATATTTCTGTAATTTCCGCGCCTGCATTCCTTCGGATAGAGAGTATTCACGAAAAAAATCCTGCAGCTCGCCGTCGTCGATTTTCTCGGAATAGCTTTTAAAATCCCGGATTCTTTCCTGTGTGTCCAGCAGCGCTTTTTTCAGGTAATCTTCCTTTTTCATTTCCATTAGCCGCACCTCCTTGATAATAGTATAGCCATCGGATGGCAAATCATTTATCAATTCCGCCATTGCGGCCATAGAATGCGATGAAAATCAATCCAAAAAGCGAACCGTTTCTTTCAGCGGTTTTCTGCCGCTTTTAAAGTCGTTGATCTTATTGTCTTCATCCGCATATCCGATGGCGATGCCGATTGTGATCTTGAGATCCTTCGGAATATTCATCTCCCTTCGGATGACGTCCGGATACAGCACGAGGGTTATGGCGGGGATCGTCGACAGGCCCTGTTCCTGCGCCGCAAGCATGATGCTCTGGGCGTAGGCGCCAACGTCGTACATCGACCACTCGGACAGGACTTGATCGATACAGAGGAATATGACCGCCGGAGCGTTGAACATGGACATGTTCAGGGATCCGAACTTCTCGACGGCGTCGCCGCAGTCCCGCTTCATATCCGGATACAGCTGCTGCTGGCGCTTCTTCTCCGCATCCGGCCAGGCGATGGGCCGCGGCGTTTCCGGGGCCCCCGGCACTTTATTCTCATAGTTCTGCCGATAACCCTCCCTTATTCTTTCCAGCGTGGCGTCCGACGCAACGAACACCTCCCACGGCTGGGTGTTGGCCCAGGATGGGGTGCGGGCGGCCGCTTCGAAAATAGCGTGCAGTTTTTCCTTTTCAATGGGCTTGGGAAGAAACGCTCTGGCAGAGCGCCTTGTTTTGAGTGCTTCCATCACATTCATGCTGACACCTCCATTATCTGTCTCTGATACTTTTTTCGCGTATAACTATTTTTATCCTTTTATTAAATTTTATCTCTGGTTTCGATTATGTCAAGCTAAGTGTTTCATGAGATTCATTGACGATAGCTGTCTTTATATATATAATAACAGCTAGAAATGAAACAACAGCGGGTATCAGCTTTAAGGAGGGAGTCAAGTTGAAACAAAATATATTGCAGGAATCTCATCTAAAGGATACAAAGCGCCGCCGGGCCGTATTGCATGTGCTGGAGAATTCCGATTCCCCTATGGCTGCTGACAAAATCTATTCACAGGTCATAAAAAGCGCCCCTATGAGCGTCTCCACGACATATCGGATTCTCTCGGTCCTGTCGGAAAAAGGCATCTTATTAAAAAACCTGAGCCAGGATGGAAAGACATATTATCAAATTAACAATCGGCAGCACAGGCATTACTTGACGTGCACTTCCTGCAACGAGACCATCGTTATCGACGACTGTCCCCTGAACGCCCTGGAGGATGAGCTCAACAAAGACACCGGTTATATTATCACCGGCCATCATTTGGAGTTTACCGGAATTTGCCCCAAATGTGCCGGAAAGAAATAGCTTTCCACTGAATCTTCAGTTTCTGTTTCAGCCCCATCCCGGCATATTATGGATAGACGTACCCTTCCACCTCATCGGCAGGTGAAATCTTTGCGACGGATATCTGCGGCTCCGGATCACCCATATACTCTCCCTTCATGATAGTTCCTGTAACCGTCACCCATGAGTCATTTGTCAAATTCGGAGCCTCATCGTATTTGCAGATAAAGCCGACCGGGGTTAAATCCGCAACACAGCACGACATCATAAGGCGGGCCGGAGAGAATTCATTGCTTTTCATTGTCTCAGGATCTTTAAACACGAACCCCGTCACCGTGATCTGATATCCTGCATATTTATCCAGATTAGTATATATTTCATTGATCCAGGTGTAGAAATAGTCGTTTTCCACCGTAATTTGCTTATTCTTTATATCCAGGCCGACTAAATCATTCCCATATTCATCCTTTGGCACGGAATCCTCCTGGGTGCTCTGGGAATCCGGGGATTTATCCTCCTCGGTGCCCTGAGAATCCGAAGGGTTATCCGCTTGGGTGCTCTGGGAATCCGGGGATTTGGATTTCGCTGCCGGGGCAGACGAAAGGGTGCCGGTACCGGCAATTGCATTTCCGTTTAAGTACCCCGACGACAGGTTAGAAGCGCTGACAGAAGAATGGGGCAGCAATAAGAGCATGATGGGAATGGCCAGAATAAGGCAATGCGCCGAGTGGGTTTTATACTGGGGGCGGAATACTCTAAAAAGTGCCGCGAGGGCCCAAAGTGTCATGACAACAGCGGTAAAATAAAGGTACGGCACCATTTTGGGGGCGACGTAATGCTGATATTTTTCACTTTTAATAAGATAAAATATTAGGACCGCAAATGCTGCGAAGCATAAAAATTCCAAAACGATTTGCGGATTCAATACTTTCTTTCTTTTATACATATCCCTCACCATCCTACAGCCGGTCGTGCCAATAGAAACACCACCAGGAAGCAAACTATAAAGACTACCGTAAAGAGCCGCGCTATAAAGACCTTTGAAAAGCCGTTCGAGAGCATTATAACATTTTTAATATCCATCATCGGGCCGAAAACCAAAAATCCCATGATAGAGGCCAGAGGGAACCGGGAGGCAAAGCTTCGTGCAACAATGGCGTCAGAGGACGAGCACAAGGACAGCAGAAATGCCATTATCATCATGATAAACAATGAAGCGGCAAAATCCGTGCTGCTTTGAACAGCGAAGGCCTTTGTGACGATTGTCTGAAAAAATGAGGCTATAAACGCTCCTATCATAAGGTATTTTCCTACGTTAAAGAATTCTGCCTGTGAGTGGCGAAGGAGAAGCCCCAATTTTCCGCTTAATGTAGTTACGCTCTGCACCCCTTCATAGCATCCGCAATTGCACATCAATACATCAATTCCTCCCGCGACCACTCTGCCCCTGGAAGGCCGCAGGGCGAAATACAGTCCGATCAGAACAGCCGAGATGATCCCCAGCCCCATGCGGGTGGCAACGATCCGCAAGCTGCCATTGAATGCGTAATAGGTCGACAGCATTACTACCGGATTGATTACCGGTGTAGCTGTCATAAAGGTAATCGCCACCGGCGTGGGAACTCCTTTCCTTATCAGGCTTCTGAATATGGGAATGGAAGCGCAGTCGCAAACCGGGAGACAAAATCCTGCCAGCACGGCAACCAGCATGCCAAGTCCAAGCCGTTTTGGAAATCTTCGCTCTATGGCGTCGTTGGAGACAAACACCTGAATCAAGGATGAAATCGTAACGCCAATCAGCAGGAATGGAACCGACTGCAGTATAATTCCCAAAAAGATATTGATTATCGTGTTGACGGGCGTTTTCGTGAAATCAAAGACCGACATGGATAAAACATATAATCCGATAAAAATCAAAATTCCTATGCAGAACCCATTTACCGGATGTTTCCTTCTGCGATAGACCCGATCCATGATTTCACTGAACTGGTCTGTCTCATATATTTTTCCCCCGGGGTTGACGCCGTTTATCAGCCGCTTCAGGCGGTAAAATTCTCTGTCTGAGCCTACGGAGCGCAGAACCATAAAATCACAATTTACAATTTGTTCCGTCAATGCTCCGCCGGTCTTTCCCAATAACCCCTGAATCATGCTGCCGTCGGCAATGTGCATCATCTTTTCAAACCGGCAGAGGCGATATAATGACGGGTGCTGACATAAAGCCATCAACTGAGATAACGGCGTCACTCCATTCCATTCGATCCAAATTTCATCCACCGGATTCTTGAGCAGAAAGTCAGCGATCTGCTCCGCTATCTGTTTCATTTCCCGATCTAATTCTCTCTTTGTGAAGCTCATGATAAAGCAATTGCCGTACTGACTTTTTAACGTTTCCTCGCCAGATTCGAACTGCAGCGCCAGCATTTTCACGTTCTGAGATTCCCAGTTATTTACGATCCTGTTCAACAAAGTCGTCTTCCCAGCATCCAGAAATCCGGTTACAACATATACTGGTATGCGCAAGAATTTCACTCTCCTTTAAACAGCCTGTTCAGTTCGTGCTGGTTCAGACCCCGGCCGATAATGCACAGCATGTCGCCTCCGATATTGCAGTTCGTCAGCTTCAAGTCACCCGGGAGATATTGCAGGTCAACATACCCGTTTATCCCTCTCAGGATGCCTTTGGCGCGGAGAACCGTTCCTGAAAGGTCGCGCTCCATCCGGTCGATGCAGTTTTTTAACTCCTCATCTGTAAATCTCCGGTTTGTTCGGACTGTAACGGTATCAAAGACCTCGTCGGCTGAATGACTGTGATCGTGCCCATGATCATGATCACAGTCATGATCATGCTCGTGATCATGGCCGCAATGGGGCCCGTGAATATGCTCGTGGCCGCGGCCGTTCAAAATCTCTTTCGCACTGATTTGATCCCAGGATTTCGAGAGAATATTTGAATGTGCATTAAGCTCTTTGATCAAATCCACCGCGGCGTCTATTTTATCCGGATAATCGGAAGCACGGCTCAGCAGGACAACGTCCGCGTTTTTAATCTGATCCTCAAAGAATTCGCCGAAATTGTCGAGATACGCTTTGCAGCGTTTTGCATCCACCACTGTTATCTTTGATTTTACTTCCGCCAGCGACTGAAGTCCAGGATCCTTGCAGGCCCGCTCAATATCCGACAGCTTGCCGACGCCTGACGGCTCTATGATGATATGATCGGGATGAAACCGCGCGAGAATTTCCTTAATAGCTTTGACAAAATCGCCGTAAAGGCTGCAGCAGATACAGCCCGAATTGATTTCTTTAACCTCAACACCGCCTGATTTCAGCAATGCCGCATCAACGCTTATCTCACCAAAATCATTTTCTATCAGAACAACTTTTTCTTTATGAAAAGCCTCTATAAGAAGCTTACGTATCAGTGTAGTTTTGCCCGCTCCCAAAAAACCTGAAATTATGTAAATACCTGTCATTCCCAACCTCCTATCAATCTTTGCTTCAAGCTGCTGAAACTGAATAAATTCCAACCAATAAATGCAAATGCGAATTATTTGCATAAATATATTATAAATGCTTCCCTCCCGAAGTCAAGTAATCCCTCGGAGCTTCACAAAACTTTTACAAAACCCGCTTGAGATATACGGTGTGGATGCCTGAATATATTTTCTTCGACACCAGGACCAGAACAAGCACGGCAACGGAAACCAATGCCGTAAACCCTCCCGGAGCCACATTTAGATAGTAAGAAATAAGCAACCCCAGCATGATGTCTATCACACTGAAGACAATGGAAAAAATCAATGTTGACTTAAACCCCTTTCCGAGCTGCATGGATGCCGCAACGGGAAGCGCTATCATTGAGCTCAACACCAGCACGCCGACGATCCGTATCGATACGGATATCGCCGAAGCCACGAGAATGTTGAAGACATAATTGATTAGCCTGACCTTCACCCCGGCTATCTTCGCGGCCTCTTCGTCATACGCGATATAGACCAGCTGATGATATAAAAGTATGAGTGTCAAAACAGAGATTATGCTGAGAGTCAGCACCATAATCATGTCCAGCCGCGTTACGGTCAGAATGCTCCCGAACATAAAGGAATCCGCATTGGCATGCAGCTTACCCGAGCTGATGATCGTAATTGCGGTCCCTACGCTTAACGACAGTACGACGGTTAAAATCAGGTCGGTATATTTTTTAAAATAGCTGCGCAGAAACTCGATCAATCCCCCGCAAATCGATGTGAAGAGAAACGCTCCAAGCACGGGATTACGGCCGAACAGCAAGCCGATGGTGATGCCGGCAAGGGAAGCATGGGACAATGTGTCCCCGATCATAGAGTAGCGGCGGAGCACCAAAAAAATGCCGATGCAGGGACATAAAACGGATATAAAAGCCGAAACAAAAAGAGCGTTTTGCATAAAACTATAATTTAACACTGTAATCATCCGCTCCTTTACTCATAAAGTATTCATTAACGTATTTTTCAGGAGTGCACAGATGGCCCTTCCCCCCTGACAGATGATAAATCTGCGTTGAGTTCATGACCGCCGCATCCAGATTGTGTTCCACAGAAACAACCGTGACACCCCTCTCCTTGTTGATCCTTCTGATGAATCCGTAAATTTCCTTCTGGCTGTTCATATCCACTCCCGTTGAAGGCTCATCCAAAACAAGCAGGTCTGAATTGCCCATCAAGGCTCTCGCAATCAATATCTTCTGGCTTTGACCTCCCGATAAAGTGCCTGTGAGCTCATCCTTTAAGTCCAGCATTCCGACCTGCTCCAGCAGCTCTGATATGACGGACTTATCTTTTATCTTTAAAAGCTTCCGATAAGAATTCAGCATCTCATAAACGGTGATAGGAAATCCGGAATTGGAGAAATCGTTTCTTTGCGATACATAGCCGATCCGTTTTGCCCTGTTGGTGACCGATCCTTTTGTCGGTGCTAAAAACTTTAATATCAACCGGATTAAAGTGCTTTTTCCACTTCCGTTATCCCCCATGACCGACACATATTCTCCATCGCCTATCTCCAGACTGATATCATCCAGAATAAACGGCGGCGAATCTGTATATGAAAAATAAAGATTTTTAATTTCAATCATTAACCACCCACTTCTTCCTCTAAATGCTTACTGATATCTGTATCCTCTTTGGCAAGACCGTCTTGCCGCGCTATCATTAATTATACGCAAACGGTAACCATTTGCAAATAGAATTTAGAAAGAACAACTGATAAATATCAAGAAAATTTAAAATTTTTTTCAGCTCGGTTCAACATCTTCGTAACAGGTTTGGCTTAGGGACCATATATTAGCGTAGGGAAAGTTTCTTCCCCTAGGCTAAAATTTTATTGGAGGTTTCTTCATGAACAATAATCAAATTCCACTTACACAGCTGCCAATCGGCAAAAGGGCAGACGTTATGACATTGACATCCGACGGAGTGACACGGAGGCGCATGCTCGATCTCGGCGTAATCGGCGGGACCGAAATCGAACCTCTATACAGAAGCCCTTCCGGAAATCCGGTGGCATATTTGATAAGAGGGGCCGTCATCGCGCTGCGGTCCGACGTATCGGAGAAGATTATAGTATCAGCATTGTAAATTTAGGCGGAGCGATAGTTAATATGGCTTACTTCGTTCCGCCAGTTTCATTTTTTAGGAGGATTATCATGGGTTTAACAGGCGCCTCAACAGGAACGGGCGCATTAAATAACTGCGGACTGCATATTGAAAGGGAAACGCAGACAGACAAAATTGTAGCTCTTGCCGGCAATCCGAATGTCGGAAAAAGCACAGTGTTCAACAGCCTTACAGGGCTTAACCAGCATACGGGCAACTGGCCCGGTAAAACAGTGGCAAATGCGCAGGGAAAGTATCGGCATAAGGGCAGAAATTTTATCATGGTGGATATTCCGGGCACCTATTCGCTGATGGCTAACTCCGCCGAGGAGGAGATTGCCCGGGATTTCATCTGCTTTGGCGGGCCGGACGCGGTGGTTGTGGTGGCCGACGCGACCTGTCTTGAGCGAAACTTGAATCTTGTTCTTCAAACAATAGAGATTACGGATAAAGCGGTTCTGTGCGTCAATCTGATGGATGAAGCGAAAAGAAAAAAGATCCGCATCGATCTAAACCTGCTTTCCTCCCGATTGGGGATTCCCGTTGTAGGCACCAGCGCCAGATCAGGGCGCGGCCTTGACCATCTGATGGACGCGGTGACTTCTCTGACGGACGGCTCTTTTGAACCAAAACCCCTGTGCTTCACTTATGGGGATGAAATAGAAACCGCCGTATCCATGGTGGAGCCGGCGGTGGCTGAGGTCTTGTCCTTGCCGGGACAGGAGGCAGCGGCCTTGCAGAAATCTCCCAACAGCCGATGGGTATCCCTTAAACTGCTGGATGGAGATGAAAGCTTGCTCCAATCAATGAAGGTCTATCTTGGCTGTGATCTAATGCAAAACGAAGAAATACATCATAAGGTGGCGGAGGCAAGACTCTTTTTGGAGAAGTCCGGGATCCCACGGGATCAGCTGCGGGATCTGATCGTCACAAAAATTGTTAAAACCTGTGAACTAATTGGACGGGAAACGATCACGTTTGAGAAAAAGGAATACGCCGAGCGAGACCGTAAAATCGATAGAATCCTGACCTCAAAACTGACCGGAATTCCCATTATGATCGCGCTTCTCTTCGGCGTTTTCTGGATCACCATTACGGGGGCAAACGTCCCGTCAAGCCTTCTTGCTACGGGGCTATTCTCTCTGGAAGAGCCGATTTCCAATTTCTTTTTGTGGATATCCGCGCCTGAATGGCTTCGAAGCATAGTTGTGGACGGTATTTTCAGAACCCTTGCCTGGGTCGTTTCCGTTATGCTGCCGCCTATGGCTATCTTTTTCCCGTTGTTTACATTGCTGGAGGATTTGGGTTACCTGCCCCGCATCGCTTTCAATCTGGATAATTTTTTTCGTAAAGCCTGCGCTCACGGAAAGCAGGCGCTCACCATGTGTATGGGATTCGGCTGCAATGCCGCGGGCGTCATTGGCTGCCGTATCATCGACTCTCCGCGCGAACGCCTGATAGCGACTATTACCAACAACTTTGTGCCCTGTAATGGAAGGTTCCCGACCCTGATTGCGATTATCACAATGTTTTTCGCGGGTACGGCCGGCGGAGCGTTCCAATCCATTACTTCCACGCTGATGCTGACAGGGGTGATCGTTCTTGGGGTCATCATGACTGTACTTATCTCGAAATTGCTGTCGAAAACGATATTAAAAGGGATTCCTTCCTCCTTCAACCTGGAGCTTCCGCCTTATAGACGGCCCCAGATCGGGAGGATCATCGTTCGATCCATTCTCGACAGGACGCTTTTCGTGCTGGGCAGAGCGGTTGTCGTCGCGGCGCCCGCCGGCCTCATCATTTGGATCCTGGCCAATATTCAGGTCGGAGACTTGAGCCTGCTGGCTCAGTGCGCCGGTTTCCTCGACCCCTTTGCGAGGCTTATCGGCTTGGACGGCTATATCCTGATGGCCTTTATTCTCGGCTTCCCAGCCAATGAAATCGTTGTGCCGATTATCATCATGAGCTATATGGCGACGGGAACTCTTACCGATCTGGCAAGCCTGTCCGAACTGCATACGCTGTTCGTAAATCATGGGTGGACTTGGCTCACAGCGGTTTGCGCCATGCTTTTCTCCCTGATGCACTGGCCCTGCGGAACCACCTGTCTCACCATCAAAAAGGAAACCCAGAGCCTGAAATGGACGCTTGTATCCTTTGCCATTCCAACCGCAACAGGCATTGTCGTCTGCCTGATCGTGGCAAACACCGCCCGCCTGTTAGGGCTCGCGTAAACGTGCTTGAAAAATAAAAACAGAGCGCTAAGCTCTGTTTTTGCAATTCAATACATTTTCTTTTTTGTTATGATTAATGCACCGCTTATCATTAGAACAACGCATAACACAATCACTCCAACGTATGCAAATGGATTATCCTGATATGGGATTGGCACATTCATACCAAAAAAACTCGTAATGATTGTCGGCACTGCCATTACAATCGTTATGATCGCCAGGAATTTCATGACAATATTTAAATTGTTCGAAATGATGGATGCAAAAGCGTCCATGGTTCCTCCAAGAATGTTCGTATGGATATCAGCCATATCGATCGCCTGTTTGTTTTCAGTGATTACATCTTCAAGGAGGTCTTCGTCTTCCTCATACTTTTTCAGTATCCTGACTGTTACTTGACTCTCTTCATCGTGGGTTTTTCTTAAATAAGTTCTGAGCAGCTTTTCAAAAACACTTTCATTGGAACGTAATGCGGTTGTGAAGTAAACCAGGCTTTTCTCCAGATTCAGCAAGTTGATCAGCTCTTCATTTTTTGAAGACTTATGCAAATGCTGCTCGATATCCGTGGACTTTTTATCGATCTCCTTAAGGCAGCTTAAGAATAGTCTTGCATTACCATAGAGCAGCTGAAGAACAAACCGTGTTCGTTTCTGGGTAATCGGAGCGTTCTTCGTTCTGATAAACTGCTCGATAAGCATACTTTCTTTTAGGGAAACCGTTATGATAACCTGTTCTGTTATTACAATCCCCAACGGTATCGTATTATAAATAATCGGCGATTTATTATCCTTAGATGAATTCGGCATAGCGATTAAAATCAGTACCTGGTCATCATAGGCTTCAATTCTAGGCCTTTCCTCATCGTCTAAAGGTGCTTTTAGCAAGTCAATGTCCAGATTGTAAAGATCACAAAGTACCTTTAATTCTTTCTCAGTCGGATTAGTAACATCAATCCAAAGATTTTGCTCTTTCAGAGAGTTTACCTCTACGAGGCTGTTTTCAATTGTTTTGTAGATTCTCAGCATTGTTTGCCCCTTTCTGCTCAGGGCAAACAAACCCTTTAAGAGACAAAAAAGGAATGCAATTGCCCTATAGCGTTAAGTAATTTTACCATTTGCCATATGTGACTATGGCCACAACTGTCTTCCATTTCTTTCACCTCCATAGGGTTGAATTATACGCCTGAATTATACCTATGTCAATTAAGGTTCTGTTAAATATTTAATAAGCTGCCAATACCGTTGGCAGCTTTAAATCATGATCTGATATTTTGCATTAACCTGAAGCAGATTACATCTGAATACCCGCAGAAGACGTTTACTTTAAACTGTCATAAATTTTGGACAGGTTGTCGGAAATTCTTTCCAGATACGTCATTCCGTCCTCAGCGCTCTCAATGGTATAAATTGTTTCTACCTTTGCACCCACCTCATTAGCCAGTGTTTCGGAGACATCGGAGCTTGCCATTTCTTCAGCGAAAATGGTAGTTACCTGGTTTTCCTTGCAGTACTCTACAAGCTCAGCCAATTGCTGCGCGCTGGGTTCGCCCTCTGCAAAAGTGTCCTCTACGCTGTTCTGTTCCAGACCAAAATCTCTGCACAGGTATCCGAAAGCGGCGTGGCCCGTTACAAAGCTCTTTTTCTCTACGGATTGAAATTTCCCATTGTATTCGTTATAAAGGCTCTCCAGCTGCGAGACAAAATCATCGCAGTTCTTTTCATAATAGTCTTTATTGGAGGGGTCCGCCTGGACAAGGCCGTCTTTGATATTTTTCACTTCAAGCTCGGCGCCTTTTAAGCTGAGCCAAATGTGAGGATCGTACTGCCCGTGTTCTTGGATCTCTTCGGAATCCGTATTCTCAATCGCATCGGCGCCCTTGGAGGCTTCCACTGTGATCAGTTTCGCATTGTCTGCGGCTTTAACGGCTTCCTCCGCCCAGGATTCCATTCCCAGTCCGCTGTACACGAAAACGTTGGCCGCGCTGAGAGCGGTAAGGTCCTGCGCTTTTGGTTCAAAGTCATGGGGCTCCGTACCATCGGGAATAATCGTTGAAATTTCCACCTTATCCTTTCCGACTGCCGCGACGAACTCCTTCATGGCGTCAAAGGTTACGGAAACTTTTATTTTGCCCTCTTCCGGCTTGTTTGCCTGATCATTGCTGCCGCCGCACGCTGAAAAGCTCCAGACGGTAATCAGGCATAGCAGCAGAGCGGCCCACCTTTTTAACATTTTTCTCAACCTCCATCATCTTAATTGCGAATGGTTCCCATTTGCAATTAAGATGATAATCCACATAGGCATTATTGTCAAGTGAAAAAGTTTAAAGATATTTTTCGAATTTATTCGGGTTTTTAAGAATATAGGAGATAACGAACGCCGTCAATGGGATTACCAGGGTGCAGCTTATACAGCTGAAAATAATATCGGCGAATTCCTGACAGAACGCCTTTGAATTGATGACCTCAAAAAAGGAATAGTGATAATTTTTGAATAATATAAAAAGAGTCAGGGACTCTCCCAGACACGCGAAGTACAGCGTGTTGACCGTCGCCCCTAAAATATCGCCTCCGATGTTGATGCCGGATCGGAACAGCTCGGAAAAACCTAAAAGCGCATTGTTCTTAGACACCTCATAAACCGCGGAAGATACCGCGATAGACGCATCCATCGCAGCTCCTATCAGGCCTGTAATGATCATTGAAACGGCTATATGCGCCATGTTGATATCAATATCAGGAGAATATCTGGTAACCTCATCCTCGTATTTCATGATTTCGTTGATTCCGCCGAGATGAAACAGATAGCCCGCAAAATACGATATGGCGACTAAGACAAGCAGCACGATTATAACGGAGAAAAAAGATGCTATCGTCTTTGCATTTACCCCGTTTTGGTAGATCAAAGTGATATAGCAGATGATCAGGCAGCTGATAAAGGTAACGATAACAGGATCCCAACCCCAGGACATCAATATGATTGAGATCGAAAGGACTGCGATATTAAAACTCAGCGATATAAAGGTCAGGACTCCGCGGGCCCCGCCGATGATATACAGCAGGACGACTAAAATTATGGCTAACGTTCCTATCATGCGGACCTCCTGAGCTTTTTAAAGAAAGCAATCGATATGAATAAAGAAATCGGAATAGCCAGGAGTATCCCGATGCTTCCGATGATGAACCGGTATATCTCCATGGGCATCTGCCACATAATGATCGAATGTAATTTGACGTCATTTTTCATTTTCAGGATAATCAGAGGAATCGTCCCGCAAATATAGGTAAACAGCATGACGTTGATCATCGTTCCCATGATATCATGACCAACCTCACGGCCTGACTTCAGCAACTCGTCCAAAGATATCCCGCTGTTTTTATCAACCAGCTCGTTGATTGCCGACGCCTCGGTGATCGCCACATCCATGATGGCTCCCAGGCCTCCGATCAATATTTGGGAAAGGAAAAGCTCCGACACATTATTTTGGCCTGCGATGTACTCCACATAGGTGTAATCGACGCCATTCGTATTACGCATCATGATTTCAAACAGAAGCATGGTGAAAAACAATGAAATCAGCGTTGACAGGACTGCGATAAAAGTTTTCCTGTTTACTCCGCTGATAAAGATTAAAGAGGTAAACGTGAAGAAAAGAACCAGACAGTTGCTGATGGTCAGTATATTATGGCCGCTGTAATTCAAATGCAGAGCATACCACAATACCGCTATGTTTATGGCAAGGGAGATAAGGGCAAAGAACCCCTTCCGTTTTGTCACGGAAAGAAGAAAGAAGATGAACAGAGCCAGCAGCATAGCCACGTATTTATCCCTTTTCAGGCCGGTAATAGATCCGGTAAGCTTTTCGTGGTTCTCCGGATCGATTTTAACAAAAACCTCATTCCCCGTCCTATACCGTTCGTCAAGCACACCCGAGGAAGAATATCGGTTCTCCAGGGACACCTTCTCCCCCTGGTGTTCCCCGTTCATTATGACGCCGAGAATAGCCTGGCTGTAATGCTTTTCTTTCTTTCCGCCTTGATTTGACTCATCGTTTAGCGAATTCTCAACCCTTTCGATTTTGACGATGGTTTTATCATACCAGCTGTAATCGTGAAATACGGCTGCAACTCCCGACGCCAGAATGAATATCACGATTAAATTCAGTATGATATCCCTTTTCTTAAGGGTTTTTATTCTTTGAAATAAAATATCGAACGCATCGCGTTTTGATAACATAGTTATAGGGTTCATCACGCATCCTTTTTTTCATTTGCCCGTTCAAATAAATAGGGCTGGATCTCCGGATAAGTCAGCTTTTGAGGGAGATCATCCGAAAATATGATTTCACCGATTTCCATTTCCTTCGGCAATTCACCGAGCTTTTTGACGTCGGCAAGGAATAGAAAGCCATAGGTTGTGTCTCCCTCGCTTGTGACGGAATAAGGGCAGAGCGGCGATATGTCAAATTCCAGCGCGCCGGTCTCCTCATAAAGCTCACGTTTGGCCGTATCCGATATCTTTTCTCCGGCTTCACGGTGGCCGCCCGGAATTTCATAGGTGGCGCGCTCTTTGTGCCGGCAGAATATCCACTTGCCGTCATATCTCGCCGCAATCACGGCAAACTTGAAAAGCTCATTCTCAATATCGGTTTCATTATAAAATTGAACAGCGATGTTTTTCATTCTTTTCCCTTTCAAATCAAAGGTTTGATAAAATTTCACGATAGCACTTCAACATCCGATGTATACTGCGTCTCCATAGTCCTTCCTTTCAGGATCAGCCAATTACCTGGAGTTCCCGTTTATAATTGTTCAGGGTTTCATGACCGTTCTCCGTGACCAGGACCAGGTCTTCCACACGAACTCCCAGCTCGCCGGGAATCGTGATGCTGGGCTCCACTGAAAAAATCATTCCAGGCAGTACGATATCTTTGTTTTCCGACGATACGTTGCCGAAGTCATGACAGTTCAGCCCGCAGGAATGGCCCACGCGATGCAGGAAGTATTGTCCATATCCGGCTTTTTCTATGACATCCCGGGCCGCCTTGTCGATATCACAGAAACGGGCGCCCGGTTTTACGGCGGCTTGACCGGCTAAAGTGGCTTCCAGTGAAATCTCATAAATTTCTCTGTGCCTGTCGGAAACGGATTTAAAAAAGGGATTGCGGGTCATATCGGAACAATAGTGATTATAAACGCAACCGATATCGAGAGTGCAGGAATCTCCCGGCTCGGGGCGGGCAGTGGTCGTTTCAGCGTGTGCAATGGAAGAATTCTTGCCATACGATATGATAGGAGGGAAAGAAAATCCCTGGGCGCCGAGCTCTATGTAAATTTCCGACAGCTTCAGGGCCATTTCGTTTTCCGCGTAACCTTCGGCAAGACAGGCAATCAGTTTTTCCATCGCAAGATCATTGATCTGAGATGCTTTCCTCATCAGACCGATCTCTTCTTTATCCTTGATCATCCGTATGCGGTCAAGGATGGGAGAGCTGTTTACAAAATCGGCGCTGCCCGTACTCTTCATCAAGCTGAGGAGAAAATGAGATGGCCAGAGCTTATCTATTCCAACAGTTTTTGATCTATCGACATATCTTGAAACGAGAGCGCCGCCGTCCTCGTCATCTCCAAATCTGATTTTCTCAATTCCCAGGTCGTCATGAACGCTGAAGAGTGAATTTATAAAGAATTTATGGTCGCCGTCGGCTTTCAATAAAAGCGCTACCATTCTTTCATCGGGCTCGATCCAAATACCCGTCAGGTAAAATATCGATGACGGTTCGGAAATAATGATTTGTGATAGATTATGTTCAACCATTTGTTCCAGGACTTTGTTTATTCTTGATTGTTTCATGAAAGGTCTCCCTTCTTAATTTTCACGCGTTTGCAGAACAATAGTTCCATATTTCATGTTATCTGCACATATTGTAACACACTTCGCTGCTGGTTCGGTATCTTTATCAGCTTCGTCTGTTAAAAAACAGTTTTCGTGTCTAAAGTGATTAAAAAGGGCTCAAAAAAAGATAGGTATAATGCCTATCTTTTTTCGCTGCAATAAGCTGCAATAAATGGCGGAAAACGGTTTAACGCTCATTAAATATCCGCATCTGTTGCAAAGGCCTCCGAACCCATCGGTGAAATCGTGACGTAGAGGCGCAGGACATCATCGCCGGTGTTTACAACCTGCATGCTCTCCTGCCCATCAATCTGCATTAACTCGCCAACTTGCAGCGGGGTTTCAGTTCCGTCGGTGATAACCTTGGTCTTACCTTCCATGACCTGCAGGAAAAGAGTCGATTCCAGATGGGTGTGTCCCGGCAGCATTTCCCCTTTCTCAATGTTCAGAACAAAGGCAATTGCGTTGTCGCTTTTGAAAAGCATCCGTTTTGCGATCTTTCCTTCGGGCTTATGAAAATAATCATTGAAGATGAACTTGTTCATAGACAAACCCTCCTTTAAATTAAGCTTAATATACCCGATTTGGGCAGATAATAACTAATTGCTATGATTGTTATTTTTTCTTTACCGCATAGCATACCTCGGTAACATATTCATCCGGCCGAGTTTCCATTTGCTAATAGCTCTCGAATTGATTTGTCTGAAAGAATCATTTTTCACCTCTGTAACGTGTCCGAAAAATTGGAATTTGATTCAGTACACTTGAAGCTCTCCCCCGTATTGGTCTGCTCTTTCTAAAAGCGGTCCTTTAGCGCCCATTACAAATGCAATATCACTGCTTCTTATGGACAACAGCTCCATACCAGTTTTTAGTTGCAAAAAATCCAGCATATCCGCTGTAAGCTGTATAATTCCAGCCTTGGTGATTTCAACCCAACAGTAGGAGCGTCCCTTGTATTTGATAAAAGTGCCAGCGGGAATGGAATTGTCCTTTAACATAGAAGTTTCACATAGAACATGCCTGAGTTGAGATGTTTCCAATAAACCTTGTCTTGTAACGCAAAATCCGCCTGTGGTCTTACTGCCCGTAATCAAAATAACCTTGCCATCTATTGTTATATCGTACTCGCTTACTGCTTGTGGTGGAAAATGAACCGTCAGATCATCGTGCACAATAGATTTCCCAAATACAAATTTCCCACCTTTATTCATTTGCGGCATAACTTATCCTCCTAAAGATAAAGCATTTATCTGCACATAATACAGCCGATTGATGGCAACATGTATCTGTAATGACCAATTAACTCCGCTTGATTTTCAAAGGCCGGAGTTTTCACAACGAGGTCATTCATGTTTTTCACCCATTCGTTTGGCAATCCATCCACCAATTCCTGTTTATCGCTGAATGCATTATTGAACTAAAATTTTAGGGAAGTTGAACTCCCACGCAAACACCTAATGTGTTTTTTCAATCCATCGATAATTCTTTTGCGTATTTATATGAAATCTTCGCATTAGGAGGCGTTTTAATATAAGCTTGTTCATGATGCATCATATTAATCAGATCATTTGTTTTCATTTGTCCAGTTTCGGCAATTACCTCGTCAATAGTATTTATTTCATTAACTGACAAATTACCTAATTGGATGCCCGGTGTAGGGGTAAACCTATAACCGATATTATCCTCATAAAAAACCGTGTCATACGATACGCCTTTCAGCAAGACTATATGTTCGTATCCTTCCGGCACGGCTCCCATAGGCAGCGCATTATAAGCCAGTCCTGTAATTGAATTTCCATATCTTTTATAATAAAGAAAATCTGAATACCAGAGCATCTTCATTAGCTTAACTTTATAAAGAAAATCTATCTTTCCGGCTAAATAGTTTATTAACTCAACAACCTTATCCAGATTTAAATCAACTCCCCCTGTTAGCTCTTCGTTTGCCATAAGGCGTAAATATCTTGTTTTTATAGCTTCAATAAGATAGTCATTTCCCTTCATAGAATATAAGGTTTCCGCATTCTTCAGATATTTTTTATATGCCTTTTGGGGGATACTTCCTGCATTCTTATTCAGCAGTTCAATAAACCATTTTGGATCTTCATCTATTTTCCTCAAAATTTCATCATGAGCTTCGTCTTGAACCTGATGTGTTTCATATCTTATAATAGTGGCCTTGCCCCATCCGAGAATTCCAGAAAAATCCTTTTGACTTGCCCCATACTTGTTTCTTATAGAAACGATTTGATCTGACGTCAGCAAATTCATCTTCGTGCGATATGCGTCTTTAAATGATAAATCATTTTTCTTTATCAACTCTTCAGGCTCACTGCATTCATCTGTATTTTTACAGAATTCATAAACAGCGGCATATTCAACCGCTTCATTTTTAAATATATTCTTTTCAATAACTTCCACTAATTCAACATCATGAGTTTCCATACAACTGAGACACAGCTTGTTTTCGACATTGATCGTTTTCATTTTATTCACCTTAGTTCTTTACTTATATGGGAATTTAAACGTTTTGAAGCTAACTGTAGAAAGATGGAATGACATTACCAATACATTCGTGTTTGGCAACAGCTCAACTCTAAACTTAATATAAATCTCATCATTACCATATTTCTTTCCAAAGACTCTCCAATCTTGTCTGCTTGGAAAATTTTTATCTTTATTCGTTTCGATATAATCAGCAATTTCGAGTCTTTCAAGTTCCCTCTTTAAAGCTATGACCTTATCATCATTGGGAAATAACTTTGCCATTGTGTATGTATTGGTATATTTCGGATCACGTTCATCATCCACTTGCCGCTTTTCTATTAATTGGATTTTCGTAGTTTTTTGTTTTAAAGAAAATTTCAAATGTTCAAGGAAGTGAAATACATCCTTTTTGCTTTCAATATATTGTTTATATTCTTCTTTTACTATCATAATACTACCTTCATATATTAGATGTCAAACTTTTTGGTATCATTTGATTCCATTTTTTATATAATATTGGCTTAATCGTTTTCCCGATTCATATGTCAATTTTACCATTTATTCCTTTATTTGTATATATTTAATTGCGCCACGCGAGTTCATTGCTCCGCCGGAGCCTCTTCTGCCAAGCTGCCTTTGCAGGTTCTCGTCCTCTTGCTCCATGTATAGAAAATCCCCAGAACCTGGCCTCACCAGATTCTGGGGATTTTCTATAGTGTACGAGATTTGAATGTCAGGTCAAAATTTTAGAGGAGTCAAACTATCACCTAAATATTCTATGCGTTAAATTGGAATTTATTTAACCCGCTCAGACATAGGGTGACTATTCTCGAACTGAACCAAATCCCACAGGTTTCCATATAAGTCTTTGAATACGGCAACAATCCCATACTCTTGTATCTTGGGCTCTCGAACAAATTCAATGCCAAGTTGCTTCATTTCTTCAAAATCTCTGTTGAAGTCATCCGTACCCAAAAATAAGAAAACACGCCCTCCCGTCTGATTTCCAATAAAGGGTTCCTGTTCTGGTTTTGACGCCTTGGAAAGCAGGATGGTAGTTCCGCGTGAACCTGGGGGCGAAACGACCACCCACCGCTTGTCCTGCTCGGGCTGATATGTATCCTCCACCAATTCAAAATGAAGTTTTTTCGTATAAAAGTCTATGGCCTCGTCATAATCCTTTACAACTAACGCAATATGTACCACTGCTTGTACCATCTACTCGAACCTCCAATTCCTATTCACCGAGGGGCTTATATTAATAGAGTTTCTATTTGTCATTTATGGCCTTGCCGCACTCGCTACATCTCTTATGATGTTGGTCTATTACCCCGCCGCATGATATGCAGGTGAAGCGCCCCTTTGCACCTGTAAAAAAGCATCCATATCAAAGCCACATTGCTTTTTCGCACAGTTCCGGCAGCTTTTTCCGGCTGATTTCCTCCTCCGGCGCGCGGCAGCCGGGGCATGGCTTTACCCCAACTAAATTGAAATTTAACATCTCCTTATGCACACATACCGGCATGATTACATTCAAGCCTGTCTCTATCTTATCAGACTTTTGTACATAAAGCTACCCAAGCCCTCCGATATATAGAGAACCGTATTCGAACACAACTAACTGCCCACCGAGCAACGGTTAGACATCCAATATGGTCTATGTCCCCGTTCTGTTTATGACAAAGGTGGATCAGTTTTCATTGCTAGATGGCAAAGTTTGCATGAGGGCAAAGAAATGTTTAGGCTCACCGGTACTAAAATATTCATACCAAGATTCCAGTGTGTTTGATTGAAAAACACCTAAATGCTCAATAACTTGTTTCGCCCACAACAAAGCTCCGGTGGAACTTGCAGTGATAAGGTTGTTATCCGCTACAGATGGCTTGTCTATATAAAAACTTTGCCCTTTATAACCAGGAGAAACCATTTCAAGAAATCCCGGTCCATTACTGGTATGCGGACGTTTATCCAATAGCCCAAAGTTGGCAAGCGCAGCGGTGGCCCCACAGATTGCACACACCGTAGCGCCTAAAGAGAGGAATTCGCTTGCTTTTTCGATGATAGCGCCATGCTTTGGGTCGTTCCATGTATCTGCGCCCGGTAATAGCAACATGCTTGTTTCACTCACAACAATATCATCAATTAGGCAATTGGGCACTATTGTCATCCCGCCCATTGTATTGATTGGCTCTTTAGAATAACTAACCGTTTTGAGCGACACACGTTGCTCGCCCTTTTTGAAAAACCGACCAGAATTCAGCTCCGAAATAACATACCCAAGTTCCCAGTCGGCTAAAGTATCAAGAACGTAAACATAGATTGTAAGCATAAATTTCCTCCATTTTCATTGTGTTTCTAATTCGCCGCCTCTTAATAGTATGGACACAAACTCTCCACTGGGGGATTTTTTCAACATGGATATTCCTCCTCCTGATAGTAGATTGATTTGTGTGCTTTTTTATTGTACCATGTAATTGTTGACAACATTATGGCAACAATCCATAATGATAAAAAGAAATTTTGAAAGGCGGCTATCAGATGAAAGTTGACAGGCTTGTTAGCATTATTATGATACTCCTTGAAAAAGAGCGGATAGGCGCACAGGAGCTGGCAGATATGTTTGAAGTTTCACCCCGCACAATCTACCGTGACATAGACACTATAAACATGGCGGGTATTCCTGTTTGTTCTTCACCGGGAGTTGGCGGCGGCTTTGAAATCATGCAGAAATACAAGATTGATAAAAAAGTTTTTTCGACTGCCGACCTTTCCGCTATCCTGATGGGGCTTTCCAATCTTCCTACTATGATACGAGGGAATGAACTGGCAAACACCCTTGCAAAAGTTAAGAGCTTTATCCCCGCCAACAGAGCAAAAGACATTGAATTAAAAGCAAATCAGATTTTCATAGATTTAAGTCCCTGGATGGGCAACAGGAACATACAACCATATTTAGAAATTATCAAAACAGCTTTACAGGAAAGCAAGTTACTTTCGTTTGAATATGCAGACCGCTACGGAAATAAAACCGCACGAACAGCCGAGCCGTATCAGCTTGTATTGAAAAGCAGCCATTGGTATTGGCAAGGGTATTGCCATAAAAGAAATGATTTCCGCTTATTCAAACTATCCCGCACATCAAACCTACAAATACAAGAAGAATTTTTTACGCCGCGAGATTATCAAAAACCGCAGTTAGACTTTACTGATATTTTGGCAACTATGCAAACAAAAATCAAAATTCGTATTCATAAATCTATCATGGACAGAGTATTTGATTATTGCACTTTTGAACACTTTTCGCCAGACGGTGATGATCATTACATTGTTAGTTTTCCTTTCATAGAGAACGAATACTACTACAATATTCTTTTCAGTTTTGGGGATAAATGCGAGTGTTTAGAGCCGTTACATATCCGCACAGAAATGAAGCGCAGAATACATGATATAGCTACCTTATACGAAAACTAGAACAAGAAGTCTATTCTCATATTCACAATACTTTATAGTCGCTATATTGTGCTATTTCGTTGTATCCGTCAAACCGCAAATAGGAGCATACCTGTACACAATACCGATATACCAACCGGACTTTTAAACGACATATTAAAGCGGGCGGGGTTGAAATAGCAGCCTTGTCCCAGCTAGCATTATATTTGACCGCTCTCTGCGCAGGGAGCGTGGAAAGGAATGATTGTAGATGTTGAAAATTTATCCTGCTATATTTCATGAAGAAGACGGAAACTTCTGGGTAGAGTTCCCCGATTTGGAGGGCTGCCAGTCCTGCGGCGCTACGCTGGAAGAAACCATGATACTGGCTCAGGAGGCTTTGGGGCTTTATCTCGCCACAAAGCTAGAGTCCAAGGAGGAAATCCCAGAACCTTCCGATATTAAGCGCTTTGAAGCCAGTGATGGCTTTGTAAGTTATGTTACAGTTGATCCTGATAAATATCGAAGAAAGACGAAAGCCGTTAAGAAAACCCTGTCTATCCCCGAATGGCTGAACGAAGAGGCGGAAAGCAGGCATATCAACTTTTCATCTGTCCTGCAGTCAGCCTTGCTTTCGGAGATTGAAAAAAGATAGTTCATCTACGGATAAAGCCAAACGCCTCAGCTACACAGTGGATTCAACTCGCTCAGCCGCCTTGGGCCGCCTCATTGCAAAAGCCATCACTGGTGGCTTTTGCGGTCATTGGCGCCTTTGCAGGCTCTCGTCCTCTTGCTCCATGCGTAGAAAAGGGGCTGTCGCACTAAAATAAAAATTAGTGTGCAGCTCCTTTTTAATATCT
>DAITKX010000004.1:72623-79013 GCA_036835995.1 Bacillota bacterium | reverse complement strand
CGGCTGGTGCGGCAAGGGAATCGTCATGCGGGCCGCCGCCCTGGGAGCCAAGGTCATCGTAACGGAAATCGATCCCGTCAAGGCCATTGAAGCCCGGATGGACGGCTACGACGTTATGACTATGAAACAGGCCGCGCCATATGGAGACATCTTCGTTTCAGCTACGGGCTGTGAACACGTCATCACCGTGGAGCATATGCTGACCATGAAGGACAGGGCGATCCTGACCAACGCGGGCCATTTCAACGTTGAGGTGGACATGGCCGGGCTGGAAAAGGCCGCTCTTGAAAAGAAAGAGACCCGGAAAAACATCACGGGATACAAACTGACAAGCGGAAGGTGGGTCAACGTCATCGGAGAAGGAAGGCTGGTGAATATCGCGGCTGCGGACGGCCATCCGGCGGAGATCATGGACATGAGCTTCGCGGTCCAGTGCCTGTCGGCCCTTTACATCCTTCGCAACCGGGGCAAGCTGGAAAACAAGGTGATCGACGTTTCGGCGGAAATCGACGACCTGGTGGCAAGAAGGAAGCTGGAAGCCTGGGGCATTGAAATCGATGAGCTCACTCCCGAGCAGGAAAAATATTTGAACAGTTGGAATCTATAATTTTCGGAAAGGTAGAACGAGATGAAATTTGCAAGCAGAATGGAGTGCCTGCAGGATAAAGCGCTTTTAAATGCTATGGAATTGACGGAAACGCCGGATATGATCTCTTTTTCGGCCGGGTTCCCGTCCCCTGAGACATATCCCGTAGAGGCGATCAAAGAATCATTTATCGAGGTTTTGGACCAGGAGGGCAAGGAGGCCCTGAGCTACTGCTCCACCAGCGGTTTCGGAAAGCTGAGGGAGATTATCGCAAAGCGGATGCACGATAAATTTGATCTGAGCTACAAAACCGGAGAGGTGGTCATCACCAGCGGTTCTCAGCAGGCGCTTGATATGAGCAGTATGCTCTTTATCAATAAGGGCGACGTGGTCCTGTTTGAAACCCCGTCCTATCTGGGAGCTGTCAACGCCCTGAAGGCTTATGAAGCGGAGCTGGTGGCCCTGCCTACCGACCGGGACGGACTGATCCTGGATTCTCTGAAACAGGCGCTGGAACAGTACGGTGACAGGGTCAAGCTGATCTATGTCATTCCCGATTTTCAGAATCCAACAGGCAGAAGCTGGTCGCCTGAGCGAAGAAAGGAATTCGTCGAATTTATTTCGGATTACGATATCCCGGTCTTGGAAGACGCGGCCTATTCGGAGCTCGCCTTTGACGCCAGGCTGGAAAAGCCCTTGAGTTGGTATGATAAAAAGGGGCAGGTCGTCTATGTGGGCACCTTCTCCAAGACCTTCTGCCCGGGGCTTAGGATCGCCTGGCTGTGCGCCAGGGAAAACCTGATGGAAAAGTATCTCATCTTAAAGAACGCCGCGGACTTGTCCTCTTCGGCCATCGCTCAGAGGCAGATGGCGAATTACCTCGAACACAACGACCTGGACGCCCATATCAAATGGATCACAGGGCTGTATAAGGAGCGCAGAGATCACATGATGGAGGTCATCGACAGGGAATTCCCGAAGGAAGCCCGCTATGTGGTTCCGGGAGGAGGCCTCTTTATCTGGCTTGAACTTCCCGAAAACAAGGATTCCAGGGAGCTTCTCCGCAGGGCGCTGGCGGAAAAGGTCGCCTTCATACCCGGCGGCTCCTTCTATCCCAGTGGCGTAAAGAACAATGAGCTGCGGCTGAATTTTTCCAACATGGCCCATGAGGATATCGAAAAGGGAATGACCATCCTGGGCAGGCTCACTAGGGAATACCTGGCGGAAAAATAGAATAATAGAATAAAGTTAATGAAAAAGTGCGAACCGCGAAATCAAGGATTTCCGTTCGCACTTTCTGCGTATTTATGGCATAGGAAACCCGACTTGCGTCGGGTTTCAGGGGTCAGAAAGGTTTACCCGCGGGTCAAACCTTTCTATCTTGTGTAACAGTTGCAGAATATGATTACCAGTAATAAGAAGAAGAACAGCAAGCTGGTATCAATTCCTTCTCCGCCAAGGAGTCCACATCCTTCTGACATTTTTTAATCACCTGCTTCTATAAAAATAATTGATTTGTAGTATAATTTATGAAGCGGCGAGGAAATGTGTTACAAAACTTTATGATTAAATAAAAATGGTCAAATCCTTTTTTTTATTCTTTCCTTTGTCTTTTCTTCTCCAAGGATCTGCTGAATTTCCCAGATATCAGGGGACATGGAGCGCCCCATCAGCGCGATGCGGATCACGGTGCTGACGTCTCCCACATGGCCTTTATACAGCTCCGGGTTCTTCTTATAATCCTTCGGTTTGGCGGCGTATCCGTTGGCCGAGGCGATCTCGCGGATCTTATCAAACCATTGAGCCTGATCGTCATTATGGTCGTAGCTGTTCAGATAAGCGGCCAGGATGATCTTTGCGTCTTTATCGCTCACGTTTTCAGGATAAGCGTCCTGGATCTCGAAATAGTCGTCGTAGAAATAGCTGATAAATTCAAACATCTGCTTTGCGGAGACGAAATCCTTTCTCGGCTTGTCGCCCTGCCTTCCCAGATCGAGGATCCTCGTGAGATAATTCTTGTCGCCCTCCAAAAGCCCTGCGATCTCAGGTCTGTAGGCCTTCGCCCAGCCGATGAGGAACCGGCAGAGCTCTGCCGCCGGGATTTTAACCAGAACATCCTTGCTGATGTCGTTGAGCTTGTCCAGATCGAAAAGAGCGCCGGAATTGCTCATCTTTTCCGCGGTAAAGAGGAAATCGTCCTGGGAGGCGTCTGGATTTTCCATCCGCCATTCCTCGTAGTTGGAATTCAATATGGTCAGGAGGTATTCCCTGACAGCCTTCGGGTGATATCCCTCGCTGCGGTAGTAGTCCAGGGACAGCTCCGGGTCCTTTCTCTTTGACAGCTTTCTCTTGTTGCCGTCCTCCAGCTTCATGAGCTGGGCCGTATGGCAGTAGACGGGCAGCGGCCAGCCCAGAGCCTGGAAAAGCTCCACATGGATCGGCAGGGAAGGAAGCCACTCCGCGCCTCTGACCACATGAGTCGTCCTCATCAGATGGTCGTCCACAACGTGAGCGAAATGATAGGTGGGGATTCCGTTTGCCTTCAGCAGGACCACATCCTGTTCGTTTTCCGGCATGGTCAGGGTGCCCCGGATCCCGTCCTCCACGGAAATCGTCCTGACGTCAGCCGCCGCATCGCCCTGGCCGGTCGGATCATGGCTGGATTGACTGGATTGTCCCTGGCTCTGGCCGGTCTGACTGGATTGTCCCTGGCCGGTTTGACCGCCCTGGGATCTCAGCCTGACCACAAAGGGCTGACCTTCGTCGAGGCGGCTTTGAATCTCCTCCAGAGAAAGGTCCCTGTGCTTCGCCCATTTTCCGTAATAGCCGGGATTTTCCTTCAGCCGTTCCTGCTCCTCGCGAATGGCTGCAAGCTCTTCCTCGGTGCAGAAGCAGGGATATGCCTGTCCGCGCCGAAGCATCTGCTTCACATAGGTCTGGTAAATTTCCGCCCGCCGGCTCTGGTAATAAGGGCCGTAAGCGCCTTCGTCCCCGTCCATGGAAGTGCCTTCGTCAAAGGTCACTCCAAAGAACTCCAGGGAAGAGATGATGGTTTCCACAGCGCCTTCCACCAGCCGCTTGTCGTCGGTATCCTCGATCCTCAGATAGAAGACTCCGCCGCTCTGATGGGCCAGACGTTCATCCACAAAAGCGCCGTAAAGGTTTCCGAGGTGGATAAAACCCGTGGGACTCGGGCCCAGCCGGGTCACCTTAGCGCCTGAGGGAAGCTTTCTTTCGGGGTAGATGCTCTCGTATTCCGCGGGATCCCTTGTGATTTGCGGGAAAAGCAGCTCCGCCAATTTATTGTAATCCATAATATCTTATCCTCCGTGTCGGTCTCGAATTTTCCTTTAACATTATATACTGTGCCCAAATTTGATTCAACAAAAAGTGTGCCGCAGGCTTTTAAGGCATGTTTAAGGTCTGCACAAATTTTTCGATTTAGGACGGTTATTTTAATAAATTATTTGTTTTAACGAATTTTACATGAGAGTATGCCCCAAGGATGGCACAAAATTCAAGAATCTATCAAAGCGGCGTCCTAAATCGAAAATTTTGTGCATTCAAGAATTTCTATGTAGAGCATGCTGTTTTACCCCACAATTTTCGTGTAAAGCGTGCCGATTTTGCCCCACAATTTTCGTGTAAAGCATACCGATTTTACCCCACAATTTTTATGTAAAACATGTTGTTTTTACCCCATGTGTGTATTATTATACTGTTGTAGGCTTATCCTGTTAAATATTCGGAAGTATTTATACTGAAAAAACCAAAGAGGATATTTATTTGGAGGGAATTATGAATAATATGGAAAACACAGAAGTTCTTGATAAGCGCCGCAGAAAGACGAGAAAGGCGATCAAAACGTCCCTGATCCGCCTGATGTCAGCGAAGGATATTTCAGATATCACGATAACGGAAATCGCCGAGGAAGCGGATATCAACCGAAAGACCTTTTACGCCCATTACCGGAATCTCTATGACATTCTGGATGAAATTGAAAACGATATGATCCAAAAGCTGTTTCATCTTTTAGAGGCCGACATCCTCAAGAGCATGTATGACCCGTATCCGTTTCTGGAGGGGCTTACCGCCGAGATCAACAAAGACTTTGAATTCTACAACCTACTGTTCCAGTCCAGGGATTACAACAGCCTTTTTAACAAGGTCAAGGAGATATTTAAAGAACGGTTCCTGGAGCTGTCAAAGGGCATGATAAAAATGGACAAGGAACTCCTTGCCCTCAGCATTGATTTTATTACGGCGGGGATTACCTCGGTTTACAAGGAATGGTTCAGTTCGGAACGGAATATCTCCCTGGAGCAGCTGACGAAAACGATGAGCACCCTTATCGGAAGCGGTTTTAACGCCCTGCTGGAGAACTCTTCCCAGTAGCTTATCAAGCCTGGGCATCTTTACCAATGAACGGAGCGACTCATAAAACGGCGAAAGCCTGCATAGCTTAATACGCTATGCAGGCTTTCGCGTTAAACGTTATCTTAACTCACCGCATCTGAAGAGATGGGTTGAGTGTTATGCGATACAAACGTTAAGGGCGCGCAGCTTACTCGAATCTCTCGGGTCCGCTTCGGTGTCATAAGTCACCTTCTGGCCTTCGGATAAAGATTTGAAACCATCGCTCTGGATAGCGGAGAAATGTACAAAAACATCGCCCAGACCTTCGTCGTTGGAAATAAATCCAAATCCTTTACTTTCATTAAACCATTTTACAGTACCTCTATTCATGCCAGGTACCTCCTTTAAAAATATTATTCCGTCGTAAAAAGTAAAAGCTGCAGACCTTTAGTCAAAATGAGAATTGACATAAGCCTACAGCAATCAATCAATACATTTAGAATTGACTTTAGTATACACGATTAAAAACAAAATGTCAAATTCAAAAAATGTAAATTTAAAAAAATTCAGAAAATATTTCAAAGGCAAGAAATCATCGTTATTTCAGTCTTCAACCTCTAAAGGAGAAAGATGGCTTCTCATACTGCGCTCCCTGGCTGTATGCAGGGCATGCCTCCGGAATACGTGCCTTCCATGCAGAAAATGATATAAGGCGATTGAGGCGATTACAAGGCCTGCCATTCCCGTAAACAGGCCCCTAAAGCCGACGATGGGAACGAGGACGCCCAAAACGAAGGGTCCTATCCCGACGCCTGCGTCCGTAATGGCTAAAAACGTTGAGGTTGCCAGCCCGACGCGGTGGTTTGGAGACATCTTGATGGCAATGGCCTGGCCGCTGGATAAAAAGGTTCCGAACCCGAGGCCGATGAGACCGCCGGACAACAGAACGATAAAGCCGTAGTGGGCCTGACCCAGGGCAAACAGCCCGGCGGAGAACAGCACAAAGGCCGGATACATCACATGGTTTTCTGTCTTTGTATCAAACAGGCGTCCGCTCACAGGCCTGGAAACCAGAATCGCCACCGAGTAGACGATGAAAAAGAAGCTGCCCGCCGTGACCAGATCGATTTCCTCCGTGTAAGCGGAGAGAAAGCTGACGATACTGGAATAGCCGAATCCGACAAAAGCTCCGATAACGGCGATTGGAAGCGCCTTGATTTCAATGAAATTGTGAATTGAAAGACCCCTGCCGACAGCCGGCGCGCTCCCCGACTTCTCAGCTTTCCCGGCTTTTTCCATCATCGGCGGCTTCAGGAAAAATACTGTGGCGTAGCTGACGGCTAATATGACGATACATAAGATCAAAATCGTGTAGAAGCTCGCGTGCTGGTTGAGATATATCCCAAGAAAAGGGCCGATGGCGGAGGCCAGCGTGGTGCTCATGGCAT
>DAITKX010000004.1:49542-72613 GCA_036835995.1 Bacillota bacterium | reverse complement strand
CCCCGACGCTCTGACGGGATAATGCCGGCGGCGACAGTTCCCGTGGCGATGGAGGCGATTCCGAAGCCGATTCCGTGCAAGAAACGGGTCACAGACAGAAAAAGCAGACTCGACGCGTTGAAATACAGCGCCGTCGCAACCAGATAAACCGACAATCCGATATAAAACATACGCTTCCATCCGACCCGGTCGATGGCGCTTCCCGCATAGATGCGCGATATCAGCGCTCCTACAATAAAAATACCGACAGCCAATCCCGCCTGGCTCGGCGAAGCGTTTAAACGCTTCATCGCATAGCCTGCGATGATGACCATCAGCAGATAATAAACTAAATAGACGAAAAAATTCATCGTGGAGACAAGAAGGAAGCTTCTGGTCCACAGTCTGGGCTTTACCATTTTATAACACTCCTCTTTTTTGCATAACATGATTAGAACAGGAACCTGAGAAGAGCGCCAGTTAAAACAGCGGACACCACCCGAGAGTTCAGCATCATTTTGCATTTCTTTATTACAATTATTATAGCATTGACCGACTATAATTAAAAATATATAATTGAATATATACTTATTCCTTTGAAGCTATTAAGGAGTTTATTATGGATCTGCTTCAGCTGCAATATTTTCAGGTCGTCGCCCGGACGGAAAACGTTACCCACGCCGCAAGGGAGCTTCATGTCGCCCAGCCGTCTGTCAGCAAGGCCATCGCCCGCCTGGAGGAAAGCCTGGGAGTCCCGCTCTTCGAGCGCACCGGAAGGAGGATTCATCTGAACCATTTCGGCGAAGCCTTTCTCCGCAGAGTGGAGCGATGCTTCCATGAACTGGAGGACGGACAGCGCGAGCTTTCGGAGCTGGCCGAGCTTGAACGGAGGACAGTGACGGTGGGCGCTTCCACATCCCAGCCGCTTCCCGACCTTTTTAAAGAATACCTGGTGCGCAACCCCGATGTCCAATTCAAAATCCGCCATATTACAAAGCAGCGGGAAATTCAGAAGCGGCTCCTGAGCGGAGAGATCGATCTCAGTATTTTCTTCCTGCCGTCCGCCTATCCGGAGATTCAATGCGAGCCTCTGCTGGTGGAGGAAATATTCCTCGTCGTTCCCCCGGCACACCGCCTGGCCGGCCAAAAAAGCGTCAACCTCAGCGATATGGCAGAGGAAACATTTATCGGGGTGACAAGGGATTCTGAATTTTGGGAGATGACGAGCAGGTTTTGCCAGCAGGCAGGGTTTACGCCCAACGTCGCCTTTGAGATCGAAAGCCTCGACATCGTTGCAAACCTGGTAAACGCGGGACTTGGCGTCGCCTTTCTGCCGGCCTATTGGCTGCGGGCGGTCGACATGCCTGCGCCGGTGCAGCTGCATATCGAATCCCCGGTCTGCCAGCGCACCATCTGGCTGTCCTGGGTGAAGAACCGCTATTCCACGGAAGCGGTCCGCCACTTCAGAGAATTTACGATCAGATATTTTTCATCTTAGAAGGTCAGATAAGAAAGGCCTCCGGACCGGCGGAGAAACGCTTATCCGTTCAACTTCTTACAGGAATCCCCGATCACCAGAGAGACGTCGATGACGTGGTTCTTAGGGTCATTGGGCGAAGCGACGACGCATTCGAACAGCCTTTGGGCCAACAGGTCGGTGTCCTGCCGGATGGTGGTGATTCGCGGATAAAAATATTCCGTATTACAGCCGTCAAAGCCCACCAGGGAAAAATCGTCGGGCACCCGCATTCCTATCATGTTCGCTCTGGCGATAAAGCCCCTTGCAAGCTGATCGTTAGCGCATATGATCGCCGTGGGCGGGTTGGTCAGAGAACAAAAGTAATCAAACGCGTTTGCTCCGCCTCTGGCGGTCACTTCTCCCGCAAAGATATATTCGGGAGGGAGAGGAATCCCCTTTTCCTCCAGAGAAGCGGTGTAAGCACGCTTCCGCTCGAGAATGGATTTGGTCTTCGGATCGAATCCGGCAAATCCAATCTGCCTGTGATTTAAATTGACCAGATAATCCACAAGCATTCTTATCCCCTTCTCGTTATCGCTTTTTACGGAGGAATACTTTTCAGACACCTGACGGTCATGGAAGACAAAGGTCTGATTCTGAAACTTGTCCCAGAGCACGTTGTTGTTGTAGCCTTCCGTAAAGATGACGCCCTTCGTTCGTATTCCCTCGCAATACTCCAAATACTCGAGTTCCTTTTGAGGATTGTTTTCCGTGTTGCAGATCAAAAGCGCGTACCCGTTTTCAAAAGCAATCTTATTGAGCGCTTTGACGAGGGAGACAAAAAAGGGATTGTCCAGGTCGAGAACAAACATGGCAATGGATTTTGAACTCTTGGAAAACATATTTTTTGCAGTGATGTTGGGAATATAATGATATTTTTCAATCACTTCATTGACCTTCCGGCGGGTCTTTTCCGATGTGTTGGGAGCGCCGTTGATCACCCTTGAAACGGTTGCAATGGACACGCCGGATAATTGGGCGATCTCTCTAATCCCGATACTCTTTTTACTCATTACGTTTCTATCTCCAATAAACCCAAAAATATATACTAATATTAATATCATATTCATTCTTTCTGTAAAAATCAATATGTTTTCGGTGAAAAGCATGAAACGTTACACAAAATTGATTAAAAAAAGGAAAAAATATGAAAATAAATTGAAAAATATGGAATAAAATGAAAAATGGAAATAAATGAATCTGATTATTCTTAAAATTTTATTGACAAATCGAACGAATATAGTATTATTAGGGTATGGAACTTGTTACATATAAATTAGGGGGGATGGTAAATGAGCGAAAGAACGATTCGATTGAGAAAAAGATTGTTTGACCAGGAACCGAAGGTGTGCTCCGAACGGTGTAAGATATTCACCAAGTCAATGAAAAAAGATGTCGGCCTGCCCATAGCGATTCAGCGTGCCAATGCGTATTACAACGTTTTGGACCAGATGACGGTGTGGGTCAAAGAGGATGAGCTGATCGTGGGAAACCAGGCCAAATGGCCGAAGGCAGCCCCTATTTATCCCGAGTATTCCAACGAGTGGATCGTTGAGGAGTTAAACGGAAATCCTTACTATTGGGATCAGAGGCCGGGAGATAAATTTTATGTGGACGAGGACGTAAAGCAGGATCTGCTGGAATGCATCGAATACTGGAAGGATAAGGCTCTCTATGACTATTTGAGAAAATCTCTGCCTGACGAAGTGAACAAGGCATGGGACGCAGGCGTGATCGACGACACCTGGGTGACCGCCGCGGGACTTGGAAATGAAATTGTGGATTACCGTCTCGTGGTCACAAAGGGTCTGCGGGACGTCATCGAGAGAATCGAAAAGAGAATGGCCGAGCTCGATTTAAGGGAGCCTGGCAACGTTAAAAAGAAGTTTTTCCTCGAGGCGGCCTTAAAGTCCAATATGGCTGTGATCAATTTCGCCAACCGGATTGCCGGCGAGTGTGAAAAAGAAGCGGAAAAATGCGGGGATGAAAAGCGGAGAGCGGAGCTTTTGAAACTGAGCGAGATCTGCAGGAAGGTTCCTCTCAATCCTGCCGAGACCTTCCACGAGGCCGTGCAGTCCATCTACCTGATCCTGCTGGCCGTCCATCTGGAATCCAACGGACATGCGATCTCCCTGGGAAGGTTCGATCAATACGTCTATCCCTTCTATAAAAAGGATATCGAGGAAGGGCGGATCACCAGGGAAGAAGCTCTTGAAATCATAGAGTGTTTCTTCATCAAGTGCAACGAGATCAACAAGCTGCGCTCGTGGCCTGATTCGGAGTTCTTCCTTGGCTATCAGATGTTTATCAATCTGGCGGTTGCCGGACAGACGAAGGATGGGGAGGATGCGACAAACGAGGTGTCTCATCTCTGCGTGGAGGCTTGCAGTACCTTGAAGCTGGTCACTCCTTCCATTTCCGTCAAGTGGTTTGAAAAGACGGATGACGATTTCATGCTGAAGGCTTTGGAAGCCTCTATCGCTCATCAGGGCGGAATGCCGGCGTTCTACAACGACCTCGCCTTTATGAGAACCCTGCGGGATATGGGGGTCGCAGAAGAGGATCTGATCGAATGGGCTCCCGACGGCTGTATCGAGGCATCTATTCCCGGAAAGTGGGACTTTGCGGCAAAGGGTCCCTGGCTCAGCGTCGAAAAGGTTCTGGACATCACGCTGAACAACGGCTATGACCTCAATACGGGTGTACTACATAAAAAGACCGGCAAAAATATCGAAGATTGCACCAGCATGGAGGAAATCTTCAAAGAATATAAGGATATGCTGGCATACTTCATGGATATGCAGGTCGTGACGGAGCATATCAATGATTACCTCCACTGCCTCTACGATATCAACGCGTTCCGCTCCTCTCTGGTAGAGGACTGCATCGGCAGATGCCTGGACCTTGTGGAAGGCGGCTCGGTTTATTCCGCCGACGGCGGGCCCACCGCCGGGACCATAAGCTCCGGCGACGCGCTGGCGGCCCTGGATGAAGTCGTGTTCAATAAAAAGCTTTTGACGCTGGATCAGGCGCTCCATGCCTGCAGAACAAATTATGAGGATATGACCACCACGCCGACGGGTCCCGAGATCAGAGCCATCATGCAGAACAAGGCTCCGAAATTCGGAAACGATGACGATAAGGCAGATCAGTGGATCGTGGCGCTGGAAGATTTCATCGGGTCCAGATACCGCCATGAGTACAAGAGCTCAAAATACGGAAAGGGCCCCGTGCCCTGCTGCTATTCCTACAGCCAGAGCCCTGTCTCCGGAAATATCGCCTTTGGCCGTTCGGTTGGCGCTACGCCGGAGGGAAGGAAGAAGGGTGATCCTGTGAACAATGGGATTTCCCCCGCAAACGGCTCTGAAAAGAACGGCGCCACCGCAGCCTGCAACTCCGTTGGAAAGCTGCCCAGCATCTGGTTCCAGAAGGGAGCGATCTTTAACATGAGGCTGGCGAAGGGCGCGATTTCCACCGTGGAGCAGCGCAGACGTGTCGTAGCCATGATCAAGGTGCTGTTCGGTAAATATGCGCAGCAGATCCAATTCAACATCGTGGACAACGCGACCTATAAGGATGCCATGGAACATCCTGAAAACTACAGGGATCTGATGGTGAGAGTATCGGGATACAGCGCGCTGTTTACCGCCCTTGCACCGGACTGCCAGATGGATGTAATCAACCGTACGGAGATCGAGCTGTAACGACGGGTTGCAAGAAGCTCGCGAGCCAGTAAATAGGAGACCGAAGGAATCATGAACAGAGCAACTGTGTTTCAGATTGAGCGTTACGGCACTGAGGACGGGCCGGGAATCAGAACCGTCGTATTCTTAAAGGGCTGCGCCTTGAGGTGCAGGTGGTGCGCAAATCCTGAATCACAGTCCTTTGAAAAGCAGGTGTTGTTTAACGGCGAGGTCTGCGTGGGCTGTGGGAGGTGCATGGAGCTTTGTCCGAAAAAGTGCATTGAAAACCTTGACGGATACGGGTTCATCACCACCGGAAGCCAATGCGACCAATGCGGGATCTGCGTCGATCACTGCTATGTGAACGCCAGATCCATCGCAGGCGCCGAGTATACGGCCGCCGAGCTCATGACGGAAGTGTTGAAGGACGAGCCCTATTACCTGGAATCGGGGGGAGGCGTCACCTTCACCGGCGGCGAAACGCTTTTCCACGCCGAGTTTATCAGGGAGTGCGCCATGGAGTTAAAAAAGCGCGGGATTTCCGTGCTGGTCGAGACCTGCGGTCACATCCCTCTGAAAAATCTCCAATCCTGTGCCGATTACGTGGATTATATCTTCTTTGATATCAAGCACATGGATTCGGGGAAGCATAAAATACTGACCGGAATGGGAAACGAGTTGATTCTCGAAAATCTTGAATGGCTGAACCGCCATTTCAAGGGAGAGCTGTCCGTGAGATATCCCTATATTCCGGGTTGCAATGATGAAAAGAAGGACATCGAACACTTTCTGGAATATATCAGCGGTCTGAAACGGGTGAAAGAGGTATGGTTCTTACCTTATCACAGGCTGGGAATTCCCAAATACCGGGGATTGGGCAGAGAATACGAGATGCCTGAAATGGAATCCCTGAAATTTAAGGACATTTATTTTCTAAAGGATTATGAAAAGCAATTTGATGTATCGATAAAAATTTAGCGATAAAAATTTAGCAGAGGGGACGGGCAGGATATGGCAACAAGGAATATCATCGGGCTGGATTGCGGCAATTCTTCATTTCGCATTTTGTTGGGTAAATACGACGGACAGACGATCACGACCGAGGTGGTGGACCAGCTTCCAAATGACATGATCAGGATCGGAGATTACTTTTATTGGGACATTTTGAAAATCTTCGACGGTTTTCAGTCGTCTCTGAAAAAGATCGCCAGGAAGGTCGATAAAATCGATTCCATCGGAATCTGCACCTGGGGCGTTGATTTTGCGATGTTCGATCAAGAGGGAAACATGGTCGGAAATCCGCTGTCCTATCGAAATGAAATCGGAGAAACCTATTTAAGCCGCCTTACCGAAGAGCAAAAACGGGAGATGTTCCGGAAAACCGGAATTGCCTGCGATAAGATCAATTCCATTTACCGCCTGGCCGCACTGAAGGAAATTATGCCGAGCCAATACTCCATCGCGGATAAAGTGCTGATGGTCCCCGACATATTGAACTATTTCGTAACGGGCGTAATGGTCAATGAGCCCAGCGAGCTGAGCACCACCCAGATCATGAGTGCAAAATCGAGAAGGATATGCCCTGAGATATGTGAGGAGTTCGGAATTTCCGAGGATCTGTTCTGTAAATTGGGCAGGCACGGAGAGCGGATCGGCTTGGTAAGAAAGAGTATTTTGGAAGAAATCGGGGTGGATTATGACATTCCCGTCATCTGCGTTCCATCCCACGACACCGCCGCCGCCGTAGTTGCTATTCCTACCCAGGAAAGCGACTATATCTTCATCAGCTCCGGAACATGGTCACTGATCGGGACGGAAACCGATGAGCCCGTGATGGATGACGCCGTTTTGGAAGTGGGGCTGACCAATGAGGTAGGCGCCTTTGACAAGATTACCCTCCTGAAGAACAGCGCGGGGATGTTTATCATCCAGAGAATCAAAAAAGAATACGATCTGGCAGCGGACCGAAACAGCACCTGGGAAGAGCTGAAAGCGCTCGCCCAGGAAAGAAAAGGGAAAATCCCCCTCATCAATATCAACAATTCAAGGTTCTTCAATCCCTTGAAAATGAGCGAGGAAATCTGGGCTTACCTTGTGGAAACGGGCCAGGTTCAGGGCGAGTTCGACTGGGGAACGATCATAAAGGCTGTTTACGAGTCCATGGCCTGCTGTTATGCCGTGACCGTGGAGCAGCTTGAAGCGGCCGTATCTAAGCGTTTCAACAGCATCTATATCGTCGGCGGCGGCTCGAAAAATGAAGTGGTAAACAGTCTCACCGCGAAGAGGACCGGAAAAAAGGTTCTGGCATGCGGACAGGAAAGTACGTCATTGGGAAATATCGCCACACAGCTGAAAGCCTTTGACGAGACTATGGATTTAAAAAAGATCAGAAAGGTGATCGAAGACTCGATCCATATCGTGGAGTACTCAGAGCCGAAAGAAGGAGCTGAAGTCATCGCACGGTATAAGAACATGCCATAGAAAGGATGATGGTCAATTGGAAAAGTTTATGCTCGAAATGTGCGGCATCAACAAATGTTTCTTTGGCGTACCGGTCTTGCGGAATGCCCAGGTGCAGGTCAAGCCGGGCGAAGTGCACGTTCTGCTCGGAGAGAACGGAGCCGGGAAATCGACGCTCATCAAGATCCTGTCGGGCGCCTATCAAAAGGACAGCGGAAAGATCATACTCGATGGAGAGGAGCTGGACGCACAGACTCCGAAGCAGATGATCGACAAGGGAGTAAGCGTTATATACCAGGAATTTAACCTGAACCCTTACGTCTCCATCTACGAAAACATTTTGTTGGGAAAGGAAATCACCAGATACGGAACCATAGACAAGAGAGCTTCCATTAGGGAGGCGAAAAAATATCTGGAACTGATCGGCCTGGAAATGAATCCGGAAACCCTGGTGGGGGAACTCAGCGTCGCCCAAAAGCAAATGGTGGAAATCGCCAAGGCCATCTCCACCGACGTAAAACTGCTGGTTTTGGACGAGCCTACGGCGGCCATCACCGACAAGGAGACCGTCAAGCTCTTTGAAATCGTGAGAAACCTGAAGAAGAAGGGCATCGGAATCATCTACATCTCCCACAGGATGAGCGAGCTCTTTGAGATCGGAGACCGCTGTACCGTAATGAGAGACGGTGAATATGTGAAGACCATCGATCTGGACAAGACCAACGTCGATGAGTTGACCAAGCTGATGGTCGGGCGGGAAGTCAGCTTCAAGCGGTTTGAAAACGGTTTTATCGAGCCGGATAAAGTCGTTCTGAATGTGGAAAATATATGCTATAAAAACGCCCTGAAAGGGGTCAGTCTCCAACTGAGAAAAGGAGAGATCCTGGGGTTGGCCGGGCTGGTGGGCGCGGGGAGAACAGAGCTTGCCAAGTGCATCGTCGGCGCCTACAAAAAAGAAAGCGGAACCGTTTATCTAAAGGGTGAGAAGCTGAAGGACTGCGATGTGGAAAACTCCATCAACAAGGGGATCGTCTATCTCAGCGAAGACCGCAAGGACGAAGGCCTTGTGCTGATGCATTCGCTGACCGACAACGTAGCGCTGCCCAACCTTAAGAAGTTCGGCAGACACGTGATGTGCAATAAAAAGATGTGCGAGGTAACGAAGGATTATATCCAGAAATTGAGGATCAAAGCCGGCTCCCACACCATGGAAGCAAATTGCCTGTCCGGCGGAAATCAGCAAAAGGTCGTAATCGCAAAATGGCTGTGTTCCAATGCTGACGTCTATATCTTCGACGAGCCGACGAGAGGGATCGATGTGGGAGCCCGGGACGAAATATACACGATTATGATGGATTTGGTAAAAAACGGAGCGTCGATCCTCATGATATCTTCCGATCTGGCGGAGGTTCAAAAGATGTGCAACAGAATCATCGTCCTGAAAGAGGGAAGAGTCGCCGGCGAGCTGGAGAATAACGATCAATTGGATCAGGAGCAGATATTGCATTATGCCCTGAACGGAGGTGGACAAATTGGATAACACACTGAATCAGTTAAAGAAGGTCGATATCAAGTCGATCTCACTCTACATCGGCGCGATCGTGATTTTAATCGCATTTACGATCATCTGCAACGCCAACGGCAAGGACTTTTTAACGGCATCTAATATTCAAAACATCATTTCCCAATCATCTGTCATCGCGGTCATCGCAATCGGCGCGTCTCTCGTCATCCTGACGGGAGGAATCGATTTGTCGGTGGGTTCCATCGTAGGCTTTGTAGGAATTTTCGGCGGAATGCTGATAAAGAGCGGAATGCCCTTACTTCTGGTCATCATCGTCTGCTGTGCGGCATGCGCGCTGATCGGCCTGGCGACGGGATATTTCGTAAGCTACGGCAAGGTTCCGGCCTTTATCGTAACCCTGGGCACCATGCAGATTATCAGAGGGTTGACAAAGGTTTTGACCGCCGGAAAGCCGGTGGCCGGCTTTCCCGAATCCCTGTCCAAGCTGGTATCCTTTGAAATATTTGGTATTCCCAGCATTATTCTTTACGTCTTCATTTTTTACGCATTGATCATCTTCACCCTGAGCAAAACGAAGTTTGGCAGGAGAATCTACGCCATCGGGGGCAATCGGAACGCGGCCAAGCTTTCCGGGGTCAAGGTCAATAAAATAGAAATGCTCACCTATATGCTGGCAGGCTTGTTCTCCGCATTGGGAGGGATCATGCTCCTTTCAAGACTTTCCTACGCCGACCCCAACGCGGGAGCCGGATATGAGATGGACGCCATCGCTGCCGTCGTCATCGGAGGAATCGCCCTTTCCGGAGGAAAAGGAAAGGTTGGAAATACACTGGTGGGCGCTTTAATCCTGGGAATGCTGAAATGCGGTCTGCAGATATTGAACGTCCCTGTCTATTATCAGACGATCATCATCGGAGTTGTGATCATCATAGCTGTTTATATGGATAAAGCGAAAGAGAGAAAGGCTGAATAACGACCGTTTCTAACACCAGCTATTTGGTGTTAAGATAATTGAGGAGGAAAGAAAATGAAAAAAAGGTTAGCGATTATTTTGGCTCTATTGTTGGCGGTCTCCGCGGTGATGGCGGGCTGCGGATCCAAGCCGGATGACAAAGCGCCGGCGGATTCCGGAAGCTCCGGAGGCGGCGACAAAACCGTGATCGGTTTTATTCCCATGACGTTGAACAACGAATACTTTATCACCATGGTAAACGGAGCAAAACAGAAAGCTGCAGAGTTGGGCATTGAGCTGAACGTTCAGGCCGGCGACCAGCACGCAAGCGCGGCGGAACAGCTGACGATCGTAGAGAACATGATCACTTCGGGTGTGGATGCGATCTGTATCGTTCCCAGCTCCTCGGAGGGCCTGGCTGCCGCTCTGAAAAAGTGCAAAGACGCCAACATCCCAGTTATCAATCTCGACACAAAATTGGACGATTCAGTGCTGAAAGAAGCAGGCATGACGGTACCGTTCTACGGCACCGATAACTACGCCGGCGCAAAGACCGCGGGAGAATACGTGAAAGCTCACTTCAATCCGGGAACAAAGACGGCGATCCTCACCGGAATCGAAGGACAGCAGAACGCGGCTGACAGAAGAAATGGATTTATTGAAGGCGCAGGAGACGCGATCAAGGTTGTGGCGGAACAGTCCGCAAACTGGGAAGTCGATCAAGGCTATGCGGCGACACAGAACATACTGACCGCAAATCCCGATGTGGAGTTGATCTACTGCGGCAATGACGGAATGGCCATCGGCGCGGTCCGCGCGGTAAAAGAAGCCAACAAAACCGACCAGATCAAGGTGATCGGCTTTGACGGCATCTCCGAAGCGCTCAACATGATCGCATCCGGCGAACTTTACGGATCGGTCGCTCAATTCCCGGCGGAAATGGGAATCCTGGGCGTTGAAAACGCGGTTAAGATGATAAAGGGCGAAGATGTGGAGCAGAATATCGACACCGGCGCCAAGCTGATCTTACCTGAAAATGTGAAAGAACATCAGGAGTATTGCGCGAAATACGCTGATTGATTCGTTAAAACATATCGTGATCAAAAACGGCCGCGGGCGTCATAGCGATACGACGGTCGCGGCCGTTTCAATGAAGTGAAAGGAATAAACCAATGAATTTTAAAAAACTGATCGTAGATTCCGGGCTCCGGATGCTTAACTCCGGACAGACGGTGGGAACATGGGGAAATATAAGCTGTCGGGACACGGAGACAAACTGGGTTTACCTGACGCCAAGCGGAATGGATTACTCAAAGATTACAGAAGACGACGTGGTCGTCTGCGATCTGGAGGGGAATACCGTGGAAGGGGTCAGGAAGCCCACCATTGAAAGGGACCTCCACCTCGGAGTTTACAAGGCACGGCCTGAAGTAAATGCCATCGTCCATACCCATCCGATCTATTCCACGGTGTTTTCCAGCGTCGGAGAAGACATTCCCCTGGTCATCGACGAGGCGGCCCAAACCCTTGGCGGCATCGTTAAGACGGCTGTCTACGCGCTTCCGGGATCAGCCGAGCTGGCGGAGAACTGCGTGACGGCCCTGGGCAAGGAAGCAAACGCCTGCCTCTTGATGTGCCATGGCGCGGTGTGCGTCGGAGACAACATGGAAGCCGCCTTTAAAGTATCCACAGTGCTTGAAGTAACCGCACAAATCTATTATATGGTGAAAGCGATGGGAAAAGAGTGCGTAAAGATTTCCGACGAAAACATCGCCGCCATGATGTACTTTGTAAAAAATATTTATGGTCAGAGATAGCCGCCCTGAAACAGGAAGAACTGCGGTCAGATTTATGAGAAAGCCTTTGATTCATTCAGAGAGCTAGCAAAGAGATAGGTGCTGCCCACCGGAGGGCAATTGCCTATCTCTTGTTTTTGCGGACAGATCAAGCAGGAGTTCAGGAGATCGCCCGGTTCCCCGGACAGCAAGCCTTGCACGCTCTGAGATATCCTTAATCGTTAAATTTTGATATCCCTTCTCTTCCATCAGTTCAAAAAAGGCCTCTTGGATCAATTTCTTGCTGCGAATAACCCGCAAATCGGTCTGATTCATCGCAAAGCAGTCATATATGAAGAGGGGCGGCCTTTGTGCCGCCCTTTGCCTTATAAATCAAGATATTACAGCAGGCCCAGCTTCTTCATGCGGTGCCTCAATGTGCTCTGGTTGATTCCGAGAAGCTCCGCAGCGCCTCCGGGCCCGCTTATCTTCCCGTTGGATTGCTTCAGGGCGTTGCTTATATGGCACAGCATGTTGTCCTCAAGGCTTTGGAATTCATCCCCCGTTTCCTTAAAGACAGGCGTGCTCCTGCTTCCGGGCAGCAATTCGCTGAAGTGGATCGCATCGCTGTTTCTTCCCAGTATCATTGCCCTTTCAACGACATTTTTCAGCTCCCTTATATTTCCGGGCCAGTTATAGTCCAGTAGATTTTGAATTTCCAAGTCCGATATTTTCGGAATTTCTCTGAGGCCCATCTCCTTTGCGGTGTTTTTAAGGAAGTACTCTATAAACAACGGGATATCCATTTTTCTTTCCCGCAGTGGGGGAACGATGACTGGAAAAGCGTTCAACCTGAAATAGAGGTCTTCGCGAAAGCTCCCTTTTTTGACCATATCCTCGAGGTTTTTATGGGTGGCGGAGATAATGCGGATGTCGACGTTTAAGGTTTCGCTTCCGCCGACGCGTTCGATTTCTTTTTGCTCGAGAACTCTGAGAAGCCTGACCTGCGCTTCAGGCGTCAACTCTCCCACTTCGTCTAAAAAGATGGTGCCGTTGTTCGCCCTTTCAAATTTTCCTATCTTTAGTTTCGCGGCGCCGGTAAAGGCCCCTTTTTCATATCCGAACAGCTCGCTGTCCACCAGGGTTTCCGGTATCGCTCCGCAGTTTACCTTTATGAATGGCCCGTTTACCCTTGCCGACATCAGATGTATCTCTTCGGCGAGCACTTCCTTTCCGGTTCCGGTCTCCCCTAAAAGGAGAATGGGATTGTTGTACGGCGCCGCAAGCTGGATCATTTGAAGCGCATTTTTCAGCCCTGTATTTCTCCCGATCACTTCGGAGCTGCTGTTGTACCTTATTATCTCCTTGAGCTTTCTGTTTTCATATGCGAGGTTTTCCTTGAGGCGGTTGACTTCGATATATTTCATCGCGTTGCACATTGATATGGCAAAGGGCCTGGAGACAGGGGCGAGAAGACTGGCGTCGGACGTTGAATATCCCCCGGGGTTTCTTGTGAAAATCAGAAGAGTGCCTATAATATTGGAATCCAGGTCGAGGGGAAGAATAATGCATGAGCTTTGATCAGAGGCTTCACGGACGAAAAAGGTTGCCAGGACGGGGTCGAGGGAGCAGTCGTTTATGACAGCCGCCATTTTAGTGGTTTTAAAATCCCTGATGGTTTGCATGATCCATTCCGGCATGTCAAATTTTTTGTTCAGCACCTCACCGGAATCCCTGTTTGCATGGGCGACAATGGTATAGGTGTTGGTAGTGAAACTGTAATGGGAAAGATACATATCATCCACAGGCATATATTTTAAAATATGCCCGATTGCTCTGTGCATCGCGGATTCAATTTTGAGGCTGCTGCAGATAGCCAGGGTCACTTCGTTGAAAAACTCATATTCCCTTGAATTCATTTCCATAGCATCCTTTCAACAGCGCCATTTTATCGACGGCTGAAAATAAAAACACTCTAGTTCTATTAATCTTATATTAGCGTTTTCGCATTGATAAAGTCAAGAAATTTCGTCATATGCGGCGAATGAATTTGCGATATATGACGAAAACGGCGTCCTGCTGCTTAGAATCCCCGAATTTACGGCGGTTCTTATATTGGCACGGAAATTGCCTTATCAATATGTAAAATAAATTTTTCACAAGGAGGCAAATTATGATATTTCCAAAATTTGAGTATCTTGCACCTCAGTCGCTGGAAGAAGCCATCAGCCTGGTATCTCAGCTCGGTCCGGGCTGCAGGGTCATGGCGGGGGGAACCGACTTGCTGGTCCTGATGAAGGAGAAGGCGATAAAGCCTGAGTACATCGTGGATTTAAAGGGAATCGACGGTTTGGACGCCCTTGAGTACATTCCGGAAAAGGGCCTGAAGATCGGCGCTCTCACGACCTTAAGATCCATCGAAAAGTCGGAAACTGTGAAGAAATATTACCCCGCCGTGGCGGACTCGGCTCATTATGTGGCGTCGACCCAGGTGAGGAGCAAGGGAACCATGGCAGGCAATATCTGCAATGCGTCGCCCTCCTGCGATACGGCGCCGATCTTGATCGTCCTTGAGGCCACCGTACATACGGAAGGTCCGGCAGGTCCCAGCAAAATCGACGCGGAAAAGCTGTTCAAGGGGCCTAAAAAGACGATACTCGAACAGGGTGAAATCGTAACGGAGATAACCATTCCCGAGATGAAGCCCGGGCAGGGGGCGGCATATGTCAAGCACGCGTACAGAAAAGCCATGGACCTCGCAATCGTGGGAGTTGCGGCCTCTATTACCCTTGAAAACGACAGATGCAAAGACGCGAAGATAGCCCTTGGAGCGGTGGCCGCCACCCCCATCAGGGCGCTCAAGGCGGAAGAAATGCTGATCGGCAAAGAGATGACGGACGATGTTATCGAGGCGGCTGCGATTGCGGCGATGGAAAACTGCTGCCCCATATCGGACGTGAGGGCTTCCGCCGAATACAGGCAGGACATGGTGAGGGTATTTACAAAGAGAGCCATAAAAAAAGCGATGGAAAGCATTAACGCTTAGGAAGGGGATGTAAATCATGAAGAAGATATTGAGCTTTAAGCTGAACGGGGAAAAGGTAGAAGCCCTGGTGGAAGATAATACGACATTTCTCGATTTTGTAAGGGATAATCTCGGGCTCACGGGTACGAAGAAAGGGTGCGAGGAAGGGGAATGCGGAGCCTGCACGATCCTCCTGGACGGTGCTCCCGTCAATTCATGCCTTCTCCTGGCGAGAGAGGTTGAAGGGAAAGAGGTTACGACGATTGAAGGCATCGCCGTCAACGGAAAATTGTCTCCCCTTCAGCGGGCTTTCATCGACAAATGGGCGTTGCAGTGCGGTTACTGTACCCCTGGAATGATCATGTCGGCCAAGGCGCTGCTGGATTCAAACCCGCACCCTACGGGGTATGAAATCAAGGACGCGATAGCGGGAAACCTTTGTCGGTGCACGGGTTATGCAAAAATAGTGGAGGCGATCGCGTCGGTTGCCTCGGAATTCGGAACCAAATAAGGAGGGGAATAGGATGAGCGCTAAGAGAACCTATGTTGATGCAGAGGATTTTTCAGTAGTTGGAACAAATTATAACAGAGTCGACGGAGAGGCGAAGGTGACGGGACGCGCCAAGTATACGGGCGACATCGTGTTTCCCAACATGCTTTACGGCAAAATACTGCGAAGCCCGTACGCCCATGCCAAAATTATAAGCATCGATACCAGCAAGGCTGAGGCATATCCCGGGGTAAAGGCTGTGATAACAGGAGATGATTTCAACGCAGGCAGGCTTGGCAACGCTGAGTTTGCAAAAAATCTCGCGGATAAATACCCTCTCGCAAAGGGAAAGGTTCGCCTGATTGGCGATGAGGTTGCGGCGGTGGCCGCCATCGACGAAGCGACGGCAGATGCGGCGCTGTCGCTTATAGAAGTGGAGTATGAGGAGCTTCCAAGCTTATTTTCAACCGAGGAAGCGGTAAAAGACGGGGCGGTATTGATTCATGAGGCATCCAAAAACAATATCGGCATGGCGACAAAACTTAAGGTAGGCGATGCCGACAAAGCCTTCGCGGAGGCCGACTACACAGACCGGTATGAATACAGCACCCATATGATCGTCCACGGCGCGCTGGAGCCCCACGCGGCGGTTGCAACCTATGAAAACGGCGAATACACCCTGTGGTCGTCGACCCAGACCGTTTCCGTGTGTCGCTTTTGGATCGCCAGCGTTTTAGGGATTCCCGAATCCCAGTTAAGGGTGATCAAACCCTATGTCGGGGGAGGCTTTGGCGGAAAGCTGGATCAATTTTCCCATGAGGCCTGCTGCTGTGTGCTGGCGCAGAGGACAGGACGTCCCGTCAAAATAGTGCTGACTCGGGAAGAGGTGTTTTATGCCAGCCGGACGAGGCATCCCATCAAGTTCGTGATTGAAACCGCCTTTAAAAAGGACGGAAAGATGATCGCAAAGCGCTGCAGGCATACCCTGGACGGCGGTGCGTACGGAGGTACGGGAATGCCGGCCACGGCTTTATCCCTGCAGTGGGCAACAATTCCCTATGTCACCCCCAACATGGATTTTTATGCGGAAAGGGTTTATACCAACAACCCTGTTTCCGGGGCGATGCGGGGATATTCGGCCTGCCAGGTGCACTTTGCCAACGACGTTCACATGGACGAGGTGGCGGAAGCGCTGCACATCGACCCCGTCGAATTGAGAAAGATCAACGGCATGACCCCGGGTTACGAATCCCCTGCAGGATTGGAGATCACAAGCTGCGCTTTTTCGGAAACCATCGACGCCGCTTCAGGGGCATTGCACTGGGAAGAGGAGAAAAACAGGCTGCCCAAGGGAGAGGGCATCGGTTTTGGGAGCTCGGGCTTTGTTTCAGGCACGGGATTCCCCATATTGAATACCCCTGGGTACTACTCCGCCTGCGTTATCGTAAGGCTGAACAGAGAGGGCTACGCGACGGTATTCACCGGCTCAAACGATCTCGGACAGGGCTCCGACACCGTGATGACGGTAATTGCGGCGGAAGAGCTGGGCTTGAAAATGGACGAGGTAAAGGTGGTTGTATCGGATACGACGGTGACTCCTTTTGATTCGGGCTCTTACGGAAGCCGCGTAACCTTCCTCACGGGAAATGCGACGCGGAGAGCGGCGGCGGATGCAAAACGCCAGCTTATCGATACCGTCGCCCGGAAGCTCGGAGTCGATAAAGAGGCTCTCATATGCAGGGACCACCGCATCTATGTAAAGAATGATCCTGAAAAGGGAATGTCCTTTAACGACGCCGTATTTGCCTTCCAGGAGGAAAACGGAGGCATGGAGGTAGTCGGCAAGGGAGTTTTCGCTCACAAGGGCGACAAGAAAATATATACCGAAGGCGTATCGAACTTTGCGCCGGCGTATAGCTTCAGCACAGGAGGCGCAAGGGTCAAGGTGGATGAGGAGACCGGTCAGGTGGAAATGAAAGATTTCGTATTTGCTCATGACTGCGGACGCCCGTTGAATCTGAGAGCGGTGGAAGGGCAGATCGAGGGCTCGGTGCAAATGGGCCTCGGATACACGCTCTTTGAGGAGTGCCAGGTCGTCAACGGCAAGATGCTGAATCCTTCCTTCCGCGATTATCACTTCCCCACGGCCCTGGATATGCCTGACGTGGAAATCATATTGTGCGGCGTTCCCGATTCTGAAGGCCCCTTTGGCGCGAAGGAATGCGGAGAGGGCAGCACCGCGCCCGTGGCGCCCGCTATCGCAAACGCCGTTTCCAGGGCTACGGGAATCCACTTCAACAGCCTGCCACTCACGCCTGAAAAGATATGGAGGGCATTAAAGGAAAGGGATGGAAAATAGGCTGTTATAGGCTGAAAGCAGGCCGTTATCTCTTGGAATTAAAAGGGGCGGCATATACCGTTCGCTCCAGCAGTGAAAAAAGCGCTATGAGGCGGGGATATCTCAGGATGTTCCCGCCTTTGGATAGTCGTTTTGTTAGCGTCAAGTGATTATTGACAGTTTTCCTGTTCCTCTAAATTTCAAGTTAAAATCTGTACTGAAATAGGATTAAAATGCCCTTCGGCATAAGAATGTGCTATAATTACTCTCTGTGAATGGAGGGGCAAATATGAAAAAATCTTTCATGGCAATTATATTGTGCATCTTTTTGACAGGCTGCGGGGTTCTGGCCATAGAGACCCAGGGAGACGCGGGAAGCCCCGAAAATCAAAAAGGTTTTTTAGCCGCGGAGAATTCGAAAGGATCCCAGGATTCGCAATTTGAAGGATACAGAGTGATTGAGGTCGACGGAGGCAACAGGAGCGGAACCAGAGAGGCAAATGTCGCCGTTGACATTGGATACGGAGACAGAGAGTATTGGGCTTTCACCAACGAATACGGACAGCTTGTCAGGGTTATCGCTGAAGAAATCATCCTGCAGGATGACAAAACCGAGCCGGTAACGCCGGACGGACGCTATTACCGCGATGAGGCGAAAGTCCCGGGGACGGAGCTTGCCGATTATGATCAGGGCCATGTGATTGCCGATTCCCTGGGCGGGGTGTCCAATGCGTACAATATCACGCCGCAGAACAGCGCCTTAAATCGTCATGGTGATCAGGCGTATATGGAGAAAGTGATTCGTGATGCGGGAGGGTGCACGGATTTCGAGGCAACAATTACCTATCCGGATAACAAGACGCAGATTCCCAGCCACTATCATTATACATACACTCTAATGGGGAATACAATTGAAGAAGACTTTGACAACATAGATCCGGATAAAGCAAACCGCACTTTGATTGAAAGTCAGAAGACGCAGGCCTCCGCATCGCCGGATGCTGATGGGCATGACATTTCAGCCATCGACACAAACGGCGACGGTCAAGTGACAATAAAAGAAGCGAAAGCGGCAGGCTTTAAGATGCCAATCACTAAAGACCATTGGCTATACAAATACATGGATGATCGCGACGGGGACGGGATGGTCGGAGAATAAAAATAATTCGGGGACGTATTTTCGATATAGAAATCACACCGACCACCTCCTCGTGGTTTAAGTATATCCCAATTTTTGCAGAAAAGACAATAAGAAGTAAAGCACATTGAAGTTTCAAGGGATTTGTGGTATCATAATATATATTGCATATTCTTTTTCGGAGAACAAGAATTAATTACAAGAAGAGGTGCCAATGAAAAGTAAAGACAGACCGGACAGGCAGGCGAACGATATCCATTTCGATAATGTCGAGTTGCGTGAAAGGTATTATGCAGCTCTTGCAAAATACAGGATCATCCATGTGAACTGGGGCGGATACAAGCTTGTCACCGAAGGCAACATCGAAGAGGTCCTACGGACAATTGAAGAGACCGCCAAGACGATCCAGGAAGGCCGGAGAAAAGAAAGAGAAATGTCCCGCCAGAAGTAGAAGAGGTTATGTACAAAACGAAAGCCGGGTTATGCCCGGCTTTCGTTTCTCATTGTCAAGTTTTAGGAGTTGTGCGAGAAGAGTTAATTGGTTTTTTACAAGCTCGCCAATATTGATCAGTGTCATGCATACAGCGCGTTTCAATTTTTCATCATCAAGAAAAGAATTCTCACTTACTCCATTAACCATATCAGTAGCTACATCTATTTCCTTTAGAATCTTATCTAATATCTGTCGATCTCTATTGTTCATATACCGGCACAACCTTTCCCAACGTAATCATTGAATCTTCCCTTAGTGGACCATGAATCACATCGACACTCGTATTGAGTTCACTCTCAAGGCGATATTTCAAGCTTGTAAGGGTAAGAAGAGATACTGCCGGCACGGTAAATTCAACCAATATGTCAACATCACTGTTGCTGTTGGCCGTTCCTTCAGCATAGGAGCCGAAAACATTAACTGTTTTGATCGAATACTCAGGGGCTATTTTTTTAACCGCTTCTTGTATTTTCGGTATAGAAATCACACCGACCACCTCCTCGTGATTTAAGTATATCCAATTTTTGCAGAAAAGACAACATTCCTATTTCGCCTCCTTGACCAGGTATATTTATTTAATGCGGAAAAAAGATTTTTATTATTAATCAATCCTATAGAATTGATTCGCAGTACATTTGAATTTGTTCAATACAAACTATATTAAAACCATTCACAGGGAATACTTTATCTGTGTGATTAATAGACTTAAATTCTGTGAGGATCAATCCGTGGAATTTACATATCGGAAGCCCCGATGGTTTCCTCCTGACGATTTTACAGGCAACCCGTCTGCTTGACGCTGGGTATGCTCTTCCGGTAATCCTATGTTGTCTATATTATATTTGCCGCAGCTTTCCAACCCTTGCGGAAACGTAAAAACATTATAAGGATCATATTTTTGTTTGATCTCTTTCAGGCATTCAACATGGCATCCGTAATATTCACTCTTGTAGCAACACAGCCCATCATAAGGGAAATTCACATAAGATCCTGTCGTAAGTGGAACCAGACACTGGAACTGTTGATTAATCCACGCAGAATTGACACAAGCAAAACGGCTGTCCTCCCAAATGGTCTCTATCCATATAATATAATGTGCATTGCGGTGAAAAAATGCGGTATTATTCACGTCCGTTTCTGCTACCTTACCACCCAGCGCATACATAGACAGTCCCGTATAAACAGAACCGTCCGGACGATTTTGAATCAGCGCTGCAATGTCGCTGATTTCGCATGGACTAAACTGTCTGTAAACAAACCGGCTGGCAGATTGGAATTTTTCAAAGTCAGGATATGAGCTGCCAAGTATAGTTACGGCTTCTAAGAAGGTTACATACTGAATATCCGAAACAGCTCCCTGTAAATTCAAAAAACTTTGAACCAAACAAGCCGCCTCTTCCGGCTCACCATAGAAAATCCCTCTTACCAGCATGGATAGACCATCTACATCGGAATTGTAGATTCTCGATATCAAAGTGAGGCGTTGATCCGCATGACACAGCCATGTTTGCCATGTTTGCAGGAATAGTTTTTGTGTCTGTGCATCTGAATGGAGGTAGTCAATCTCAATCAGCGTAACGTTTTGGATAGGTGGAGGGAGTTTGAACGTTATAGAAATAATAATACCAAAATTCCCTCCGCCCGCACCACGGCAAGCCCAGAACAAATCCTCATTGTACCTGCTGTTTGCTTTGATAATCTGACCTTCATAATTAACCAGTGTAATCTCTTCTATGCTGTCGCATCCCAAACCGAAGTAGCGGCAGGAAAGCCCCCATCCGCCACCTAGTGCATACCCGCTGACGCCTACCGTTGGGCAAGTTCCGCCCGGAAAGGGATACCCTTTAGATGCTATATATTCATATAACTCACGGTTTGTCACGCCGCCCTGCACGCACACGGTATGAGACTGCTGATCCAGTTCCATATTTTTCATTTTGCTTACATCAATCACTAGAACACAATTTCCATTGGAATATCCCTCGTAATTGTGGCCACCGCCCCGGATTCGCAGCTCAACATGGTTTCGCATCGCCCACATCACCGCATTGGACACATCCTCTGACGTCCGGCAATAATTGATAACAAGTGGATAGTGCTGAACTGCACGGTTCCAGCCTTGTCTGTCTTCGTTATAGGAATCATCGCAAGGCGTAACAATAGAACCGCTCAATCCACAAAGAAAAGAAGCATCCATCAAATCCCTCCTTTTTATTCTTGATTGGCCGCTAGTTCAACTTCCAGGAACTGCATTTTATTATATGCAAGGATGTTTTAACGGGTTCACCGCAACAAACCGTGATATGGCGAATATATTGAAATGCATAAAAAGATGGACAAAGTCTCTCTTGGTGTATGTCAAAGGGAGGTATCTGGAAGCAGACATCTACCTTACAGAATTTGGCCCTGTTAGAAGCATGATCCAATCAAAAAAATTAAGGACGAGGTATCAAACCTCGTCCTTAATTTTCTGGCGGAGAGCATGGGACTCGAACCCACGGGGCTGTTACACCTTACTCGCTTTCCAGGCGAGCTCCTTAGCCACTCGGTCAACTCTCCACAGACCTGAGTGTCATTCAAGACACATCTAGTAATTTAACATATATTTATTAAAAATGCAAGTCTTAAATTTGTAATCATCCCTTAGAAAATATTTGAAAATTTTGACATAAAAAATTGAATCGTGCCATTTTTTGGAGTATAATTTTATGGGAGGAGGGCGCGCCGAGAATGGAAATTACGAAGCCAAACCAATCCTTTGATCAGTGGAGGGAAAAAATCATACGGGTGCTTTACATCATTACCGCGTTGATCTTCATAGCGGAGACATCCGTATTCTTTGCATTCCGAAATTCCGGCTTGCTGGACGAAGGATTTTCCGACGCTCAGTATGTGGTCAAATACATTATTATGCCGACGGTGTCTACGCTGATATTGGTCCGCGTGTGTCACAGAATCAGCGGGATGAGCATTAAACCCATGACGAAAAATTATGCGGTTATCATCATGATATCTCTGATGGCGGCAATCATAGCGTTTATCCATTACGACGTCGGCGCCATACTCGCGATATTTATCGTGCCTGTCTTTTTAACCGTACTGTTCGGGAGAAGGAAAATGACAGGCGTCATAACGGCGATAAACACCGTGTTGCTCGTTTTTTCCGCCATTCATGCGGCAAAGGCCAGCGATTCGGTCTACTTCTATTTAAATGTTGTCGTCGCGTTTACGCTGATGATTGCGATCAATCTGATCGGCAATATTCTGATTGAATATAACAAGGCAAACAGCGACTATATCTTCGCGTGCTATCGAACCCAGCTGACTTTGAATAAACAGGTCTGCAGCGATTCCCTCACGGGTCTGTATAATCAGAAAACCTTTCAGTCCCTGCTAAAGGATTGTATGGAAAAGGCGAAATCTCAGAAGCATCCCATGTCCCTTGCGATCATAGACCTAGACGACTTTAAAGAGATCAACGACACCTTCGGTCATCTGGAAGGGGATCAGGTGCTGCTTTATTTCACCAATCTGCTCAAAGAGCAATGCGAAAACCTGGGGGCGTATGTATCGCGTTACGGCGGGGATGAATTTGCTGTAATGATTCAGGATATTGATTCAGAAGATGAGGTCTATGAATTCTGTCTTCGCATTAAGGATAAAATACTTGAACCCTTTAAATTCAATGGCTCCC
>DAITKX010000004.1:30917-49532 GCA_036835995.1 Bacillota bacterium | reverse complement strand
TTGCTGTTATTTTCCCGGAGGCATCCAAAGAACTCGCGTATCTGAGGCTGGAATCGCTGCGCAAACGCTGCAGACAGGTGCCGCAGACCAAGGTCCGGTCCGGCGGTATCAGCTTCAGCGCGGGAGTCGCTCATTATATGGAAGGCGACATGAACGAAACTCTTCTCTTTCATCAGGCGGATTCCGCCCTGTACAGGGCAAAGGAAAACGGGAAAGAGCAGACTGTCGTTTATCCGGATTGAGCCGCTCTATCCCGTTAACCATAATAACCTTATTGTTTATTTTTACTTTAACCCATTTCAAATTGCAGCGAATCGCAGCCGCTTATTTTAACGCATTCCGAACCGCGTTCTGCATCTCTTCTATGCCGAGCACTCCTCTATGTCTGATTTCCTTTGATTCCAGGTCCTTCAGGCCGGCAGGGATCTTTACGCCCGTTTGATCATGGAGAAGCCGTACATTTTCAAAACCGTCTTTCGCAGGCTCGAGGCCGATGGAAGGAACGACGCTGTCGGCAAATTTATAAGCGCTGGCAGTGGAAGCGATAACCGTCGCCGACGTGTCGCCTGTCGCCTGCCTGTAATCTTCATAAACCTTATATGCCACAGCCGTATGAGTATCCATGAGATAGCCGTTTTCGCGATACATTCGGCCAATGGCGGCGTTGGTTTCCTTCACGTCCGCGTAGCCCGCAAAAAAGTCCGAAAGACCGTCTTTGATTTTATCGCTCACCTCATATTTTTTGTCCGTTTCCAGGCTCTTCATCAACGCCGCGATTTCCGGGCCGTTCTGACCGCTGAGGTGATACAGAAGCCGCTCCAGATTGCTGGAGATCAGGATGTCCATAGAAGGGGAATTGGTCAGGTAAAACTCTCTTTCCGCGTCGTAGACTCCGGTATTGATGAAATCGGTCAGGACCTTGTTTTCATTGGAAGCGCAGACCAGCCTGCCGACCGGGATTCCCATTTCCCTGGCGTAATAGGCCGCAAGAATGTTTCCGAAATTTCCTGTGGGAACCACGATATTGATTTTATCGCCGGCATGGATCGCGCCTTGCTCCAGCAATTTTGCATAAGCGTAGACGTAGTAGGCGACCTGGGGGACGAGCCTGCCGATGTTGATGGAATTTGCCGAGGAAAGCCTGCAGCCCGCAGCCGCCAGCTCTTCCGCAAAAGCGCTGTCATTGAAGATTTTTTTTACGCCGGCCTGGGCATCGTCAAAATTCCCGCGAAGGGCGAACACATGGGTGTTTTGGCCCTCCTGGGTGACCATCTGCCTCTCCTGGACCTGACTGACGCCGACCTGGGGGTAGAAGACGATGATTTCCGTGTTCTGCACGCCGGCAAAGCCTTCCAGAGCTGCCTTGCCCGTGTCTCCGGAGGTCGCCGTGAGTATCACGATTTTTTTATCTTCCTTTTCCTTCTTCATCGCCGTCGTCATCAGATAGGGCAGGATGGAAAGCGCCATGTCCTTGAAGGCGGCGGTTCTGCCGTGATAGAGCTCGAGAAAATAAGCGTCGCCGGCTTTGACGAGAGGAACGATTTCGGTCGCCTCAAATTTCTTATCGTATGCGCCGTTCACACAATGCCGGAGCTCCTCATCCGTGTAATCGGTAAAAAAGCTGTGAATCACCGCAAAGGCGATCTCCTGATAGGTCTTACCCTTCATATCTTCAAAAGAAAAGGGCAGCGCGGGGATGCTCTCGGGAACAAAAAGCCCCTTGTCCCGGGCGATTCCCTGGATCACGGCCTGAGCCGCATTCTTTGTATCTTCGCCGCCTCTTGTGCTCTTATATATCATCTAACATCTTCCTTTCCGGTAAAAACCCTTGCTTATAGAAAAACCGAAGCATAAAGCCTCGGCATTCGTTTGGTAACCCGTAGGGGAGTCGAACCCCTGACTCCGCCGTGAGAGGGCGACGTCTTGACCACTTGACCAACGGGTCTCATAAAAAGTATTATTGCTTGACCAACGGTCTCACAGTAATTAATCATACTGCAAAAAGATGAAAAAATCAACTGTTTTTTAATCGGTTTTTTAACATTCCATATCCGTTTGCTATTCATTTCCATGAGGCCCGGGGGGGAAACAGGCTGAGGAGCAAATCTTGCGGTCTCATGCTTTTTATATTACAATAAGCCATATAGAAAAAGTCTGGCGGTAATATGTCAAGACCGGATTAGGAGGATGATTATGAACGAGGATGTTTTCGAGCTTAGATTTCAGGGCTATTGCTGCAGTCAGATCATTATGGAAATGGGGCTCCGGAAGCTGGGAAAGGAAAATCCCGACCTGGTTGCCGCCATGGCCGGCCTTTGCGACGGGCTCCGGCAGGGCAAGACCTGCGGCATCTATTCGGCTTGCCTTTGCCTTCTTTACCTGGCGGACCCTAAGGAGGCGGACCGCTTCAACGCGGACGCTTTCGGCGAATGGTTCGAGGATTCCTTCGGCAGCACGGAATGTTCCATCCTTCTGGAGGACAACCCGGCAAATAAGATCGAGAAATGCCCCTACATGATAGAGGCGTCCTTCTTGAAAGTGTCGGAGGTTTTGGAATGGGATGATTGAAGGCGGCGCTTACGTTTCGTCCATGCTCAGGTACCCGCGGTCCCGCGCCAGCTTGATGGCCGCGACCTTGCTGTTTACGCCGAGCTTTTGGTAGATGTTCTTAAAGTGAGTCTTTGCCGTCTCTTCGGATATATACAGGCGCGCCGCCATTTCCTTTCTGCTCAGCCCCATTGCCGCGAGGGACAGGACGTCGATTTCGCGCTGGGAAAGCGTTGCCGCCGGGCAGGAAGTCCCAGACAGGCTGCTTTCATATTTTCGGCACAGCGTCAGGATGCGGCTGTAAAATTCATTGCGGCCTCGTTTTTGAACGATCAATTTGACCATTCCCATAATATGGGGCGCGTATTCCGCAAAGAGCAGCGCAAGATTGTCGGGCTGCGCCTCGGCAAGGGCGGTTTCCAGGACGGCGGCGCCCTTTTCCAACCCGTATAGATGACAGCGGGCGGCGGCCTTGAATATCAGGTTATGAATCAGTCCGAGGCGGTTGCTGAACTGGTCGAAACAGGTTTGAAATTGCGGGATATGAGCCTCCAGCTCCTCATACTTTCCAAGGGCAAGAAGCGTTTTGCCGTAAACGACGCAATTAAAAGCAATTCCCTGGGAGAAAAAATCGGCGGCTCGAAGCTCTCCTGTCTGCAGCCATGAGGGGATCTGTTCGGGCCGTCCGAGGCAGGCGAATACATATCCCCTGCACAGGTCGACCGTCGTATTGTATGTGGAGTTGTTCAGCGCTTCAACCTCCTGTTCCATCTGGGAAAGCAGGTTCAGCCCATGGTCTGCTCTGCCTTGCGCCAGATGCAGGCGGATCAGCGCAAACATCGCGCAGATAACGATACAGGTCTGCGACATGCTTTTCGCTTTCGCGACCGCTTTTCTGCAGTGAGCCGCGACATGGTCCAGGTCGCCGGTTTCCAGCGCGTATTCCGCCGGAGCCAGCGAGTCCCCGCCGGTTCCGCAGCCGTCCGAAAATCTGGCGTAGCCCACATCCTCGGAAAGAAGCTTTGCGAGGCCCTCGAAGCCGCCTCTGTTCCTGAAATAAAGATATAGGTAGTGAGGGGAGGCAAAAGTAAACTCATCCCGCTGAAAGGCAATGTAGGAGTTCTGGCCGTTTAGAAGCCGGGCGATTTCTTCGTTGGAAGCCCGCATGGCGGCGATATCATTAAACATCGTAAATTTGCGGATGATTCGGATCTCTCCCAGAATGCGGTTCAGGTGAAACTGATCCGGATTTTTTTTCTGCGTGTAATACTGTTCCAGCTCATCCAGCCTTTCATTCCAGTCCAAAACGGCATTTTCCTTTCCCCGGATGACGGAGTGAAATATGTACAGCATGTAAGCGAAAGGATACTGAAGTAAAAGTTGCCTGGGAACGCTGTCAAACATCTCATCCGCGTCGTCAAAATCCAGCCACTCGTTGCGAATGTTTTTCGGATATCCTCCGCGCGGCCCGCCTGATTCCAATAACGGTAAGCTGAAAGAAATTCCTGCCGGCTTATCAGCCAGTCCCCCAGCCGCCCGTATAAGGCGCGAATCTCTTCGCCGGAAAACGCACTCCTGCGCCGCAGGTAGTTTTGCAGCACCTGGTGAATATGATATTTTCCCGTCCGTTCCTCATAAAAGACAAAAGCGTTTTCCATGTTCAGCAGCTTCAGACGCTGAGCCGCATCCCTTGCCTGTGTGACCGCGGCAGCCTGCTCCGCCGTGAATTCATCCATGATGGAGAGTCGCAGCAGGAAATCCTGCATGGCGCTGTCATAAGGGGCAAATAAAGCCCGTTCGATCATGTCCTCTATGGTGGCATTCATGCCGACAGGGATTCCGTTTTCCAGCCCCAAAAGAAGGATGTATGCGAAGGATATCCACCCGTCGGTATGCTGCCACACCTGATTCAGATCCTCCTGGGAAATCTGTTCCCGGATCATCCGGCAGTAATCTCCAAGCTCCTCCTCAGTGAACTTTAGAAGCTGCCTTGGCAGGAGGCGGCACTGCCCCCGGGAAAGCAGCTCGACGAAATCAAGGCCGGTGGTGTCCCTTGTGATCAGCAGGATGGACAGCCCGTCGAATTCCTCTTGGGCGAGCCGCAGAAACAGGCTGTTCAAATGGCCGTTCCGGGCCAGGTGGTAATCGTCCAGGACAACCAGGTAATTTTCGTCAAATTTCACAGCGCCAAGGGTGCGGAGCATCCGTTCCATCTGAGGCGCGTCGGCGGGCAGGCCAAGGGATTTGAGAACGGTACCCGCCTGCCTGTCAATCTCCATGATGTCATCTGTAAAGCTGTTCCAAAAGGCGGTTTCCGAATTCCTCAAGTCGGAAAAGGTGAACCAAAATGACCGCACGTTTTGATTTTGGGTGAACATCTTCACCGCCGTCGTCTTTCCGTACCCCATTGGAGCTTCCAGAATGGTGAGAGGATATTCAAAGATAGCGGACAGCGCGGCGTCGATCCGCGCCCTGCTTAAAACTCTTTTACTTCTCATGATTTTCACCGCCCGATTCGCACAAATAATGTCATATTATAGCATAAAATCCCCCGTTTGGGGGATACCCGGCGCTCAAAAGTTTTTTTACACTGGATCAGAAAGTGATTCATACCCATGTTGCGCGGAAAGGAGGTAGCAGAATATGAGAATTGTAAACGTCCGCGCGGCGGAGGATTACATGCTTCTGATCGATTTTGAAAATGGGAGCCAGGTCAACTTCAGCATGAAACGGATGATCGAGACCATCCCTTACAGAAGGCTGAGCGATCCGGACATCTGGGGGAGCGTTAAGTTTGTGGATAAGGCCGTCTATTGGGACCCGCCGGACGAGAAACCGGAGATCGTTCCCATGCGGCTCACAGTGGACGAAATTCTGTTTTCGCTTCGATAGCAAGATGATAAGGATATTTCAACCAAAGATATTTTAACCAAAGGAGAATGCACTATATGAAGAAACGCTTTAAACAAATTATTTCCCTGACGCTTATTTTGGCTATGGTATTCACTGTGGCAGGCGTCAACACGGCCTATGCGGCAAGCGCGCCGAAAATCGTCAGCATCACCCCGGCTGATGAAGCGACTAACGTCAGCATCCATGCCTCGATGATTATCACTTTTGATCAGGAGATGAATACTTCTGGCGGGTACAGCTTGGCCATATTTGGTCAAAGTTTTACATTAGGCTCGCAGAACTGGAGCAATGGAAACAAGACCTGTACGCTCCCTATGCAGGGCCTGCAATACAGCACAGAATACAACAACGTGACAATTGGGAGCTTTTGGAACGTGAGCTATACACAATGTTCTGACACACGTACAATCAGTTTCACCACCGAGGCCGATACCTACCCGCCCATCGTCACCGGTACAAGTCCGGCAAACAGCGCCGCCAACGCCACGGTCGCCGGTCCGATTGCCGTGTCCTTCAGTGAGGGGATGAAGACGACTGTCGGCACGATGACCGTCGCTCCGACCGATGCCCCCGCAAGCACGGTCAGCGGAAGCACGGCGTGGTCAAACGGCAACACGACCCTCACGTTTTCTCATCCCGGCGCTTTTGAACCTAATAAGGGCTATACCGTTACGCTGACCGGGTTTCAGGATGGGCCGGGAAATGCGCTGCCTGTGTACACTTTCAGCTTTACCACCTATACGGAAACTACGCCTCCGCAGCTTTCCTCACACACTCCGGACACCGATGCGGCCAATGTCGCCCTTAACACCGGTATCGTGCTCAACTTCAATGAGAAGATGAACACGTATGCGGGCGGCGTCACGGTCACGGATGCGGACTCTCATTCGGTCGGCCTCGGAGCGGCGGCCTGGAGCAACGGCAGCAAGACCGCGACTTTTATACCGACTGCAAATTTGGCGTATGGAACGGCGTACACCGTTGCCTTAAGCGGCTTTAAGGATGAATCGAACAACGATCTGGGAGCGGTGAGCTTTACCTTTACCACCAAGGAACAGGAGAAAACTCCGACACCTTCGTTTTCAGTCTACACTCACTCATTCTCGACCGCAGAGGATACGTCGGCGATCTTTCCTGTGAATTCTCATCCTCCAGCAAGCACAACATACAAGGTTTATGCCACAAATGAAGAAGCAACCCCGATCGCTGCCGGGATCGCCTATACGGGCAGGCTCCTCGGCGAGGGCGGGATCGAGGTTACTGACATGCTGCTGATTTTCACCAGTCCTGCCACCAGGCCTTCCGTCAACACTGATTATTACATCAGCGCCATCGAACCGGGCAAGGCCGAAAGCACACGGGTAAAGGTTACGATCAAAGTGCCCCTCGCTATTGCGAGCACCAGCCCGGCCGGCGGCGCTGCCGATGTTCCAAAGAGCACGGATATCGTTCTCAACTTCGGCCGAGGAATACAAGTCATCGGCTGGGAGGCCGTTTCCGCTCTCAATGTCGCGGAAACAGCCACCCCTTCCAACACCGTAACCGGAACCAAGGTGTGGTCCGACAGCAACCAGATACTCACCTTCCATCCCGATGCGGATTTGAAGCCGGGCACGCAATACACCGTTTCTTATTCAAATTTTCAGGGCACGGACGGGATCGCCGTGCTGCCCGATTCCTTCACTTTCACAACTGAGAAGGACACCCTGACGGCAGGCGATTTAAATTACGATCTCTCCCCCGTAACCTATAACGGCGGCACCCAGCCCCTTGCGGTGACCGGAAGCGCAGACGTGGGTGCGGTCACTGTGAAATACGGCGGCGGTACGGCCGCGCCCAAAAACGCGGGCACCTACGCCATTGCGGTGGATGTGGCGGAAAGCGCTGAATATAAAGCTGTGGCCGGACTTTCACTTGGTAATTATAAGATCAGCAAAAAAGACGTAACAATTACCGGTGCGGCTGCAACCGACAGGGAGTTTGCGGCAGGCGATAAAAGCGTCGCCCTCGACTTTTCCGGAGCTTCGGTGGACGGTAAGATAGGCTCGGATGCTGTCGTCCCGTCGGGCGGCGCCGGTACAATGGCTGACGACTCGATTGGGACGAATAAGCCTGTTACGGTCACCGGAGCCACCTTGAGCGGCGCGGACGCGGACAACTACAACCTCATGGCGCAGCCGACAGGCGTCACGGTGAATATCCTGGCGACTCCTGTGGTTGACGCATCCATCAGTCCCTCCGGGGGAAGCTATGATCTTGCCTCGCCCGGCGATGTAAGCACCGTCATCACCTGGAACAGCGCTTCTGCTGTTGCGGGCGTGGAATATAACGGGGCGGATTTGGAGACACCCAAGGACTATTATACCGTCAGCGGCGATACGCTGATAATCAGGCAAAGCTATCTTGCGGCACAGGGTTTCACTGCGGGGAATGACGCAGGATTTACAATATCCTTTGATAAAGGAGCTTCCGCCATATTTACCGTCAAGATCGTAAATAATCATATTCCCGGAATCAACGCCGATCTGAAGGATCTGACCGTAGGCGGCGGTACGATAGGCGGTTTTAAAGCTTCAAAGACTGACTACGATGTGGAACTGCCCTATGGTACCCTGCCAGGCAGTGCGGCGGCAAAGGTAGGCGCGGAGGCGGCCGATCCGGCAGCATCCGTCAAAATTACGCAGGCAGCCTCCCTTCCCGGAAGCGCAACCGTGGAGGTGACCGCCGAGAACGGGACAACCAAAAAGACTTATAACGTCAGCTTTACATTGAAAGCTTCTCCGGCGCAAAGCTCTGAAAAGGATGTGACAGACGTAACTGCGCCCGCCGGCGGCGGCGTCAGCGGAACAGATATCACAGCGACGGTGGCAAATAGCGTCTCCAGGCAGGTGGTCAGCCTTTCCGTAAGCCCGAATGCAGGCTGGAAGCTGTATCGCGACGCGGGCTGCACGATGGAAATCGCGGATAAAACAATGACGCTTTCCGTAGGCGCAAACACCGCGTATGTTCGGGTAACGGCTCAGGACGGAAGTACAAAGAGATATGCCATCACTATTACAAGGCAGGACAGCGATGATTCAGGCGGCTCCGGCAGATCAGGAGGATCCGGCGGCTATACGCCTGCACTCCCCGGGTCGGTTACCGAAGAGATGGTAAAGGATGCGGTCAAGGCGGCGCAGGCTGCGGCGAAAGAGTCCGGAAGGGAATCGGACGGCATCACCTTGGAGTTTGAAATCACGGGCAGCGGCAGCTATTCCGGTCTGAACGCCGTCATCGAATCGGGGGCTATCGCCTGGATGAAAGAGGCAGGTGTGAAGTCTGTCAGGATCGGCTCCTCCGCCCTTGACCTCACATTTGACGCTGGTGCTATCGCCGAAATCAATAAGCAGTCAACAGGGCCGGTTACGGTTTCAACCAAGGCTCCGGCGAAGCTATCCGATGCGGCAAAAACCCTGATTGGCTCCCGCCCGGTATTTGACGTCACCGTGAGCTATCAGAGAGACGGCAGAGCCGAATATATCACCGACTTCGGTAAAGGAGCGGTTACCCTGGGCATCGCCTACAAATCGTCAGGCGGAGAAACGGCCGAAAACCTGTTCGGCGTGTATATCGATAAGAAGGGGAGGCCGCAGCCTCTGGTCAATTCCAGATACGAGAACGGCAGGATGGTGATCGGAAGGAACAGCCTGTCAGCCTACGGCGTGGGATACAAGGCGCCGGTCACGGAATTCGCCGACACGGCGAACCACTGGGCAAAGGAAAGCATCGATTTTGTCGCCGGCTACAGCCTGATCGACGGTACAGCGCCAACGGCGTTTTCCCCTGACACAGCCATCACCCGTGCCGACTTCCTCATGGCGCTGGGGAGACTTTCGGGAGCAGATGTGAGCGGGTATGAAGCCAGCAGCTTCACCGATGTTAAGGGTACAGATCCCGCCATGCCATATATTGAGTGGGCGGTCAAAAATAAGATCGTGCAGGGGATCGGCAGCGGTAAGTTCGGCCCCGGTCAGCAGATCAGCCGCCAGGACATGGCGGTCATGATGCAGAGCTACGCCAAGGCCGCCGGATATAAGTTACCTGCGTCCGCCTCGGCGTCCGCTTTCTCCGATAACGCGAAGATCGGCGCTTATGCAAGGGACGCGGTAGCGGCGATCCGGCAGGCGGGCATTATGCAGGGAAAGGGCGGCAACACCTTTGAACCGCAGGGCAATGCGACCCGTGCGGAAGCGTCGGTTATCGTGCGCCGTTTCGCAGAGCTCGTCATTGGTCAGAGCACGGTGGGAAACTGAATAGCAACGTGCCGAGCGGCACTCCGCTCTTGCAGGATTTCAGATATTGGTAAGATACCTCGCACAGAAGGGAACAATGCGGCCTCCGTCGTACACGTGGAGGCTGCACCTTCTGAGCCGTTCCAGGTCTAGATTGTAAGCGTCCTGAAACGCCATTCCGGTGACGGTGAAGCCATTTGCGGCCACCCGCGCCAAAAAGGTATCAAAATCCATCATATCGGAACAGCAGCCGGTTTCATCAGCGTCTGCCGTCGAGGAACAGCAGCCGGTTTTGTCAGCATCTGCCGTCGATGAACAACAGCGGGACTGATCGATCTTTGCGGCTTCCTGCTCCAACTCGAGATTCCGCTTCCAGCGGCGCGCGACAAAATTCCGGTTGCGCAGCGCTTCATCCGGAGACGGCTTGCAGCAACAGCAGTCGGAAGCTTCAGACGCCTTCGGAGTGAGACAGATCAATTGATCCGGCAGAATCACAAAATCGCTGTGGAAGCCGCAGCGAGGATGATCGCAGGCTGACGGCGCCAGGTCGGAAAGCTTGATCAGGCCGTCGGTCTGTTCCTCGATGGCGGTCAGGATTTCCGGCAGCGTGATCCGGTTTTCATCCTTCGGCGGCTCCGGGTAGCGTCCGAAATAGCTGATAGGCTGAAAGTGCACGCCTCGCACTGCCGGAGAGCGTTCCATTCCGAATTTTATGACCGCTCCGATCTGCCGGTCGTTGACGCCGGGAACCACGGTGGGTACGAGAGTGACGCCGATGCCGTTATCCCCACAGACCTTGATGGCTTCCAGTTTTTCTTTCAGCATGGGTCTGCCCCTGAGGGTTTTGTAGACCTCGTCATCCATCCCATCAAACTGCATGAACACGAAATCCAGTCCGGCGTCGGCGAGGCGCTTCGTGTATTCGGGCTCTTTTCCCAGGCGGAGCCCGTTGGAATTCAGCTGGACAGAGGTGGCTCCCGCTTTCTTTGCCGCCGCTACGATTTCAGGGAGGTCGTCCCGGACGGTGGGCTCGCCTCCGGAAAGCTGAATGAACCGGCATTCTTTTTCAATCAAAGCTTTAAAATCCCCGAATAGCTCGTCGACGCTTTTTTCCGCAGTTCTTTTTCCGCCTTCGCTTTTTTCCGCGGTTCCTTTTTCATCTCCGATTTTTGTCTGGGCACCGTCCTTGTCTCCGATCTCTGCCGGCCCACGTTCCTCGTCCCCGCTTTCGGCAAAGCAGACGGGACAGCGGAGATTGCAACGGTCCGTTACTTCCACCAGCACACAGCAGGTGCTCTGAAGGTGTTTGTCGCAAAGGCCGCAGTCGTCGGGGCAATTTGGCAGATCCGCCTCATTTTCTTTCGGGGGATGGTAATTCCCCCATCCTTTGAGGCTTGAAGCCGAGCCCCTCCAGACCACGGTCGTATAGCTTCCGTGCTCTGCACAGGCTTTTTCCATATACCAGCTTCCATCCCGCAGGACCAGCTTTGCGGGAATGCGTTTCAGGCATACCGGGCATACACTGTAGGTTTTCTTTGTCGGTGTGGCTGTAATCTTCATCCTTAAATCCTCCTATATCCTCCTATATCCTATGTCCGGCCTTTATTTAAATCCTCTTATTAGTCGGTATCCAGTCTTTTTTATCCTCTTATGTCCGGGGTGTCTGGCCTTTTTTAATATTTCTGTCCTGAATATAATCCAACAGCTTTAGTCCGCTCCCGCAGGAGCAGGCTTCGGTTTTCCAACGGCTGACGTCGCCGGTGCGATATCGGATAAACGGCATCCCGGTTCGCGTCAGAGTGGTAAACGCGATTTCGCCCCATTCCCCGTCGGGCAGAACCGCGCCCGTTTCCGGGTCAATGATTTCCAAATACAGGTCGGCTTCCCGGACATGGTATCCCTTTTGATATTCGCAGCTGACGGCGCAGCCGAGTCCCATTTCCGTCATGCCGTAATGCTCGAATACCTCCGCGCCCCAGGCGTCCCGGATGGTCTTTCTGGCCTCATCGGAAACAAAGTCCGCGCTCAGAAGCACGGATTTTATCGTTGAAAGCGGACGGTATAAGCTTGCCAACTCTGAGATCTGCCCCGGCATACCCGCCAGGGAAGTGATTCCGCGTTCCCTGATGGAACACGCGATCTCCTCGTTAGACAGGCCGAAAAGGGGTTCCGTCTTTGCACCAAGCCGATCAAGTCCCCTGATCAACTGATCTCCCACCGAAGCAGGAGTTTGAAAGGGAAACAGAATCCCCACCGTATCGCTTTCGTCAACTAAATTGCGCATGCCGTGATGGAAATAGTCGACGCACAGTTCCAGATCCGCTTCCGTAAAGAATACTCGTTTTGACACGCCGGTGCTGCCGCTGGTGCAAAGCGTCACGATGCGGCTGATTTCGCTTGGATGGACGCAGAGCAGGCGATAGGGATCGGCCCTGAGATCCTCCGGCGTCGTAAAGGGGAGGCGCTCCAGATCCGACAGTCTGTCCAGCTTGATATTCAGTGTGTCCAGCTTGACCTTCGGCCTGTCCGGTTTGATTTTCAGACTGTCCAATTTGACATTCTCAAAAAGCGTCCGGTAAAAATGGCTTTTTTCCGCGGCGAGGTCGAGGGTGCCGTTGATCCTGTCCAATTGCCAGCGCTCCAGCTCCCGGCGGTCAAGCAATCCGGATTCCGACCTGCCGCCGGGTTCGCAAACCGATTCCGGCCTGGGGCGCTCAGACTTACAGCCCGGGAGATGGTCCCGCGCTTTGATCTTTTCTATGATCCAATGGTCCATGGTCGGCCTGCTCATTCCATCGTTTCCCTTCTCCACCTTACCTTGACCTTGCTCAAAATTCCAAGCATGGAGTAGAATGTTTGCTTGGGCTGCTCAGAATTCCAAGCTTGGGGTAGGATGTTTGCTTGCACTGCTCAAAATTCCAAGCTTGGAGTAACTTTTTGCTCATATTTTCAAGTAAGGTGTATATTTTCTTGCTCTGAGGGCTTTCAAAGGTGAAAAACATGCGCCAGACTCGAATATTTGAACACCACAGTCCGCAGGGCTTCACCATACTCGAATATTTGAGCACGGAAGCACCTATGGCTGCGCCAGGTTCGAAAAATTGAGCGCGGCAATCCTCAGCGATCCCTAGAAACCCCGGCAACCCTCGCGAACTTCCGAAAAATCACGAAAGTTATTGTATCCTACGTTTAAATATGGAAATGACCCACCTTGTGCTTCCATAGCTTTGAGCGGTAGGGATCGAGCTGACTAACTCCCATCCCTGCAATCCCAATTCGTTTAGTTCCTGTTGAAATGCGTATTTGTCGACTTTGCCCCCAAATATGCCCTTGGCGTCGGTAAATAATGTTTTATATTCAAATCTGTCCATATTCGTCTCCATTCCGCCGCCAAGCGGCGGCACAAATTCTAAATCTATCGAGCTGCTCCATACCTTCATGATATGGAGCTTTCGAGCCGTTTCATATTCATCATAACACAGAATTCTCTTGAAGAAAATCCAGTATGAGGTGTAAGATGATTATAACGAGGCGAAAATGATGGTACGCAGGATTATAAGTTGGTATCCTGCGTGTCGGACAGAAGGGAAGTGTTAACTCGTGGATTCAAAAGCAAATAAACATCATAACATCGATAAGGCATTCTATAAAACCCTGTTCAAGGGTTTGTTTTCCGATCCCTGCACGGTGAAATACTGGGACGGAGAAGAGGTGGCCTACGGAGCGGGCGAAAGCCGTTTCCGGCTGATTTTGAATGAGCCGATCCCCAAGGCGGACATCATTGCCGATCCGTCCATGGCCTTTGGAGAGGCTTATATGGAGAAACGGCTTGACATAGAAGGAGACATCCAGACGGTGATCGAATCTATGTACCGCAATATGGAAAGCTTTCTGCGGAAGGGGAACATCTATAATAAAGCGGTAAAATCGATATCCAACAACCTGAAAAAGAGCAGGGAAAACGTCGTGCACCACTATGACATCGGAAACGACTTTTACCGGCTCTGGCTGGACGGGACCATGACTTATTCCTGTGGATATTTCAAATCCGAAGAGGATACTCTCTATCAGGCGCAGAAGAACAAGGTCGGCCACATCCTGAAAAAGTTGAATCTGGAGGAGGGACAAACTCTTCTGGACATCGGCTGCGGATGGGGAGAGCTGATCCTGGAGGCCGCAAAGAGTTACAAAGTAAAGGTAATGGGGATCACCCTCAGTGAGGAACAGTTTAAGGCGGCAACGGAGCGGGCCGAGGCGGAAGGCCTGGAGGATCTTGTGGAAGTGCGGAGAATGGATTACCGCGAGATAAAGGACAGGAAGTTCGACCGGATCGTAAGCGTGGGCATGGCGGAGCATTTGGGCAAAGCCCATCTCCGCGAATATTTCACCCATGTGGGGCAGCTGCTGAACGGAGGCGGCCTGTCGCTGCTTCACTGCATCACCGGCACCCACGACAGCGAAGGCAAAGGCGGAACAAATTCCTGGATCAATAAATACATCTTCCCGGGTGGGTACGTTCCGAGCATCCAGGAACTGGTAAAGCATATGTCGATGGAGGGATTCCACCTCATCGACGCGGAAAGCCTCCGCAGGCATTACGGCAGAACCCTGGAGCACTGGTCGGCCAACTTTGAGAAAGCCTTGCCGGAAATAGAGAAAACCAGGGATGAAACTTTTATCCGCATGTGGCGGCTGTACCTGAAGTCCTGCGCGGCGTCCTTTAACACCGGAAACATCGATCTTCACCAGCTCGTATTTACGAAAGGCATCAACGACCGGATTCCGTGGACCAGGGACTATATATATCGGGATTGATCGGGATTGAATTGAAATGAAAAACAGGAAAGCGCGGAGCTCTCCTGTTTTTTTACTGAAATCGAGGTCGGTCGAGAACGCCTCGAGGCGCTTCAAGGCAGTCTCAAGGCGTTTCAGGGCAGACGCAGGTGTTTCAGTCTAAATCCAGCTTATGATTCAGGATCCAAATCGTACCGATGCTGTAGATCACCACCAGTATGACGGCATAAAGGATGCCGAGGCCTATGGCGCCGTTGAACACGCCGTAAAAATCATCCACCCCTGTTCCAAAACCGTTGATAAGCGTGAGCTGGCTGACGTATGACTGGACGCCGGGAATGTTGCCGGCTACAAAAGCGATAGCCTTCAAAAGCAGGGCTTCCAGCCAGGAAAACACAAAGTAGGAGAGGATCCCCACCAGGACGCGGAAGCGGCCAAGGGGCTTCAGATGCGCGATGGAACAGGCCAGAAACAGCTTTGCAATCTCTTTTACGGCGGACATTACTATGATTATAACTATCAGAACCGCCGCGAGAACCTGACGGCCTTCAAGCATCGCGAGGAGCTCCCTGCCCCCACTGAAGAAATCCCCCGACACCGGGGTGCCCCAGATAAAGATGAAGATGCCGAGGGCCGCCACGATTCCGGTGAGGACGACCCACATGGTGCTGACCAGCAGCTTGGAAGAGACGATCTCCGTTGAGGTCGCCGGAAGGGTCATGGTCAAATACCCCTGCTTTGAAAACACATTGGCGTTGAAAATTTTAAAAATCATTATGATCGTGACGGCGACTGTCGCGGTGATGATGGCCGTCGCGATGAACCCCGCCAAAACGTTGGCAAAGACATTGTCAACGTACTTAAAAACCTGGGGAAGGATGATTACGCCGAGGAGTATCGCCAGGTAAGCTCCGGCAAAATGCCTCCAGGTGGACCGTATATCATATTTGAGCAGCTTGATTAACATTTAAATACCTCCCTGAACAATTCATCGATGGATTTCTCTTCTTTTGCTCTGATGTCGTCGATATTGCCCTGCAGCACGATCTCTCCCTCTTTCAGGAAAATCGCGGTGTCGAAGATCCGCTCCACATCGGAAATCAGGTGGGTGGACATGAAGATCGTCGCGTCCTCGCTGTAATTTGTGAGGATCGTGTCCAGGATGTAATCTCTTGCGGCAGGGTCCACTCCGCCGATGGGTTCGTCGAGGACGTAGATTTTCGCATTCCTTGACATCACGAGGCAGAGCTGGAATTTCTCGATCATGCCCTTTGACATAGCCCTGATCTTTTGGTTTTCATTAAGGTTCAGCCGTTTCAGCATCTCCCGGCATTTCTGCTCATCGAAGTCGGAATAGAAATCCTTAAAGAGCGAGATCATATCCAAAGGGCGCATCCATGAGCTGAAGTAAGCGGTGTCAGGCAGATAGGACACCAGCGCCTTGGATTCCGGGCCGACTGCTTTTCCGTCGATGGTGACAGTCCCTTCATAATCCCTGATCGCTCCGGTCAGAATTTTGATCAGGGTCGTCTTTCCGCTGCCGTTGGGACCGAGAAGCCCTATGATATGGCCTGATTCCAGCGTCAGGTCGAGATGGGACAAAGCGGCCTTTCCGCGGTATTTTTTCGTCAGATCGGTGATCTTGACCAGTTCTGTGTTCATTCTGAAGCCCTCCTTTGATTCTGGTTTTCACTGTCATTTGTTAAGAACTTTTTAAACAGATCCAGGGCTTCCTGGTCTGAATATCCCAAACTTTTTATTTGTGCTATGAATTGCCCCATGATTTCCTGGGCTACCGATTCGCGCATTTTACTGATCAACTCCTTATTTTCCGTGATAAAGCGCCCTACCGTACGGTCCGCGTAAACAAGGCCGTCCCGTTCCAGCTCCGCCAGCGCGCGCTGCATCGTGTTGGGATTGACCTCGAAACTGATGGCCAGATCCCGCACCGATTCAAGCTTCGAACCGGCCTTTAAATCCCCTGAGGCGATCCGGTGCCTGAAATTGTCTACCAGCTGCAAATAGATCGGTATATTTGCTTTATACTGATTCGCCATATATTGCAACCTCCTTTTGTATTGTTGTATTAGGCAATTAATACAATAATACAGTGACGATATATTGTCAACAGATATTTTGATTCTTTTTTAAAATTTATTGCATTATTTAATGATTCGTTAACTTTTCAGAGAATGGTGTATGGTATAATATCTGCATTCGCAGATATTATACGGATCTAGTGCCGCGCCAGAATTTCGCCAAAGGCGAAAAGACGCATGGCCCTATACCATAAACGCTTTACGTTTATGGTATAATAATCACAGAATTCTACAGTAAGGGGGATTACAAATGATAAAGAGAAAATGGATCAGTTTTATGTTGGCAGCCAGCATGTTTATCACGCTGATGCCGGGTACGGCGGCGGCCGCTCCACAGAGCGGGTATCCCGATATTCCGGCGGACGACTGGTCCGTAAGCGCAGTAAATGCGGCAAGGGATTACGGATTGATGCAGGGTATGGACGACGGTACCTTCGGCTTTGGAAAGACCATAACCAAGGCGGAGTTTATTACGATACTGGACCGGATGTTCGGCTGGGAACAGGTCAGCCCCGGCGCGCCGGACTTTTCCGACGTTACACAGGACGCATGGTATTATGCGGGAGTGGAAACAGCCCTGGGGCATAATGTCATCGACAAGGCGGGGACGTTCAGCCCCAATACGCCCATCACCAGGGAGGAGATGGCGGTCATGCTCGTAAGAGCCCTGGGATATAATACCCTGGCTCAATCCGTTGCGTCTTTCGGAAACCCGTTTACCGACGTGACGAGCAACGGGGGGTATATCACCATCGCAAGAGATATCGGAATGACCACCGGAACCACCCCTGCCACCTTTTCACCGGCGCTGACGGCGAAAAGGGAAGAGGCCGCGGCCATGCTGGTTCGGGTCTATGAGAAGTACACGGCAAAGACTGATTGGGTCCACGGCTTCTATGCCATTTCGTCCTACTCCCAGAAGGACCTGGCAACCGATATGGATGCGGTGTCCGCAGGCTGGAGCCGGATGAGCTTCAGCGCCGACAAGGGAGCCTATCTGAACACCACTTCGACGGAAAACAACGAGTACAACATCCCCCAGGGATATGAAGATATTACGTCCTATTTGAAAGAGAACCAGGTCAAGCTGCATCTGGACGTATATATGGATACCTCCACGAAGGTTGAGTCCAACGGAGGAAGCACCGACGTCTGCTCCGCAATTTTGCTCGACCCTGAGCAGAGGACCAACGCGGTCAACGCCATAGTGAACGAATTGACGACGAATTACAGCGCCATCGGCGAGAATCCATACAGCGGGGTTACCATCGACTTTGAGGGAATGAAGGGAGCGGCGCTGAAGGAAGGCTTTAACGCTTTTCTGACGGAGCTTTCCGGAGCATTGAAGCCTCTGGGCAAAACACTTTACGTGGCCGTTGCCCCCGCCACATCCGACGGACAGTACTATGACGCCTACGATTACCGCACCATCGGAAATCTTGCGGACAAGGTCATTCTCATGGCCCACGATTACAATGAGACCACGATGCCCGCCAACCTGCTGGGTTCGGAGTATTACAAAAATACGGCGATAACGCCCTTCGCCAGCGTTTATTATTCGCTGAGAGCGATCACCGACAAGAACACGGGGGTAGAGGACCCTTCAAAGGTCGCTCTTGCCGTAAGCTTTGCAAGCGTTGGCTGGGAGCTTGAAAACGGAAAGCTCGCCAGCACCGCGGCGGTCAGGCCGACGCCTGCGACGATCTACACCCGTCTGAAAGGCGGGGCCGCCATGGGGTATTCGGAGGTTTACCGCAACCCTTATATCGAATACACCACAGAAGAAGGAAAAGACATTTTCCTCTGGTATGAAGACGCGCGAAGCGTCGGCGACAAACTTGCGCTGGCAAAGCTCTTCGGGGTAACGGGAGTTTCCTTCTGGAGATTGGGAACGATCCCGGACTACCCGGACGCGGGGCTTTACTACGACATCATGGACACGATCCAATAGAAGAAAAAAAGGGGAGAGATTAAATGAAAAACAAACTTCG
>DAITKX010000004.1:6192-30903 GCA_036835995.1 Bacillota bacterium | reverse complement strand
CAGTGGCTCTTGCGATGCTTCTTTCCATGAGCGTCGCCGCCTATGCGGATACGGCGACAGGTGCTGAGGCAACCTCAGCAAACTCCGTCGGCGCTGCCGCCACATTAAAGACAGTGCCCGTCAGCATAGATGGGAAGGCATTGCAAAATACAGCGGTGGAGACCGGTGGGACATTGTTTCTGCCGCTGCGGGCGGTATGTGAAGCCCTTGGGTATTCGGTAACGTGGTCCCAGGCGGACCATTCCGTTACCGTGAAAACGCCGGACAAAACCGTGCTGTTTGAGCCGGAAAAAAATACTGTTTCCGACGGCGGCCACAGCTATTTTGTGAGCGGGTATCTTGTGAAGGAGACCGATTTCGCTTACGGCGACATCGGCGGGGGCTGCATCGCGGTCAACGGCCGTATCTATACCGCTTTTGACCTTATGTCGTCCTGCTTTGGCATCGGGAAAACTTATGACCAGACGGCGAATATCTATGCGCTGTCTCTCCTGCCCCAAGGCAAAGCGGCGGTGGAAACTAAAAGGATCTATTCCGATGAAACCAAGCTTCTGACCAATATCCAGTATCCGTATTTCACTCTGGCGGATCAGGCGGTCGCGGACAAAATCAACGGAGTGATCCTTGGCGATGTGAAAACAGCCCAGAAAGAGGCCCAGGATAACCTGGCGGATTCCAGCGAATATCAGAGCCCCAACCGGTGCGAAACTTACTTTGATTACAAAATCGCATATCAGCAGGGAGACCTTCTGTCCGTCGTGCTCTGGGACTATCAGTATTACGGGGGAGCTCACGGCTCAACGAGACAGATCACCCACACCTTTGACCTGAAAACCGGAGCGGAGTACGCGCTGGCCGATCTCATGAAGGCGGATTCGGGATATGTGGGCTATATCAACGATACCATCAAGGCGGACATTGTGAAGGCCGGTATGGAAGACGACCAGCTCACAAAGTTTGAATCCATTGCCGACGATCAGGGCTACTACCTGTCCGACGGAGGATTGGTCATCTATTTCCAGCAGTACGAATACTTCCCCTATGCGGCGGGGATCATGGAATACACCATGCCATACGCGGATCTGAGCCAGTATCTGAAGACGGAGTTCCAGGAAAAATAAAACAGGTCAGAACAGGCAGCAAAATATAAAATCCTAAACACATATAAGGTGTTTCATGAAAAATATTACCTTAAAGATCATAATTTCTCTCGTGTGCTGTTCCCTGATCATCGCGCTGATCCTGAGCGGCGTTGCCATTACAAAGAGCAATGCCGTCATGCGGACTGAGGTGAGGAAAGAGCTGGTTTACGCGTCCCAGAAATATGCAAGCCAGTTCAGCGCCGAGTTCCAAACCCAGGAAAATGTGGTGGACCTCATATGCACGATGGTCTCAGGCTGGTTTGACGTCGAGGATTACACAAACGACAGGGAACGGTTTCTGGCCTTGGAAAAAAGGCTGGACCGGATCATAAAAAATACGATGGAAGACATTCCGGAAACCAGAAGCCTCTATTTTACGTTCAACCCGGAAACAAGCGGTGGGAACGATGAAATCTGGTATTTACGGAGCGAGAAAGGGAAGGTCTATTATACGGAGGCGGACAATACCGTGGAAAACTGGCTGGTGGACGGCGCCAATGCCGACGCCTACTATTTTGACGCGATCCGAAAGGGAAAAAGCTGGAGAAGCGTCGAGTACGATCAGTACCTGAAAACGTATTCCGTAACCTATTCCCGGGCGTGCAGGGACAAAAGCGGCGCACTGGTCGGAGTCATGGGCACAGACATACTGATTGACCATATCTTCGATACGGTTAAGCACATCCAGATGCGGGAGGGCGGCTCCGCCTTCCTGACGGACGGCGATTTCAATTATCTTGCCGGCAGCACCTCGAAGGAGGACTTCGCCGTGATGAAAAAGGACGGTATTCTGAATCTGCCGGCGGATTTTCAGAATTCTTCCGACTATACCGCGGTGAAAGGGGAGCATTACCTGACGACCTATGCCAAGACGTCCAACGGGTGGATCGTGGCGCTGGTGCAAAGGGAGGAAACCTTGCTGAGGCCTATTCAGGATATGAAGAGGATTCTCTACACCATGGCGCTCATCACCCTGATCGCAGTTCTTGCCTACTCCTACTATTTCTCCAAGAAATCCCTCGCGCCTATCGTGCAGGAATTCGAGGAAAAAGACATCATCATGCTGCATCAGTCCAGACAGGCCAAGCTGGGAGAAATGGTCGGGAACATCGCCCACCAGTGGAAGCAGCCCCTGAACGTCATGAACATCATCCTGTCCAACCTCTGGGACGATTTTGGCCAGGGCAATCTCACGGAAGAACAGCTGAAATCCCATATCGAAGATATGCGGTCCCATATCAGGAATATGTCGGGCACGGTGGATGATTTTGCGGACTTTTTAAAACCTTCCAGAAAGAAAGAAAAATTTTCTGTGAATGAAGCCATGGACACCACCCTGGGGTTGATGACGGAAAGCATCAAGATCAACAGGATCTCGGTCGTCAGAGAGTCTGGGGAGAAGGCGGAGATTCTAGGCTACAGAAACGAATTTTGTCAGGGAATTTTCAATATACTCAACAATGCCAGAGACGCCATCATAGACTCGGATCCCGAAAAGCGTGAGATCCGGATCAGGATCTATTCCGTCAGGGATGGGAAACAGAGGTCCGCCGCCGTGATCGACATCACCAACCAAGGAGATCAGATCGCCCCGGAGATCATAAACCGGCTGTTTGAGCCTTATTTCACCACAAAGGATGAAAAGGGCGGCACCGGGATCGGCTTGTACCTGACGAAGGAAATCATCGAGTCCCATATGAACGGAACGGTGGAGATGTTCAACGTGCCGGGAGGAGTCTGCTGCAGGGTCACGATTCCCAAGGAGGTTCACAATGACTGATTTGAAATGCCTTCGGCTTTTATACGTGGAGGACGACGAGGCAACGAGGGAAGCATTTTCGAAATTTCTGAAGCTGCGGGTAGGAAAGCTGTACACCGCCGCAAACGGAGAGGAAGGCATCCAGAAGTTCTTTGCGTACAAGCCGAATCTGCTGATCGTGGATCTGATCATGCCCGGAATGTCCGGCCTCGAAATGATAGGGGAGATCCGGCGGCACGAGAAAGAGTGCGGAATACTGATCACCTCGTCGGTCAACGACGTCGGCACCATTCTGGAAGCGGTGGACCTCAAGATCGACCATTATATCGTCAAGCCCATCGATCCTGAGGACCTGGAAAAGAAGCTCGCCAGGATCGCAAAGGAGATACTGGACAGGGAGGGAAAACTCCGCGCCGTCAATCTCGCGCGGCTTGAGAACAGCGGCGCCATGGAGGACTTGATCCGGAGGGATTTTCTGCGGATTTTGAAAACCTATTCCGGGAAGGGGCCCCAGGACGTCAAGGTGCTCCTGTTTGAAAACCAGGTGGAAATCACCGCCATAGATGCGGCTACCGTGATGGAAAGGACCGTAAGCGCCAACCGGAGGAATCTTTCCATGACGGAGCAGTTTCGCAGGCTTTTCTATGAAGAGATATCGGGGAAATTGGAAGAATGCGTGGAGCTCGCAACGGGTTATCCTGTGAAGGTGACGTCCCTTCAAACAAATGAATCCAAAAAAACTGACAAAATAGTATTGACAATTGTATAGAAAATTAGTAAAATTCTGATAAGAATTATGCAAATCATTGTTTGAGGTGCATGATTTCACTTCTGTAATTGATGTTGCAGTAATAGAGTGAGAATCGCAGGATTAGCTCTCTACAGACCAACGCAAAGCATTGCTATGCTCGCGAAGGTCTTTTTTTTATTCTGCGCATCATGAACATCAAACTGAATATTTCGGATGAAAGCAGCCCTAGACATTGCAGACGCCTACCAAACATTTGCTGCGCAAATGTGGTTAGGTTCGTAGCGGAAAAATGCAAGGCCGAAGCAGCAAACGAGCGCGGTGGCAGTCGCGCTCCGGAAACTAGCAGGCAAAAGGAAGGCTGCCGGACGATACTTTGGAGAGATTCCGTTCAATCGGAGCGCCAACGAGGAAAGAACCAACAGGCAAAAGGACAGAGGAATTATGACCGGAAGCGATCATAGGAATATTTGGTTTCCAACTGCTGAGTAAGATAAGCCGGCGGCAAGAATGGGAAGTCCGCCCGGCGCCAAAAGCAAGGAGGAAAAAAAGATGAGAATGTTATTGGTAGGAGCAGGCGCCGTAGGAGAATCGATCCTGCGGATACTGGACACGAGAGACCCGAAGAGGACCTGGCTGGAACACGTAGTCGTAGCGGATTACAACCTGGAGAGGGCGAAGACTGTCTGCAGGCATTTAAACGGCAGCGACAGATACACGCCGGAATTTCTGGACGCTCACAAGAAGGATGATATCGTCGGGCTGATCAAAAAGTATAACTGCGACTACGTAATGGACGCCGCGTCGCCGTATTTGTCAAATACCATTTTTGACGCCGCGTTCGAAGGAGGAGCGAACTACTCCAGCATGGGCACCTGGTCGGTACCCTACGATCCGCCGAGGTACGGCATCGGTCTTGAAAATTCTTTCAGCGAACCGATGTCCTGGTACAATTTCGCCGCTCATGAAGATTGGGCGAAGAAAGGTCAGATGGCGGTGATCTGCCTTGGGATCGACCCCGGCGTTGTGGACGTGTTTGCCAAGTTCGCGGCGGAGTACTTATTTGACGAGCTTTATGAGATCCACGTCAAGGATGGCGGAAATCTGACGATCCCGGAGGCGGGAGAGGACGATATCACCTTCGGTTTCAACGTGTGGACGGTGCTGGATGAGTGTATGAATCCCAACGTCGAGTGGGATAAGGAGCGCGGATTTACCGTGGATCCGCCGTTCTCAGGCCTGGAAACCTTCGAGATGCCGGCAGGCGTAGGGGCAAACACGCTGGTTAAAATCGAGCATGAGGAGACGGTGCTCATGCCGAGATACCTCGAAAAGTACGGCCTCAGAAAATGCTCCTTCAAGATCGCTCTGGACGACAATCTGGTAGACGCCCTGAAGGTGATCAACGCGCTGGGCCTGAGAAGTCTCAAGCCGGTAGAGGTGGATGGCGTCCAGGTAGTCCCCAGGGACGTGGTCGCCGCCTGTGCGCCGCAGCCTGTGGATCTTGGAGACGAGATGATCGGGAAAATGTGCGTCGGGATCCACTGCAAGGGAATGAAAGACGGAAAGACCAGAGAAATCTTTATGTACCAGCCTTTCGACAACCAGCTTTCCATGAAAAACTGGAATATGCAGGCTGTCGTCGCCCAGACAGGCTTTGGAGCGGCTGTTGGGATCGAAATGATCGGCAAGGGTATCTGGAAGGACGCCGGCGTATTTTCACCGGAATACTTCGATCCGATCCCCTATCTGCAGGTCATGGACGAAGCGGGCTTTGAATACGGTATCGTAGAAATGGATTCCGAGTATAAAGCCATCCACGATAAAAAAATTATGTCGCAGATTTACAGAGAAGCGGCAAAGGCACACAAGGAAAAGAGCGCGAAGCGCTAAAAGGGTAAAAAATGGTCTGAGCCGTTCTCAGAGCGGTTCAGACCATAAATTTTTAACTGTGAAGGAGAAGTGATATGAGCGGAAACACTGTTCATGGCGTTGCTGGTCTGAAAAAGCACAAGATCAAAATGTCGGGCGTAGTATTCATGATCTACTGCCTCGTTGCCGCCGGCGCGTTTGGAATCGAAGAGATGGTTCCCATCAGCGGCCCCGGACTGACTTTGCTGATGCTGGTCCTATTCCCGATTTTCTGGGCACTGCCCATCAGTGAAATGATCGCTGAACTGGCTTCTGCCAGGCCTGCCGAAGGAGGGCCCTATATCTGGGCAAGGGATACCCTGGGAGAATTCTGGGGCTGGCAGGTAGGCTTTTGGAGCACATCTTCCACATGGCTGCAGCAGGCGCTGTACGTCGTACTTATTACAGGATACATGGGAAAATTTTTTCCCATGTCCAACACGATGGAATGGGTCATTAAATTAGGGGTAATTGCGGTCTTCACCATCATCAACCTGCTGGGAATCGAAGAGGTCTCCAAGGTGAGCACCATCCTTTCCCTCTGCGTTATCGCCGGCTTTACGGTGGTAACCGTCGTAGGACTTGCCAACTGGAATCATAATCCAATCGAACCCTTTATGAATCCTGAAGAAGGCCTTGTGGGCAACCTCGGCGGATCCATCTGTATCGCCATCTGGATGTTCTGCGGTTATGAGTGCATGTCGGTAATGGGGGGAGAATACGAAGATCCCCAGGTCATTCCGAAGGGACTGATCCTGGCGATGCCGCTCATCGCCCTCAGTTACTTCCTGCCGACCCTGGCGGGCCTGGCCTCTGTGGGAAGCTGGGAAAACTGGGCGGTGGAAGGCGATGGAGCCGTAGGGTACATGGACGTTCTGATCACTTATGTGGGGCCGGCAGCAGGCCTTGCCTTCCTGGTGATCGCCGTGCTGTCCAACTGTTCGATTTTCAATGCCTATATCCTTTCCGGATCAAGGGGATTTTTCGTCATGGCGGATGACCACCTGTTCCCGAGATTTATGGTAAGACTGAGCAAAAATAGAAGAGTTCCCGTGGTGAGCATCCTGGCCATGGCCGGATTTACCATACTCCTGTGCCAGTGGGATTTCACCGCGTTGGTCATGGCTACGACGCCGCTGATGCTGTATCTCTACATGGCCCTTGCCATAGCGGTGAGGAAGCTGAGAAAGATCTATCCGATAGAGGAGAGAAAAGAGAAAGGGCTCTTTGTGATCAAGGGCGGAAATTTCGGCCTGAACTTCATGACGGGTCTGCCCTTTGTCATTTCCGCCATCGCCCTCTATGTAAACGGTACGGAATATTTCCTCGCCGGATTCTTACTTCTTCTGGCCGGCCTGCTGGGTTATCTAGCCTGCAAATGGTTTTACGGCGGACTTTATCGGGTGGATCCCGAGCATTATCCCCTCAACCCCAGGACGAAGCTGGGCCTCGGAGATACGAAGCAAGTGGGCCTTTACATCCTGCTGAGCGGCATCGTTGCGCTGGCGGGCTCCCTCCTCCTCTACCTTTATGAAGGAAGCTGGGGCGAGGAGTACTATCTTGAAACCTATGGAAGCGGCCTCTTCAGCAACTTCTGGGGTATGCTGGATCTTTGCAGATACGGAGGCATTGCACTGATCGTCATAGGCTTCATCATTATAAGAGTCGCAAAAAAGATCGAAATACCGGAGCCTCCCGCGGCCCTTGAAGAAACACAGGGCTAAAAAGAGGCAGAAAAAAAGAGGCAAAATAACATCGCAAAAAAGCCGCAGAGCTGGAAACAGACCTGCGGCTTTTTGCTCGCCTAACCGCATCGCTGGAAACAGACCTGCGGCTTTTTGCTCGCCTAACCGCATCGCACAGCAAATATTTGGTCAGGAAAATGCATATTTCTGTATTTTTCAACAAAAACATGATTAGTTTTCAATAAATTATTGCATTTAATTGAAATATGCTATATATTATATTCGTAATCAAACGGTAATCAATTGTGAATTGAATTCGATGACGGATCCTCTCAAAAATCAATAATTATGCAAACTTCTGGCAAGCTCAACGGATGTGTAGATCTGTGCCGGGCTCCAATACAAAAATATGCTCTTTTTCTCCGAGAGCATATTTTTTTTGCTTTTGCACGATGCTTAACAAGGAAAATTCCAGCCCTATTTTCCCCGTCTTGCCGGTCCTGACCTGACATTGTTCCATATTTTGACTGAACTTGACAATGTACAGGACATCAAGTATGGTATTAAAAAAAGATTTAAATTTAAAAAGGATATGGCTAATAATATGGATGTAAGTATATTTCAGGTTGCGGGTCCTGTCATGATAGGCCCCTCCAGCTCTCATACGGCGGGCGCCGCGAGGCTGGGGAGACTGGCGGCAAAGCTCGTGGATGATTTTGATTTTGTTTCTTTCGGTCTTCACGGTTCCTTTGCTAAGATTTTTCACGGTGAAGGTAAATTATGAGAAGCAGAATTGTGGAATTATGTAATGGCCATACGGACTTAAGCGACGAGGATATTGAAATCCTGATAGGTTTTGACGAAAAGATCGACTCGATGGCAATGCTTACGTCAAACGACATCTTTATCGATACCCTTACCTCCAACCAACGGGACTCCGTCGTTTTGGCCTGGGCGAGACCGGAAAAAAAATCCCTTTACAGTAAAAGCGTAGTGGGCGATCTTGCCTATACGGAAAACGAACCCGGCGTTTATCAGACGATAACATCAGGCGAAGTGTCCAGAGCGATCCGGGGTGTAAGCCAAAAAGGCACGCCTATCGTGCAAACGGTGCTTCCGATAAAAAACGGTGAAAAAATAATCGGGGCACTTATTATGGAGCATGATATAACCCGCGAGATAGAGCAGGAGCAAGAAGTAAACATCCTGAAGGAGACCGTGGAGTTCCTGAAGAAATCTCTGGTCGAACTGAACATATCGGAATCCTACCTGGCGGATTGGTTCAACAGCGGAATCTTTGTTCTGGATAAGGAATGCCGGATCATTTATGTGAACAAGGCCGCAAAAGACCTGTATTCAAAGAAAACCGGTGTCGAACCTACGGGAAACGACCTGTCAAAATTTCTCGGCGGATTTCAGAATATCGGAGAAATGCTGAACAAAGTAATCAGTCCGACGGAAGTCGGATATCGGGATGAGGCGTATAACTTTCATATTCATCCCATAGGGATCCAGGACGAACTGGAAGGCGCGATGGTTATCGTACAGGATATGACGGAATTAAGAATCAAGGAAAGAGAGCTTCAGGGCAAGGACACGCTGATCAGGGAAATCCATCATCGAGTGAAAAACAATCTCCAGAGCATCGCTTCGATTTTACAGCTTCAGATGAGACGGACCGGATCGGAAGAAGCAAAAATAGCGTTCCAGGCCAGTATCAGCAGAATTCTTTCCATCGCCGCGGCCCAGAACGTTTTCTCGCGGCAGAGTTATGACAGAGTAGAATTAAAAGAGCTTCTAAGCTATATCCTTACTTCGTCACTGGAGAACTACAAATTGGAGAATCAGAATATTATTACTGTTGTGGAGGGGCACAATATTGAAATATCCAGCAGCCAGTCCATACCCGTCTCCCTCATCGCCAATGAAGTGATCAGCAATTCCATGAAGCATGGAATCAAGAGCGGAGAAACCGGGGCGATCCGCATCAATATTGCGGAAAACGAAGACCTGATTACAATGGAGTTTTTCGACAGCGGAAAAAGTGAAATCCATTTTGACAAGCATAGTGGAGACAAGCTCGGACTGCAGATTGTCAAAGCCCTGTCCACGGAGCAGCTGGGAGGAGGCTTTGAAATCGGCAAAGTGAACGGCGAGACGAGAGTGAAGATTGATATTAAGAAATAACGGGGGGGTATTCATGGGCTATTTATCAGTATTGCTGGCTGACGATGAGGCATTGAACAGACTGGACGTCCGGGAGCATTTGACCCAGGAGGGGCATATCGTATGTGCGGAAACAGGGAACGGCCTGGAAGTACTGGAGCTGGCTAAAATAACCAATCCAGATATCGCACTGCTGGATATCAAGATGCCGGGTCTGGATGGGATCGAGGCGGCGAAACAGCTGAAGGATATCGGCGTTCCGACAGTTTTGATGACCGCATATTATAAGCCAAGCCTTGTCAATAGGGCGGAAAAGGTCGGCGTATATGGATATCTCAATAAACCGCTTAAGCAGCAGGACATTATTCCCGCCTTACAAATCGCTTACGGCCGCTGGAACGACATGCTGAAATTATCCAAGGAAGTCGACGCCTACAAAAGAAAGATTGAAAATCTGAAGCGGCTTGAAAGGGCAAAGGGGATCTATGCTTTAAGCCATGGAATCACCGAATATGAGGCCCATCAGGAAATACTGAAGCTTTCTATGAGCAGCGGCAAGCCTCTTCTCTATGTTTGCAATGAAATTATCAAAAAACATATTGCAATCGATAAATAATAGTGATACCATTAAAAAAGATTGAAGACAAAGTAATATGAGCGACAGGGCTCACAAGCAGGTTTTAAAGAATCTGTATTGTGGGTCTTATTTTTTAGTTTGGGGAAAAGCTGGAGCGCGATTTTACTGTCAAAGATCTTCAGAGGGTGATTTTAGGAGCTAAACTCTTAAAAAATTTTTAAAGAAGGTGAAGAAATGAAAACTATTGACAAATCCGTTTACCACTTCTCAAAAGACAATGCCCCCCTGGCGTATGCGGATCCCGGTGAGATTTTGATGTTCAAGACCATGGACTGCTTCTCAAACACCATCACCAAGGAAGAAGACTTGGTTCTCGACATGGATTATTCTGTGGCGAATCCCGCATCGGGACCTGTTTTTATCAACGGAGCGGAACCTGGCGATGTCCTCGTTGTGGATATTCTGGATATCCAGGTAGCCGATTCCGGTGTGATCTGCACTTCGCGGGGCTGCGGTCCTTTATGCGATGACATGGAAGATCGGACCAGGGTCGTGAAGATCACCGACGGGGTCGCTGATTTCAACGGCGTCAAATTCCATATCGATCCAATGATCGGCGTAATCGGAACCGCACCGGACGGCGAACCGGTAGGAGACGGATTCCCGGGAAATCATGGCGGAAATATGGACAGCAAGCTGATAAAAAAAGGCGTCAGGGTCTATTTCCCGGTAAGAGTGCCCGGCGCGCTGCTGCAGATGGGCGATATTCATGCGACCATGGGAGATGCGGAGTTATGCGGCACAGGAATTGAAATCAAGGGTGAAATTACAGTAAAGACTTCCATCATCAAGAATTTCGAATTGAACTGGCCGGTGACCGAAACCGCCACCCATTGGTACGTGAATGCCTGCGCCCATGAATTTCCGGAGGCGTCGAAACTGGCCTCAAAGGAGCTGCAGCGGCTGATCTGCAACGCATATGGATGGGACAAGACAGACGCGTATCTCTATATGTCGGTCCAGAGCGATCTGGAAATCAACCAGGCATGCAAACCCTGCCACGTTGAAATGATCCTGAGATTCGGAACGCCGAAGCTGACACAGTTCAAACCATTGATTGGTTAAAGCAGAAAACTGCCTAAATCATTGAATAATTAAAGGAGAGAATTTTTATGTCTGATAAAAATGCTAACAATGGCGGAATCGAGAAATTTGGCTATAAACAGGAATTGAAAAGGGCTCTTACCCTGAAAGACGTCGTGCTGTACGGTATGCTTTTTATGGTCATTATCGCGCCGCAATCGATCTATGGCGAGATACAGCTTGCCAGCGGAGGACTTACCCCTCTCGTATACCTTGTCGGTGTAGTTGCAATCAGCTTCACCGCGATGGGATACATGCACATGAGCAACAGATTTCCTATCGCCGGATCAGTATACGCATACGTACAAAGAGGAATCAATCCTCATGTCGGTTTTATAGCCGGCTGGCTCATCCTGCTGGACTATATTTTTGTACCGTCCTTATTATATGTTATCGTAGCCGGCTGGGGTGTCGCGCTGGTACCGCAGATCCCCTGGTACATATGGATCCTGATCTTTGTTATCTTTAATACCATCGTCAATGTCCGGGGCGTGGAAATGACAAAAGGCGTGGACTGGGTCATGTTCTTCCTTGAAATCGGAGCGTTATTATTCTTTGTAATCATTGGCCTGAAATACGTTTTAGGCGGCGGCGGATATGGAGAGCTGTCATCAGCGCCGTTCTACCAGCCCGGAAAAGTTGACGCGAACTTTATTGCCTCGGCTGTATCCATTGCATGCCTGTCATTTTTAGGGTTCGACGGTATCAGTACCCTTGCCGAGGAAACGGTAAAACCGGAAAAAACGGTCGGAAAGGGCATTCTGATCGCTCTCATCGCCATTGCGTGCGTATTTATTCTGCAGACCTATGTGGCTGCTTTGATTCAGCCGGATTGGAAGAGTATAGATTCGGCCACCGGTTTCTTTGACGCCGCGGCGGCAGCCGGAGGGGAAGGCCTGAGAATTGGCTTGCTGGTAATCAATATCCTGGCCGTAGGAGTTGCGAACACCATGGCGGCACAGACGGCGACAGCCCGCATGCTGTATGGAATGGGAAGGGATGGCGTGATTCCGAGAGTCTTCGCGAAGATTCACCCCAAATACCAGACGCCTTATGTGGGAACGTTTATTATCGGAGGGATTTCCTGTATTATCCCCCTGATTCTCAGCATGTCACAGCTGGTAAGACTGGTGAACTTCGGAGCTTTATCCTCCTTTATCCTGTTAAACGTCGCTGTATTTCTTTTCTTCTTCATAAAGGAAAAGAGAAGAAATACCTTCGGAGACATTGTAAAGTTCCTGATCTGCCCGATTTGCGGAGTTGCGATCCTGCTGTTTGTATTCTCCGGATTTGAACGTCTTACCTACATCATCGGACTTATATGGATGGCTGTGGGAATCATCATAGGAGCCATTAAGTCTAAGGGATATAAGGAAGTCCCTGATGCGTTCAAGAACCTGGAAGTATAGCAATACACTGCATTCAGCCTGCAGCAGTGATAACCTGAAAAGCTGAAGACAAGGAAATAGGAGCGACAGGGTTCACGGAAACAAATTATGTGAATTTGTTTTGTGAACCCTGTTTTCTTTTTATATGAGACTCGAGAGGAGGATTAATAGAATGACAATCAAGGATGAACTGGTCGCGTTGGGGATGGTCGAAACGAAGGGCGCGGTAGGCGCTATCGAAGCGGCGGACGCCATGGTGAAGGCCGCCAACGTAAGCCTGATCGGAAAGGTCAAGGTGGGAGGCGCTTTAGTAACCGTTATGGTTCGAGGAGATGTAGGCGCCGTCAAGGCTGCTGTCGACGCCGGTGCGGCCGCAGCGGAAAGAATCGGAGAGCTTGTGAGCTGTCATGTGATTCCGAGGCCGCATCAGGATTTGGAGCAGATACTGCCTAAACTTCCGGAAACAAAGGCAGTCAAAGAGAAGGCAAACGCGTGAGCGAAAAGCACAGTCTGACAAGTGTGGGAATTGATATCGGAACTACTACGACAAAGCTGGTCATTTCCTATTTGACGTTGTCAAATGTGATGCCGGGCAGCAGCATCCCCCACATCGAAATCAGCGGCAAGAGCTTGTTTTATGCTTCCGAGGTCCGACTTACGCCGTTCATTGACCGGGAAACCATCGATGAGGCCGCAGTCAGGAGAATGATCTGTGAAGAGTATCGGAAGGCCGGGATCACTCCGGACAAGATCGATACCGGAGCAATTATTATCACCGGAGAAGCTGCGAAGAAAGAAAATGCGGAAAAACTGGTGCATGCTTTAGCGGAATTCTCAGGCGACTTTGTGGTTGCCACCGCAGGCCCGGAACTGGAAAGCATCATCGCGGGAAAAGGCTCGGGAGCCGAAGATATCTCACGGAAGGAGCATTGCATCTGCGCAAATGTGGACGTGGGCGGAGGCACGACGAACATCGCTTACTACGATAATGGCACATGCATTGGAAACGCCTGCCTTGAGGCAGGCGGCAGACTGGTGGAAATCGACTTGATCTCACATCAAATAAAGTACATGGCCAAAGCCGCCAGGATCATTTCGGAAAAACTGTCCTGCGGTCTGGCCGGAAGTGAGGGCCTGGAGATACAGAAACGGGGTATCGAGACGGTCCTGGCCCAGATGGTCAAATCGGTAGATGAGGTTCTCTTTTTGGAACCCACTTCCGATATCACAAGGGAGTTGACCGTCAACAACGACCTGCCGAAGGTTATGCCGCAAAAGATCATCTTCTCCGGCGGCGTGTCCCGGTACATCTATCAGAAACCGGTCCGCGACTGGTGGATACACGGCGACGTGGGTCCTCTTCTCGCGGAAGCGTATAAAAACGGCAGGGCATACCGGACCTTCGAGGTAATATCCGGAGCCGAGACCATCCACGCTACGGTAATGGGTGCGGGGGTCCATACGGTAAACATATCGGGTTCCACGGTTACAGTGAAGAGGGATTGCCTCCCCATCCGGAACATTCCCGTCGTGGTCCCGGAGATCAAAAATGAGCATTACGACTGGGTCGGCCCTTCCGGAAGGTTTCTGAATTCCCTGCATACCTGCGTTGCGCTGGATATCCCAACACTGGATAGTCTTGATTTTAAAAGCATCGATGAGCTGACGGACAGGATCGCTCAGCAGCTCCCGCAAATTCCAAGCCATCCGAAGGTGGTCATCATGGAGCAGGATGTCGCTAAAGTCATCGGCCAGGGGATACTGAAACGGCTCGGAGATTCCGATCTTGTCTGTATCGACGGCATCAGGGCTTTCTCCGGGGATTATATCGACATAGGAAAAGCGTTAAGCTATGCCGAGGCATTGCCGGTAGTCGTTAAAACTTTAATATTCAATAACAGGGCATAAGGGGGCGTCAGACAATTGAAATTAATAACGAAATTGTCCGGGCATACATACCAATTCAAGGATATAAAACAGGTTTTGGCAAAGGCCAACGAACTGAAATCCGGGGACGTTTCGGCCGGAATCGCGGCAGAGAACGCCGCTGAGAGGGTCGCGGCCAAGATCGTGCTGTCTGAACTGACGCTGGAAGATCTGAGAAAAAATCCCGTGGTGCCCGCCGAGATCGATGAAGTGACCAGAATCATCGAATCGGATGTAAACGAGACGATCTATAACGATATCAAGAATTGGTCCGCAGCCCAATTGAGAGAATACATTTTAGATACAGAGACGACAGAAGCTCAGATCAAGAGGACCAGCAGGACGCCGGAAATGATCGCGGCGGCTGCGAAGCTCATGAGCAATTTGGACCTGATCCTGGGCGCGTCCAAAATCAAAATCACGGCGCATTGCAATACCACCATCGGCCTGGCCGGAACTCTGGCCTCCAGACTGCAGCCCAACCATACAACAGATTCTCCGGAAGGCATTCTCGCAAGTATGCGGGAAGGCCTCGCGTACGGAACAGGAGACGCCTTGATCGGCCTAAATCCGGTAGACGACTCGGTGGAGGCGACCATGCGGTCCCTTAACACCATGTACGAGTTTGTAGACAAGTGGGATGTCCCGACACAGGTCTGTGTCCTTGCCCATATCACGACTCAGATGGAAGCCTGCAGAAAGGGCGCTCCGATCCACTGCCTGTTCCAGTCCATCGCCGGATCTCAAGTGGCTAATGAAGCCTTTGGGATCAATAGGGAGATTCTGGACGAGGCTTATGAACTGGGGCTGAAATACGGCAAGGGGACCGGACCGAACATCATGTATTTTGAGACGGGCCAGGGCGCCGAGCTTTCCTCCAACGGTCACTATGATTCTGACCAGGTCACCATGGAAGCGAGATGTTACGGACTGGCGAGACATTACAAGCCGTTTCTTGTCAACACGGTAGTGGGCTTTATCGGGCCGGAGTACCTTTATGATTCAAAACAGGTCATCCGCGCCGGACTGGAAGACCATTTCATGGGTAAGCTCGCAGGGGTCCCCATGGGCTGTGACGCCTGCTACACAAACCATATGAAGGCGGATCAGAACGATATCGAAAACCTGGCCGTACTCCTTACGGCGGCGGGATGCAATTATTTAATAGGCATTCCTATGGGGGACGATATCATGCTGAATTACCAGAGCACAAGTTATCATGACATAGCGGCGCTGAGAGAAGCGATGAGGGTAAAACCGCTTCCGGAATTCAACGCCTGGTGTGAAAAGATGGGCATTTTGAAAGACGGCAGGCTGACTCCTCTGGCAGGGGACGCCAGTATATTCACCAGGCAGGAGGGGCGGCAGAAATGAGAGGCATGGAAGACAGCATAAAGATGATCATAGAGCAGGTACTGAATGAAATCGCGATAACAGATAGCGGCAAAACGGATTCCGGCCCGGCGGAGGAGGCCGGAAGAACCGCCCGGGGCATGGCAGCGAAAGAAGCTTCCGTCAAGGCCGCTCAAATTATCGACAGTTCCGATGGGGCTGATTTTTCCGCCGTTGACCTGCAGACTCAGCTTTTAGTTCCAGATCCAAAGAATAAAGATCTCTACATGGATATGAAAAGATTTACAGCCGCAAGGCTTGGGGTATGGAGGGCAGGTTCGAGGCCGCTGACGGAAACCCTGTTACGGCTTCGGGCGGATCATGCCGTCGCCCAGGACTCGGTGCTGGGTGAAATCTCCGAGGAGGACGCGGCCAAATACAAAATGGTCTTTGTAAAGTCCGCCTGCAGGGATAAGGACGAATACCTGACCAGGCCGGACTTGGGCAGAGTTTTAAACGATGAAAGCACAAAAAAATTAGAAAAAGAATGTGAGAAGAGGCCGCAGGTTCAGATTCTCGCAGCAGACGGACTATCCAGCAGAGCCGTGGAGGCAAACCTCCCCGATTTGTTTCCGGCATTGCTTCAGGGTCTCCAGTCCATGGGGCTCAAAGTCGGCACACCGATCATGGCAGGTTATGCCAGGGTCGGACTGATGGACTCTATCGGCGAAGTCCTTCAACCCGACGTCTGCGTAAACCTTATCGGAGAAAGACCCGGCTTGGGCACTGCGGAAAGCATGAGCGCCTACATCGTTTATAATCCGAGAGCCGGGGTGATCGAGAGTGAAAGAACGGTGATAAGCAACATTCACAAGGGCGGAACGCCCGCCGTTGAAGCCGGAGCGCACATCGCGGCATTAATCAAGAAGATACTGGATGCAAAAGCGTCCGGAGTCAATCTAAAAATTAGAGGAGGTGACTGATAAGTGATGATAGAACCAATAAAACCTCAGGTTTTAGCAGTAAGACTGATCCCGAACGTTTCCTATGATCTGGCGCAGCAATTGGGATTGACGTCCGATCAAAGATCCATCGGCATGCTTACCGCCACGCTGGACGATGCTACTTACACCGCATTGGACGAAGCGACAAAGAAGGCGGAGGTAGGAGTCGTATACGCAAAGAGCTTCTATGGAGGCTCCAGACAGGCATCCGGTCCCAGGAGCGGCGAGGTTATCGGCATTCTGGCTGGGCCGACCCCTGCGGAGGTGCGGGCGGGGGTCGATGCCTGCATCGATATGCTGGAAAACGAGGCGTACTATTATACCAATGACGGCGGAGAGACCGCATGGTACGCACATACCATTTCCAGAACGGGAAGCTATCTTTCCAAGGCCTGTGGAATTCAGGAGGGCGAGCCTGTCGCATACCTGATGGCCTGCCCGCTGGAAGCGATGTTCGGAATCGACGCGGCATTGAAAGCCGCGGAAGTAGATCTGAGGGTCTTCTACGGGCCGCCATCGGAGACCAACTTCGGAGGAGCGCTGCTTTCAGGCTCACAAAGCTCCTGCACGGCGGCATGCGAAGCCTTCCAGAACGCGGTAATCGACGTTGCGCAGAACCCGTTAAAATATTTAGGCGGTTGATAGGGACGAGGTGATTGAATTGGAACTTGATAGAGATCTTGCTACGCTTCAAGAGGTGCGAAATCTTGTCAATAAGGCAAAAAAAGCACAGGACATCATGAAGACCTTTACCCAGGAGCAGGTGGACAGAATCTGTCTTGCCGTCGCCGAGGCCGGTGAAAAGAATGCCTGCCTGCTGGCGGATCTGGCGGTCTCTGAATCAGAGATGGGAAAATACGAAGACAAGTGCTTTAAGAACTATTTTGCTTCAAGGGTCCTTTATGAACACATAAAGGACATGAAAACAGTGGGCATCATCCGAAGGGATGATGCGGAAGGAATTTGGGAGGTCGCGGAGCCTGTAGGCGTTATCGCCGGTATCGTGCCCACGACGAATCCTACATCCACGGTGATCTTCAAATCGATGATTTCCCTGAAAACAAGGAATACCATCGTGTTTTCCCCGCATCCGTCGTCTGCGGCCTGCACGAAAGAGGCAGCCAGAATCGTCCACGATGCGGCGGTGAGAGCGGGAGCGCCGGAAGGCTGTGTCAGCTGTATCACCGCGCCCTCCATGGAGGGGACCAACGAGCTCATGAAGCATAAGCATGTCTCCATGATCCTTGCGACGGGAGGCAGTGCCCTTGTGAAAGCGGCTTACTCCAGTGGAAAGCCGGCTCTGGGGGTCGGTCCCGGCAACGTTCCGGCCTTTGTACACAGGAGCGCGGACCTGGCGAAGGCCGCGGAACACATCATTACGGGCAAAATCTTTGACAACGGGACCATCTGTGCTTCGGAGCAGTCGATTGTCGCGGAAAGCTGCATTTCCGATCAGCTGATAGAAGAACTGAAAAAAAGAGGCGGGCACTTCCTTACCAGGGAAGAGACGGAAAAGGTTTCCAGGGTGGTGATCCTTCCATCTCACGGTGTAAACCCCAAGGTTGTGGGAAAAGCTCCGCAGTTTATCGGAGAGCTTGCCGGCATCGACGTACCGAAATCCGCAAGGTGCTTGATCGCCCGTCTGGATGGCGTCGGTCCCCAATGGCCGCTGTCCTATGAGAAGCTCTCCACCGTGTTGGGCTATTATACCGTCAACGACTGGCATGACGGCTGCGAACGGTGCATCGAGCTTTTGGAGCTGGGTGGGATCGGTCATAGCCTGGCAATCCACTGCTCCGATATGGACGTAATCACAGAGTTTGTTCTGAAGAAGCCGATCTTCAGAGTATTGATCAATACCCCCGCCGCCTTGGGCGGCGTCGGCGCCACGACGAACCTGGCCCCGTCGTTCACATTGGGCTGCGGAACCTGGGGAGGCTCAAGCGTTTCCGAGAATGTCGGGCCGAAGCACCTGCTGAACATCAAACGGGCGGCGTGGCATTCAGGGATGCCGGAGCTCCCGGCCGGTTTTATCACACCGCGGGAAGCGGTTTCTCAGCCAGCGTCAAGCCCGCCTGACAGCATGGAAGTCAGCGAAAAATTAATTGCCGAAATAGTGGCGGAAGTTATAACGAGATTAAAATGACTCTCGCTTCCGATTTTTGGTTTATAAGGAGGAATCTTTAAATGGAAAAGAATACAATCGCTCTGGGAATGATCGAAACAAAAGGTCTGATCGCTTCAATCGAAGCGATGGATCAGATGCTGAAAGCTGCCAACGTCAAGATTGCAGGGAAAGAACATGTCACCGGCGGATATGTCGCGGTTATGGTCCGGGGAGACGTGGGAGCAGTGAAAGCGGCAGTGGACGCGGGTGCGGCGGCGGCTCAGAGAGTCGGCGAACTCATCAGCGTTCATGTAATTCCAAGACCGCACATGGAAGTGGAAAGTATTCTGCCTGCAGGTGATAACAAATAAGCGGCCACAGAGCAGAAAGCAGTGATACCATGATCGTAACAGAAAATGATCTGAGGACAAACTGGGCAAAGGAAAAAATTGCAGTTTTGAAGATCCCCCAGGGTAGTGTGATCACCCCTTCCGCCCGGGAATTCATCCGGAATAAAGGGATCCGCGTGGAGATCGAAGAAGACAAACCCGAATATATGACCCACCTCCACGGGAAGAAGCTGGTGTTGAAATCGGACCCTGCCATACGGCTCAGGGGGGAACTCGACTCCTTTATTACCCAGCTTGTGGAGACCCAGCTCTGGTTTACCGACAGAGGTCTGAGCGGCATGGCGGAAAAACTGGAGGAAGTCGTGGTTTTTTGCAGGGGCCTGATGCAGGCGGAAGTTTTAGAGAAAGAATTTGAATTTCCGCTGATATTCGGCTTTGATAAGGAACAGCTTCGGGCGGTAAGCCACGATCCGGTGAAATACTTCGGGGTAAAGCATTCCTTTGTATCGAGGGAACATGGAACGAGCGTTGCGAAACTTCATGTGCTTCGGGCAAAATCGAGAGAGGTGGAATTGGCCGCAATCAACGCCTTTGTCACGTCAGACGGAAAATGCAGGCGGGAGGACATTGTGTCCGCTTTGAACCGTCTTTCCAGCGCCATGTATATTCTGGTCTGTCTGGAAAAGGCCAGAGTCAAAAAAGCCGGTGCGATATACGATAAGGAAAAGGAACGCCGGTTCGAAGTCAACGTCGGTGTCTCCAACAGGCATATCCATTTAAGCCAATCGGATATGGAAACTCTTTTCGGACAGGGGTATGCGCTGACAAGGATAAAGGATCTTTCCCAGCCGGGACAGTATGCGGCAGCCGAAACCCTGGACGTCATCGGGCCGAAGGGAAAGATAGAACGCGTCCGCATCCTGGGGCCGGTTCGGAAGGAAGCCCAGGTGGAACTCAGCGTTTCTGACAGCGTAAAGCTTGGACTCGAGCCCCCTGTCCGGGATTCCGGCGACATTGACGGCACTCCCGGCGTCACCCTGGCAGGACCCAAGGGAACGCTGGAACTGAAAAAAGGCGTCATCATCGCGAAGCGGCATCTGCATCTCGATCCGGTGAGAGCCGCGGAAATGGGGCTTTCTGACAGGGATGAGGTCACGGCGTATCTGAAGACGGAACGTCCCGTCAAGCTGGAGAATGTCAACGTAAGGGTCGGTGATCAGTATGCGATGGATCTCCATATCGATACGGATGAAGCCAATGCTGCCCTTGTAAAGAACGGAGACAAGGCAATTCTGATTTTGGAGGTGTGATATGGAACAGGATAATCTTGCGGCCCTTGTAAAACTGATCATGGCCGATAAGCGGATCCAGGACCTGATCCGGAACGGAGCGGGCGGATACGGCGGCGCGGACTTAAGCAAGGATTTGACCCTGATCGAAACCAGGGATACTTTTGAAAACCTTCCCTTTGACTGGAGGGTGAATGTATATTGCCAGGAGCGGCCTGACGGCGGCGACGGATTTTTAAGCTGTGACGCGGCTTCCCGCGGGGAATGGAGCAAACTGAGGATATATCAGCCGTCGCTGAACTTCATCGCGAAACTCGCTCTGGGAATTGCCGACGAACCGCTTTTGAAAATCGTTCAGCAAAAGCTTGCGGGCGGCGCGGGCAGCATCGAGCTTCTGCGCCTTTCCAACTTGTCCAGGGTCAGGCCGGAATCATACAGGAAGCTTTTTCTGGATCATCTCGACAGGATCAGGAGCTACGGGGTCAAGGTCAGCGATGACGGAATGCAGTCCGCGGAGAGAGACTGCCCTAAATCGGATAAAGATTTTTCGACCGCGGTGAAGGCCCCTGTTCCATGCGCGGAGGTGGCAAATGCGGTCGATTGGCAGTATAAGGCACTGACAGAACGGGACCTGCAGGATATCTGCAAGGGCTCCGTCGTCACCATTGGCAGAAAATGCATCGTTACTTCCCTTGCGACAGATATGGCAAGGCGGAAGTCGATACGGATCTGCCGAGAAGGAGAAGTAAAATGATTTTAGCAAAAGTCATGGGCCAGATATGGTCCACAAGGAAGGAAGAAACTCTCCGAGGCATAAAATTTTTAGTTGTTCAACCGATCAACCTGACCTTCGATTCCAAAGGTCAGGTTGAGGAGATCCATAACTTCGGAAATACCATGATTGCAGGAGATCAAATCGGCGCCGGCGCGGGCGAAATCGTGATGGTCGTCTCCGGCTCCTCCGCAAGGCAGGCGGAGGGAGACACACATCTGCCCATCGACGCCAATATCGTAGGAATCGTTGATTCGGAGTTGTTTGAAAAATGAGAAGCGAAGAGATCATAAAAAAGATTGAAGCCGGCGGCGTGGTAGGCTCCGGCGGAGCCGGCTTTCCGACCCATGTCAAGTATAAGACAAAAGCGGAAACCGTCATCGTCAATCTTGCGGAATGCGAGCCTCTGCTTCGCGTCGACCAGCAGCTTGCGGAGCGGGACGCGGAAGATCTGGTCGGGGGGCTTGGCATTGCCATGGAGGCCGTATCCGCAAGGGAAGGGATCATCGCGGCAAAGGAGAAGTATCACAAGGCCGTCGACAGGCTGCGCCCGCTGCTGAAGGGCGGGATGAGGATCGAATATCTGAGGGACGTCTATCCTGCCGGCGACGAACTTATGACCATTAAGATGACGACGGGAAAGACGGTGCCTCCGGGCTCCATTCCCATTTCCATCGCAACGGTGGTCAGCAATGTTCAAACCCTGATCAACGTCGCGGGCGCCATGGAAGACAAGCCGGTGACCGACCGTACCATTACGGTTACGGGGAATGTAAGGAATCCCGTCACGGTCACGGTACCCATCGGCATAACGTACCGGCAGCTTCTCGAAAAGACGGGCAACGCGGTCAGCGGCGGAAATGTCTATATCGACGGCGGCCCTATCATGGGTAAAATGCTGGCGTCTCTCGACAGCAGCGTGACCAAGACCAGCGGCGGACTTGTTGTCCTGCCTGAGGATCATACGCTGATCAGGATCAAGACCAAACCGATGTCACAGATCATGCAAATCGTCAAAACCGTCTGCGAACAGTGCCAGATGTGTACGGACCTCTGCCCCCGGCATATCATCGGGCATAGGGATCTGAAACCCCATATGACCATCCGGGCCGTAAATTACGGCAGAATGACGGAAAGTCAGGTCATAAAAGGCGCGATGCTCTGCTCCGACTGCGGCGTATGCGAACTTTACGCCTGCCCTGTCAACATCTCCCCCAGAAGAGTCAATCAGGCCATCAAGGCGGAGCTTGCGAAACAGGGAGTCAAATATGACGGCGCGCTGGCCAAGGAAGATCCCATCTGGGAATCCAGACTGGTCCCATCCAAGCAGATCGCGAGAAGGATCGGCCTCGCAGACTATTATTATCTGGAAGCTCCGCTTCAGGAAGGGATCCTGGAATTTGACCGGGTGCAGATTTCGCTGAAACAGCATGTGGGAGCCCCCTGCGAGCCGGTGGTAAAGCCGGGTGATACGGTGAACCGGGGAGACTTGATCGCGAAGATCAGGGAAGGCCAGCTGGGAGCCAACATCCATGCCAGCATCAGCGGTACGGTGGCTGCGGTGGGCGACGGCGGAATTATCATTGAGAAAGGCGGTGTCAGCTAATGGACGTAACAGCAATCGGAATGGTGGAGTTTAACAGTATCGTTCAGGGAATCGACAGCACCGACGCTATGTGCAAGGTAGCGGATGTTACGCTCCTCGTAAGCAAAACGGTCTGTCCCGGCAAATATATCAGTATCGTTGCCGGAGATACCTCCGGGGTTCAGCAATCCGTAGGCGCCGGAACGGATAAGGCGCCGGAATGCGTGGTTGACAGCTTTATCATCCCTAACATCCATCAATCCCTGATTCCGGCCATTGCAGGCACTGCAAGCGTCGATCACGTCAACGCCCTGGGTCTCATCGAGTGCTTCAGCGCGGCAGCTTTGATCGAAGCGGCGGATCTGGCGTTAAAAACGGGGGAAGTGGAACCCCTGCGCCTTCATATTGCATTTGGCATCGGAGGCAAGGCCTATGTGGTCTTGAGCGGCGACGTGGCCGCGGTAAAGGCCGCGGTAGCGGCAGGAAGCGGTCTGGCGTCGGAGAAAGGTCAGCTTGTGCGCAGCATCGTCATTCCGAGACCCCACCCGATGGTGGTGGAAAACCTGATCTAAAGGAGGCTTACTTTGTCTGAAAAGCATAGAATCATACAGGAATTCGTTCCGGGAAAGCAGGTCACGCTGGCGCACATGATCGCGGCGCCGGAAGAGGACATTTATCAAAGGCTGGGGCTGTCGAAATGCGGCGCCATCGGCATCGTAACGCTGACGCCCAGCGAGACATCCATTATTGCCGCCGATATCGCTACGAAGGTAGCTCCGGTCAGCATCGGGTTTCTGGACCGGTTCACCGGCGCGCTGATCATTACGGGCGACGTTTCCGGCGTTCTTGCCGCCCTCAGCGAAATCAATGAAGTGCTGAAAAACATGCTTGGCTTTACGCCCTGCGATATTACGAAAACATGAAGAAAAAGATTATGCTCATTGGGAATTCACGTATCGGTAAGACAAGCCTGGCAAACTGCATCAATTCGGAAGATTTTGAAGTGATGAAGAGCCAGGCGATTTGCTATGGAGAGAATACCATTGACACACCGGGAGAATATCTGGAGAGCCCCATGATGCATAAGTATATCATATCCGCTTCTCAGGATGCGGACGCGGTGCTTTTTGTCCAGTCCTTCGACCAGCCGGTCTTCAGCTTCCCGCCGAACTTTGCGCAGGTTTTCAACGCGAAAAGGGTCGGAGTGATCACGAAGAACGATTTGGAGGAAAAGAGGAACGATCTGGAGCTGCTGCTGAAAAATTTCAGGGAGATCGGTCTGGAAGAACCTTTTTTTATCACCTCTTCGAAGACAAAGGAAGGGGTCGAGGCGCTGAAGGAATATCTGCTGAAGGACAGATAATAGAAAGGGGTAGAAGGAAATATTCCCCTTCTACCCTGTGTTTTACCGATTCTGAGGCAGCTTGAGGTTTTGAATGAGCATATTGGCGGCGTTTTTGCCTGACCGCAGCGCGCCCTGGATCCAGCCCTGCTTTGCGGAGATATGTTCGCCGGCAAAATAGACCCTTCCGCCGTACTCGGGCTGCAGCATGCTGTACGCAAATCGTACTCGCTGCCCCGGATAACCTGCGGCGAAGGCGCCCCGGGCCCATTGCTCCGCATTCCAATGCACCGTTTTGTAACTGTCCACCGCAGAATTCAGGTATCCCGGCGGCAGCCCGTGAACCTCTTCCACGTTGCGGCAGATCAGGTCAAATCGGCGCTGGTCCGCCTGGTTGGAAACCCTTTCCGCGTCCTGGTCCAGATTGTAGGATGCCATCAGTACGCCGGGACTGTATGGCGAGCAGTCCTCTCCGTCTCCGCAAC
>DAITKX010000004.1:0-6177 GCA_036835995.1 Bacillota bacterium | reverse complement strand
GGATAGAAGATGGACTGGATCGGCAGGTCGGTAAAGGATATTCCGCCGTTCATTCTGCCGTAGTCCCGGTCCTCTTCCCAAAACCGTTTCTTGCATAAAAAGTTTGTCTTCATTGCATCCATATAGTTGTATTCCCGTATCGCCTGCATTTTTTCATTTCTGAATAGAGGTCTGATCTGAACTTCCCGCAGCGTGGAAAATGGGATCGCACAGATTACGTAATCAAAGTCTTCCGTCAATTCCGTCCCTCTCAGATTCTGATAGCGCAGTTCGACCCCTCCGCCGGCTTTGGCCCGGGAGATCCCGTTGACAGGCTGGCCGAACCGGATGTCGACCTTACCCAGAAAATAGGAGGGGAAATCTATTTCCAGAGGATCGTTATCCGTCAGGGAACTGTAAAACGCCAGAGGAAGGCGAATCATTCCGCCTGTAATTCTGTATGTATTGAGAAAATCCAGAGAGTAGGATGTATTCATGGTATCGTCATAGCTTATGTTTAAGCCGGCAAACCCAAAGGGGTCAACGGCGGACAGCAGATTCACCACGCCCTGGCTCAGTCCCAGCATTTCGTAGGTCTGACGGTTGGAAAGCCTGGTGGCAGCCGCGTATTCGGGCGTGTATTCCGGCTGTATCTTTAATATGTCCGTCCGCTGCTCCGGCGTCAGCTGATTCATAACGGTATTTTCCGCGTAATCGCTCAATACGTTCCAGGGGGTATTCCTCTCGGTTTCCGTCAGATCGTATAAGGGATAAAGATAATCGGTCACGTTCTGACTCCTCGGATCTCGCCGGATCCTGGTGTTGTGGGCGTAGATGAAATTGTTGGGGTTGGGGCCGCTGAGAGCCTCCGTATCCAGATGGAAAAGATTGATATAGTGCCAGGACGTCTCGTGGGAGACCGGGATCCTCGTGGGACCGAACTCTCCGAAATATTCCCCCGACCGGTCGAAATAAAAGGTATAGACCCTGCCCCCGATCCGGTCCTTGCGGGCTTCAAAGATGGTGATATCAGCGCCGAGCTTTCTCAGTTCATAAGCCGCCGCGAGGCCGGCCAGCCCTGCGCCGATGACGCCGACTCGGATGCCGCGCATAGCGCCCGGGGTAAATAACCGGGTCAGATCCGGCGGCGGGCTCAGCAACTCCACGATATTCTCAAAGTCCGCCTGCCTGCCTGCCCGGGTCAGGGCCTCCTGAAGCAGCTGACGCCTTTGCTCATCGGTGGGATTTGTGGAATAATCGGTATCCGCCATGATCTTATTTCCTCCTTTCACAGCACCCTGCACATCTAAAAGGTACCTCTCACTTAACAAATATATTACGGGAAAAAACAGTTAATACTATTTTTAATCAAAAAATAAGACAACCTTGCCGTATGGGAACCGGCATTGTTGCACGCGGGGATGAAACCTGATAAGATTAGGAGCGAACGGAGAAAAAGCGGTCTGTTGATTGAACAAAACCAAGAGGGTCGATTATGAAGGAAAATTGGAAGAAGAATATCATACTTTTTATTGCCAGCCAGACCATATCTCTTTTTGGTTCTTCTCTGGTGCAGTACGCCATCATGTGGTATATCACCATGAAAACCCAATCCGGCGCTATGATGACGCTTTACATCATCTGCGGTTTTCTGCCGACCTTTTTCCTGTCGCCTTTTGGAGGAGTATGGGCGGACCGTTACAACCGTAAAGTCCTTATCGTTTTATCCGATTCCATGATCGCCGCGGTCACTTTGCTCATGGGCATACTGTTTATCGCGGGGTATAAGGAGTTCTGGCTGCTGTTCCTCATATCGGGAATTCGGGGTTTGGGACAGGCCGTGCAGATGCCGGCTGTCAGCGCGTTTATACCGCAGATCGTGCCGGAGGAGAAGCTGCTGAGGGTAAACGGGGCCAACAGCAGTATTCAGTCGCTGACCACCCTGGCTTCCCCCGTGGCAAGCGGTGCGCTGCTGGCTATGGTGGGAATCGAGATCATCTTTTTTATCGACGTAGCCACCGCCGCGATAGGAATTGCAACCCTGCTCCTGTTTCTCCGCGTACCGGCCCACGCAAAGGCCCGGGAAAAACAAAAAATCGGCTATTTCAGAGATTTGCGCGAAGGATTTCGCTATATTGCGCATCATCAGTTCGTGAAGGCTGTGTTTGTCTTTTGCGGCCTGTTTTTCATTCTGGCGGCGCCCATGGCGTTTCTTACCCCTCTGCAGGTATCGAGGAGCTTCGGCAATGACGTGTGGCGGCTCACCGCAATTGAGATCACGTTTTCCGCCGGGATGATGGCCGGAGGGTTCCTGATCGCCGCCTGGGGCGGTTTTAAAAATAAGGTATACACCATGGTCATGGCGGGATTGATCATGGGGCTGGGAACCGTGGCTCTGGGTGTGATTCCGGTGTTCTGGATCTATCTGGCCGTCATGGTAATCGTCGGATTTTCCATGCCGATTTTCAGCACTCCTTTCACCGCCCTGCTGCAGCAAAAGGTGGAAGAAGAATTTCTCGGAAGGGTTTTCGGCGTCCTGACTATGATTTCAAGCTCTATGATGCCTTTGGGAATGTTGGTGTTCGGTCCGCTGTCTGATCTTTTCAGGATCGAATGGATGCTCATCGGAACGGGCATTCTCATGTCCGCGCTGACTCTTATGCTATTAAAAAATAGAATCCTGATGGAAATTGGTAAAAGTTGACAAAAAATAAAGATTTTAATTGCATTAAATAAGGGAATTATGGTAAAATAACTTTGAAAATGCTTAGCAGGGGAGGAATGAAAATGAGTATTTTTAACAATATGAAGGGGCCGGCGAAGGATACCGCAGGAGAAATCAGGAACCGGGCGGAAGCAATTAAGGATTTTGTCGAAGATAAGGCGGATGATTTTAAGAGCTTTGCGGAAGATAAGGCGGATGACTTAAAAGATTTTGCGGAGGATAAGGCTAATGATTTTAGGGATTTTGCCGAAGATAAAGCGGAGGCCTTTCAAGGGAGAGCGGCGGCCGGAATGGAAGATGTCATGGACCGTGCGGATGATTTGAAGGATAAGCTGGGGGATAGAACGGAAGACTTAATGGACAAGTTCGGAGATAGGGCGGAGCTCTGGAAGAACAAGGTCGAAAACAAGGCGGACGAGTTCAGGCATAGGAAAAATTAGAATAAGTCCGCATCGATTGAAGCAACGGGGAAACCTCCGGATTGATGCGAAAAAAGCATGCGATTTGGAGGTTTCGTTTGATTACCGGGAGGGTTACGACTTGCAGCCTGAGGACATAAAGAATTACATATCCGGGAATCGGTTTCAAGTGCTGGTGCAGCAATCCAGCGACATCTTTGAGATCATTACTCCCGACCTCATAATTCAATATATAAGCCCCGCGGGGGAAAAGGTCACCGGAATACCGGCAGAGGAGCGAATCGGAAAATGCACGCTGGAGCTGGTGACGGAAGAAGATGATAAAGAGAAATTCATCTATATGGTGGATTACGTCCTTCAATACCCTGAGGAAAAAATGCAGGGCGAACTGACGGTAAAAGACATAAACGGAAAATTGAATTACCTTACATATACGATCACCAACCAATTGACGGAGCCCTCCATCCAGGGCCTCGTAATCAACTGGAGCGATATTACGGATCGCATTGAGGACCAGAAGGAGATCGAATATCTAGCCACTCACGACGAACTGACAAAGCTTCCCAACAGAGTTTTTTTGAAAAATAAAATGAAGCAGCTCAGTCAGGAGAACACCGATCCGAACTTCAGTTTTGCTCTGATCATGCTCGATATCGACAGCTTCCGCTATGTAAACGACGCTTTGGGATATCAGCTCGGAGATCAGCTCATTCTTCAGGTCGCCTGCCGCTTACAGGAATTCTTGAACGGCGACGGGTTCCTTTGCCGTTACAGCGGCGACCAGTTTGCGATCATCATACAAAATTTAAATCGGAAGTGGGAATATGAAGAGGCTGTAAGAAAAATCAAGGATTTATTCATAGACGCCTACAAGGTGGATCTCTACGAGCTGGATATGTCGGTGAGCCTTGGAATCAGCATGTATCCCTTTGATGAAAAGGACCCTGATCTGCTGATCAACTATGCTAATATATCCCTGCTGCGGGCCAAACACGAGGGGAAAAACCGGTATCGGTTTTATTCCTCAGATATTGGAATACAGATCTATAAACAGGTTGTTCTTCGCAACGACCTGCTGAAAACCATCGAGAGAAATCAGCTTCAAGTCTACTATCAGGCGCTGGTCAAGCTGGAAACCAGCGAGATCCTGGGAGCGGAGGCACTGATTCGCTGGAATCATCCCGAATGGGGGATGGTTTCGCCCAATGAATTTATCTCCCTTGCGGAGGAGAGCGGATTTATTATCAAGATGGGGAACTGGATGCTTCGGGAGGTCTGCAAAAACTATAAGAGCTGGATGGAGCAGGGAATGTCTCCCATCAAGGTTTCGGTGAATTATTCCAGCATTCAGTTCTTTGAAAAGCATTTTGTGGAGAATATCATCAATACGATCCGGGAATTCGAGCTGGACCCCCACTTTCTGATCATGGAGATCACGGAAAGCATCTTTATGAAAAATCCCGAAAAAGCCATCGTAGATATTCAGAGGCTGCAGGATGCGGGGATTCAGGTTGCTCTGGACGATTTCGGAACGGGATTTTCCTCGCTGTCCTATCTGAGTACTTTCAATATCGATATTTTAAAGATAGACCGTTCCTTCGTCAAGAATGTAATGGCGGACGACGCCAGCACCATCGTTACCAGATCCGTCATCGACCTGGCCCAGGAGCTCAGAATCAAGCTGGTAGCCGAGGGAATCGAGAATGAGGAGCAGCTGACATGTCTGAAGGGGTTGAACTGCTATACCGGGCAGGGATTTATTTATAATAAGCCGATGCCGGTGAAGGAATTTGAACAGCTGCTGGTAAATGAAACGTGTCCGCCCTATCAGGGCCTCAGTGAAAAGCAGGAAAGGGAGGACATGCGAAAGTACCTCAGGATCAAGCTTCCCAAGCCCCTGGAGGCGATGATGTCCATCACGGGGGTCTCGGGGAAATTCCAGGTCGACAAGATGAAGGTGAACGTAAAAAATATCAGTTCGGACGGGCTATGCTTTGCTTCGGAAATCAGGCTTCCCGTGAACAAAGAGCTGACGCTTCAATTTATGATCCAAATGCAGGAGGACAAAAAAGTGGAGATCTGCGGATACCCGATCTGGATCCAGGAGCTTGAGGAAAATTATTACGAGTACGGCGTCAAATTCGACCAAGGCTCTGAGGGAAAAATCGAGTTTACCATGGCGCTTTATAATTTGTGTAAAAACTTATTCAATTGATTTGTTGGTTTATAACAAAAAAAATCCTGAAATTTCATCTTGACAAACAGATTTCTTTTCACTATACTGAATTCAACATCAATCGATAAAGACCGTGATGGAGAGAGTACGTCTTTTTCAAACGTCGCAGCGAGTCGGGGACGGTGGGAGCCCGATACCAGTAGAAAACGGCGGAAAATCACTCCTGAGTCGCAGGCCGAAATTCCAGGCAGCTCTGAGGGCGGCACGACCGCCAGGCAGAATGTCAAGAGAAGAGTAGGTTTTGACGGTTTTCCCCCGTTATAGGGAACGCGTATGTTGGTATGCAGTAACAGGTGGTATAACGACAGCTATAAGCTTTCGTCCTTTGCAGGACGGAAGCTTTTTTTGCGCACCTAGCCCCGTTTGCGAAGCAACGTGTCGCAAGCGACACTCCGACTCGCTTCGCTCGCTGCTGTCCATTTTACCAGCCGAGCAAGCTCGGGGTAAAAAGGCAAACGTCGGCAGGCGCCATACGGAAATTCCCCGGCTTGCGCACCTATCCACATTTTCGGAGAAAATGTCTGGAAGGTGCCATACAGAAATTGCACGGTTTTAACCGAAACGCAATTTTTCAGTTAAGCCGGATTGGAATTTTTCCGTTGCGCACCTAGCCCCGTTTATACTTTCGGGCATATTGGAAATACGCAGCATTAGGAGGTAAAAAAAATATGAAAGATATCGTAGAAATTCGTTGGCACGGCCGCGGAGGCCAGGGCGCAAAGACCGCGTGCCTGCTCCTCGCCGATGTGGCGTTCAGTTCAGGCAAGCATGTCCAGGGTTTCCCGGAATACGGCCCGGAGCGCATGGGAGCGCCCATC
>DAITKX010000003.1:85563-107393 GCA_036835995.1 Bacillota bacterium | reverse complement strand
TCCAGCACGCCGTCTGTCCAGACCGGCGCCAGCCCCCGGCTCTGCAGCCATGTGGTCAGTTCGTCGCACTGAAAGATGCGATCGACAACCGCCTGATCCTTTTCGGTATATCCGGCAGGGGTTCCATAGTAGGAAATCAGACCGCTTTCGAGCGTAATGCCCGGCATGTTCTCACCTCCATCACTTCATTTCCAACCCTCCCATACCGGCTGCTTCGCTGTCCATTGTTTGTTGTTTTTGGAGCTCTGCAAGTTTTTCGCTGGCCCAATCGGGAAGAAGGACCTCTTTTAGGACTCCCGTAAAATCCGAGCGGTTCCAGCGGGTTTTCTCGTCATCGCCGAGGCAGGTGGCAAGCACCGCCCTGCCGGAAGAATTAGGGTTGCAGCCGAATCCCCCAGTTGCCAGCCAGAGCTGATTCTTCGGATTCCAGTGGCTTTCGCTGAGGATGTCCTGTGACAGCACCAGCACCTTGCCCTCATAGTTCAGATATTTGGAGTCCAGTTCGCAGTGGGTGAAGTCAAACAGTCCGAGGGCCTGATATGCACGGCGAAACTGGTTGATGAAGCCGTCTAACACCGCGGGTTGACTGTCAACCACGAAGTCCAGATTATAATTTTGGTTATAGACGCCATCCTTATCGGGAGGGATATAAGTGTGCTTCGCCCATTCTTTATTATCCTCGGAAAAATCCTTGTTCCAATCCTGCTGCTTGACGGTGTTGGCAAGGACCCAGCTCACGCGCTTGTAGCCATATGCCATGATGACACTTTCGGCGCACCCATCTTTCAGGTGCGTCCCGTCGAAATCTCGACGGATCGCGTCCTCTATGGATTTTTTGCATCGGATGTTTTCCTTGTGGCTATCACGCCAAAGGTTAAGCTGATTCAGTCGCTTTGATTCATTTCGGGAATAGGGATAAAGATAAATAAAATCATTTTCCATAGACGATTTCCTCCGTCATGATCAGCTCGTCCAGCTCTGCAAGGCAGATGCCGCTCTGCATTAACACATTAAGAATGCCGGGCGGGACATCGGAGATGTCGAACTGATTTCCCGCTTCCGTGACCGTGATCTCGCCGCCGTCCCTGTCCGCGCTGGCTTCCAGCTTGGCACTGCAGGAGATCCCTGCTTCTTCCAGAAGATAATCGGGGATATGAATGTTCTGGCTGTCGTCCAGCAAATCCCGGCAAAGAGAACAGCTCTCCACCCACTGGGCAGGGCCATTTTCGTCTATGCCGTCATCCTCGCCGTCACAGTTATTGCACATACCGCAGGCTTTGGCGAGGAATACGGTCAGATCGGTGGCCATTTCGCTGAGCATGAAAATCACATGTACAAGCTCTATGGCGGTCATCTTGTCTTTAAGAATGACGAGGATATCCTCGCCTGTGTGAAGATCAAGCGTGTCCACGCCGTCAAAGCCGCATAACTCACAGGCGCGTTCGGGGAGCATAATCTCGGGGTACTCGTTATTTTTCATATGGTCTAATCCTCCTTAAAATTTTCGCTGCCCGGCAATTCGAATAAATTTATCTGCGTGGGCGCCTCTCTGCTTCGTTCCTGCATATCGTAATTGGAGATGAGGATTTCAGGGAACTGCGCACCGTTATCGTACCGCTGCTTAATGTTGTTGATCCGGGTAAACGCTTCGATCATGACGCCAGGCATGTCGTACAGTTCCCGGATAAAATCACAGTCGTTGTATGACAACAGGAATTTCCCCTCGATTTGCATCAGGGTATCCCTAAGCCGGACATGATCCTTTCTGCAGAAGCCGTCCTCGCCGATATTTTTATAGTACCCCTCGGTTTCAAAGTACGGGGGATCGCAATAAAAGAAACTGACAGGGCGGTCGTACTGCCGGATCAGATGGACGCAGTCCTTGTTTTCGATCACCACCTTTGCAAGGCGCCGGTGAGCTTGTTCAATGAGGAGAAAGTTGGAGCGGATATCATGTGGCTGGCTGCCATAACTTGTAAGTCCTGAGGCATAGCTGTAGCGAATAAGCTGATAAAACCATGCCGCCCTTTGTACGTCACTTGCGGTGCTGTCGCGGGCAAGGGTGCTGCGCACCAGTTCAAAGTCCTCTCTGGAGTTGAGTACAAACCGCAGGGCCTCCGTCAGTTCCTGCGGCTTTTCCCGTACGCATCGGTAAAGATTTGTGAGCAGGCTGTTGAAATCGTTGTAGACCTCGAAATCATTGCCGGGAGGTTTGTGAAACAGCACCCAGCCTCCGCCGCCGAACACCTCGATATATCGCTCGTAATACGGTGGAAAGAGAGCGACGATCAGCTCACGCAGTGCTTTCTTTCCGCCAATCCATGACATGAAGCTGTTCAGGAATCATCACCTCCCCCCAGCGTCAGTCGAAGCTGCCCATTGTCCAAATGCAGGGTGCGTGCTTTCATGAGCCCGCTCTGAGCCTCGTCATTTTTCTGTTCCACATCGAAACACCTCCTTTTTTTCAGGCTGTTTTCCCGAAAAAAGGCGCAAAAAAGCAGGGTCGCTGTCCTTTTGGGAAAACGGCCCCACTGATTAATTTGGGATAAAAAAGACACGGTTGTCTTCGTCCGTGCTACTTAATTACGCCAAGCTCTCTGAGTATTGCCACACAGTCCTTGGCACCCTGGATATACAGATATCTTTGAAATTCATAGTCAGCTTCCGAGGATAAGGATAAAAATCGCTTCATCAACTCCTTGCTTTCCGCTTCCATGACGGTGCTGTGTTCTATTTTTTCGCTGAGCATGGCGGCTTTGTGGGCGATTTCCTTTAGATGGGGATGCGCTTCCATCATTAGCTCATAGACAACCTGCGCACGCTCGAAAAGACATTGCTCCAGCAGTTCCTTCACTTTTTCATCCATTTGCTCACCTCCTTAGCACAACACAATGCCACACTTTTTGTGGAATAGCTAGAAATAAAGAATTCTTTATTTTATAGCTTTATCATGAAAAAGGAATTATCTCGAATAACCTTTAATACTCCTTGCCCTGGGATATCGCTGTGCTGCCCTTGCTCCGGATGATCCGGATAGCAGGAATTCAACAGTTCCGCAACTTTCTCTGGGATATGGTCAAAGTCCACGTGATGATCACGCTCGATAGATACGGTATACCAATAGTCATAAGGAATATATACCGCCGAAAGGTATTTGGAATCCGCAGGCCTCATCTTTTCAAATCCCTGGTCAATCACTCCCCGCGGGGTTAAAAAGAAGGTGCCCCAGTGTTCACCGGAGGACTGAAGATCAAGGTAGATTAGGCCAAGTCCAATATGGCCGGTGTTTCGCCCCCGGATAACAGCCGGCAGCTGAACGAATTCATATCCACAGTCGAGATTGTCGGTGTTGTAGACCTCCACGAACAGATCGTGCATCTGCTTCAATATCTCTTTGGCGTATTCGTCATTGTTTGAATTGCAGGATCTGTCCAGCCTTGCAAAGTCCACTTTCGGCAGCAGGGCATTCAGTTGCTCAATATAGGCCGACTGTAAATTTTCATTATCCATTTTTTACACCTCTCATTGCAATTTTAGTGATGTTCAGGATGGCCCAGGAACATAGCTATCCCATTTGCATGTTTCAGCATGTTACATACCCCCCATTTTTATATTTTGCCGATCATTTTGGCAAAGCAGTTCCTCCACGGCGGGAGTACTGCCCCGGTAGACAATGTATCCATAATCGGTAAATCTTCCGTTTTCCATTTGGATGCGGTGTTCTCCATATCCTTTGAAATCAATGTATTCCTCCAGATTTTCATCTAAATCGTAATGGCCGGATTCTATGATCATGTACCTGCCATACTCCGTGGGGGTTTTGAGCCCCGGCACTGCAGTGAATTCATAAAAATTATCCGCCAGTACCGCTACATCCTCCGGAGTTTTGGGCTGTGCCATTTTCACGATGGCATGGAACGCGTCACGGCCTTGATCATCAAAGCCAGTATATGACCGCGCCAGATTATTGAGGGTGTCCATGTGTTCGGAGAGAGGATAGTCTTCGGTGAAAATCCGGTAGACCTCCTCGCTCATTGCGTGGCAGTCCAGCGTTGTGACGCAGGGTTGGATGGTTTCCACTCCAAGGCGACAGAGCGCCTTTCGGATTTCGACCTCCCAGCAGGGCAGATACAGATATTCGTATTTTACTCCACTCTGATAATCGCCCACCTCTAGCCTGACTGTTGCCACATCTTCGCCGCGATAGCTGTACTCCGGGAACTGTTCGCCGTTGTAAAGCTCCTGTTTCTCATTTCCGGTGGAATACAGCACGCCATATGGTGTAACGACGCCTTTTTGCTCACTGATAAGCCTTCTCCCAATCTCTGCAAAATCTGTCTGCTCCATTTGCCGGGTGTTCATGACAAGCTGCCGATTCAGTTCATAATTTTTTCCGATTCTGGTGATATCGGAGAAGTCGGTGACAACAGTATATGCGTGAAGATTGAAGGTAAGGTTGATCATGTCTTTTACTGTAATAAGCTGCTCGGCATGAACTGCTGCCCGAAAGGTCTGCATCTCGCTTTTGTCAAGACTATCCAGACGCTTGGCGAGGTACTGCATCTCATCGGCGTTGATGTACTGGTCGACCAACCCCTGCAACGCCCTTTCATCACCGCTGATCTTGTCCACCAGACAATTTTTCTCTATAGTTATGCCAACGCCGATTTCATCCAGAAGCTTTTCCAAATCCGGTTCAGATGCGGGAAACGCAATGACAGCTGTACGGTAGGATGGGGCGTCATATCTTCGTAGCGTCATTTCAAACATCGACTTCTTCCTTTCTGTTTTTTCTCTGGATTTTTTCCACATCGGTCCTGAGGCAATCGCCCTCTGATCTGTAGCAGATAAATCCGTGGGAAGGATACGGGCATTCGCCGCAGCTTTTGAATGGGCCGTGCAGAGATTCAATCGATTCGCGCTTGCCGGTTGTCGTGAAGCTTTCCGAATCGTAATGGGCGATGTTCTTATTTTTTCGGTATCGTACTATCATGGCATTTTCCCTTTCCTGAAAGCAAAAGGGCCGGAGAATAGAGGTGCACCCCACGCTCGGCTCTCCAGCCCTTGCAGTTTACATATTTAGTTCCTGCGTTATTCCCATTTCTTTTATTTGATCTGCCGGAGTTTTTACATTCTGAGGAAGTAACTCATAGCGGTCAAGCTCATCCATGCAATCGATGGCGTCTGATAATTCACTTGGCCTTGCTTCCTCCAGTACGGCAAGAAATTTTGTTACGCGCTCCTGGTTTCCAATCATATCTTTAATTTGAGCTGCAAGCCGATTTAACCCATGAATATTCCCTTCGAGATTCATGGTGTTGGACAATCTTTTTATGGAGCACTCACAGCTTGCGACATCACATTGGCTGAAATCATTAATACCGTGTTTGGAAAGCGTAATCCACAATTCACTTTCTGATACGGGAAGCTCCAGTGTGAATTGTCTTCCCCTTTTTTCGGGAAGATAGGATGGATAGACTTGAAGCTTGAAAACATATTCCGTGTCACCGTTAAGTTCTGACTGCGTTTGATGATGGCTGTCAGGATCAAATACTTCGTTCAGTTTTAATTCCCGCTTTGGCTTAATGTCATTTTCCCAATACTCTTTTAGGATACTAATCAGACTTTCATCCTTCTCTCCGGAATGATATTTTTCCGCCCACTCCAGATAACCGTCAAAATCCGTGCCGAGCTCAATCAGTCTTTTTGCGACATCTATTGACTCAGGCCGAATGCAGGCATGAAACGCGGCAAAATTATTGTTATCAATCTTCATACCGCGGTCGACACAGCTGTATATCATCCAGGCATTCCCTTGCCTGGATAGCTGGTCGAAAAATTCTGCGGCGTATTGGTTCGCATTGATCCCCTGCTCAATAAGCCGAAAAAGTATCTGCCAATCCTCGCGGCGCTGCGCAAGCAGCAGAAGAGCAGGGTCGGCAGCCTGGATTTGCCCAGGGGTGCACTTCTGAACAAGGGTGTGTGCCATGCGACGATTGTGGCCGTTTTCACTATGATATTCAAGGGAGCAGCGGACAATCTTGCCGAACAGCCCCATATCCAAATCTTTCACCGAGGATTCTGCATTCCGCATCATCAGCACCACCCTGTCGGAATCCCCAGCGTTGACAGCTTTTTTACAGGCATCCAGGTAGATGTCATTCGGGATGCTGTTCTGCGTTTTCTGGAGCATCTCCAAGGTCATCTGCGTTCCAATCCTGCCCGGACGGCCAGCTGCGTGGATTAGCACGACACCCTGATCCTCTGCTTTTGGGAACGCCTCAAGAAACGCTGCCATGTTGCCGTCCTGTATTGCCAGGATAGCAAGATCCGTATCGCTGATCCTAAGTGGGAGATCGCCGACCATGTTGATATATTCGGTAATGCTTCCGGCTACTCGGCGCAGAAGATTCTCTACCGCCATGGTTTTATCCTGAAGCTGCGTTCTCATCTCTATGAGACTGTCAGCGACAATCAGACGTTCCTCTTCGTTCAGGTGCACAATGAGACCCTCGGACCTTTCAGCTTCACCCAGTCGAATGAACCGGGCATGTATGCCGTCTGAATGAAAGGCTTTTGTGATAGCTGAGGCGATGAGGTTCATACGATCAAGATCGCTCTCGCTTTCTCCAAGGGTCTTTCCCGTGGCGAATTTCTTTGTGGTGCCGTTGCCCTCATCATAAATCCGAAGATAAACGTCAGTATATATCCCCTCACTGGCGCCATAATCCGTCGTGCAGAAGATATCGGCGTTCTGGGGGAATTCCTTTCCATCCAGCCACTCGCTATCCAATAAAAAATATTCTTCCGGGAGATATCCTGTGTTTTCAAGGCGATAGGAGAGTTCTTCAAAAACCTCCTGTGCCGTGCGCTGGCCGTCGTACTCCAGTTTGCTTGGCTGATTGGGTGTGGGTTTCCATCGGGCAGTTTCTATGCGTTTCATATGATTTCCTCCTTGTATTCGTCATGCCCTGTTAAGGTTGTAAAGTAAAAATAACAGCTTCATATTCAAAACTGCCATTATACAAATTTACATATTCAGATGGTTTTGTATGAACCGTAACGGCCCATGGATATTATCACAGAGTTCTTTTAGTTGTACTTCATCTTCCGGAGGATTACCTCTCATTGATAACTGCAATTCTGAAATTTGCAATTCATCCATTTGGTCAATTATCTTTGCCGCTTCATTCAAGCAATCCAAATCAATCACGGACATATCACCGACCAAATCCGGATAGCGGATACACTTCACGATTTGATAGAAGGTTTCGTTTTTGGTTTGAAAATTATAGGCTTCTTGCAGCTTGGAAGCAGTTGCAGGCAACTTCAGTTCATGCATAAGAACAGCGCCATCAGTGTCCTTTTTAACCCTCAGAAGATCTTCTTCCAGATCGCCAACCACGATTTGAATATGGAAGATGGGCTTCTCCATTTGTGTCTCGTGCTCTGTTTTATATGCTTCAACCGCTTTTGGTGAGACATGTTCGATTTTCTTTTTTAGCTCAAGTATCTTTTGTTCCTGGTCAAATGTAAGATAAGGGATATATTTCTGGCTCTGGTCTAAAGCACGATAGACTTCCTTTAATTCTTCGTTGTCAAACAGCTTGTGCTCATTTATGAGTCCGTATCGAACTGCGAAATCCTCTTTGGCTCCGGAATAATCATTATGATAGTAGTGGCCAAGGGTAACACCTTCTCTGTCATAGGTATATCGCCAAGTTACAAACTGATAGCCGTGTTCTCCCAGATCTGTTCCTGCCAAGACGATATTCTCATGTTCGCTTAGCAGCTTATATCCGTCTCGCAGATCGGCGGCTTTTAGTGGCGAGGCATTTTCCACTGCCTGTACATATATTCTTGTCTCCTCAGAAATTTCCGTCACCAGACTGCAAAGTCCTTTTTTCTCTTCCGTGTCCAGATGCTCTGAATAATGATAGTTCGCGCCATCTGGCGCCACATGACAAAGCGGTGCACCGTCGAAAGAAAAATAGAAGGCGCCGTTTTCCTTTATTCCTTCCGCGGAGATATTAAACTGCATGAGTCTGCGGCTAATCTCCTGAAAATATCTGTTGCTGTTCAACTTAACCCCTCCTTTAAAGCAAGTTGTTTCAATAAAAAAGACCATATCGCAGCATTATGCTGTAATATGGCCTGATACAAATACCTATTCTATTTTACAGTTACCCTATAGATAGGAAAGCTGCACTAGTAAATTTTACTTGATTTATCTCACAACGTAGTTTTTAATTAATTAACTGTGGAGCGCTTCCAGCTCTGGAAATTTGTTTACCAGTTTCACTTAATTCTAATGAATCATATTTGTTTCTGGCAGAGTCCGTTACACCAGAGTATTTGGTTTCTGTCTTAGAAACAGGAGCATCATTTTTCATGGCCATTAACGCTTCTTGCCTCAGCCGATTCATTTCGGGCTTATTATTTTCGCTTTTAGCCATCATATATGCGCTCTTAATTGAGTTTAAATCCTTAGGTATTTCCATAATGACACCTCCATTAATTCATAATAATAGAAAACTCTTGGCTATTATTTTTCATCTCATTGGTATCCCTCCCAAACAATTAAAAATTTAATCCTTATAGCCATTATACTTTCTAAAAAGCTTTAATAATGTTGCCGATGTTACACATTTGAATTTTTAATAAATGGCATGTTTTTAATAGTTATGGATTTAACATCATAATCGATCAAGCCATTTCTTTTCATTTTGCTTAGCTCTCTAGAAAGAGATGCTCTTTGAATACCTAATCTCTCTGCCAATTCTTTTTTTGTTGTTCTTAATCGAATAGTCTTACTTCCTTGCTGATGGAACTCATAATCCAGAAAATCTACAATTCGTTGCCTTATTGATTTCATGATAATCTCATTAATTTTGTCGGTTAGAATTAATGTCTTATTTGAAATTTCTTTTAGAAAGCTGTTCATAAACAATTCGTTCCCCTTGCATATTTCAAGTACTAGTTGTTTTGGCAAGTGAAGTATTGTAGATCTGGTTAGTGATGTGACCGTCATCGGATATTCGTTTCTACCTGAAAACACCAAATTAGCTCCAATCACATCTCGATTTGAAAATATCTTGATTGTTAGTATATTGCCATTTTCATCTATGCTTTGAATTGCAATTTTACCTTCCAGAATAATATCCATAGTGTTACATTTATCATATTTCAGATAAATGATTTGACCTTTGCCATATTCCTTCAGTTCACGCTGAGGACTGCTTAGTAAATGCTTCAATTCATCTTTTTCCAGGCTACTGAAAATCGGTATTTGTGCCATTGTTTCAAAGTAATGCGATAAAACTATCCCCATGCTGTCACCTCAATTAGTTACTACGGAAAATGTGATTTTCTATTTCAGCAACTTCATATATCCAATCGGCCCATATAGACTCATCTTCTTCAATAAATCGCCGATCACTTCCATGGGCAACATCATTTCACTTTGAAGCCAGTATGTTAATACGCCAATTTGAGCAGATGCTAAATATTCTATTATATAGTCCAAATATGGAACCGTTTGCAGTTCTTCACTTTTTAACAACTCAGACAAATTATTTTTTATTATGGCCTTCAATTTATGAGCAAATACCGGATCACCGTTACTTCCAAGCAATACCATCAAGTATTTACTATATTTCTGATAAAACTCTAGTGACGGAATAATTGGATAGATGTCTCCATCTTTTAAAATGATAGTATATACATCTTTAATTTTATTCGTGAAGTCTGCTAGAAACTCATTTTCAATGCTTTCCAGCAAGTCGTAAATATCCTTGTAATAGAGATAAAAAGTGCTCCTGTTTATATGTGCATTCGTTGTGATGTCCTTTATGCTGATTTTCTCAAGTTTATTTTCTTTGCAAAGTTCAAGAAAAGCGTCTTTGATTATCCCTTTCGTTTTTGCAACTTTTCTGGATTCATGATTCATTTTCTTTTTCTCCTTCAAAAAATTCGACATCATCAGATACATTGATGGTTTTTTTTTATGAAACGATCTAGTAATATAATTATAGACATCGTGTTGTCTAAATGCAAGCGTTATTATCATATTTCTTACGGGGTAACACCTTTAACCCAAGAAATGAGATAAATGAAAAGAAGGGTAAAATGGAAAACAAATCTGATTGTATCATTGTAAATCACGTTAATAAGTTCTTCGGAGAAAGACAGGTCCTTAAAGACGTTACGCTGCAGGTACCCTATGGTTCTATTTATGGCTTGCTGGGACCGTCAGGCTGCGGTAAAACCACCACAGTAAAAATAATGGCGGGAATTTCCGAATCCAGCTCGGGAGAAACCTTTGTCCTGGGAAGGAAAATGCCTCAGCTATCTTTGATGAAAGAGATTGGTTATATGGCGCAATCCGATGCGTTATATACCGCGTTATCAGCAGCAGAAAACCTGGAATTCTATGCGACAATATACGGTATGAAAAAAGAGCAATATAAAAAACGCATGCTTGAAGTTATGGAATTGATGAACCTGTCCGATGACCTGTATAAGCCGGTAGCTGCATATTCAGGCGGTATGAAGCGAAGGCTTTCTCTGGCCATGGCCATGCTCCAGCAGCCGAAGGTGCTGATACTGGATGAACCGACAGTTGGGATTGATCCACTCCTTCGCAAGGATATCTGGAGGGAATTATACAAAATGTCAAATAACGGGGTAACTATTCTTGTAACAACTCATGTGATGGATGAAGCTGAAAAATGCCATCAGCTCGCGATGATGCGCAACGGGCTGCTGATCGCGCAAGGAACCCCGAAGGAACTTCAGCGGGAAATCGGTGTAAACAGCATAGAAGAAGCATTTATTTATTATGGAGGTGGTAAATATGAGGATTAAGTCTATGGTCATACGAATCCTGAATCAGCTTCGCCATGACAAACGAACGCTGGCTCTGATCATATTTGCGCCATTGCTGTTGCTGACGATGATCTATTTCATCCTGGACTCTTCCACTATGGATTTAACAGTTGGTATCGTTAACGCTCCGCAGCAATATATGGACAATTTGTATGAAAACAATATCAAAACAGTACGCTGCACAGAGTCTGAAGCAATGCAAATGATGGAACATAAAGAGATCATAGCTGCCGTCGAAATGACCGGGGGGAAACTCTACATAAAACTGGACGGCGGTAATTCAACAAAGGCCGAAACGGCGCTTGCATCCATGGAGGCTGCAAAAAAAAACATGATACCCTCTTCTGAGCGGTACGATTTAAAAACCGACGTTAAATATGTGTATGGCGCGAGTGATTTATCCACCTTCGACAACTTTGGTTCACTGCTGATCGGGTTTATCGTGTTCTTCTTTACATTTTTGATTTCCGGCATCTCCTTTCTGCAGGAAAGGACCACGGGGACTTTGGAAAAGCTGCTGTCGACACCGATTAAACGCTGGGAAATCGTCACCGGATATGTACTGGGATTTGGAGTCGTTTCTGTTATACAGGCAGCGATCATAACATTTTTTGTTATTTACATCCTGGATATTATGATGGTTGGTTCCCTCTGGCTTGTTTTGCTTATCACGCTGCTGTCTGCAATGGTGGCCCTCGCGTTCGGGATTCTGATGTCAACTGCAGCAACAAGCGAGTTTCAGATGATCCAGTTTATCCCGATCATTGTGGTTCCGCAGGTATTCTTCACCGGTCTGTTTGATTTATCGCCGGAGTGGACACTGGTTGGGAAGTTCATGCCCCTCTATTATGTGGCGGATGCATTGGATAAGGTCATGATACGCGGAAGCGGGTTCGGTTCGATTTTACCCGATGTTCTAATCCTATTAAGTTTAACAATCCTATGTATGGCGATTAACACAATACTTCTCAAGCGCTATCGAAGGATATAAATATTTGTAAATCCCAGCTTAAAAGTACTTAAATATTTACGATATAAAGGAGAATCTAGATTATGAAGATTTTAAAACATAAGAATAAAATGATTCCGTTGGCCTTGATCGTTATTGTATCGTTGGGTATTTTCTTATACGGTAACAACAATCAAAAGTATATCGGCGTGGTGGAAGCTACAACCATTTCTCAGACGACTGAAGTTTCAGGAAAAATTATTGAGATGCCGGTCGAACTTGGCACTCATGTTTCAAAAGGAGATGTGATAGCCAAAATCGACAGTACTGCTCAGGAATATTCCTATGAACAGCTTCAGCTTACGATGGAAAAGGAAAAGACCGCTCTTGCGGAGTTGAAGTTGGGAAGCGGCGAAAGTCAAGCGGAGAACAGCGTTACTGTAGCTGAGTCCAATTACCGCAGCGCCTTGTCATCAAATGAAAAAGCTTCGCAGGATTATCAGAATGCGCAATCATTATATGACCAAGGTGCGATCTCCAAGGATGTCCTGGATAAGGCAAAAGTAACCGCGGATTCCGCAGCAAATACAGTGACTGCAACGAAAGCCCAATTGGACAATGCAAGAAGCAATTCCTCCGCGGAATCCACACAGCTTGATATTGATAAGACCGAGAGTCAGCTTCGGGAAATGAAAGAAGACCTTGACAAATATACGATTTTAGCGGCATGCAATGGGGTAGTTATGAGCAAGAGTTACGACAAGGGAGATATGGTGTCGTCAGGCTATAGCCTTGTCGATATCGCTGCTGATGATGAAAAATATTTTGTCTTCTTTCTGCCGATTGATTATTTAAACGAAATAGAATATGACCAGGTTTTTCAGGTAAAAAGCAATGGAAAAGCTTATGATGCAATTGTAAAGTATATTGATGTGGAAAGTGAGTATACCCCCAAGGATTTGCAGACCGCAGCTAATAAGGACCGGGAAAGTGTAAAGATTAAACTTCTTCTGCCGGATAATTGCACCTTGAAGCCTGGCGAAGAGGCAGAAATCAAATTAAAGTTTTAGACTGCGAAGCGCAGTTTTCAATACAATAATAATTTTTTAAAAAACAAAAGGAGATGAGTTTTATGCTTGAAAAAATTTATGAGTTTACAAAAAGTGATGGTAAGATTATTGAAAAGCTCGTTGATGACACACCATTGCTGATCAATCATATGGTTTTACCCACCGGAGAAGGACTTCCGGAACACTATTCCAATTCAAATGTCTATATAATAATCATACGCGGTATAATGACATTGACGCTTGGAGACCAATGTTCCGCGAATTATCACGGAGGCCAAATTATCAATATCCCTTACAAAACAAAAATGAATATTATTAATTACCAAAGTGATGTTCTTGAGTTTTTTGTGGTAAAATCCCCAAATCCCAGTGTCTATAAGGAGTATAGCTATGAATAAGATATTACAGCATTTAATACAAATAGCCTTTCTGATTTTGTTTGTTGCTCTTATATTGATAGGAAGGGTGCACCTGTGGATGGGTTTATTTGTCCTGAGCTTCATCGTATCATTATGGTTCAGCCGTATATACTGCGGTTGGATTTGTCCAATCAACACAGCTATGAATTTTATCACTTTATTAAAATCAAGACTCCATATAAAAAGTATTAAAATACCGTCCTATTTATCAAGGCCCTTGATTCGATACATAGTATTGGCGGCTTTTATTGCCGCTTTCCTTTTTACTGTAGTCTCCGGTCGCCAATTACCAGTGCTGCCTGTTTTATTCGCATCGGGAATAATAATAACTTTGCTTTTTCCGCCTGAACTATGGCATTATAATCTATGCCCGTTCGGAACCATTTTTAGTTTTTCTGCCAGACTATCCAAGCATTATATGAAAATTGATTCAAGTAAGTGTATCAACTGCGGGCTATGTTTTCAGGTATGTCCTGCTAAGGCTGTTAATAAAGGAGAAAATTCATATAGAATTATTAAAAACGAATTGCGCTAGAAAGTGCCGAAAAAATGCAATAACTTATCAATAGTCTTGAAAAGAGTCCACCAAAGGCAGACTTATAAATTCATCCCCTATATCCATAAGGCCGCTCACAGCTTAATGAAGATTAGTATGTGAGTTTTCACATCAGAAAATGCAAATAAAATCAATGGATTTCTACATTATTAAAAATGTAAGCGTCAAACCATATGCACATAAATAAAAAGTGAGCACAACAACCTCCGAAGTTGGTGTGCTCATATTTTGATGGTGCTACGTTGCCGATCACTAACGGCAACGTAGGTACGTTGTCCTTCACATACCTATGTTGGTACTAATTGAGGTCTTCATTCTGGTTAATCGGAGTTAAATTTCTGCAGTCTTCCGGGATTTTATCTGACCAGGGGAGAAGCTCCGCGAGTTCAGTTGTATCGTCTTTATCGATATTGGACAGCCTTTCGAACAGATACTGAAGATATGGAAAAAGGTTCAGATTGTTTTCCTTGGCTGTTTCTACGATGCTGTAAATCACAGCACTGGCGTCGGCTCCTTTGGGAGTATTGGAAAAGAGCCAGTTTTTCCTTCCGATTACAAACGGCTTTATGGCGCGTTCTGCACGGTTGTTCGATAGTTCCAGTCTGCCATCAAGTAAATAGTTTCTCAGATATTTTTCTTGGTTGAGGCTGTATTTTACTGCCTGTCCGATCAGGCTTCTTGGAACGACTTTATCTTCCATTGATTTTGCCCATGAAAAGTATGCCTCTACTGTAGGCGCGGCTTCCACAAGACGGCGGCGATACCGTTCTTCATGGGGCAGATCTTTCATTTCCTTTTCCAGCCTGAACAACGTATTGCAATATTCCAGGCCGGTCTGTATGTTGTAGGCATCGATGCCTTCCTTTTCGGAGATACCCTTTAATGCCTCATCCCATTTTCTTCTTGCGTGAGCAAAGCAGCCCACCTGTATCACATCGGACTGTTTCCCGTCTGCTGATTCTGAAAGCTTGTGATACCCTGCATATCCATCAGTATGAAGAAATCCCTTGAATCCCTTGAGGAATTCCTTTGGATAATCTCCGGAGCGCCCGGGCCTGTAATCATAAAGGATGATCGGCACGCTGTCCCCGCTAGTTCTGTAAAGCCACATAAAGCTGTCGCTTGACGGCTCCCTGCCCGGCTCGCATAAGACCTCAAGCACGGTTTCGTCTGCATGAAGTACAGGCCGTTTAACCAGCTCCTTCCGCATCAGATCATAAAGTGGTTTCAGATGATGCTCGGAAGATTTTATCATCCAGTTTGCAAGCGTCTGGCGGGAAAGCTGCAATCCATACTTTTTAAATTGCTGTTCCTGCCGATAAAGTGGGATTGCCTCAGCGTATTTTCTGGTCATGATATATGCGATCATGGAAGGGGATGCAAGGCTGTTTCTCAGCACAGGATTCGGCACTCCCGCATAGACGATATTGGATTCTGTTCCCGCTCTATCGCAGCTTCTGCAGACATAGACGTGCTGTACATGCTCTGTAACCTGAACCTGTGCCGGAATTACCGTAAGCTCTTTTCTGATTTCGGTCTTCATCTCCTGAAGCTTTTCGCCGCACTTGCTACAGACCTGCTCGTCTCCTGTAAGCCGGTAATCGATCACCGTTGTCGGAAGAGGCTGAGTTATCCTATCCTTATGACCTTTCTTTTTTTTGTTCCTTGGAGGTTTTACATCAGATAGGGATGGTTCGTTCAGTAGTTTTCCGTAAATTTCCGCTTCAGCTTCATTGAAAAAACTCATCTGATTAAAAGGCGTCTGTTCGCTGGACGGCCCAAAGCGTCTTGCTCGCCCCAGCCGGTACTGCTCTTCATACCACGAAACCTTTGCTGCCAGCTCTTCCTTCTCGGCAGAAACCTGCATTGTAAAGGCTTCCAATTCTTCTCTTGTCATGGATGAAAGATCTAAGGTTTTCTTTATTGTACCAGCCATGTTTATCCTCCGTTCAAGTATGCCTAATTATACCATATATTCAATAATTATGCAACTAATATCAACCCCTAAAAACACTAAAAACCCCTGAAAATTCAAGGGTTTTCTTCATATCATGGTATAGTTTTTGTGCGGTACAAATTGCTCCATGACAAGGCCGTCAAGTAATCTGTAAAGGTCCCTTTTTGTGATGTTTACCGTTCCTTCTTTATCCGTTATCTCAGGCCAGCTGAAACGGCCTTTTTCTCTCCGCTTATGGTAGAGGACGAATCCGTCCGTATCCCACTGTAGGACTTTGATCGCATTCTTTGACTTGCTGCAGAACACAAAGAGCGAGCCTTCAAATGGATCCTGATGGAAGCTTCCCTGTACTATGGCTGCAAGCCCGTTGATATTCTTACGAAAATCTACTTGTTCATAGCAGAGATAAACGCTGGATCTGTTTGCAATCCGGTGTATCATAGCGTCCTGAGAACCTGCAGCATTTCAAATACCTGCTTTGTATTGCTGTGAGCGGGAAGTTCTATTGAAAATCCCGCATACTTTAAAGCAATCACGCCGGTGGCTGCTTCGGTATCTGAAGAAACTTGCAGCCTAGACACGGAAGGCTGACTATGTGTCTGGTCAACCTTCAGCCAGCATGGACCACTTTCCGCCGCCGCCTCTTTTTTAAGTTTACGCTTCCAGTATCCGCCAGTACTTTCCGGAATGTTATGTTCCCTGCACCATTCGGCCACGCTTATGCCGCTCTCCTCAATTTCCTGGAGCCTCAGCCGCCAAAGCTGGTGTTCTTCTTCTGTTGCTTTTGCCATAAGTAACGCCTCCTTCATAATTTCATGTTGGAGGCATTATCTCACAATCTTTTATTCGTGTACACGCGCGTATGATTTGACGCTTACTTAAAAATAGCGCTGACTTAAAAAGCTGCTTTTCTGCCATCTCAAAAGATGCACTCTTTCCATGCGTATTTTTTTACCTTTTTTAAGGAAAGCAAATACCACTTTTTTCTGCAATTGGGGTAAAAATAGGTAAAATGAGAGTTCGACTCCCCCAGACCACTGAAATTTCCCACATGACATCCACGAAATCGATGTTCTAAAAAACGGCTTTTTAGGAGGCAAAAAACACCCAAAAACGGCAGAAATCCTGCGTTTTTCACGCAGGACATCTTTTTTACATACACAAAATGGTGAAGGTGGCGAGAGTCGAACTCGCGTCCGAAAGCATTTCCACAAGACTTTCTCCGAGCGCAGCTAATGTTTTTTTGTTTCGCCTCTGTCAGCGCCCGTTAGCAGGCTCAGTCATCGGCTATCCTATTGGTCCCCCGTGCTACTAGGAGCTCACACGGAGTTTTCCTGTATAATCGACGCCAGGTTTCCCACCTACAGGTGAATGGGAGCTGACGACGCGCCGCTTAGCGGCTGCTGCTTATGCAGCTAAAGCGTAATTGTTATTATTTTTAGCGTTTATATTTAAACGTGCCCCTTTTAACGTAGACTAGGCAACTACGGCTCGCTTATCCGGCTTCTACACCCCCGTCGAAACCTTTACACCCCCATGCTTGCCAATTTTGCGTAATGCGGCGTTACTGATTCGTTCATGCTTACTTACGTATGTCTGTATACGTGCGCTTCGCATTCACTCATCATGCCTTGCCTTACCCAAAATTTCCGGCGCATCGCTTGGTTCTCTTTTCAGAATAATTACGATATCGCGATGTTACATATTCATAATACCACAGCATACCGCTTTTAAACAGTAGTATTTTTTAACAAGTTCAATTTAAAATATGCCGTTAAAATGTTTTATGTTAATCGTAATTTTACTGGTTGATTGCTTTGGGGCAATGATTTTAGGTGAAAAAAAATATCGGAGTTGTTTTGCCATATGGTCCTCCGAAAAGGAGCGAATGTCTTTGGGAAATGGCGCGGCCATTTAGGAAAGCACCGTCATGCAGACTACGTTTGTTTTCCGTCCCAACGGCCTTCGGCCTCCGACTCGCTTTGCTCGCTGCTGTCCGTTTTACCGACCAAGCAAAGCTTGGGGCAAAAAGGCAAAGACTGCGGCTTGAGGAGTGATCATATCAAAACAACGACTATTTTTCAAGCCTGAAATCACTTCTCAATACCCCGAATTCCGATTTTTCATTTCCTGCTGCATTCTCCGCTCGCTGTCCTTCTTGGCGATGTCCTCCCGCTTGTCGTAGAGCTTTTTGCCCCGGGCCACGGCGATCTCCATCTTGGCCAGCCCCTTCTCGTTTATGTAGACGTTAAGAGGCACTAAGGTAAGTCCCTTCTGGGTCGTGTAGCCGATGAGCTTTCGGATCTCCTGCCGGTGAAGCAACAGTTTCCGGGGCCGCAGCGGATCCACGTTGAACCGGTTGCCCTGCTCGTAGGGGCTGATATGCATCCCGTAGAGGATCAGTTCGTCGCCCTCGATTTTGGCATAGCTTTCCTTTAGATTCAAGCGGCCCTGGCGCATGGATTTGATCTCGGTTCCGGTCAATACCATGCCGGCTTCATAGACTTCCTCTATAAAGTAGTCATGTCTGGCTTTTTTATTGTTGGCAATTATCTTTTTCTGTCTCAACGTTCTGTCCGGTGCTTCAGTACCGCGGGCAGAATTTATTCTGGAAAATCACGAATTCTCGGTTCGCGGATTTTCGCCGTGTATCTCTGTCCGGCGCCGAATTCCTTTCTATTTTTTATTGATCAAGCCCATTTCATCGAAGGGATACAGTCTGACATCCGCCCTTCCCAGAATGTCCGCGACAGCAATCTCTCCGATGCTTGGGTCCCTGCTGTCCATGCTGTTGGGCCTGTTGTCGCCCATAACGAAGAGATAGCCTTCGTCAACGGTGAAAGGAGCCATGTCCCCCGGCGTCACGCCGCCGTAAATATAGTCTTCCTTCAGCGCCTCGCCGTTCCGGTAGACGACGCCATCCTTTACCTCGATGATGTCTCCGGCAACGCCGATGACCCGTTTGATCAGATCCTTTTCTTCTCCCTGATCGCTGTAAATATGCGCCTTGAACACCACGATGTCGCCGTGGCGGGGCTCTCCCGCAATGTACGGAAATTTGTTGATGATCAGGTAGTTGTAAGGCTCGATGGTGGGATACATGGAATACCCCTTTACCAATGTCGGTTTGATGAATGTCGTGATGATCAGTGCTATAATTAAAGCGATAATAATGGTTTTTGCAAACTCAAAAATCGTTTTCAACATCTCTTGTTTACCTTTTAATCCCCTTCTGTTTGTATTTCGAACCGGGCCGCCGCGTCCGTAAACGGACAGGCCGGCCGACAGCGACCGCGAATGAACGGATTGACCCGCAAGGCCGCGCCCGGCCCTTCCCTTTATTTGTAGACCGAACCCATCTCGTTGAACGGATACAGCCGGAAAACCGCCTTGCCGTAGACCTTGCTGATCTTGACAAATCCGACGCTGGGATCGCGGCTGTCGATGCTGTTCTGGCGGTTATCCCCCATGACAAAGAGGCTGTCCTTCGGTACCACCAGGTCCTTTAGCTCGCCCGCGGTGTAGCCTTCCAGGGTATAGGGTTCGTCCTGAACCTCGCCGTTGATGATGACCTTGCCGTCTTCAATGCTGACCGTGTCGCCCGGAAGCCCGATGACCCGCTTGATCAGCATTTTTTCCTTTCCCGCCTCGGTTTTCAGTCCGGTGTGGAAAACGATGATGTCGTGGTGCTTCGGTTCTCCGAAACGGTAGGCCTGCTTGCTCAGAAACAGGAAATTATACTCCTGCAGCGTCGGCATCATGGAGGTTTCCCTCACGAACGTGGGCTTTATAAACTGCAGTATAACCAATGCGATGATTACCGCGATCAAAATATCCTTGATCCATTCCTTCAATTCTTTGCTCATTCTCTTACTATTTCCGTTATTTCACCTTTCCTATTTCATTGAGAGGCCACACCGCTATGGCGCAGTAGCCCCTGATCCCTTTCAATTTGAGAAGGCCCACCCGGGGATCTCTGCTGTCTATGCCGTTTTCCCGGTTGTCCGAAAGGACGAAAACCTCGTCGTCGCCGACGGTGAGCGGTTCGACCTCGCCTTTTGTTTTGCCGGTTATGTAATCCTCAGAAAGAAGCTTGCCGTTCCGGTAGACGCCGCCGTCTCTGATCTCGATCCTGTCGCCCGGCAGGCCAATGACCCTTCTGATGGTATTGTCTCCTTCATCACCTTCTTTTATGAAATCATCCCGAAAAGCGACCACCTGCTGAAATTCAGGCAAACCACGGTTCTGGGTATAGGTCTTGTTTACGACGATGATGGTCTCCCCGCCTTTGATTCCGGGCAGCATGGCGTCCCCGTCTGAGATGATGGGCCGGAAAAACATCGTCACCAGCCACGCGGCGATGACGGGATAAATATAAATGCGGTACTTCTCCCTAAAAGGCCTGTTATCTTCTCTTTGCGCCATCTTTCTCTCCTGGTTTCCCTTTAGCTTTCTCTCTCGGTCCTCTTTCGGCTTTCGCTTCCGGTTTTCTTTTGCCTTTTTCTTCTGACTTGCTCCTGCCCGGCTGCGAACCGTCGCCTCCGCCGAACAAGCTTTCCCTGATCTCCTTGAAGTTTTCAGGCAGCTCCGCGGTGACCTCGATCCCCTTCATATATTCCAGAGGATCGATCCCGCCGTCGAAACACAGCTTATAAGCGTGGAGCAACTGGGTCGTCAGCCCGAATTTTTCTTCGATCTTCTTATTCTGTCCCCTGGCCGCGTATTTCACATCGCCGATGACGGGGAAACCCGCCTTAGCGAGGTGGGCGCGGATCTGGTGGGTCCTGCCGGTCACCAGCTCGACCTCCACGAGGGCATATCCCCCTGCGGTCTGCAGCGGTCTGGCGACGGTCTCCATGACCTTGCCTTCTTCGGAGTCCAGGTCCAGGACCTTGACGGTATTGGTCTTTTCATCCTTTTCCATTCGGTCCTTCAGCTGAAGGCTCTTTTTCATCTCGCCGTGAACGACGGTGAGGTAATATTTTCTGACATAGCCTCTGTCCCGGATCATCCGGTTCAGGCTCTGGAGGGCCTTGTTGTTCTTGCCGAAAATAACCAGCCCGGTGGTGTTCCGGTCCAGGCGGTTCACCGGAGAGGGCACGAAGGTTCTTTCCCTGCCGGGGCTGTATTCTCCCTTTTCCGCGAGATAGCCGACGACCTGGTTTGCCAGGGTGTTCTTCTTCTCGGTTTTATCGCCGTGGACTAAAAGTCCGAAGGGCTTCTCCACGATGACGACGTTTTCGTCCTCATAGGCGACCCGGAACTGTTTTTTGGCCTGCCCGGCGGCCTTTTTCCGCTGCCAGGCTTCCGCTTCCTCTTCCGCAATGTATACGGTGAGCTCGTCTCCCAGGGCCAGCATGGTTTCGATCCCCGCACGCCTGCCGTTTATCTTAACGCTCTTTCGGATCAGTTTATAGATATAGCTGAGAGGAGCGTTCCTGAGATATTTTTTCAGGAACCTGTCCAGCCTTTGGTTTTCCTCGTTTTCCGTAATGGTTATTCTGATCATCCGTCACCGTGACGCTTTCCCCGTGTTCTAAGCCGATAAAAATATATTGAATCTACTCTGCAGCAACGCTGCTCGCGGCCTTTGCCATATATTGGCCGCATTTCAATAATCGGATTCATTCTATTTTGCGAGCCGCGTCGAGCAAAATATATTGAATCTACTTTACAGCAACGCTGCTCGCGGCTTTAGCCGCATATCAATAATCGGATTCATTATACAACAGAATATATTTTAAATATACCCATGTAAAGAAAACTTAATAAAAATCCTGTCTCCAGTCTTGTTATAACGCCTTCGCGGAAAAATTCCCGATTGCAGGGAATTTTTCAACCTGTGTGCGTTTCAATAAGGCGATGTCCAAAGTCAATTTAGCCTTGTTATTATATGTCGGTTATGATAAATTAATAAAGGAAACAGTCGAACCGGACGAACAACTTTTCCCGCGAAACAGCGCCGTCCGGCCGCACGCTATCAGCAAACAGG
>DAITKX010000003.1:83041-85540 GCA_036835995.1 Bacillota bacterium | reverse complement strand
AACTGAAAGATATTTTTTATGACCTGAACGATATTATGGTGGCCCTGATCATTGTGGCCTTAGCCGCCCTGGTGATCGTGACCAACATAGATACCATACTGGCTTATCCTTCCGACACCTCCGGTAAAAGCCTGACATCAGAGGAAGATACCCCGACCAATTACGCCAAAAATCCGCCCGTGTCCGATCAGGGAGACGCTGACGCGTCCGGCACAACAGAAAGCGCCGTCGGCCAGGATACTACCGGCTCAGGCCTGCTCTCCGGCAGCACTTCCGTGGGAGGCGTTACGGAACCGAAAAGCCCCGGAAGCACAGATCCCGGAAAAGTCGAGAACTATTCGATTTACATAAAGCCCGGCTCAACAGGCGACCAGATCGCCGACCTCATGATCGGCGTCGGGCTGTTTACGGACAGGAAACAGTTCAATGACGCCGTCACCGCGGCAGGCAAGGACGGACGGCTCCAGGCCGGAACCTTCATTATTCCGTCCAATGCAACTACCGCTGAAGTGATCGCCATCATCACAAAGTAAGTAACAGTTAATTAATGTTGTGCTGCGGGCACAGCGGACGCAAAGGGAAGTGCCAAAACCACGATCCGCTTGCGGAAGCTGCGACCGCGGTATTCAGTCCTCGGATTCCAAAAGCCGGATTAGTTGATCTAATCTGGCTTTTTGTTCGCCGTTCATCATGCCCCGCAGCGCTTTGACCGCCGCCATTTGTTTTTCAAACTGAGCTCTGTCTTTTTTCAGATTGCGCTTCACTTTCAGGATCTCGCTGACGAGCTCCTGATCGCTCTTCCCTTTGTATTTGTCCGCCATATCGGACACGCTGTCCGCCTGGGATCCTCCGGCTGAGCCGAGCCCCAGCTGTTCCGCCAGCTCTCTCATCAGCTTATCATTTATATCCATAGGCCTCTCCTTTCTTCCGCTCTACCGCGCATATATAATATATGCACCTCCCGGGGGTTTTTTTCATATTATGAGTTAAAACTATGTCAGATGATCCAAACTGGCAGGAACGGAGGTACATATGAACCCTGCTTTGATTATGGCCGCAGTGCTTTATCTATCTAAAAATAACGGGAATCCCCTTCTTCGTCTGCCGTCCCTGTCCTCTTTGAGCAGGTCCGGCATACCGTCCATCAAGGATTTCGGTTATTTTGATACCTTTCGTATGGAAATGCTCTTGGACCGGCTCCACAGCATGACCAACACCTTGGAAAAGGTGAACCATCTCAATCAGATGAAGAGCATCCCGCTGAACAAAGACAATTCCATCGACCGCATTCAGGAATCTCTGGAAGCGGTGAAAGGCCTTCTATACGCCAATAAGTCCGCAAAACCCATCGACAATCTGTCCAACACCTTATCGAATGTGAAACAACTTGGTGATATGCAGGGACTTATGACCAACATGGGACCAATTTTCTCCATGCTCTCCAATAAAAATGATAAATAGTTACCAAAAATATAAAAAAGATATATGCAATCTCTCCTGTTTAGGGTATAATAATTCTAGACGATTTTGTCAGCGCACAGCATGACCCGGGCAATAAAGAAATATCTGATTTGCTGTTCCTGCACCTTTTTCCGCTGACAGTAAAATATATAGGAGGGATTTATTATGGCATTGGTTACATCAAAAGAAATGTTTGCGAAAGCGTTAAAAAGCGACTATGCGGTGGGAGCTTTCAATGTGAACAATATGGAAATCATTCAGGGCATCGTTGACGCCGCAAAGGTTGAAAACGCTCCTCTGATTCTGCAGGTTTCCGCAGGCGCGAGGAAATACGCGAAACCGGCTTACTTGGTTAAGCTCGTGGAAGCGGCCATCGAAGACTCGGGCCTGGATATCGTTTTACATCTCGACCACGGCGAAGATTTCGACATCTGCAAAAAATGCGTGGATGACGGCTTTACTTCCGTTATGATCGACGGTTCCAAACACTCTTTCGAGGATAATATCGCCCTGACCAAGCAGGTCGTGGAATATGCCCATGCAAAGGGCGTAGTCGTGGAAGCCGAGCTCGGAAAGCTGGCCGGCGTAGAGGACAACATTAAGGTTGACGCCCGTTCCGCCACCTTCACCGTTCCGGAAGAAGCGGCCGAATTCGTGGAAAAGACAGGAGTTGATTCCCTGGCTGTCGCCATCGGGACAAGCCACGGCGCATACAAGTTCAAAGGAGATCCATATCTTGATTTTGAAAGACTGCAGAAGATTTCCAGCCTGATCCCCAACACCCCTCTGGTCCTTCACGGCGCATCCACCGTGCTTCCTGAGTTCGTGGCGCTCTGCAACCAATACGGCGGCAATATCCCCGGCGCCCAGGGAGTTCCGGAAGAGATGATCAGAACCGCCGCAAAATACGGCGTATGCAAGGTCAACATCGATACTGACCTGAGACTCGCTATGACCGCTGAAATCAGAAGGATCTTCATGGAAAATCCCGGAGAGTTCGACCCGAGAAAATATCTCGGACCCGCCAGGGACGCGATC
>DAITKX010000003.1:67822-83031 GCA_036835995.1 Bacillota bacterium | reverse complement strand
ATGGTTCAGCACAAGATCAAAGACGTTCTCGGCGCAAGCAACAAGAGATAGATCACCCTTACCAACTTGCTATTACTCTTAAATAGATATATACTTCAAAAAGACAGGGCTTCCTCCAGATGCCCTGTCTTTTTGCACGGCTCTAGCTGAAATACAATTCTTCCGTTGCGCACCTAGCCCCAGTTGCGAAGCAACTGTCGGCAGGCGCCATACGGAAATTCCCCGGCTTCAGCTGGTTGGAATTTTTCCGTTGCGCACCTAGCCCCAGTTGCCGCCGGAGGTCTCGCTCTCTCCGCCGCGATTCTGCCCCGTCGCCATAATATACTCAAGGAGGCCTTCCGCGTGGTAATCCCCCATCAGCAAAGCCGACAGAAGCATCCTGTCAAATATATCCATGTCCTTTTCAAAATCGCGGGACGCCAAGGCGATGGCATCCTGAATCATCAGGCTGTTATAGTTATAAAACAGCGCCCTCATCTCTGTCTCGGACCAGAAGGGATTGATCTTCGCGTAGAGAGCGGCGATATCATCCGCATTCTGATAGAGCTGCTGCACGCTGTAATCGGCCGCCGCCTGATCGCCGATCAGCAGCGCGTTAGCCAGGGATATGACGTACGCCACATGCATGGACAGCAGATGTGTGAGCTCCTCGCTGGCGGGCACTCCGAAGATCAGCTGCGTTTTTTCGTGAAGCTGGGTCGGCAGGCTGTAAAGCCGGTTTGCTATGGCTTCTGCGTTGCCGAATCCGGAGAATACCGCCACTAGATATTCCCGGGTCATATACGCCAGCTGCGTCATACCGAACCTGGACTCCTTGATCAGATTGATATAGGCCTGGGAATTCAGCACCTGCTGGTTCCGATTTCTGTTTATGTATGACATTTCACCGAATCTCCTTAAGATACTTTCTGTATAATATGACGATCCGATGGCCTTTGACAAAGAAATGGAATCGGCGATCCTTGACAAAGAAACAGAGCCCGCGGACTCTGCTGAGCCGCAAGCTCTGTTTCTTCTGAGAAGTTTTGGCTGTTATTTTATTGGATTGTTCTTTGTCAGATAGTTATAGCACTTTACAACGTTGGTGGTCTGAACATATTCCATGCTTTCCTCCTGGCCGATATCCATCGGATACCGGTCGGCAAAGCTGATATTTTTAATGCATTCGTCGAGGGTCCAGCCCTTTTGAACCCCATTCGCAACCGCGCTGATCCACTCATAGATAAATGCGCGCTGCTCCCGGATATATTCCTTTTTCACCACGGGTCCGTGTCCCGGCACAAACCAGTCCACATCAAGAGTTTCAAGGAAATCAAGGGTATTCAGCAGCGGATCGATCTCCGCGGAATGCAGCCATGTCTGGCAGCCGGAAAACAGGGTGTCTCCTACGAAAGCGACCCGCTCCTCAGGAACGTAGACGCAGATCTGGGAGGTGGAGTGTCCCGGCGTATGGTAGAGTTCAAAGGTATGGTCTCCAAGCTTTACCGTCATATGGTCGCTGAAGGTGATCTGGGGACGGTTGACGATATAGTCTTCCTTGGAGGGCATCAGGTGCAGATAGTCCTTATCCTGACGCTCGATGACGTCCACGCTGTATTCGTAGCACTCCATGTCGCCCGCCACGGTCCAGAAGATATCGTTCAGCTTTTCATGGCCGATTACGAGGCTTTCGCCTGCAAACCAGTGATTTCCGAAGATGTGGTCAATATGGGCCTCCGTGTTGATCAGATATTTGATTGGTCCCCTCTTTTTTGCAAATTCACGCATTTCCAGCAGCGTGGATATCCATTGGGCCGTATCGATAAAGACGGAACCCTCATTCGTAAATACAATCGACGGATTGCAGCCTCTTGTCTTTGTTTCAACATATACATTTGGTGTTAGCTCTTGCATATTGACCTTCCCTTCTGATATTTATTTTTGATTTTTTAGTATGCCGCCCCGTTCTCAGCGGGACAGTCCGCTTGCCCGTTCTCCTGCCTCCTCCACCGCGTGGCGGGTCCAGACATTGATCATTTCTTTTCTGTATTCCGCTGTCGCCCGCTGATCCGAAATCGGATTGCAGGACGCCGCGGCGGTTTCCCCTGCCTTCTGGATCAATTCGGGAGTCAGTTTTTTGCCGATGAGCAGCTTTTCCGCCTCCTTGGCGCGAATGGGCGTAGGAGCCACCGCCGCCAGAGAAATCCGGGCGTCTTCAACGGTTCCATCCTTTGCCAGGGTCAAACTGCAGCCCACGCCTACGATGGAAATATCCGTGTCACCGCGGATGGCAAATTTCTTGTAAACAGCCCCCGTTCCTGCTTTCGGAGCGGGAACCTTGAAGCTCTGGGGGAACTCTCCTTCTTTCAGCACGGTCTTTCCGGGGCCGGTGAAGAAATCTTCGATGGCGACTTCCCGGATTCCGTCCCCTCCCGCGATGACAGCCTTGGCGTCCATGACGATCAGTCCCTGGATGGCGTCGGCACTGGGAGATGCGTTGCAGGCGTTTCCGCCTATGGTTGCGACGTTTCTGACCTGCATGGAGGATACGTGGCCTGCGGCTTCCTTGATGACCAGATAGTCCTTATCCAGGTCCGCGTCCAGCGAGATCTTTCTCAGCTGGGCTGCGGCGCCCAGCTCCAGCCCTTCCTTGGTCACCTTGATATCCTGGATGCCTGGAAGCTTCCAGATGCCGATGACAGCCTTGGGCCTCCATGTTTTATTTTTCAAGCGGGGAACCAGGTCGGTACCGCCTGCCAGAATCTTTGCGTCATAGCCGTATTCCTTCAGGATGCGGCTGCATTCTTCCGCCGTCTCCGGCTCAAAATATTTATCAAAACGCATATTTACACCTCCCCGCAGCTTTCTTTGTATTCGCCGTTACGAACCGCCTCAACGGACTCAACGATCTTCTTGTATCCGACGCAGCGGCAGATATTTCCGTGAAGGCCTTCCCTGATATCTTCTTCCGTGGCGTTGGGATTTTCATCCAGAATCGCCTTGGCTGTCAGGATCATGCCGGGTGTGCAGAAACCGCACTGTACGGCAAAGTGGTCGATGAAGGACTGCTGCAACGGGTGAAGGCTGCTCTCACGTTCCAGTCCTTCGATTGTGGTGATGGAGCGGCCGTTGGCCTGAGGGATCAGGATCGTGCAGCTTTTGACTGCCATTCCATCCATCAGTACGGTGCAAACTCCGCAGTTGGTATCGTCACAGCCCTTTTTCGTGCCCAGGAGGTTCAGTTCTTCCCTGATGACCTCCAGCAGCGTTCTGTCGGGGCTTACAAACAGGTTATACTTTCTGCCGTTGACAGTGAGGTTGATTTCCATTCTTTCCATTTTATTTCGCCCCCTCCTTCGCTTTTTTCTCTTTGATAAGAGCCAAAACACGCTCCGCGGTCATCGGATAGCCGTTCACTCTTACGCCGACCGCTCTGTAGATCGCTTCCGCGATGGCAGGCCCTACCGGAATCGTGATGGATTCCGCCATGCCTTTTGCTCCGTAAGGACCGTCGGGCAGCGGATCGGGATTGATAAACGCGTGGACGTTTTCATTGGTCGGCATGTCTAAAATCGTCGGCAGCCTGTAATCGCTGAAATTGCAGTTGGACATCTTTCCGTCCGCATTGTAAAGATGCTCTTCGTTGACGGAAAATCCGATTGCCATATGAACGCCGCCCTCGATCTGGGTTTCTACCAGCTTCGGGTTGATGGGATTTCCGGTATCAGCGGAGGACGCGACCTTCAGCACCTTGATCTGGCCGGTCTCTTCGTTGACCGCGATTTCCACCGCGGCGGCGGAGTACTGGAACCAATTCCATACCCGGTCGGACAGGCCGTTTTCATCCCACTGATGGATCGGAGCGGGGCAGAACAGGCCATGTCCCACTACAGGAGTGCCCTTCTGGAGTCCCCAGTTGCCCTGGGTAAACATGGTGGTGGGCTGGAACAGCGGAGGAATGTCGACTTCCTGCACGTAGGAACCTGCTAAATAAGCTTTCTTTCCCTTGATCTCGACCTTGGAGGGATGGAGCCCGTAGACTCTCGCAACTTCTACTTTTAATTTATTAATTGCATCTTCGCAGGCCAGCTTCACCGCGTTGCCGGTGTTATAGGTGGTTCTGCTTGACGCCGAGTAATTATCATAAGGTGTGATGGCGGTGTCGCCTTTGGTAACCTTTACCTCTTCAAGGGGCACGCCGAATTCATGGGCCGCGATCTGGCCCATGGTGGTGGTAGCGCCCATGCCGTTTTCATCGCAGCTGATGAAGAGCTGGATGCTTCCGTCGCTGTTATACCATACTTCCGCTTCGGAACGGCCAAGAGGCGTGTTCTGCTTCCCGCCTACCGCGCAGCCGCGGCCTTTCTTCCATACGCCCATATCCTGCACAGGAGCTTCTTCCACTTTAATGGCGTCGGCTACGGATTGCAGGCACTTTTTCAGACCGATACTGGTGATCAGCTCACCGTGGGGGTCTCTCTCGCCCTTGTCGATAATGTTCTTCAAGCGGAGCTCAACGGGGCTCATGTCCAGCTCGTCGGCAAGCTGATTCATAAGGCATTCGATGCCGAATTCCGCCTCCGGGCAGCCGAGTCCGCGGTATTCCGCCGCAGGCACCGTGTTGGTGGCAACCGCGCAGGTGTCCATTCTCAGGTTCTTGAACCTATAGACCGGAAGGGCTCCGGACGAGGAAAGACGCCCGCTGAAGAATGTATTGTTCAGGCATGCGCCGATCTCTTCCGCGAGGTAATAATCGTTAGCCACGAGGGTGCCGTCCTTCATGGCACCGATTTTGACTTTGGTGACGCAGGGCCAGTTGGAGGGCGCGCCGACGAACTGTTCTTCTCTGTTGAACTGGAACGATACGGTTCTCTTGGTTCTGAGACACATCAGGACAGTGATCATTTCCACATAGGGATTCAGACGGGAGCCGAAGCTTCCGCCCATGTAAGGCTGAATGACCCTCACGTGGCTTTCCTTCATTTTCAGGATTCTGCAGATGCCCTGCTTGATGACGCCGTGAACTCCGGCGCCGTTTGATATCAGCGTAATGCCTCCGTCGGAATCATAGCGGCAGATGGCATTTGCGGCCTCCAGCGGGCTCGCTGTCTTTTTGCCCGTCCAGAATTCGCCTTCTACGATCACCTCCGCCTTTTCCATAGCGGCGGGGACATCGCCGGAATGCAGCTTAAATGCGCCTACCACGTTGGGAGACACCCGGTTGCTCGCTCTGTCTCCCGGTCTGTCGGAAAAGCCCAGGGGACGTGTTTCGTATTCCGGGTCAACCACCGATACCGGATTTGGCTCGATGGCGGCATAATAATCGAGAACAGCCGGCAGCTTTTCGTATTCCACTTCGATAAGCTCTACCGCCTTTTCCGCGATCTCAAGGGTTTCCGCGCAGACCAAAGCGACGATTTGACCGGCCCAAAGGGTTTCCGTCTCCGCGATGATCGCGGCCTTTGGATACTGGTCCCAGTCGATACCGGGCTCGGACCCGGTCATGATGTAAATTACTCCTTCTAATGCCTGCGCCTTGCTGAGGTCAAGCTTTTTGATCTTCGCGTGGGCATACGGACTGCGCAAGGCTTTCATATGCGCCAGATTTGGGAATTGATTTTTGTAATCGCTGGCATATAAGCCCTTGCCGGTTACTTTGTCGTAGGCGTCAATTCTCTTTTCGCCTTTGCCGATTAATCCTTCCACTATTTTGCCTCCTTAGCGTTAATTTTATTGATCTTCCTCAATATCCAGTATGTCCAAACCCTGGATAAGCTGTTCAAAATGCCGGATGACCTCTGACATTGCGCGCTCCGCATCCTTTGCCGCGACAGCTTCATAAAGGTCCTCATGCCGGACCGACAGCTCCTCGAGGGGCATTTTTGAGAGAAACGTTCCCACATAGGTTGAACTGTGTATGTTGCACTGTTCCCATGAGCGAAGCAATATCTCGTTGTCGGACAACGACATGATCCTCTTATGAAACATCACATCCTTTTTGATATAGAGGTCGAAGTTCCCATTCTCCGCAGCCTCTTCCATATCTTTCATGATGCTATAGAGCTCTCTTGTCTTATCTTCCGCCATTTCCGCCATATTTCTCACCGCGTCCTGGACTCCAAGCATTTCCAGGTACATGCGGACTTTATAAGAATCCCTCATGTCCTTTTTGGTGACCTTTTTAACGAAGCACCCCTGATAGGGAATGTTTTCGATGAGGCCCGACATTTCCAGCTCTCTGATGGCTTCCCTGACGGGCGACTGGGAAACGCCCAGCTCTCTCGCCCATCGGGTTTCGATGATCCGGTCTCCCGGTTTAAGCTCGCCTGTCATGATCGCTTTTTTAATGGAATTCCTTATTTCATCACGGTATAAAGGACGTTTTTCAATTGGTTTTCTTTCAACTGTACCCATTTTCGCCTCCTCAGAGGGTTATCATAAATCCTCTGATCACCGCTACCAGATCGTCATAGCCTTTTAAGAACTGGAGCATCGTTTTGCGCACCGGCCCAAAGGTATCAAACTCTTCGGGGGTCATTCCGTCGGGCTGATATGCCCTGTTGAAATCCTTGAAATTCTTCGTGAGCTGATCCAGGATCTTCGGGTCCACCGGGGTATCGATGTTGTTCTTTACGGCTTCATCCGTGCTGTTGAACCGTTTGATCCATTTATGGGGAATGGTCATGGACAGGTCTCCGCCTATGAGCTGGGTCCATTGATAGTGATTTCTGTACGCGGCCGCCAGCAGCTGGGTCCTGTATCCTCTTTCCTTATATATCCTATACGCGTTCTTCATTACGGCGACGCCGGCCCATTCCAGAACTTCCGGGTCCACAACGATGTTTTCCTTATCCGCCACGCCCTTAAGCCAGTCGTCCAGCCTGCCTACCATGATGGTGCATACGGGATGCATCCACGAGGTATCCTTTCCTTCCGCTTCCCTGCGCGCAAGTCCTCTTTCCACGGCTTCCGCCACGGCCAGGGCCTGGGGAACGCTGAAAGATACGGTAGCGTTGATGCTGACGCCCTGATAGGTCGCTTCCTCATAGGCTTTGATGCTCGCTTTTGTCGTAGGCATCTTCACCTGGATGTTCGGCGCCAGGGTGTTGAAATGAACAGCCTGATTCGTCATAAGCTCCGTATTTCTGTAATATTTTGAATTGGTCTGAATGGAGATTCTGCCCTTCTGGCCCTTTGATTCCTGATAAATCGGCTCTAAAAGCTTTGCTCCCGCCACCGCCATTTCCTCGTTCAGCTTCCACGTGATATCATCTTCGGTGGCGTCGGCCATTTCCTCGACCAACTGTTTTATTCTATCTGAATAAGCGCTCATATCTTGCTTCAATACATCGCCGACGATGACCGGGTTGGTGGTAGCGCCTGTTGCGCCGTATTCCAACGCGTATTTCAGCTCCGGGATGGAGCAGGAATCATTCCAAAAATCGGTAGGTGTCGTGCATGCCATTTCATGTAATGGGCTTTTGTATTGTTGTGCCATAGTAATCAACCTTTCTTTTTTGCGTTTTTTCAAACGCCGGAACATCAGGGGGAACATCAATATCGTTTTTATATAATCGATTATATTGATTATTTTTTATTATATCACCTTATTCCTTAAAGTCAAGACGACTGCCGGTAATTTATTCGCGTGGCAAAAAAAAACAAAATACCCCTTACCAGAGTATTTTGTGTGAAATTCATAAATTTTGTCCTGGAATTTTTTGGTTATTCCTGGTCCGTTTCCAGCTCTTCGTTTAATTCCTGAAAATGCCTGTAGATGACTTCTTTCGCATGGTCGATATCTCTTGACTCGATGGCGTCGTATATCGCTTTATGCCGGACTGCCAGCTCTTCCAGAGAATGCCCTGAAAAGTTTGTCGTAAAAAACGTGGAATCCTGAACGTGGCACTGCATCCACAGCCGGATCAGCAGTTTGTTCTGGGATATCTCAATGATCCTCTGATGAAACAGTTCATTGTTCTTAACATAGGAAGTGACCGCGTTCTTCTTTGCCGCAGCCATCATATCATCGTAAATTCTCGAAAGCTCCTGGAGCTGTTCTTTCGTCGCCCCCAGCACCGCGTCCTCGATACCCAGCATTTCCAGATAGGTACGCACGCGGTTGTTATCCTTCATATCCTGCTTCGTGACCTTCCGCACAAAACAGCCCTGATATGGTATATTCTCCACCAGGCCGATCATCTCCAGCTCCCGGATGGCTTCCCTCACCGGAGACTGGGATACCCCCAGATCTCTCGCCCACTGGGTTTCCACAATGCGGTCCCCCGGCTGCAGTTCTCCGGCGAAAATGGCATTTCTGATGGCATTTCCTATTTCTTCCCTGTATAAAGGTCTTTTTTCCAACGGTTTTCTAGCAAGCTTAGTCATACTTTACCTCAAGTCGATATAATAGTTTTACCAAACTATTATAGATAAAAAATGTTATTAAGTCAACACTATCCACAAAAAAGAGACCAAAGCCAGCCCAGGCCGTGGTCTCTGTTTATTATAGTTCGCCTTACACGATAAACTGATTGATATATCTCTTGCTGAGCACGATGGATTCCTTTATTTCCTCAAGGGAATCTTCAAAGGATTTATCCTCTATCTCGATGCAGGCATATCCCTTATACTTGACATCGCTGAGGGCGGAGACGAACTTGCCCCAGTCTACGTCTCCAAGTCCGGGCAGCTTCGGCGCGTGGAACTCCAGCGGGAATGCCATCAAGCCGACATCATCCAGCTTATCCTTGAACACCTTGGCGTCCTTGATGTGGATATGGAATAATTTGTCCTTGAATTCGTAGATCGGCCTAATGTAGTCCATCTGCATCCACAGCGGATGGGACGGATCATAGCACAATCCGAAATAATCGCTCTCGATTTCCTTGAACATCCTTCTCCAGATCGCGGGGGATGAGGCGAGGTTGACGCCTCCCGGCCATTCGTCCTTTGTGAAGTACATTGCGCAGTTTTCGATGGCGACCTTTACGCCGTGTTCCTCTGCAAACTTGATGATGGGAGGCCATACTTCCCTGAACACTTCGAAGTTTTCATCCACGGTCTTGAACTTATCCCTTCCGATAAAGGTGCAGACCGTTCCGACTCCAAGTTTCTGGGCCGCCACGATCACCTTCTTGATATGAGCCGCGTAAAAGTCTCTCTTTTCCTTATCCGGATCCAGGGGGTTGGGGTAGTAGCCGAGAGCGGAGATCTCAACGCCCTTTTTCTTCATGTAATCTTTGATATAGCTGATCTTTTCCTCGCTGATATCGGAAACGTCGATATGGGTCACACCCGCATACCTTCTTTCCGCCTTTCCTACCGGCCAGCACGCCATTTCAAGGCAGGCGAACCCCTGCTCCGACGCAAAATCGACGGCTTCCTCAAAGCTCATATCAGCCAGTATCGCAGTCAGCAAACCCAGTTTCATATTTCTCTCTCCTTTCACTCATTCGCCGGCGCCAACGCCTGAAGGCCTCCGGCCCGCTTCACATGCCCGGTTTATAATTTTACCCAGGCGCCTTTCTTATTGCTCTCAACGATCTTTTCACAGAGCTGCATTTCTCTTAAGCCGGCCTCAAAGGTGGGATATTCCGCCTTTCCGTCAGTTTTATTTTCGGAAATCGCACTGTAAATTTTGGTGAAGTTCTGTTTGAAGGTATCGGGAAAACCTTCGTTATGTCCTCCGGGATAGCTGACGAGGGCCGCCGCTTCGGGATACAGGAGGGACGGATCCTTGAGCAGCGATTCGTTGGCCGCGTCTCTTCTGCCGACCCATATTTCGTTGGGCCGTTCCGAATCCCATGACGCCGATTTCTTCGATCCTGCAAGGCCCAAGGACAGGCAATTCTTCTTTCCCGCAAACACCTGGCTTACTGTCATGACTCCTCTCGCTCCGTTTCCAAACCGCATCATCACCGTAGCGTAGTCCTCCGTATTGATGGGAACGTCCTGGTAGTCCTCCGGAGTCAACATCTTTCCCGAATAGGTTTCCACCGGCTTTAAGGGCTTTTTCCTGACCTTGTGGAAAGTGGCAAAATCCGCGAAAACCTCAGTCACCGAGAGTCCCGTCACAAATTCGACCAGGTCCATCCAGTGGGAGCCGATATCGCCGATCGCCCTCGTTTCTCCCGATTTGTCGGGTTCCAGCCTCCAGCTGTAGTCCGTGTCATAAAAGAGCCAGTCCTGAAGATAAGAGCCGTTTACCGAGTAGATTTCTCCCAGGTCCCCTTTCTCCACCATAGCCTGGAGCTGATGCATCAAAGGATAAAATCTTAAATTGAAGTTCGTCGCGTTGACAAGGCCCTTTTCCTTTGCGATGGTCACAAGCTCCTCCGCCTCCTTCTGGGTGGTGGTCAGAGGCTTTTCACAGATCACATGCTTTCCGGCGTTCAGGGCGTCCTTTGCCATCTGATAGTGCAGATGGTTCGGAGTGCAGATGTGCACGGAGTCGATTTCAGGGTTTTTCAGCATTTCATTGAAATCGGTGTAATACGTCTCGATGCCGAGCTCCTCCGCCTTTGCCTTGACGCCGCGGGCCGTCCCGCAAACCGCCACGACTTCCACGTTGTTCAGCCTCCTCAGCGCCTCGACATGGGCGACTCCGATGAAGCCCATCCCTGCGACTGCAGCCTTGATTTTTTTCATAGCTTTGCGTTCCCTCCATTTCATATTATTCCGTTTTAACAAATATCCTCTAGACAGCGATCCTCCGGAGCGCTTTATTTCTTTTCTCCGAGCACTTCCGAAACGGATTTGTAGCCTACGCCCATCCTGTCGATTCCCATATCGATCAGCTTCAGAAAATGCTCTCTGGTCCGAATGCAGCCGCTGCCTTTCACCTGGCATTTGCCGGCCACTTCTTCCATCATCACCTCGATGATTTCCGGCGTCGCCCCATGAGCTTCAAATCCGGTCAGGAAGCCTGTGCTCGTTTTCACAAAATCAGCTCCCGCCTCCACCGCGCACCGGCAGGCCTTTCTCACCTGCTCTTCATTCAGGGCGTCGGTCTCAAAGATCACTTTCAGCTTTCTGCCGTACCGGTGGGTCATGTCGGCGCAGGCCTTGATATCTTCCGTGACCTTGTCGTACATGCCGCCGCGGATCCATCCGAAGTTTGCTACGACGTCGACTTCCTTGACGGTATCATATTTAGCGACGATTTCGATCTGCTTGAGCTTGGATTCCGTGGAGCTTGTTCCGAAGGGAAAATCACAGACCGGACAGAGCATGGTCTCGCTGCCCTTCACATAGGGCTCGCATAAGTCCATATACCCCGGATTGATGCAGATCGTGGCGCACCCCAATCTCACTCCGTCCTTCGTCAGATCGATGATTTCCTGTTCAGTGAATTCAGGCTTCAATACAGAATAATCTATATACTTGGCTAATTCGCTTACAGACATTTCACTTGCTTTTTTAGCGGGTTTCATAATTGTTCTCCTTCCCCTGACCGCCTGGGCTTTTCATCTATCGGATACCGGATCTTCTCTGTCGGATCTTTCCGTTCGCCAGGCATTTTAAAATTCAAATGTATGATACATTTAAATTTATCACCAACGCATTTTTCTGTCAATGGATTTTTTGCCTGTTTCTTTTTAATACATTTTCTCTTGATATTTCTTTCATACGGCGATATAATCGCAATTGTTAATGTATCATACAAATAAAACAATAGTGAAAAATAATAATGGATAAATTATAAACTGTAAGGTTGAATTTATTAATTCATGGAGGTCATCACTATGCGTGCTGAAAAAAATAGCTCTTTTGCGTCTTCCGTATCCGGCCTCTGCGCACTGCTGGATCTCCCGGTCAACCCGCCCCGGGTCTTTGTCGGGTTTGACGGGTTTGTGGACGAGATCATTCATATCGTAGATGTCCGGTATTCTTCCGATTCCTATAAAAGAATCCCCACGATCCGCGCCTATGCCGACCGGATCGCAAACGGCAGCGGCATGAGCACCAATATCGAGCTGGTGAGCCAGCAGGTCAAGATGGGCGGCAACGGTCCTATTCTTGCCAATTCCCTGCTCAATTATGCGGTTGCGGTCGCCTACATGGGCGCCGTGGGTTTTCCCAATCCCGAGCCGGTATTTCACGCCCTGAACCGGTGCGATGAGATCATCTGCCTGTCCCCGCCCGCCACGACGGATGCTTTGGAATTCAACGACGGCAAGATCATCGCGTCCAAGCTGACTTCCCTCGACGCGGTCACCTGGGAAACGATAACGGAACAGCGCCCCTTCCCCCGGCTTACCGAGCTGTTTGACTCCTGCGATTATCTCGTATTTCAGAACTGGTCCATGATCATAGGGATGAACCATATCTGGGAAGAGTTCCTGAGGACGGTGGCGCCGAACATCAAAGCGTCCGAGAAAACGGTATTCTTTGATCTGGCCGACCCTGAAAAGCGCACCGGGGAAGATCTTCAGGCCGCTCTGTCCCATATCGCAAATTTTGCAAAAGCGGGATTCCGGGTCATATTGAGCATGAATTTAAAAGAAGCCTGTGAAATCAGCGAGGCCCTTGGGAAGAAGCTCGGGGATTATCATGTGGTCGACCCTCAGGACCTCCTGGAGTTTCTGTCCGATCAGCTGGGAATCTACTGCACTGTGATCCACCTTCTGGACCGCGCCTGCTGTATCCATGACGGCTCCTATTACGAGGCTGCCGGGCCTTACTGCAAAGAACCCAGGCTGACCACCGGCGCCGGCGACAATTTTAACGCGGGATTTCTGTACGGAGTCATTCGGGACTGCTCCTTTACCGATTGCCTTTACCTTGGAAACGCTACCTCCGGCTATTACGTGCGGTACGCCAAAAGCCCGACTCTTGGGGAAATAAAGGATTTCCTTCGCCAGTGGAAAGAGCATCCGGAAATAGAATAGAGGAGAGGTTCTCATGGATATCGAATATTTTAAAAATACATTTCAATTTTCGGAGGCGGCGGACATTCCGCTGTATATGCAGCTGGCCTCCTATTTCCGCATCCAGATCTACAACGGCGTGCTGAAGCCGGGAGACCTGATGATCGCTGAAAACACGCTGGCCGACATACTGAAGGTGAGCAGAACCACCATCCGGCAGGCGATGAATGAACTGGTGGAAGAAAGGCTCCTGGTCCGCTACCGGGGCAAGGGCACTTTTATCGCCAATTTTAAAATAAAACGGAATATGAATCACCTCTACAGTTTTACGGAGGACATGAAAGAGATCGACGCCAGGCCGAGTTCAAGGGTCATAAAGGCCGAGGTCCTGGAGACCTGTCCCGCCGGTATCGCGGAGATCCTAAAGCTTTCGGGCGCCCAGAATCCGGTATTTTACCTGGAGCGCCTGCGCCTTGCCGACGAAGAGCCTGTTCTGTGGGAGCGCACCTATATTCCCTATTATCTCTGCAACGGCATTGAAATGTTTGATTTTAACAAGAGTTCCCTGTACCAGATACTGGACGAGACCTACCACCTGGACATGTATCACGCAAACGAATCCCTGGACGCGGTGGTCTTGTCCAAAAGCGAGGCCGCCCTGCTGGAATGCCCCGCGAGAAGCGCCGGATACAAGATCACCCGGATCTCCTACCTGGACTCAGGGCTTTTGTTCGAGTACACCGAATCCGTGACCCGGGCGGACAAATGCACCTATCAGTTTGATCTTTATAAAAACACCCCTTCCAAAAAGCCACGCCTTGAAATCAAGCGTAATATCAGCTTATAAATGCTCTAAAAATAATCGGAGTTCCAGCCTACAGGAGGTCCAGCCTACAGGAGGTCCAGCCTACAGGAGGTCCAGCCTATAGGAGGTCCAGCCCGCAAGCGCCTTGAAGTCAAGGGACTCCAGCATTTTGCCCGGACCCCAAGGGAGACCAACTTTTTCCCCGCACCCCCCATCTGCTCAAAATTTCGAGTATGGTGCAGCCAAATGGGCCGGCGTGTTCAAAATTTCAAATGTAGAGTAACATTTTGCTCATATTATCAAGTATGGCGTAAATTTTCCGCCTCTAACGGCCTTCAAGAGGTGAAAACATACTCTCTCCTTGCATTTTTGAGCACGTCAACGGGCTTAGTTACCCCACACTTGCATTTTTGAGCACGTCAACGGGCTTAGCTACCCCACACTTGCATTTTTGAACATGCCCAGGTGTTAGCTGCCCCACACTTGCATTTTTGAACATGCCCAGGTGTTAGCTGCCCCATACTTGCATTTTTGAACATGCCCAGGTGTTAGCTGCCCCATACCCCCATATCTGAATATTTGCGCCTGTCGGCGTCTGACTACCCATCCCTGGATAAATTCCCCTCCAATAAATTCATGTATTGTATAATCGATTATAGTTTGTTACAATTGTCTTATACTATATACTTTTTTAAATTAAAATATAGAGCGCGGCTGCAGGCAGCCGAAATTTAAAATGGTATTATAATGTTCTCCAATTAAATCAATACTACATTCGGAGGGAGAATCAAGATGTTGAAAAACAGTTTATTTGAAAAAGCAAATGCCATTCCGAGAAGGAATTATATCAAACAGCCGACTCCGCTTCAGAAGATGGCTAATTTATCACAGGCTCTCGGAGGCGAAGTCGAGATCTATATAAAGCGCGACGACCTGCTTCCCTTCGGCGGCAACAAGGCGAGAAAGCTGGAGTTTCTTTTCAGGGAAGCTGTCGATCAGAAGGCCGACACCATCATTACGGCGAGCACGGTTCAATGCAATCACAATCTCATGGCTCTCCTGATGGCAAACACGGAGGGCATGGAGACGCAGCTGATCCTCGAAAACTGGGCCAAAGCCGATTATGAATATGCCCGGGACCCCAACAGGCACCTTTACGAGTTTGGAGGCGTCACAAAGACCGTCACCTGCGGAGACCCGGTTACCGGACCCCTTCACACCATGGCCCTGGCGCAGCAAATGAAAGCGGACCTCGAGGCACAGGGCAAAAAACCCTATATCCTTGCAAGGGGCGGCACCTGCCCCCTTGGAAACTGCGGCTATGTCCTGGCCGCCGAAGAGCTGATGGATCAGGCGGAGGAAATGGGCCTCGCCTTTGATTACGTCATCTGCCCAAGCGGTACCGGCGGAACCCAGGCGGGACTGATCCTCGGGCTGGAACAGGCCCACTGCCCCGCTTCCGTCATTGGAATCAGCGTAGCGCAGGTTTATGAGACCCAAATGAAAAATGTCTCGGTTGCTCTGGAGGGCACCGCTTCGCTCCTGGGCGAGGT
>DAITKX010000003.1:41621-67812 GCA_036835995.1 Bacillota bacterium | reverse complement strand
AACGCGGATTACCTCGGAGAGGGCTACTCCAGGCCCACGCCGGAGCTGAAGGAAGCCGTCGAACTCCTGGCGAGGACCGAAGGGATCATGGTCGACCCTGTCTACTCGGGAAAAGCGCTGGCGGGCCTCATTGGGCTGGTCAGAAATGGCATGATTAAAAAGGGCTCTAAGGTGGTATTCTTTCATACAGGAGGGCTTACGACCTATTATGATTATTCTCCTATGCTGGGGCGTCCAATCCGCAAAGCGGATTGACGGCGGACTCACGCTGAGGGAATGATATAAATCCGCCGGCAAGCCGGCAATTTGTATAAAATTGTTTGTATAAAGCTCGGCTTGTATAAAATCCGGCGGACTAATACACGAAATGCTGTAGATCGAATGCAGACGGCGGCGCGGAGAACGCTGATTAATCAGTGCTTTCTGAGGGAACGTTGCCAGTCAACCGCAGGCATGCAGCAGATTTAGAATGCAATCGATCAAGGAGGCAAACGGCATGGTAAAGAAGAAAACGAAACCGGTCGACAGGCAGGACGCCTATGGAAAAATCACCGGTAAAGCCAAGTATGTTGATGATTTAAAATTTCCCGGCATGCTCTATGTGCAGACAGTGAGGTGCCCCTATCCTCATGCGAGGATTCTAAGCATCGACGCCACGGAAGCCCTGAAATTAAAGGGCGTTGTTAAAGTGCTCACGGCAAAGGACGTCTTCGGCAGAAATCACTTGCCAAACGACAAGCCTGTGCTCGTTGAGGAAATCGTAAAATGCACCGGGGACGGCGTGGCCATCGTTGTGGCTGAAACGAGATCTCTGGCGGTAAGGGCCGCAAAACTGGTAAAGGTGGAATGCGAAGAGCTTCCCGCCGTCTTTACCCCCGAGGAAGCGCTGGACCCCGACGCTCCCATCCTGCACGGCGAATCCAATCTCGCCATCGCCCATAAAACGGTAAAGGGCGATATCGAAAAGGGCTTTGCGGAAGCCGACGTCATCATTGAAAGGGAATACGCCACTCAAAGGGCGATGCATGCCGCAATCGAGCCCGACGGAGCCATCGTCGTTCCGGAAGCCGACGGCATCACCGTCTACTGCCCCGGCAAAGGCCCCTTCAACGTAAAAAGAGCGGTAGCCGCGGCTGTCGGCCTCAGCGAAAACCGCGTAAGGCTGATTCAGCCTGCCATCGGCGGAGCTTTCGGAGGAAAGGACTGCGATATCAACGTCATCGCCTCCCGTACGGCAATGGCGGCAATGATCACCGGAAGACCCTGCAAGATGACCTGGACCCGGGAGGAAGTGCTGCTGGAGGGTTCCAAACGGCATCCCTTCAAGCTGAAGTATAAAATCGGCGCCAAGAGGGACGGCCATATCACCGCGATAGAGATCAAGGGTCTCGCCGACGTCGGCGCGTATATCACCAAGAGCAAGGCGACGATATGGAGAGCGACGGTAGAGGCTACGGGACCATATAATATTGAAAACGTCTACACCACCATCAGAGGCGCGTTTACCAACAATGTTTACTCAGACGCGGTCCGCGGCTTCGGTTCCCCTCAGGTGGACTTTGCTTCGGAATCTCTGATGAGCGAGCTTGCGAAGGAGCTCGGCATGGATCCTCTGGAGCTTCGGCGCATCAACGCATATACGGAAGGCTCCATCACCGCCACGAGCCAGAAACTGAAAAATGTCAATCTGAAGGAATGCCTCGACAAGCTGGAAGAGGTCTTCCCTGTTCATGAAAAACCATCCGCTCCCCCTGCCGGCAAGGTAAGGGGCAGGGGCATTTCCTGCATCTTCCGCGGAGAGGCCAACGGAGCCGGCGTCACCACCCTGGACGCGGCGGCTGTGAATATCCACATCGAGCGGGACGGAAGCGTCACGGTGCTCACCGGAATCGCGGAAATGGGTCAGGGCGGAAGCAACGTCGTGCTTCAGATGGCCAGCAAGGTTCTGGGCGTCAGCATCGACCAGATGAAGGTCAGCCCCCTTGACACGGCCTATTTGCCCGACAGCGGAGCTACGGTAGGCTCCAGAGGCACCATTACGTCGGGCAACGCCGCGGTAGTGGCGGCGGAGGATGCGAAAAAGAGAATCGCCGCGGTAGTCGGCGAGGAATGGAACGTCCCTCCCGAAAGCCTGATATTTGAAAGCAATGATGTTTTTACCGAGGACCGGTCAAAGCTGATGAGCTTTAAGGACGCCGTCACACTGAGCTATACAAAGCTTCCGGGTGTCTTCGGCTACGGCTGGTGGTCCCTTCCCCCCGTGTGGTGGGATTTCAGCAACAACCGCGGCGACACCTATGCGTCCTTTAATTACGGGGCTTGCGGCGCCGAGGTCGAAATCGACCTGACCTCAGGTAAGGTTGAAATTACAGATGCCGTGGCGATACACGACGTCGGCCGGATCCTGAACGAGCCGGAAGTCAGAGGCCAGATCGCCGGAGGCGGTTCCATGGCCTACGGTTTCACGCTGACCGAGGAAGTCAGCATCCAGAAGGGCCAGGTAAAGACGCTGAACTTTGACGGCTATCTGCTTCCAACGACCCTGGATTTCAAGAACTTCAGGACGGTGCCGCTGGAACCGAAGAAGCCGGGCGTCAATCCCCTGGGAGTGAGAGGCATCGGGGAATCTTCCACCGCCACCCTTGCGCCCGCGGTGCTCAACGCTATTGAAGACGCCCTCGGCGTCAGGATCAGACGCCTTCCCGCAACCCTGGAAAGCGTATTTGAAGCGATACAGGAAAGCGAAAGGCTTGGGTATATAAAGGAGGGAAGACGCAATGATTAGGGAATATTTTCAACCCGACACTCTGCTCAAAGCGCTTCAGCTGAGAAGAGATCATGAAGGCTCTTTCCTGCTTGCAGGCGGAACGGATTTTGTCGTTGCCATGCGTCACGACAGGATCCAGGAAGGAAATATTATCGACTTATCGAAGGTCCGCGAACTGAAAGGCGTCGAATCGACGGGAGAGACCGTTAAAATAGGCCCTATGACGACCTTTACGGAGCTGTGCGACTCAGCGGTCCTGAAGGAAGCCGCGGGCGTGCTGCGGGACGCCGCGGAGACGGTAGGCTCTCCCCAGATCAGAAACAGAGGCACCATAGGAGGCAACATCTGCAATGCCAGCGCAGCCGCGGACACCATGTCCCCCCTGCTCTGCCTTGACGCCGAAGTCGAGCTTCAATCTCTGGCTCCGGACGGGACGGTCATCACCCGTACCCTTTTGCTGGAAGATTTTATCGTCAACAGCAAAAAAACGGCTATAACGGACAATGAGATCATGACGCGCATCCTGTTCCGGCATCCGGCCGCGGATACCCTTTCCGCCTTTCAGAAGATCGGCAGGAGAAACGCCCTCGCCATCGCCAGGATCAACGGATGCTGCGCCCTTCGGATGAAGGACGGAGCCGCGGAAAGGAATAACATTGCGGAGAAAGACGGTACCGTGGAGAGCATCCGGTTCGCTCTGGGAGCGTCCACTTCAAAACCGGAGAGAATCAAGGCCGTGGAAGAATTCCTGACAGGCCGGGAATTGACGCCGGACGTCCTTAAGGAGGCGGGAAAACGCACCTCAGAGTACGTCCTTTCCCAGACGGGGAGGCGCGCCTCAAGCGAATATAAGCTCCCTGTGATTGAGAAATTCACCGTTTCACTGATCAATGACGCTTTGGGGAGGGAGGAATAGTTTATGAATAAGCTGAATATCACTTTTATTTTAAACGGAGAAGAGGTCAGCATGGAAGTAGATCCTGAGACGACGCTTTTGACCCTGCTTCGGGAAGAGCTGTTCCTCACGGGAACCAAAGAGGGCTGCGGCTCCGGCGAATGCGGCGCCTGCACCGTGCTGATGGACGGCATCGCAGTCAACTCCTGCCTTGTCCTGGCGCCTCAGGTCAACGGAACGGAAATTATAACCATCGAGGCTCTGGAACACGACGGCAAGCTTGACCGCCTCCAGCAGTCCTTTATCGACAACCATGCGGTGCAATGCGGCTTCTGCACGCCGGGGATGCTGATGAGCGCAAAGGCTCTGCTGCTGAAAAACCCCCATCCCACCGAGGATGAGATCAGAATCGCCCTCTCCGGAAACCTTTGCAGATGCACGGGCTATCAGAACATCATAAAGGCCGTGGAAGGCGCAATCGAATAACTAGTAATGGAACGGCTTTGCTTATAAAAAGAACCTGGCGATAATGTAACGAAAATAGTCGCAGTTTTGATAGAATCACTTTATCAATCACGGCCTTTGGAACGGAAAACAAACGTAGTCCTACAACGGTGTTTTCCTGAATGACTTCGTCATTCGCCAAAGGCCTTGTTCTTTCTAAAGGGTTCTATAGGAAAACTGCTCCAATATTTTCTTATACCTTACCGCCAGGTTCTTTTTTGATAAACAAATTGCAAACCGTTCCTTGAACATAAAAGAGCCGCCCCAATTGAGGCGGCTCTAATCAATATTTCATTATCTCTTGCGTCGGTCGCTGACATAGGCGATCAGCAGAACGAACAGCACGATTCCGAATCCGAGCCATTTCCCCGCGTCTCCCCAACCGAGGGCTACGAGGAGATTGGTCAGGGTCTGAAGGAAGATGGAGCCCAGGATTACCCTGAAATAGTTTCCTTCTCCGCCTATGAGGGATACGCCGCCGACTACCACGGCCGCGATGCTCGGCATAACATAGCTGGAGCCCATGTCTTTAAAGGCGATTCCCATGTTTCCGATCAGCAGAAGCCCTACCAGACCGGCAATCGCTCCGCTGATTACGAAGGCGAGAAGTTTTACCGTCTTTACATTGACGCCGCTCAGGTAAGCCGTTCTTTCATTGGTGCCTACCCCGAAGAGCTTCAGGCCCCATTTTGTCTTATACAGAAGTATCATTACGACCACGGTCACGACGATCAGAACGAACAGGATATTGGGGAATATCCCCGTATATTTTGCCGCAAGGGTCTGCAGGACCGGCGACGGTTTACCCGTGATGTTTCTGCCTGCCGTATATACGTTGATGATCCCTTGTACGATGCTTGCCATGGCCATGGTGACCACCAGAGGCGGGAGTTTGACATAGGCCACCAGCGCCCCGTTGGCAAGGCCGATCACTCCTCCTATCAGCACGCATGCCAGAATGGCTGCCGGCAGATTTCCATTCTGTCCGTCCATGATCCCCGCGGCGAGAATTGCGGCCAGCGTCGCCGTAAACCCGACGGAAAGATCAAGTCCTGAACCGCCGGCGGCGATAACGATCATCTGGCACAGCGCGAACAGCGCAATGAAAGACGACAGCTTGATGGTCAGCAGAACCTGCCCCAGGCTCAGGAAGTTCGATACCAGGAAATTTCCCAGTATAAACAGGAATACGATCAGGAGGAACGCGATCAGCGTCTTTTTATTCTGGTTCAGAGCTGAGCTGACGGCTTCTTTCCGGGCAATGCTTACACTGTCTGTATTTTTAACGTTGCTCATACTAGTTGCCCTCCTTCAGCATCGCTTTTTTATTGATGTGGGAATATACCATGGATACGGAGATGGCTATGATGATGATCAGGCCGCTGACAAGGGTCTGGTAGGCGTTGGGGATATTCGCAAAGAATATGATTTTGTTGACAAAGCTTAAAATCAACGCTCCGACCAGCGCCAGGTAAATGCTTCCCTTGCCTCCGCTCAGTGCGATTCCGCCGACTACTGCCGCCGCGATGCATCTCAGCGTCATGGGATCTCCCATCCTCGCGTCCCCCGACTGGTTCTGCCCGACAAAGAACAGCGCCGCCAGGAAGATAAATATGGAATTGATGATGCAGGCCATCATCTGAACCTTTGCAGTGTTGATGCCCGTGGCGTAAGCGCTGTCGCCGCTGCTTCCCACGGCATAGATATATCTCCCGGTCTTTGTCTTGCTGATGATATACCAGATCAGACAACCGATGAGAACCAGAACCAGAGCCGGCTGGATCACAGTCCCGATCGCCTTGACAAATCCGGGCAGGCTTTCCGCCGAACCCGTGTTATAAAAGATCTGGAACCATTCCACCGATTGTCCCCCCGGAGTTGGCCTGATAAAAAGCGCCACCCCCAACCATATGTAGGAGGTTGCAAAGGTAATGATGACCGGGGGAATCCTCAGATATCCGATTCCGATTCCATTGATCACGCCCATGAGCACAGCGGCTATGAAGGTGACGACGATGGCGTAAACTCCGGTGATCGACGAATCGCTCTTCATGACAAATGTCAAAATGCAGGTCATAAGGGAAAGGGCCGCACCCGCCGAGAGGTCGAGGCCTCCGGCTACGATAACCACCGCCTGTCCCATCGCCAGCAGGATCAGGGGAGCAAAAGCATTGATGTTTCTGACGACTGCGTTGTGTTCAAAAAAATTCTCCTGAAGAATTGCGGTTATAACAAACATGATGATCAGCATCAGAATACTTGAAAATTCCTGCCTCAAAGCGATCTGCTTCAATCCGGAACCGATCGATCCTTTTGAAAGTCTATCCAACTAGCTCACCTCCGATGTCCTGTTGACGCACATGGAAGCGGAAACGATATCATCTTCATTGATTCTATCCCCTTCAAGTGAATCTACAATCTGTCCCTCATACATGATAAGGACTCTGTCGCAATATTGAATCAGCTCTTCGTTGTCGCTTGCATATAAAATCACGCTCGTGTGTTTCTCCTTTACCATGTCCATAATGTACTGATACAAGTCTCTTTTCGCACCGATATCCACGCCTTTTGCCGGGTCGGCCAGGAGCAGGACATTGATATCAAATGTGAGCCACTTACCGACGACGACTTTCTGCTGATTTCCGCCGGAAAGCGTTCCTACAGGGGTATCGAGATTATGTGCTTTAATAGACAGTGATTTAACGATGGATTCACATTCCGCCCTGTATTTTTTGGCGGGAGTGAATATCGGCTGCCGCTTTAAGGACAGCTTGGGGAATATGGTATTTGTATATACGGAGTCCTTGAGGAAAAGCCCCTCAAGCTGCCGGTCGCCGGGAACGAGCAGCATGCTGTTTCTGACGGCGTTCACCGGCTTTGTAAGCTTTATCTTCTTTCCGCTGATTTCAGCGCACTCACATTTCAGGTCCGGATAGGCGCCTGCAAGCGCCAGCAAAAGCTCATTCTGGCCCTGGCCGGCAAGACCTCCGATCCCCAGGACCTCGCCCTGCTTCAAATCAAAGGAAATATCCTTCAGCATCTTTCCGTAGTTCATTCCTTTGATGTCCAACACGGTTTCGGTGCAGCTCCTGCAGAACTTCTCACCCTCCGCTTTTCTTGCCTCTCCCGTGATATAGCCGATAATCTTGTCCGCGTCCTTGCCTTCTGTCGAGAAATCAATCGCCGCTACGTTTGATCCGTTTCTGAAAATGATGACATCGTCGCAGATCTCCATCACTTCCCACATCCTATGCGAAGTAAAGATCATCGAGACGCCCTGGTCGGCAAGCTCGCGCATATAGGCAAAGAGGTTCTTAACCTGAGCCTGCTCCAGCGCCGCCGTGGGCTCATCCAGTATGAGCAGCCTGGGTTCTGTTGAAATGGCCTTTGCAATTTCAACGATCTGCATTTCGCCCGGATTCAGTTGATTTATCCTCTTATTTATGTCAAGCCCGGGCTGGAGTTTCTGAATGATTCTCTCCGAAATCGCCTTTGCGGACTTATTGTCCAATCCAACGCCTTTTTTCTGTTCCGCTCCGAGAACGATGTTCTGCCATACGGTCAAATCGGGCACCAGGCTCAAGTTCTGGAACACCATGGCGATACCGTCCCGTTTTGCCTCATTGGGGTTTCTGTATTTGACCAGTTGTCCGTTGTATCTGATTTCACCGCAGTCGCAGTTATATACGCCGGTGATTATCTTTGAAATCGTGCTTTTTCCCGAACCGTTTGCTCCCAGAAGGCCGGTTATCTTCCCTTGTTTGCATATCAGATTCCCATCAGAAAGGGCTACAACGCCTCCAAAGCACTTTCTTACCCCTTTAGCTTCCAAAATCATACTAGTCCACCATTCTTTCATTCATTAATAATTTAGGGAGGCGGCGCAAACCACCTCCTAAATTATTACTCATTTTTTAACTGTAAAACTGCCTCTTATTTAAACAGTTCGTCCACCTGATCCTGGGTCATAACCTCGTTCAAGAGATAGTCGTCAGGCTTGTCTTTCAGCATTTCCCAAGCTTCATCGAAGTTCTCATCCGTGTAGAAGGAGCTTACGACGTAATAGTAGGTGGTACCTTTCAGGATGTCATCTTTAAATTCTTTGCCATCATAGAGATTTAAAGCGATTCTGAATCCTGTTCCGCCGATTCCCGGAGGATTTGGCTGTGTGCAAGCCTTGAAGTTTGCGCCTGCATCACGGAGCGCTTTCCATTCTTTGAAGAACGCGGTTCCCGGATCACCAAACATGACCGTCGGGAGCTTATCTGCATCCTTGAATGCGGAGAATACGCCATAGCCCATGCCGTCCTGAGTGAATACACCGTCGATCTTCTGTCCGGAACCGATCATCTGGGTAGCTACTTCCTTACCCTTTGTCTCGTCCCATCCGCCGGAAGTTCTGGCGATCAGCTTGATGTCAGGATACTTTTTCAGCACGTCATCCGTAGCTCTGATACGCTCATTGTCAGCCGGATGTCCGTCGATTCCGTGGATATCAACTACATTGCCTTTTCCGCCGAGTGTCTCACAGATAAATTCTGCATTTTTCGTTTCCCATGCATAGTGGTCAAGGGTCACGTTGACAACGTCGGGAGCGGTTACGGTAGCGTCAAAGGACAGAACCAGAATTCCTGCGTCCTGAGCTTCTTTGATAACTCCGTTCAACGCATCGGGAGAGTTTGGATTGACAAGTATGATGTCAACGCCTTCGGAAATAAAATCACGAATTATGTTCGCCTGTTCCGTCGCATCTCCATTGTTAACGTTGTTAACAATTTTATAATCAGCGATCTTGCCGGCATCCTTGTACTCATCTCCGACCATTTCCAAAGAATCGATCATGATATTACGCCAAACTGTACCGGATGAGCCCGTTGTAATACCAACTGTAGGAAGATCCTTCGCCGTATCACCACCGCCCTGATCGGCCGTGTTCTCTTTCGAACCGCAACCCGCCAGCAGCGTCATGCTCACAAGCAGTACCATAAGCGCCAGAGCAATGAGCCTGATTCCTTTTCTTTTCATACATTTTCCTCCTCAAAAATATGATTTGTTTTATTTTGAAACCTTGAAAGCATTTGCCGCCAAGATTGTCAAACATAGAACCGGAGTTTTATCCTATGTATATTATTGCAAGTTTTATATGTTTTTATAAGAAACCGGCGCTTTTTTGAGATTTTGTTGCGCGCATAACATATTGCCTTATATATAATCGATTATGTTTTTGTACTACTATTTTACCACAATCGTGCTCTAATTCAAGAAGTATTTAACTATAATCGATTATATTTTTTGGTATTATCCGGTGACTGGGGAAATGTCCGGAAAACGGCGGCGGCAGGAAAGCGCCTTGGCAGCCGCCAGCCTTGACATAAAATATGGAAACGGCAAAATCTTTGATTCCGCCGTTTCCATATTTTTATAATATTAGAAAAGTAGGAGAAGCTTATTCTTTTGGGATATCCCAGTTGAAATAGCCCAGATACGGTGCGGCAGCGCGCTTGCGGAAATCCTCCTGCGCTTCTTCCGGCCAATCGTAAACGCCCTTTCCTGTTTTCATTCCCAGGTGGTTCTCTTGGACCAATTTATTGAAAAGTTCGGGAGTGGAGGCTCGGTTGCTCAGAGTCGGCAGCAGATAGTCCTCGATGTTCTTTACCAGGTCAAGCCCCGCGGCGTCCTGATGCTCGAAAAGGCCTACCGAGGTATATCTCGGCATAAAGCTGTACATCAGCGCCTTGTCGATGTCCCTGGGGGTTGCCAGGCCTTCCTCCACGATGTTGACAGCCTCCCGGAGCAGCGCATGCTGCAGTCTGTTTGCGACAAAGCCCGGCGCGCTCTTCTGCATGATGATTACCTTGCGCCCTGTGGATTCCAGTATGTCATATACAAGCTGTGCAGCTTCATCCGAAGTGTATTTGCTCTTTACGACCTCGACGAAAGGCACCAGATGCGGCGGATTGTACGGATGAGCGACCACCAGCTTTTCCCTGTTGTTCTTCAGGCCTTCGGCCAGATCGTCGGTTGAGATGGCGGAAGTGGACGACGCCAACGCCTTGAACTGTTTGCAGTTCTGCTCGATCTTCTCGTAAACAGAATGCTTTACCTCGAGCTGTTCGAATACGCATTCAAAGATAAAATCAGCGTCGGCGATATCGGTATAATCGAGGGTCAGGTTCAGCAGTTTCAAACACCGGTCCGCCTGCTCCCTCGTTACAAGCTTCTTATCGATCAAATCATTAAAGCAAGTATCGTAATTGCTTCTTCCCCTGTTTTCTTCCTGTTCATTGACCGCAAGCATCGTGGTCTTGTACCCGTTCCCGGTAAAAAGAGCCGCCATGCTCGCTCCTATCATACCTGTGCCGATGATCGCGATATGATTGATATTTTTAACTCTCATCCTGCTTACATCCTTTCTATTTTAAATAAAATATTTTATATAATCGATTATATTAAATTATAGTTCCTCCTTTTTAAAAGGTCAAGTGCCATTCGTACTTTTTATTACTCTTGTTACCATTCCTGTTATTTATACTTGTTTATTATTTTTTGTTATTCACACCTATTATTCATACTTGTTTATTATGGCTCCCTGCCGACGCGGATATTCTTAAGCGGCCCTTTTTAGGCGGTTCTTTATGACCTCTTTATGCGCAATCTCTCCTGAGCATACCCACCGCGGCGATTTGGGGATTTCTTTGGGCTTTTCTCAAATGTGCAAAATTTGCAGCTTTGTGAGGGTAACTGGGCGCAAGTGTTCAAATTTTGAGGTTGGGGCAGGAAATTCGATTGTTTAGTGATATTTTGAACGTAATCACAATAAATATTCGACCTTCATAAATAATTTTGGATTATATTTACATTTTAGTCGCACAACACTTGAAATTTTGAACACGCCGGCCCCCTTGGCTACTCCACACTCAAAATTTTCGAGCACATATCCTTTTTCGGAACGATATTTTTTGACAGATAAAAAAGGCGCCGCGGAAGATTTGTTCTTCCGGGCGCTTACCTTTTAATTTTCTGTGTTTATACGATATCCGTTCCCTTTTGCAGCGCGATGGTTCCGGTCCTGGCAACTTCGACGATATTGTACGGGGACAGCAACTCGATGAGCAGGTCCACCTTCTCGGGCCTGTCGGCAAGCTCCACCGTAAGGGTCGAATGGGAGATATCGACGATCTGGCCCTGCATGATCTTTACGATATCGATGATCTCGCCGCGCTGGGCCGTGGACATCTTCACCTTGATGAGAACGAGCTCCCGCCGCGTGATTTCATCCTGGTTCAGCTTTCTCACCTTGATGACGTCGATCTGCTTGTTCAGCTGCTTGGTGACCTGCTCCGCGATATAGTCGTCTCCATCCACCAGCAGAGTGATTCTGGAGATGTTTTTATCCTCTGTGGTTCCCACGGCAAGGCTGTCTATGTTAAATCCTCTTCTGGCGAACAGCCCCGAAATCCGGGCCAGGACGCCAGCCTTATTCTCTACCAATACTGCGATTGTGTGTATCATATCTCTTTCTCACCTCTTCATCGCGATCACGCCGGTTTTGACCAGTTCAATGATTCCGTAGGGTTTGAAAATTTCAATCATTTCACTGATTCGTTCCTCCGTTTCCAGGGCTTCCAGGATCAGATAATCCTTGCTCATTTCAACGACTCTCGCGTTGCATGCGTTTGCGACGACGATGATGCCCACCCGGTCGTTGACGTCCGCCTTGACCTTCATAAAGAGAAGGACCTTGCTGATCATATCCTCGGACCGGATATCTTCAATGGTGATGATATCCTCCAGCTTTTCCAGCTGGCTCAGCACCTGGGCGATGACGATATCGTCCCCCTGAACGACGATGGTCAGCCTGGAATACCGTTCGTCCTCCGTGGAGCTTCCCACGAAAGAATCGATGTTATACCCCCGTCTCCGAAAAAGCCCCGACACCCTGCTCGTCACACCGGGCTGGTTATTTACCAGTGCAGTTAACACATGCTTCATAGTTTTTCCTCCGATTCATTTGCATTTTTACAAAACGGCGCCTCGCTACAGAGACGATTCGTTCTCGTCGACGATGCATTCCAGCAGATATGCGCCTTTATGCCCGAGCATTTCGGCAATGGCCTCTTTAGCGGCGTCCATATTGTCGATGCTTTTCCCGGGGATGCCGTAAGCACCCGCGATAGCGACTATATCAGGGCTTCCGGTGAGGTCCACGGCGAATTCATTGTTTTTATATGAATTCTTCTGGATCTCCTTCACCAGCCCCAGCTTGTTGTTCTTCATGACGACGATCTTGACGTCTACGCCGTTCTGGCAGATCGTGGCAAGCTCCATCATCTCCATTTGGAAAGAGCCGTCGCCGCATACGGCCACAACGGTTTTAGACGGATCGGCCAGCTTTGCCCCGATGGCCGCGGGAATGGAATACCCCATGGTTCCCATTCCTCCCGAGGTCAGAAATCTCCCCGTGCGCACTTCGCAGTTGGCGGCGGACCATATCTGATTCTGGCCCACGTCGGCGCAGTAAACGTGGTCCTCCGGCAGGCTCAGGGAAAGCATGTTGACAAAGGCCTTCGGATTGATCCCAAACTCTCTCGGCTCGTAATCCAAGGTAAGCTTTTCCCGTTTGTCCTGAAGAGCGCCGACCCATTCGCCGGTCTTTGGGGCAGGTTCGACCTCCATGATCTGGGTCAGGATCTCCTTTGCGTCGCCCACTACCGGAATCAGCGTGCTCACGTTCTTTCCGATTTCCGCCGGATCGATGTCTATGTGGACGATTTTGGTGCCCTTTCCCACGTTCGCGGGCAGCAGGACCGCGCGGTCGGAAACCCTGGCGCCGATGATGATCAGCAGATCACAATTGGAAATCGCCTGGTTTGCAACGGATTTGCCATGCATGCCAAGCATTCCCATATATAAAGGATGGGCGGTCGGTATGGCTCCGATCCCCATCATGGTGGATACAACCGGTATGTTCAGCGTTTCAGCAAACTGCGCAAGCTCCCGCTGCCCGTCGGAGGCGAAGATTCCCCCGCCGACGCAGATCACAGGCCGTTCCGCATTGTTGATGGCCTGCTTCACGCGCTTGATCTGGCCCGCGTGGCCCTTGATGGTCGGTTTGTAGCCGCGAAGATCCACGGCTGCCGGCAAAGTGAAATCAAATCTCTTCGTCTGGACGTTGACCGGAATGTCGATGAGGACCGGTCCCGGCCTGCCCGTAGAGGCGATATGAAACGCTTCATGGATGACCCGGGGCAGATCCTCCGGGTTTTTCACCAGATAGCTGTATTTTGTAAAAGGCTCCGCCGCGCCGGTGATATCGGCTTCCTGAAATACGTCCCTTCCCAAAAGCTCGCTGCTGACCTGGCCGGTAAACGCGACAAGGGGAATGCTGTCCATGTAGGCGGTGGCCAGCGCGGTGATCAGGTTGGTGGCGCCGGGGCCGGAGGTGGTCATGCAGACTCCCGGTCTTTTCCTGATTCTCGCGTAGCCGCTTGCTTCGTGGCCCGCATGCTGTTCATGGCGGACCAATATATGTTTGATGTTCGATTTCGTAAGCTTATCGTAAAGAGGCGCGATGGTAGCGCCGGGGTATCCGAAAATAACCTCGACCCCTTCATTTTCCAAACATCTAACGATAGCTTCCGCTCCTGTAATCATGATAATGTCTCCTAAACTTCAACAGTCCATCCGAATTTATCCTTCACTTTTCCAAGCTGGATGCCGGACAGTTCATCATAGAGCTTCTGGGAAAGCGCTCCGATCCTGTTGTCATTGATAACGATCTTTCTATTCTTCCAGCCGAGTTCGCCTACCGGTGAAATGACGGCGGCCGTTCCGGAAGCAAATACTTCGGTGAGCGTTCCGTCATCATATGCCTTAAAGACGTCATCTACGGTGATCCTGCGCTCCGAGACCTTGACGCCCCAGTCCTTCAGCAGGTGGATGACGGAATCCCTCGTGATTCCCGGCAGTATGGTCCCCTCAAGAGGCGCCGTGATCACTTCGTCTCCGATGACAAAGAACGCGTTGGAGGTCCCGATTTCCTCCACATATTTCCGCTCCACTCCGTCAAGCCACAGAACCTGGGAATACCCCAGGTCGTGGGCCTTTTCCTGGGATTTCAGACCGGAGCAGTAGTTGCCGCCGATCTTGCTGTAGCCGGTTCCGCCGTGAGCGGCTCTGACATATTCATCCTCTACGAAAATTGATGTGGGAGCAAGGCCTTCCTTGTAATACGGTCCTACCGGGCTCAGAATGACCATGAACATGTATTCATTCGACGCGCGGACGCCTAAGAAGGGCTCCGAAGCGAAGATAAACGGCCGGATATATAAGGAAGTGCCTTCTTTCGTAGGGATCCAGTCTGCGTCGGTTTTGACCACCGCTTTGATGGCCTCCACAAAGAGCTCCTCATCGAGGGCGGGAATGCAGATCCTGTCGTTGGTCCTGGTGGTCCGCTTGGCGTTCATATCAGGACGGAAAAGCAGGATTTTCCCTTCTGCGGTCTTGTAGGCCTTCAGTCCCTCAAACATCTCCTGGGCGTAATGGAACACCGCCGCCGCAGGCTCCAGAGTGATGGGAGCATAGGGTACGATCCTTCCGTCATGCCAGCCCTTGCCTTCCGAATAATTCATTATAAACATATGATCTGTAAAAACCGTACCGAATTCCAGTGTGTCGGGGTCCGGCTTTGCCTTCGGATTCAACGTCTTTGTTACTTTAAACTCATACTTCATATAATCACCTTGCCTTTATTTTATTCCTGATACTCTTGAATCAGCTTATTCTTCAACTCCCACAGCTCCTTTGACAGGTCGACGTAAAACTCGTGGGGATACTCAAACCGCAGGATTTCCTCCCAGAGGGTGTCGATCTGGACCTTGCAGTAATCCCTGATCTCGTCGATATCCGGAGATTGATAGACGCATTTCCCCTTGTCAAATATCTGGACTCTGAGGTTTTTGGCGTAAAAGTTTGAAATCTTCTTTCTCTTCCAGGTAATCTGGGGGTCGAAGATCTCATAGTCGGACCCGTCCGGGATTTTCTCGTGATCCAGAGTGATCACGTCCGCCACCGCCTTGTTGGTATCCTTGTCGTAGAGCCGGTACAGGGTCTTGAATCCCGGATTGGTTATCTTCTCGACGTTTTCGCTTATTTTCATCTTCGGTATCAGCACGCCGTCCTTTTCCAGGGCCGCCAGCTTATATACCCCGCCGAACACAGGCTCGGACTTTGACGTGATCAGCCGCTCTCCGACGCCGAAGGTGTCGACCTTCGCCCCCTGGCCGATGACGTCCCGGATGATGTATTCATCCAGCGAGTTTGATACCACGATGGTACACTCCTTCAGTCCGGCCTTATCCAGCATCGCCCTTGCCCTCTTGGTCAGATACGTCACGTCGCCGCTGTCGATTCTGATTCCCATCTTTTGAGGCTTGATTTCCTTGAACACCTTGATGGCGGCCGGAATCCCCGATTTGATGACGTTATAGGTATCAACCAGCAGCACGCAGTTTTCGGGATATATCTGAGCGTATGCCTTAAAAGCCTCATATTCGCTGGGAAACATCTGGACCCAGCTGTGGGCCATCGTCCCAAGGGCGGGGATTTTGAAATCCCTTTCAGCCAGCGCGCAGGCGGTGCCGATGCACCCTCCGATATAGGCGGCTCTGGCGCCGTGGACCGCTCCCGTGCCTCCGTGAGCTCTTCTGGTTCCGAATTCCATGACGCCGCGTCCCTGGGCTGCGCGCACGATGCGGTTTGCCTTTGTGGCAATCAGGCTCTGATGATTGATCGTAAGCAGCATGATCGTCTCTATGAATTGGGCCTGTATCACAGGCCCCCGTACCGTAACCAGCGGCTCTCCGGGAAATACGGGAGTCCCTTCGGGGACCGCCCAGACATCGCACTCAAATTTAAAATTCCGAAGATATTCCAGAAATTCTTCGCTGAAAATCCCCTTTCCTCTCAAATAGCTGATGTCCCTTTCGTCAAATTTCAACTGTTCCAGATATCCGACCACCTGCTCAAGGCCGGCCATGATCGCAAAGCCTCCCTCGTCGGGGATTTTCCTGAAAAACATATCGAAATACGCGATATCATTGGCCATGCCGGTTTCAAAATATCCGTTGGCCATGGTCAGTTCATAAAAGTCAGTCAGCAGGGTCGTGTTCATCTGTTGTTGCGCCATCAGAAAGTTCCTCCAGTCGTCCTTTTTCCTTTATTACTATGTATCCTGCAGCTATAACTAACGCCCCCCCGGCCATCTGAAACGGCAGGATGGTCTCCTTTAAAATCAGCCAGCCAAAAAAGGTGGTCGTTATTGGAAGAAAGTTGGAAAACATCGCCGTCGCCGTAGGTCCCAGCACGTGGAGCGCCCTCACCTGGATCATAAAACCGATTCCCGTGCTGATGATCCCCAGGTACAGGATCTGCACAACGATGCTTACCGTAAGGGATCCTCTGTCCGGCAAATGATGCAGCGCATAGGGAAACACCATCAAACATGTGCAGATGATCTGGTTCGCTGTCAGAGTAGCGGTCCGATACCTGTCGTGGAGCGACGCGGTCAGGAAATTGTAGGCATTCCAGGCGATCACCGCCGCAAAGGCCATCAGATATCCGAAAATCCTCCCTTGAAACAGGAGCCGGTAATCGATACCGATGACCATGGCTATCCCTACCGTGCTCAGAAGGACTCCGATGATCATTTTCTTCGTTATGCTCTTTTTAAATACTGCCTTGTCGATCAGAATGGACAAGGCAGGTACAAAGGCCAATATGATCGTAACCAGCGACACGGGCAGGTAGCTCATCGACGTATATTCGAGATAGTAATATCCAACCTCGCCGACTATGGCGCAGATCAGAAACATCGGAATATCTTCTCTCCGCATCAGGCCCTTCCCGTCAATTTTCCATTTAACGATCAAAGCTACTGCCACGCCTATCATATACTTGAAAAAAATAAGCGTAAGGGAATTCATGATGGCCAGTATGTGTTTTGCGAAGATATATTCCAACCCCCAGGAAAACACCAGGACGATCATTAGGAGATACGTATTTCTTTTCTGCGAATTCATAAATGCCACCACTGCATTATCGAGGTAATTTAATTGATTTTGCCAAGTAATGTAATTAATATTGTATTGTATCACATTTTTCAGTCATCGTAAAACTTTTTTCAAAAATTCTCCCGTATAAGAGTTTTCCATGACCGCGATTTCTTCCGGAGTTCCTTCTCCGATGATCCTGCCGCCCCGGTCTCCGCCGTCGGGCCCCAGGTCGATGATGTGGTCCGCCGTTTTGATCACGTCCAGATTGTGCTCGATGACCACCACGGTGTTTCCCGCGTCCACAAGGCGCTCCAGCACCTGGATCAGCTTGTCCACATCGGCAAAATGCAGGCCTGTGGTCGGTTCGTCCAGAATGTACATGGTCTTGCCCGTGCTTCTCTTGGAAAGCTCCGACGCCAGCTTGATGCGCTGAGCCTCGCCTCCTGAAAGCTGGGTCGAAGGCTGTCCGAGCTTAATATAGCCGAGGCCCACCTCCTCCAGGGTCTGAAGCTGCCGCTGGATCACAGGGATGTTCCTGAAGAACTCCAGCGCTTCGGAAACGTTCATATCCAGCACGTCGTAAATGTTCTTTCCCTTGTACCTTACCTCCAGGGTCTCTCTGTTGTAACGCTTTCCCTTGCACACCTCGCAGGGCACATAGACGTCCGGCAGAAAGTGCATCTCGATCTTGATGATGCCGTCGCCGCTGCAGGCTTCGCACCGGCCGCCTTTAACATTGAAGCTGAACCTGCCCTTGTCATACCCTCTCACCTTTGCCTCGGGAAGCTGGGAGAAGAGATCCCTGATGGGAGTGAAAACTCCGGTATAGGTGGCGGGGTTGGACCTCGGAGTCCTGCCGATGGGGGACTGGTCGATGTCGATGACCTTGTCGATGTTTTCGATTCCTTCGATCTTTCTGCACTTGCCGGGTTTGGTCCGGGTGCGGTTGACGTCCGCGGCGAGCTTTTTATAAAGGATCTCATTGATCAGGCTGCTCTTCCCGGAACCGGAAACGCCGGTAACGCAGACGAATTTCCCCAAAGGGATGCTGACGTCGATATTCTGCAGGTTGTTCTCCGCGGCGCCGAGGATCCTGATCTGTTTTCCGTTCCCAGGCCTTCTTACCTCCGGGACTTCGATCTTCTTTTCTCCGGTCAGGTATTGCCCCGTGAGAGACTCCTTGCAGGCCTTGATCTCTTCCACGTTGCCCTGGGCGATGACCTCGCCGCCGTGAATGCCCGCGCCGGGGCCGATATCGATGATATGGTCCGCCGCGTACATGGTGTCCTCGTCGTGTTCTACGATGATCAGGGTGTTGCCCAGATCCGTCAGGCTGCGCAGGGTTTTCAGAAGCTTTTCATTGTCCTTCTGATGGAGTCCGATGCTGGGCTCGTCCAGGATATACAGCACACCCACCAGGCTTGAACCGATCTGGGTCGCAAGCCGTATCCGCTGGGATTCTCCGCCGGACAGAGTTCCGGAGGCCCTTGAAAGGGTGAGGTAATCCAGGCCCACATCGACTAAAAACGTCAATCTTGCTTTGATTTCCTTGACGATCTGATGGGCAATCTTTTCATCCCTTGTGCTGAGTTTAACGCTGTTTATAAATTTAAGCGCTTCCCTGATGGAAAGGCCTGAAAGCTCCGCGATGTTCATTCCGCCGACGGTCACGGCCAGGACTTCGGGTTTCAGCCGTTTTCCGCCGCACGCGTCGCAGGGATTCAGCGTCATGTACTGCTCCATCTTTTCCTTTATATAGTCGGAATTGGTTTCCCGGTATCTTCGTTCCAGGTTGTTGATTACGCCCTCAAAGGGGTGGTTCATATGGGACTTGGACCCGCTGGACCGGCTCTCGTAATAGTACTCGAGCTTTCTCCCCTTTGTGCCGTACAGCAGCTCGTTCCTGAACTTTTCGGGCAGGTCTTTATAGGGCGTGTCCAGATCGACGCCATGATACTTAGCCAGGGCTCCGATGAGCTGGCGGTGCCAGGTGCCGAACTCCATGGAGGAAAAGACGTCCACCAGAGCGCCGCTGTTGACGCTCAAATCTTTCCCGTAATGATGAGGTCCGGATCGATCCGCTGGATGAAGCCCAGGCCGTTGCACTCCGGACACGCTCCGAAGGGGCTGTTGAAGGAAAACATCCGGGGTTCCAGCTCTTCGATGCTGATCCCGTGATCCGGGCACGCAAACTTCGTGCTGAAAAGCATGTCCGTTTCCTCCTGGCCGCCGTCTTTCGGCACATCCCCATTGGAATCAACATCCTGCGGCGCATCCGCCTTAGAAGCGCCGCCCCTTTGCAGATGGGCGACGACCAGCCCGTCGCCATGGCTCAACGCCAGTTCGACGGATTCCGCCAGGCGGCTTTCGCTGCCCGGTTTGATCACGATCCTGTCCACGACGATCTCGATGGTATGCTTAAACGTCTTCTGCAGCTTTATAGGCTCTTCATTGAGCTGCAGGATTTCACCGTCCACTCTGGCCCGGGTAAATCCCTCTTTCCGGATTCTTTCCAGAATCTTTTCATGCTCCCCTTTGCGCTCTCTCACCACCGGCGCCAGGATCGTGGCTCTCGTGCCTTCGGGCTGCGCCATCAGGCTGTCGACGATCTGATCGACGGACTGGCTGACGATCTCCTTTCCGCAGACCGGGCAATGGGGTACGCCGATTCTGGCGTACATCAGCCTCAGGTAATCGTGGATCTCCGTCACCGTACCCACGGTAGAGCGCGGATTTTTGCTGGTGGTCTTCTGGTCGATGGAGATGGCCGGGGAAAGTCCTTCGATATATTCCACCTCGGGCTTTTCCATCTGTCCGAGAAACTGCCTCGCATAGGAGGAGAGGCTCTCCACATATCTTCTCTGCCCTTCGGCATAGATGGTGTCAAAGGCCAGGGAAGATTTTCCCGACCCCGAGAGGCCCGTGAGCACCACCATCTTATCTCTTGGAATAACTACATCTATGTTTTTTAAATTGTGCTCTCTCGCACCCTTTACGAATATGTCCTTTGTCGTCATTGATTCCTCCAAATGTTTATCTTAACAGCAGCGGTCCGGTGTGCGGCATGGCGCCGCCCCCCTCTACAGCCGCAGCTTGAATTCAAATATCCTGTCTCTCAGTTCCGCCGCCCGCTCAAACTGCAGGTTTGCGGCGGCTTCCTTCATCTCTTTTTCCATCCGCTTGATATAGTCGGTCAGCTCCTTCTTCGTCAGCTCCAGGGGGCTTCTGCCCTCGTAATATTCGTCCTTTTCCTCCGCGACCCTGGTGGCCTCGATGACGGAGCGGACCGCCTTTTCTATGGTCTTGGGCGTAATGCCGTTTGCGTCATTGTATTCCTTTTGGATCTTTCTTCTGCGGTTCGTCTCCGAGATAGCCTGCTCCATGGCGTCGCTGATGCCGTCGGCGTACATGATGACCCTGCCGTTTACGTTTCGCGCAGCTCTGCCGATGGTCTGGACCAGGGACGTCTCTGTCCGCAGGAAGCCCTGCTTGTCCGCATCCAGAATGGCTACCAGGGAAACCTCCGGCAGGTCGAGGCCCTCTCTCAGCAGGTTGATCCCCACCAGCACGTCGAAAACGCCCAGCCTCAGGTCTCTGAGGATCTCCATCCGCTCCAGGGTATCGACTTCCGAATGGAGGTATCTCACCCGTATTCCAACGTTTTTCAGATAGTCCGTAAGGCTCTCCGACATTTTTTTAGTGAGGGTGGTCACCAGAACCTTTTCGCCCCGTTTCGTCACCTTGTTGATCTCTCCGATGAGGTCGTCGATCTGGCCTTCCGTCTTTCTGACCTCGATCTCCGGATCCAGCAGTCCCGTCGGACGGATGACCTGCTGGGCTACGATGTCGTGGCTGTGCTCCCTCTCATAGGCGGCGGGGGTGGCGCTGACATAGACGATCTGATTGACCATCTGCTCGAATTCCTTGAATTCCAGCGGACGGTTGTCCAAAGCGGAAGGAAGCCGGAACCCGTACTCCACCAGAGACGTCTTGCGGGAGCGATCCCCCGCATACATTCCCCGCAGCTGAGGCAGCATGACGTGGGATTCGTCGATGATGATCAGAAAATCCTTGGGGAAATAGTCGATGAGGGTGTAGGGCCGGGAACCGGCAGCCAGGCCGTTGATGTGCCTGGAATAGTTTTCAATTCCCTTGCAGCTCCCCACCTCACGCAGCATTTCCAGGTCATACCGGGTGCGCTGTTCGATGCGCTGGGCTTCGATGAGCTTGCCCCGGTCCTTGAACCATCTGATCCGCTCTTCCAGCTCCTCTTCCACGGAAATGACGGCTCGCTCCATATTTTCCTTGGAGGTGACATAATGGGAAGCGGGGAAAATGGAAATGTGGTTTCTGATCCCGTTGATCTCTCCCGTAACCGGATTGATCTCCTTGATCACTTCGATCTCGTCTCCGAAGAGCTCCACCCGGATAGCGTGATCCGCTCCGGCGGGAAAGACGTCGATGACGTCGCCCCGCACCCGGAAGCTGCCCCGTTCAAAGCCCAGATCGTTTCTGGTATACTGGATGTCGATAAGCTTTCTCAGTATATCGTGACGGTTTTTTTCCATGCCGGGCCGCAGGGAAAGCACCTGGTTCTCGTAGTCCACAGGACTTCCCAACCCGTATATGCAGGATACGCTGGCGACGATGATCACGTCGCGCCGTTCCGAAAGGGCCGCCGTGGCCGAGTGGCGCAGCTTTTCTATCTCATCGTTGATATCGGAATCCTTCTCAATATAGGTGTCCGTGGAGGGCACGTAAGCTTCCGGCTGATAGTAGTCGTAATAGCTTACAAAATATTCCACTGCATTTTCCGGGAAAAACTCTTTGAACTCCCCGCAGAGCTGCGCGGCGAGGGTCTTATTGTGGGAGATGACGAGGGTCGGCTTCTGGACCCGTTCGATGATGTTGGCCATGGTAAAGGTCTTGCCGGAGCCCGTCACGCCCAGGAGGGTCTGATGCTTTTCGCCCCGCAGGATTCCTTCAGTCAACTGGTCCACGGCCTGAGGCTGGTCCCCCATCATTTTATAGTCTGAAACAAGTTTAAATTCACTCATATTTTCATCCGTCCTGATTATTTATCTTTAACAGTATACCATATACCCAGGTTCTTTACAATATAAATGCGAACATTTGTTCCCTTTGTGAAAAATATGTGCTTCAGGCATCTTGTCTTTTATTCTCGACTGTATTATAATTTATTAATACAGTTACTCAGCGCAATCCATATTCTGGAACGAGAGAACCGGTCGATACAGGATGAAGCCATCTATGGTGATACTGTAAGTTGCAGACAGTGTCATTTTTTAATTTACAGGAAAATATTGAAAATTCTATCTTCCATTTGCAGGAGGTGTATCCCTTGAAAGAAAAGATATATTACAAGAGCAACAACTATAACGAAACCGTTTTGGTCACCGATCCGAAGGAAATTTCTTCCAACCATCAGCTGGAAAAAACCTTCCTGCAGACGATGTCCGGGCATTTGACCAGCAACAACTCCATCGACGAATCGCTGTACGGGAAATACGATGTAAAGCGCGGCCTTCGCGACTCCAACGGAGCCGGAGTTGTGGTGGGCCTGACCAAGATCGGCGACGTTCAGGGCTATGAAGTCAATGAAAAAAATGAAAAGGTTCCTGTGGACGGAAAGCTTTTTTACCGCGGCATCGACGTTGAGGATATCGTAAACAGCTGCCTTGCGGACAACCGTTTCGGCTATGAGGAGACCAGTTACCTGCTTCTTTTCGGCGACCTCCCAAATCAGAAACAGCTGGAAGACTACAAAAAAGTCATCGGGATGAAGCGGGAGCTGCCTCTGGGTTTCGCACGGGATATGATCCTGACTGCTCCGAGCAAAAGCGTAATGAATAAGCTGGCAAGAAGCGTTCTTGCCCTCTATTCCTATGATGAAAATCCGGACGACATATCCATACCCAATGTGCTGCGCCAATCCATCAACCTGATCGGTTATTTTCCTTCCCTGGTCGCTTACGGGTATCAGGCGAAGAGATCCTATTACAACAATCAGAGCCTGCACATTCATTACCCTGATCCCACCCTTTCCACGGCGGAAAACATACTGAGGCTGATGCGCCCCACCAGCGAGTACACCGAGCTGGAGGCAAAGCTTCTGGACCTCTCCATGATTCTCCACGCGGAACATGGCGGCGGAAACAATTCTTCCTTTACCACCCATCTGGTATCGTCCACCGCGACGGATACCTACTCGGCTATCGCTGCGGCGGTAGGCTCCCTGAAGGGCCCAAAGCACGGCGGCGCCAACGTTGAAGTCCTGCAAATGATGGATGACATCAGGGAAAACGTAAAGGATATCACCAATTATAAAGAGGTTGAAAAATATCTGATCAAGATCCTTCACGGCGCGGCAAATGACGGCTCCGGCCTGATCTACGGCCTGGGCCACGCGGTATATACCGTTTCCGACCCCAGGGCGACGCTTCTGAAGAAGATGGCCAAAAAGCTTGCTGAAGACAAGGGCCTCATGGATGATTTCATGCTTTACGACTTTATTGAAAACCGCGCGCCGTACCTGTTTATGGAAGTGAAGGGCACGAAAAAGCCCATGCCGGCCAATGTCGACCTTTATTCCGGCTTTGTGTACAACGCCCTCAATATTCCTATCGATATCGCGACCCCGATCTTTGCCTGTTCGAGGCTGTCCGGATGGTGCGCTCATAGGATCGAAGAACTCGTTGCCGGCGGAAGGATCATGCGGCCCGCTTATAAATGCGTCCAGCCCCAGGTGAAATATACCCCGCTGGAGGAGAGAAAGTAGAACAAAAAAAGGAATTTTATGTCACGGCATATCGTTGTTTTTATATATATCTTTGGAATTTTTATGGGCATGACGGGAATTTTGCTGTACTGGCTCATGTCCAAGAAAAAGGTCTTAAAAGACAGAGTCAAAGACGGAGCCGGATATATCCGGCTCCGCAAATTCATGATCAGCACTTTTTTCATCGGCCTGATCAGCTTTTTTACCTTTTACGGCCAGTATATCATCTTTCTGCGCCCTGCAAACACCACATTCCGTATTCTGGATTACCTGTTTTGGGTATGCTTTATCTTCTATTGGATCGAATATCTCGATTCGATGGTGGACGGCGTTTACCTGCATAAGATAAAGGAGGTCATCAAGTACGGCTGCGTGGTGTACGTTCTGATCTGGCTTTTCACCACATCTCAGATCTGGCATACCGATTTCCTCATCGTCAGCCTGAGCAGCAAGATGCTCTTTGTTCTGCTGGATATCCTCTTCTGCCTCCTGTCCCTGTTTGTCGTCGTGATTTACGTCATCCGGGGACGGCGCCAGATTCAAAACCGTTTATCCAGCCTGTACATCTTTGCCGTCAGCTTCGCCCTGACGGTTTACGCCGTCTGGGAGTTCATGCATTACATCCGGCTGTTTACCGGCATGGACAAGCCTGAAGCCTGGGAGCTGAACCCGGTCAACGCCACCGCGTTCTTCCTGTTCTTTACAAACCTGATTACCTTGATTTACGTATATCATAACGACTTTGCCGCAAGATTTCTGGCAGTTCAGCTCATCGGAGAGCCCGAAGAAGTTCCAGGTCCCGCGAAGTGCCCGGAACCGGCGGACATTGCCAACTCTCCGAAAGGTTCAGAGCCGGCAATCCCTAACTCCCTGGAATGCGCAGAGCCGGCAATCCCGGACGCCCCGGAATGCGCCGATACGGACATCGCCCTGGAACACAATCTCACTCCCCGGGAAAGGGAAGTCATGGAGTTCGTCCGCAAAGGCTTCAGCAATGCGGAAATCGCCGGGGAGCTATATATCTCCCAGAATACGGTAAAGCATCACATCTATAATCTTTTCAAAAAATTGGAAGTTAAAAACAGAGTTGAACTGATCTGTCTGCTTCAAGAGCATGATCCCACAGCATAACAGGAATATGATTCCATGGTATAGAAGAATATGATGCCTTGGAATAATATGGTCGCCCTCAGGCAAAAATGATACTGGAGTGCCATTGGCAATTTCAGCGTTTTCCTATATAAAGACGTAGGGAACCTTGTTTCGGGTTTCCAATCTTTATTTAATCTAAACTATTAGAAAGAAAGAGGTATTTTTCTCATGAGTTCACAAGAAGAAAATGGACTTAAAAGAGGTCTCAAGGCGAGACACATGAACATGATCGCCATAGGCGGAGCCATCGGAACCGGTCTGTTCGTCGCCTTGGGAGGCTCGCTGAGCGAAGCAGGCCCCGGAGGCGCGCTGCTCGCTTATGGCGTAATCGGTATTATGGTTTACTTCCTTATGACAAGCTTAGGCGAAATGTCCACCTACATGCCCGTATCCGGTGCATTTGAAACTTACGCGACAAAATTCGTCGATCCCGCTTTAGGCTTTGCCCTTGGCTGGAATTACTGGTACAACTGGGCCATCACCGTCGCCGCTGAGCTGGCCGCAGGCGCTATCGTTGTGAAGTTCTGGCTTCCCGACACCAACGCGATCATGTGGAGCGCGCTGTTCCTGGCAATTTTATTCCTGCTGAACTTCTTCTCGGCGAGAATGTACGGCGAAAGCGAATTCTGGTTTGCCGGTATCAAAGTAGTTACCATCATCATTTTCCTGGTCGTTGGCCTGCTCATGATCGTCGGCATCATCGGAGGCCATTCCACCGGGTTCCAGAACTGGACCGTCGGTGACGCTCCCTTTGCCGGAGGAGGCCTTGCCATAATCAGCATCTTCATGGTTGCCGGATTCTCCTTCCAGGGAACCGAGCTGGTAGGCGTAGCCGCCGGAGAGACGGAAGATCCTGAGAAGAATGTTCCAAAGGCCATCAAAACTGTATTCTGGCGTATTTTGATCTTCTACATCGGCGCCATCATAGTGGTAGGCTTTATCCTTCCTTACAACGATCCGAATCTGCTCCACGCAAGCGGGGATGTAACGGATATCGCCATCAGCCCCTTTACTCTGATCTT
>DAITKX010000003.1:35678-41605 GCA_036835995.1 Bacillota bacterium | reverse complement strand
AGCAGGGATCGCCGCCGCCGCTTCCATCATGAACGCGGTCATCCTGACCTCCGTTCTTTCCTGCGGAAACTCGGGGATGTACGCTTCCACCCGTATGCTCTACGCCATGGCGGTGGAAGGCAAGGCTCCGAAGATCTTCAAGAAGGTCAACAAGAGAGGCGTGCCCGTTCCGGCCCTCGTGCTCACCACGATCATCGGCGCGCTGTGCTTCCTGACGTCTCTTTCCGGAGACGGCACCGTCTATCTCTGGCTTGTAAACGCTTCCGGCCTTGCAGGCTTTATCGCATGGCTCGGGATCTCTATCAGCCATTACAGATTCAGGAAGGCTTTCATTGCCCAGGGGCACAGCCTGGACGAGCTGAAGTTCAAAGCGAAATGGTATCCATTCGGACCGATCCTGGCGACCGTGTTATGCGCAATCGTAATCGTCGGTCAGGGAATGTCCGCCTTCTCGGGCGACACCATCGACTGGCTCGGAATCCTGGTCGCTTACATCGGAATTCCGCTCTTCCTGATCTTATATCTGGGATATAAAATCGTAAAGAGAACAAAGGTTGTAAACCCCAAGGAAGCCGACCTGTCGAAGGGCTTCGCGAAATTGGACTAAGCACAACTGTGGATTGATTTCCATATGCGAACCGATACTAAATAAGTTATATAAAATCCTGCCCGATTTGGGCAGGATTTTATCATATTTATTAGGTATAGAAAGTCGCCTCTTCAGGCGGCTTTCGTCACTTTCTAAGTCTGTAACTCAGAGTAATAACCCCTAACTGTAAATTTTGATAATAAAACAGCTAATGATGCCGTCAGTCCAGCAGGCCTTCAAACTGCATATTGTAAAGTCTGGCATACAGGCCCTGCTGCCCCAGCAGGTCTTCGTGAGAACCCCGCTCGGCGATGCCGTTCTGGGTCAGGACCAGAATCTCATCCGCGTTCCGAATAGTAGAAAGGCGATGGGCGATGGTGATGGTCGTCCGGTTTTTGGACAGCTCCTCCAGCGAATTCTGTATGAACCGCTCGCTTTCGTTATCAAGGGCTGACGTCGCTTCGTCCAGAATAAGGATCGGCGGATTTTTTAAAAATACCCGGGCAATGCTCAGGCGCTGCTTCTGCCCGCCGGAAAAGCGGACGCCCCGCTCTCCCACCAGCGTGTCATATCCATCCTCAAGGCTCAGGATAAAGTCATGGATATTGGCTTTCTTCGCCGCTTCGACAATCTCCTCATCGGTGGCGTCGGGCCTGCCATACGCGATATTTTCCCGCACGCTGGTATTGAAGATATACACCTCCTGCTGCACGACGCCGATATTGCGCCTGAGAGACTGCATGGTCACATCCCTCACATCTTTTCCGTCCACGTACACCGCGCCCCCTGTCACATCGTAGAAGCGCGGGATCAGGCTGCAAAAGGTGGTTTTCCCGGCTCCGGAAGGGCCCACCAGCGCCACATTCCGGCCCGAGGCAATGGACAGGTTGAGGTTTTGCAGCACCAGCTCGCCATCCTCATAGCCAAAGGACACGTTGTCAAAGCGAATATTTCCTTGAATGACGCCGCAGTCGGCCGCGCCGTGACGGTCCTGAACGTCCGGATCGGTGTCCAGGATCTCAATCATCCGCTCAAAGCCGGCGTAACCCTTTTGAAACTGCTCCGTAAAGTTGACCAGCCGGTTGATGGGGTCCAGGAACATGCTGATATACAGCACGTACACGATGATGACGCTTGGTTCCATGCTCCCCTTTGCCACCATATAGCCTCCCGCTCCAAGGACGGCAAGATACATTACGCCCTGAAGCAGAGAGTTGAAGGAAAAATAGCGCCCCATCATCATGTAATTCGCTTTTTTGGACAGCAGAAACTCATGGTTTCCCTCTTCAAATTTCGACTGCTCCACGTCCTCATTGGAGAAGGACTTGACGGTTCGGATGCCGGAAAGGCTGTCCTGGACGATGGCGTTGACATCCGCAATCTTGCGGCGATTGTCCAAGAATACCGCCTCCATGCGCTTGTTGTAGTACAGCGAAAAGACCACCATGGCCACTGTCACCCCAAGTAGAATCAGCGTGACGGTTACGTTGATGTTCATCAAAATGATAAACGCGCCGGCCAGCTTGACCAGCGAAATGAAAATATCCTCCGGACCGTGATGGGCCAGTTCGGAGATATCGAACAGATCGGAGATGATGCGGGACATCATCTTGCCGGTATTGTTTTTATCGTAATAGGAAAAGGACAGCTTCTCCATATGGGAGAACAGGTCGCTGCGCATATCGCTCTCCATGCGGGCCCCCATGATGTGACCCCAGGAGGTGATGTAAAACTGCCCGAAATACCGCAGGACATACAGCGCTCCCATCAGGATCAGAACCTGTACCGCGATCCTCGTCAACATCGAGACATCGGAAAGGACATACACGCTTCGCACCAGATAGTTGATGATCAGCGGCACCGACAGGTCCACGGCCGACACCAGCGTAGCACAGAACATATCCATAAAAAATGCGCCCCTGTAGGGCTTATAGTAGCGAACAAAACGTTTGAATAATCTCACGGTTTCCCCCTTTTTCTCTTCATTTTCATACCAAAACCCGAAGGGCCCTCAACAGGTCCTTCGCAAACTTCCAACGGACTATCAGCAAATCCTTCGCAAACTTCCAACGGACTATCAGCAGATCCTCGGCAGCCCTTCCCCGTAGAGCACATCCACAACGCGGCTTCCGCCGAGTCTTGTCTTCATGACGACGCCTTTGCCCGCGACGGCTTCCGCAATGATTGCCGCGTTCTTTCCCCATTCGGTTTTCCTCATGAGCTCCAGGGCCCTTTCCGCGTCCTCTGCCGCAACGATGGCGATCATCTTGCCCTCGTTTCCCATATAAAGGGGGTCCAGGCCTAAAATATCGCAGAAACCGGCGACTTCCGGGTCCACCGGCAGAGATCCCTCTCTGATTTCGATTCCGCATTGCGAGGAGCCTGCGATCTCGTTGAGCACCGTTCCGAGTCCCCCTCTGGTCACGTCCCTCATGGTCTTAACGTCGATGCCGTTTTCAAGGAGGCTGTTCACCAGAGAATTCAGGAAGGCGCAGTCGCTTTTGATATTGTTTTCGATCTCCATCCTGGCGCTCAGGATGCAGGCGTGATGGTCGCCCAGAGTACCCGAAAGCAGGACTGCATCTCCTGGACGGCAGTTTTCCGCGCTGATATCCCGGCCTTCGGGGATGATGCCGATGCCGGAGGTGTTGATATACAGGCCTCCGTGCCCTTCCACCACCTTTGTGTCCCCTGCGACGATCCTCACCCCCGCCTTTTCGGCGGTTTCCGCCATGGACGCGACGATCTGTTCGAGAAGAGACACCTCGAGGCCCTCTTCAAGAATAAAGCCTGCGGTGATGAATTTCGGCTCCGAACCCATCATGAGAAGGTCGTTAACCGTGCCGCAGACCGACAGCTTTCCGATATCCCCGCCCTTGAACATCACAGGAGTCACCACAAAGGAATCGGTGCTGTAGGCGATCCTGCCATGGATCTCTAAAACCGCGGCGTCCTCCATTTTATTCAATATATGATTGGAAAAATATTTGCCGAAAACGTCTCTCATCAATTCGGCGGAGTCCTTGCCGCCGCTGCCATGAGCCATTGTGATCTTCATTCTTTTTTCTCCTTTTAAATAAATGCTGAGCTGAGAGAACGTCTATACGTTCCTATACCAGATCCCGCAGGCGCCCTCTGAAGAAACCATGCACGGACCATAGGGATTCGTTGGGTTGCACGCCTTCCCGAACATGGGGCATTCGCTTGGATTGATTCTCCCGATGATGACGTCGCCGCAGCGGCAGGCGGCAGGCAGTTCGATGTCCTGGTCCAGACCCCTGCTTCCCGCGTCATAGGACGCGAATTCCGGCCTGAGATAGAGCCCTGAATCGGGGATCATTCCAAGACCGCGCCACATGGCGGCTCCCGGCTCAAAATAGCGGGCAATGATCTCCTGAGCTTTCACATTTCCTTCGGTTTTTACCGCGTTTTTATATAAATTATGGACCGCCGCCGGCTTTCCCGGATGCTCCGCCGTTTTTTCCGACTGCTCCGTCAGCTTTTCCTGCCGCTCCACCCCTCCAGTTCCTGCGGCGCCCCGCGCTCTCTTAGCATCCAGCTGCCTTATGATATCATAGATTCCCGCCAGGATGTGCTCCGGCTCAAATCCAGCCACAGCGCAGGGCTTGCCGTAATCCTTTACAAGCTGCTCATAGGCGGAGCTCCCGATGATCACGCTCACGTGACCAGGACAGAGAAAGCCGTCGATGGCGTCTTCGTTTTCGCAGATCCAGTTTAAAGCCGGCATCACTGTCTTCAATGCCGTCAACAAGCGGATATTTTTCACCCCTTGGCGGTCGGCTTCCTCCATGGTCAGCGCATAGGCGGGAACCGTGGTCTCAAAACCCACTCCTGCAATCACATAGACGGTCTGCGGATTTTGCCTCGCCTTTTCCACCACTTCTATAGGTGAATACATCAGCTCGACCCTGGCGCCGTCCCCCTTTGCCTGGGAAAGGCTGCCCTTTTGGCCCGGCACCTTCATCATGTCTCCGAAGGTTGCCAGCACGTGGTTTTCCTTCATGGCATATTCAATACACCGGTCGATGTAGGCCGACGGCGTAACGCATACGGGACATCCCGGACCCGAGATCAGCTTGATCCGCGGCGAGATCAGACTCCGCACCCCACCCTTAAAAATGCTTGCGGTATGGGTGCCGCAGACCTCCATGATCTTTACCTCGGGGCCGTCATATTCTTTCAGTTCTCTGATGATCTGTTCAACATTCAACATCGGTTTACGCAAGCTCCTCTAATTCCTGAAACAACTCGATCATTTCCAGCGCCCTCTCCTTGGGCATCACCTCAATGGCGCAGCCTGCGTGAACGAGGACGTAATCCCCCACCGCCGCGTCGATGAGGCCCACGTTGACGTCGACGAGGTTTCCGTTGAAATCGACCTTCGCTTTTGGGGGATTGACGGAAATAACTTTCCCAGGTATTGCAATACACATAATTATACTCTCCTTGCTCATGGCCGGATTCCGGCCTCTATCTCAATTTGGATATCTGAAAATGGGTATCCTCTATATGAATTTTCTTTTTACCACGATGGCCCGTTCGGGGCACATCTCCTGACAGCAGTAACAGCGGATGCATTTTTTATAGTCGTACACCGGAGGCTCTTTCTTTCTGTCCGTCCGGATTGCACCGTTATTTTCTTCCTGAAAGAATACCGCCTTTCCTTCCACCGGACAGGCGGCGACGCAAGCCCCGCAGCGAACGCACCTGTTTTCCAGAATGACCGGCCTTCTAGCCAGCGCCTTCATCTTGTTGAGAACGATCCAAATCCCTTTCCCCTTAAAGGTTTTTCCCCTTAAAACATCAAAGTCAGGGTTGCAGTAGAGCTTCAGATCCTCGACACCGATAATTTCAATATCTTCCTCTTTCCAATGGCCCAACCCGAAAGCCTCCCCATAATATACCGTAGGCATATCCGAGGGTTCCGCGCAGATAAGCCTGCAAAAGGTCGCGTCCAGCGCCACGGGATCCTCGGAGATAAGGATCACATTCATATTCACCGGGGTTCCGGAGCTGGGACCGTTTCCCTCCATGGCCACAATGCCGTCCATGATATGGAGCCTGGCGGGAAGCAGCAGGTTCAGGTCGATCAGCATCTGAGCAAAGCTTTCCGGATCGGGATATTTCGCATGAGCCGCAGCCTTGTTGACCCCGTGAACGCATCCGAACAGGTTCTTCACCGCTCCGGTGATGCGCTCCAGTTGGTGAGTTTTCATCTTACAGATATTTATAATGCCGTCCGCGTCCAACGCTCCCTGGCAGATTTCATATTTTCTTGCAGTTATCCCTCGCGTATATTCAACGGTCCTGCTCTGGG
>DAITKX010000003.1:14445-35658 GCA_036835995.1 Bacillota bacterium | reverse complement strand
CGGCGAAAGGGATATCCAGGCGTCCGGCGGCTTCTTTGAGCCCGCAGGCATCAGCGGTCTTTTCCGCGCTGCCGGGCATCCCCGGGGAATCGCCATAGGTCAATTTGTCAAATCCGCCGTCTCTCAGGCTTCTTCCCACCGCTTCGAAGATCGCAGGATGTGTCGTCACAGCCTTTTCCGGGGCATAACGGCTCAAGAGGTTCGGCTTCAAAAGGAGCTTTTCCTCCGGCTTCACAAACCGTTCCCAGCCGCCCAGAAGAGCGACGCCCCGATTCACCGCCTGATAAACCTTTTCCCTGTCGTATCCCTCGCAGGGGATCACCGCCACCTTACTTTTCAATTTTATCTCCTGTTCTCCCTGCCATCGGGTTTGCTGTCATCCTCTTTTCCCCTGCCTTCAAGCCCACCTTCGATATTATCACCAGGCCGTTTTTTCGTCAAATATTTCATGCCGATGTAGTTCTGGCCCAGACAGACTCCTCCGTCGTTGGGGCTCACGGAAATATTATAATACGGATGGAAGCCTTCCTCCCGCAGCAAAACCAGGGATCGCTCCATCAGGATTTTATTCTGGAATACGCCGCCGGTCAGTGCTACCGTATTGATACCCTCCTCCTGGCGGATCATTCGGCAGACCTCTAAAATCATGTCTGCCACGGCGTAATGAAATCCCAGGGCGATCCGTCCGGGGTCGATCCCTGAGGAAAGAGCTTCCGACCCACGTCGGAACACCGGTTCCGCGGAGATCAGAATCTCCGGGCTGACTCCAAATGCCATATCCCAGGGTTCCAGCCCTTTTTCAAGGGCCTCTGCCGCGGCATTTTCCAGCATGATGGCACATTCCCCCTCATACCGGTTGTAGTCGTGGATGCCCGTAAAGGCCGCCATGGCGTCGAACAGCCTGCCCATGCTGGAACTGTCGATGGTATTGATCCCATGTTCAATTCCCGCTTTCACCGTGGGCCACCGGGGATCTTCCGGTTCACGCACCGCGTCTCCGGTTTCCCTGAGCAACATCTTCTCATTTCGCTTTCTGTAATGATAAATGTAGCTAAAGGCGGATTTCCAGCCCTCCTTCACGGAGGAATCGCCTCCAAGCATCTTGACGTACTCCAGATGCCCTCCGCGCCGGAACTCCTCATCTCTGCAGATCAAAAATTCACCGCCCCAGATGGCGCCGTCGATACCGTACCCGGTGCCGTCAAAGCTCACGCCGATCACCGGGCCCTGCAGGTCATGTTCCGCCATGACCGAGGCCACATGGGCGTGATGGTGCTGAACCTTCAGAAGTTCCGCGCCATGATCGGCCGCGTACTGCTCCGCATATTTTGTGGTGAAATAGAGGGGATGGAGGTCGCAGACCACCAGCTGCGGATGGATGCGAAAGAGCTCTTTCATACGTTCCACATTTTCCGCGTAAATTTCTCCGACTTCCCGGCTGTCCAAATCGCCGAAGTACTGGCTGACGTAGGCGAAAGCCCCTTTGCTCAGAGAAAAGGACGCCTTCAACTGCCCTCCCGCCGCAAGGATCATATCCTGCTTGGTTAGCTTATTGTTAATATACAATGGGACTGGCGCATAGCCCTTGGAGCGTCTGATCATCTGAGGCTGCCCGTCGATGATCCGAGCAACGGAATCGTCCAGCCGAATCCGTATCTTTCTTTCATTGTAAAATACCGCTGAAAGGGTTTCTTCCTCCTGCCGCTCCGACGGTTTGGAGCATTTTGGCGTCAGGGAATCCTGCAGATCGAACATGTCTTCATCATCTTTAATGATGGGCATATCGGAAAGATTGGCGCTGGTCATGATCAGCGGTCCGCACCAGCTGATGAGCATGAACTGGACTCCCATGCTGGGCAGAAACGCGCCGATATACCGGCTTGTCTTATATACCTCCGGGCAGATCGCCCTGTTATTCTCTGATTTATGCTCCAACAGAACGATGGGCTTTGGGTTGGAAAGCAGCAGCGCCTCTTCCTCCGCACTCACACAGCAGTATTCCCTGATCTGCCCCATATCCCGGAACATGACGGCAAAGGGCTTCTCCTCTCTGATTTTCAGCCGTCTGAGTTTTTTTACCGCACCCTCGTTAAAAGGACTGCAGACAAAATTGTACCCGCCGACGCCTTTGAGAGCGATGATTTTCCCCTGGTCGATCAACGCCGCGGCAAGGGCCGCGGGAGCAATGGCCCGCTCTTCAATCTTTTTGCCGGCCTTCAGCTCCGGACGCGCGACGGAAACTGGCCCGCTGCAGTTTTCTGTAAGCCGGTATTCCAGCATCGGCCCGCAGTCGTGGCAGGAGATGGTCTGGGCGTGGTAGCGCCGGTCTTTCCGGTCCGTATATTCCCCATCGCAGAATTCGCACATAGGGAACTCAATCATGGCCGTGTTGTCGCGGTCATAGGGGATTCTGTCGATGATCGTATACCTAGGCCCGCATACCATACAGCTGATAAAGGGGTGCATATATCTCGGGTTTTCCGGGTCCTGGAGCTCCGCGAGACAGTCGGGACAAATGGACAGGTCCGCCGGAATCATGGCGGCCTCGTCATCCCCTTCGTCGCTGTCCAGTATGGTAAAGCGGTCGAAGCTCCGAAGCTCCAGCTCCTCGATCTTGATATGGACAATTTCAGCAGGAAGGGGTTTCTCCCTTTTCAGCGCTTCGAGAAAAATCCCGATCCGTTCATCGGTATCCGTTATAATAACGTCAACAAGACCGCCGATGTTGAGGACTTCTCCCTTCAACCCGAGGCGGTCTGCCAATTTAGCAACAAAGGGCCGGAAGCCGACCCCTTGAACGATTCCCCATATTCTGATTTTTACGGTTTTCCTGTCGGACATTTTACTCTCCGTGATGATGATGGTGATCCGTGTCGCTGTCCCCGTGATGGTGATGATCCGTATGGCCGTCTCCGTGATGGTGATGAACGGCTTTTGCTTCTTCAGCGCGCTTTCCGATCCATTCCGCGATCTCGGCAAAGCCCTCCCCGGTCTTTCCTGATACTTTAAACACGGGCACTTCTTTGTTCAAAATCCTTACGCCCTTCATAAAGTATTCCTCGTCAAAATCGAGATAGGGCAGCAGATCCACCTTGTTCAATACGATCACATCCGCCTTTTCAAAGGCAAGGGGGTATTTGTACGGCTTGTCGCTGCCTTCGGTCACGGTGGAAATCAGCATCTTGCAATGCTCGCCTATGCTGAACTCCGCAGGACAGACCAGATTTCCGATGTTTTCAATGAACAGGACGCCCTTCTCGTCAAACCGGATGTTCTGCACCTGATTGTGAATCATGGGCGAGTCCAGGTGGCAGGCCCCGAAGGTGTTGATCTGGAACGTATCGATCCCCAGTCCCCGGAGATCCTTCGTGTCGATATCGGATTCGATATCGCCTTCTATGACATAAGGCTTCAGGCCTTTTAAGTTCTTGATAATATTTTTAAGAGTGGTGGTTTTGCCGACTCCCGGCGCGCCCATCACGTTGATCACGTAAATATGCTGATCCGTCAGATCCTCGTTGATATGGGCGGCGATATGGTCATTCTCGTCATGAATGTTCGCCATCATGTCTACTTTTAAAACATCATGCATGGATAATTTCCTCCATTTTTGTCCCTGCTATGGGTATTCCGGCCAATTCCTTCTGATTTCGGCTGGCTGGCTCCGGCTGACTGGCTCATTCTGAGCAGAAATTCAGATTTAGGCCAGTTCTGGGCTTTGTTAGGCCTGTTCGGGCTTTGCTAGGCTTTGTTAGGCCAGTTCTGGGCCTTGTTTGCTCAGAATTTCAACTTTAGGCACGCATTTTACTTTTTTTGCTCAAAATTTCCAATATAGAGTAACTTTCCGCTCATATTTTTAAGAATAGAGTATATTTCCACCCCTAACAGGCTGAAAAGTATGAAAAACATACTCTATAGTCAATATTTTGAGCAAAACAGAGTACCCGGCTACTCTATACTCAATATTTTGAGCAAAAACCCCCGTTTGGCTACGCTATACTCAAAATTTTGAACAAAACTCTCCGCTCGGATACTCTATAGCCAAAAATTTGAGAAAAACGGCGGCCAAGCTGTTCTACCGGCTGTTTTACTGGCTGTTTTATAAATAGATTTCTGAGCGGTTTCCATGGCAATATCCCTGGCAGCCGCCCTTTTAACGCTCGATTTCTATCGATTCAATATAGAATTCCTTGCCGATCTCCGTGGGTTCCCCGTCCGCTCCGCATTTGGGGCAGGAAAAGGACAGAAATTCCCGCTCAAAGAGCTCTCCGCAGCCGGTGCATCTCATCTTCGCCCTGACGGGCTCGATCTCTACCGCTGCTCCTTCGCAAAGAGTTCCGGCTGAGATCACGTCGAAATACATCTGGATGGAGTCGCCGACAAAGCCGGAATATTCCCCCACCACCAGCTTTATGGATTTAACCCGAGAAGCACCCAACTTCGTTGCGTGCTCCTCGGCCAGTTTTATAATCTGTTGTGTAATTGGAAATTCGTGCATTAATTTATTCTTTCCAGGTGTCACGCGCCGGGGTATTCTCGTGAAAAACCATCCGAGCGGTTTCTAAGAGAATATTCCCTGGCGGTGACACGTTCTATAATGCTTATTCTGCGGCGGCTGCCGGTTCAGCTTTCGGTTCCGCCTTCACTTCAGGCTTTGGTTCCGGAGCCGGCCCGATATAGGTGTCCACGATCTTTTCGGTGCTTGGCGTCGTGTATGTATTCTCGTTCGTCAAGCATTTCTTCGGGCATACCTCTACGCAGCAGCTGCATTGGATGCACTGCATTCTCGCGATTTCCCAGGATCTCTTCGCCCTGTCAACGATAATGGCGTTGGTGGGGCATTTTTTCTGGCAGATACCGCAGAAGATACAGTCGTTGATCTGATTTTCAATGTGGCCTCTCGTTCTTTCCTGCCACTGTCTCGGAATAACCGGGTACATGAGAGTGGCCGGCTTTTTGAACAGGCTTCTCATGACCATTTTACCTAATTTAAATGATGCCATCACTCTCACCTACCTTTCCGTACAGCTGATGCATGGGTCGATGGTCAGCACTATCATCGGAACGTCCGCCAGATCGCAGCCCTGCAGGCACTTGGTCATTGCGGGGATGTTCATGTTGGTGGGAGTCCTGACTCTGATTCTTTCCAGGAACTTGGAGTCCGCGCCCTTTGAATAGTAGAACGCTTCCCCTCTCGGCTGTTCGATTCTCGTAATGAATTCGCCCGCCGGCACATTTCCTTTTACTGCCACAGCGATTTCCCCTTCGGGAATCTGTTCCACCGCTTTTGCGATCAAGTCGATGGACTGATATACCTCTCTGATCCTGACCACGGTTCTCGCGTAGCAATCTCCGGCAGTCTCAACGATGGGTTCAAAATCAAGCTTGCTGTAGACGCCGTTTCCGGTGAGCCTGATGTCCTGTCTCAGCCCGGATGCTCTCGCCATGGGGCCTACCGTGCAAAGCTCGGCGGCATCCTGCAAAGAGAGATATCCTACGCCCACTAGTCTGTTCTTTACGGAATAATCCTGAAGGAAGGTGTCGGTCAGCTCTTTCAGTTCTTTCTCCATTCCTCTCAGAACCTTTACCATTTCATCAAGGGTATCCTTATCGATATCTTTTCTTACTCCGCCGACCTTACATACGGAGAAGATGACCCTTCCGCCTGTGGTCTTTTCGAATAAGTCGAGAACGCTCTCCCTCAGTCTCCAGCAGTGCATGAACAGGCTTTCAAAACCAAAGCCGTCCGCAAGGAGTCCCAGCCACAGCATATGGCTGTGTATCCTGGAAAGCTCATGCCAGATAGTTCTCAGATACTGAGCCCTCTCGGGGATTTCGATGTTCATGAGGCCTTCCACGGTCTGGCAATAGCCCCAGCCGTGTCCGAAGCTGCAGATACCGCAAATTCTTTCGATAACGTATACTAATTCAGTATACTCCTTTTTTTCCACCAGCTTTTCTAATCCTCTGTGAATGAATCCGATGGAAGGAATTGCTTCCACTACCTTTTCATCCTCAATTACCAGATCGAGATGTACCGGTTCCGGAAGAACAGGATGCTGTGGTCCGAAAGGAATAATAGTTCTTTTACCCATTTTTTCTACCCTTCCTTTCTCAGTCTTTTGGGTTCCACGGCGTGGGCTGTGAAACCTTGAAGAAACCGCCCCCGTAATTGAGAGCCATATGCTTGAACTTCACGCCGAACAGATCCTGCATTTCATTTTCATAGATAAAAGCGGCCCAGTAAACGCCGGTGATGCTCATAATTTCTTCTTCCTCGGGAATAACAAGTCTTAAATTCGTCAAAACGTGGTCTTTGTCGAAGGAATAGGTGAGTTCAAATCCCTCCGAAACCTTGGTGCAGCACATCTGACCGAGACGGTAGCCGTCATCCTTCAGGTCCTGAACCCTATCTACCAATTGAGCAGGCTCAATGGCGACAAAATCTTGAAGCTTCCACAGTTCACTCATTTTAAGCCTCCTCCTTTTCTTTTGCTTCTTCGGAAGCCGCTTCCGCCTTGGCGGCGATGGCAGGCTTCTTATCCATGGCGGCGCGCTTCTCAGCCAGAACTCCGAGGCCCTTTACAACGCCGTCGATGATGGCCTCCGGCCTTGCCGCGCATCCGGGGACGTATACATCGACCGGAATCACCGTATCGATGCCGCCCATGATGTTATAGCATTCCTTGAATATGCCTCCTGAAGTCGCGCAGATACCGATGGCTACCACAACCTTCGGCTCCGGCATCTGTTCATATATCTGTTTTACAACATTGATGTTCTGTTCGTTGACAGAACCTGTAACCAGAAAAATATCCGCATGCTTGGGATTTCCGGTATTGATGATACCGAACCTCTCGACATCGTACATAGGTGTAAGGCATGCCAATACTTCTATGTCACATCCGTTGCAGCTGGAACCGTCATAGTGGATGATCCACGGCGATTTTGTTACATATGACATCTATTACACCTCCTAACCCCTGAAGTACAGAATGAGCAGATTAACGAATCCCAGGGTGATCGCCAGGATCCAGGAAGCGTTAATCGCAATCTGCCACTTCATTCTTGCATAGTTGTTATCGATCAGAATTTCCAGGAAGTAAACCGCCAGGCAGATGATGACCGCCAGGATCGGCGACCATGCGGCCGTGTTCACGAAGAACAGGTACACAAAGCCCAGCAGGAAAATGTTTTCATACCAGTGAGCGATCTCGATGGTCGCCATGGTCCTTCCGGAAAATTCTGTTGTAAGTCCTTTTACCAGCTCTTGGTGGGCATGGTGGGACATGCTTAAGTCAAAGGGCGACTTTCTCAGCTTAATGGTTAGAATGAACACAAATCCGATAAATATACCCGGCAGGAATTTGATTCCCATGGACTGAGATGTCACGATGTCCGCTACTCTGAAGCTGCCGCTTGCAAGGTAGAAGCCGATTGCCGTGATCAGAACCATCGGCTCATAGGCCATCATCTGCAGCAATTCCCTTTCCGCGCCCACCTGGGCATAAGGAGAATTGGAGGAAAATGCCGCCACTACCAGGAAGATGCTCGCCAAAGTCAGCGTAAAGATGATCAGCAGCAGATCTCCTCCCGCAAAGAAGAAGCATCCGGTAATGACGATGAAGATCAGGAAGCACATAACGTAGAAATCCTGAGCCTTGTTAACCGTGATGGGTTCTTTTTCCATCAGCTTGAAAAAGTCATAAAACGGCTGTAGGATCGGCGGCCCGAATCTGCCCTGCATTCTTGCCGAAATCTTTCTGTCGATCCCGGCGAGAAGTCCGCCTGCAAGCGGTGCAAGGATAAGATATGCTGCGATGCCGATAATGCTTGTTGTTAAATTCATTTTACAGCAACCCCCCTACTAATATTGAAAATACGGCTACAATCACTACCACGGTAGAAATCGCACCGATCAGGTTCATTCTCTTTTCAGCAAAATAGCCTTCCATATACCAGTTCTTCAGGGATACGGACGTCGGCTGCTGCATTGAATTTCTGAATGTCAGGTCGTCTCCCAGATTTGCGCCCGCCATGTAGATCGGCACGATCTTCTTCTTTGTCCTTCCGTAGAAGAGCAGCGGAAGCAGGACCACCAGCGCCAGCATGACGGACATGATGTACATGTTGCCCGAGGAAAGCGCCAGGGAAGCAACCGTCGGGAAAGCCGACTGGAGGTACGGAACCACCAGGTAAGTGGACATTACCGGGAAGATCAGGCAGATCACAACGGTCATCACCGTCAGGGAAGTAAGTACGAGCCATTCTTCCTTGTGAACGTTCTGCTGGATATTCTCCCGCTTCGCCATGATGGCGACCATCTTGCCCAGCCACTTCGTCCAGTAGAACAGGGTGGCGGCGCTTCCGAATACGATAAACATTACAAGCAGGATATTGCCCGAATCGACGAAAGCTTTCATCGCGGCCCACTTTGAGATGAGCATTCCCAAAGGAGCGAGGAACATTCCCGAGATACCGATAATCATGAAGGTTGCCAGCTTCGGCATCCTCCCAAAGAGTCCGTCCATATCTTCGATGTCTCTGCTTCCGATATTATGTTCCGCAGTACCGACGCAAAGGAACAGGAGCGACTTGGTGACCGCGTGGAATATGATCAGCATGATTGCCGCCCAGACCGCTTCGGCAGTGCCGATGCCGCCGCAGGCTACGATCAGTCCCAGGTTTGCAACGGTGGAGTAAGCGAGAACCCTCTTGGCGTTGCTCTGGGAAATCGCCGCAAAGGACGCCATCACAAATGTAATGCCTCCTACCAGCATGACCATGATACCCGCAAGATTCCAGCCAAGTACCGGAGCCAGCTTCACGATAAGGAACACGCCGGCCTTAACCATTGTGGACGAGTGAAGCAAGGCGGAAGTCGGCGTAGGCGCTACCATGGCACCCAGCAGCCAGCTGTTGAAGGGCATCTGAGCAGCCTTTGTGATTCCGGCAAACGCCAGCAGAGCCACAGGAACCACTACGCTGATCCCCATCGTACCCATTGCGATTAACTGGTTCAGTTCCAGCACGCCGTAGAATTTGCCCAGAACGACGATTGCAAGGGCGAATCCCAAGCCGCCGAGCAGATTCATGATCAGTGCGCGGAACGAATTGTTGATGGCTTCTGGAGTTTTTGTATATCCGATGAGGAAGAAAGAGCACAGAGTGGTTATCTCCCAGAAGAAATACAGCCAGATCAGATTGTTTGACATTACGATCCCGAACATCGCCGCCAGGAAAAGGAACATCAGGAAGAAGAACAGGGGCCTTCTGTCCGGCCCGCCGTGTTGGTGATGCTGGAAATCCTTCATGTATCCGATGGAATACCAGCAGATCAGGGTGCCTATGATTCCGATGATCAAAACCATCACGATGGACAGCCTGTCCACGTAGAGGTTGTTTGCCACATGGATTCCGTGTCCGATGGAAAGCTCGAACCACACCATGATCGGCACCTGGATCAGCACAAGAACTGAAGCGAGGTACTTTTTGTACTTGAAGCCCAAATAGAAAATCATGATTCCAAGGCAAACTTCAATACCCATCATCAGGTAATTTACAGCTTCACTCTCGAAATCAAAATACTTTCCGCCTGAGCCGAAGTATTGTACCGCGAGATATATGGAAGCAACCGCAATCACGATGGACGCGACCTTCACAATAATATCTCTTGCACCGTCAGTCTTGAGAACCAAAAGAGCCAGGGCCACAATTAATGGAAATAAGATCAGAAAAAATATAGTGCTCAATTTAATCCTCCTCTTTCTAGTCCCGAGTCAAAAATTCAACCAAAGTCCGCCTGATTTTTTGCTGTTTAAATCAAAGAAAACCTCAATTGTTTTTTTTGCTCCAGAATTAAAATCATACGCATACATTATACTTTGAGTCCGCTCGAATAACAAGCCTTTTGTCAAAGAATCGACAAAGAAATCCCATAAAAAATATCCTGAAATTATCAAAAAATTGCGTCTATTTCGACCCGAAGAAATACGGGTATTTCAGCCCGAAAACGAAAAAATGCCGGGGCAGCCGCCAATCTTCCGACAGCCCCCCGACATTTATTTCAGATTGATTTTAAAAGCCCCATCATTTCCGCCTCGATATTTATTTAACGATTAAGCTTTCCGAATTTTTTTACCGATCAGGCCTTCTGGATATCGGTTTTTTTCGGCTCTACCATCAATGATACGATGGCGCAGATAATGCCGACGATCAAAAAGATAATGGCGGCGATATGGATCGCGTTCAGCATCCCGTTAAAGTTGGAGAGAAGTCCGGAGCCATAGGTGTCAAGATAATACTCTTCTCCCCAATCTCCTTCATACCATCTGAGCCACGGAACCGCAAGGAAGCCCATCACTGAAAACCCTAGGAACAGGCCGCACATTTTCCTCATATCTCCCACCGCAAGTCTCGTCTTGGGATTGACGGGGAACCGGACAGGGTCTTTTTTGGCCAATCCGCCATACATCCATTTCCAGACCACGTAGAGGACCGGACCGGATACGACTCCTATCATGCCTCCGATAAAGTAATCCGTTCCGTTCAGGAAGAACAGGCAGAAAGCAATGATGATCGGCACGATGCAGAGCAGGCACAGGAAGCCATATCCCCCCGGAATTTTAAAGGTGTATTCTTCCGCCGGGATTCGCTTTCTCAGGATCATGGCAGACAGGTAAACCATTACGTAGGATGCCACAAGCAGGAATACGTCCACAATTACAACCTCTGCGAATCCAAACTGGCAGAGAATGATGTTTACGATTCCAACCGACAAGACCGCGACATATGGAACGCCGTGCTTTTTGTCGCATTTTACCATGATGGGCGGAGCCAGATGATCGTCCGCCAGGGCAAAGAATCCTCTGGAACCCGACGCAATATATGTATTGTAAATAGAGCAATTGGCCAATACGGCGACGATGACGAAAAATACGCCGAAAGCCGGTCCCCAGAAGGTCTCGGCTACCGTTGAGTATCCGACTGATCCAACGTCCGTTCCCCATTCCTCCCATCTGCCAAGGGAGCCTAAGCTCGCAGCCGTCGGCAGAATATACACAGCCATGATGAGAGGAACTGTAATCAATGTAGCTTTGGGAATGACCTGAGGATTTGCCACCTCTCCCGCAATGGTGGACATGGATTCATAACCGGAGTACATCCACATTCCCATCGCGAGGCCGCCGCCGATATACGCCACCCATTCGCTGAAAGGAATCCCATGGACGCCCATGATCTCTCCGTTCGCGGTAAAGGGAATGAAAGGATTGTGAGTCATATTCGTGAATCCGCAGACAGCGATCATCGCAAACGCCACGATAACGAAAATTGCCAAAACGGTGCTTACGATGCCTACATCCTTTACACCGCGGATATTGATCCAGACAAAGATGAGGATGATCAAAATCTTAATGATCATCTCGGTGGTACGGCTTAAATCCCATTGAGCCGCAATATAGCCTCCGGCCAATATGACGTACAGCGAGTTGTCAATATAGATGGAGATCGTTCTCCACCAGCCCGCCTGAAAGCCCCAGAACTCGCCGAGAGCTTCCTGCACCCACTTGTAATATCCGCCTTCCTGGGGACGAACGGACCCCAGTTCAGAGGCCACAAGACCGAAGGGCAGTCCCCATACAAAGGGGAGAACAATCAGCATGACAAGGGTCAATCCTGGCCCGGCTCCGGGGATCATTTCCTCTATCCCATAGCAGCCCGCCGCCACGAGACAGAAAATCATGAATACCACCGTAGAAGTTTTAATGTCGTGTTTTTTCAATCCATGTTCGTCGACATTTACCGCCGCTGAGGATTGCTTTTTAACATCGTTCATTAACGTTTCCTCCTTACATTGAAAAAAATAGGTTAATCGGGATAAAAAACTAATAAGGCCTTCATTTCATTTTATTTAATTTTCAGTAAATATACAATAACATTTTTGCTCTATAAATGATATCCTGTTGCGATAAAACCCCTCTCAGAAAACATCGGGAGCCCGTCACCCGGGCTCCCATCGTTTTTCTTCGATTTATTTGTTTTCAAACGCGGGGATCGTCCGCCCCTGTTTTTCGCCGCTTCCCGACGTCCTGTTCAAGTCGGGGAAGGTCTCTTCAAAGCTTTTCTCACCGTTTCCCAGCGCCTCCACGGTTCTGGCATGGCCTGTCTTTTTCACAATCCTGTATGCGATCATAGGCAGTCCCACCGCCCCGCAGGCGATGAGGAAGATGACGAACTGCCCCTCTCCCGCGGCCATCAGAGCCAGACATGCGACCTGCGCTCCCAAGGCAAAGCGGGGGATCCACGCCTGTGATTTTTTCACCTTGACCGTCAGCGCCTGCTCCGGATCATAGCCGTTTTTCTTTAACCGCTTTCTGAAGACCTGCTGCGATGCGATGATCCCTACCCAGGCCAGCGTTCCCGTAAAGCCCGACAGGGACAGCAGGCTCGCATAAACGCCGGATTCCGATGCGAAGAGCCCTATCATGAGAACGATCCACATAAACACCAGTGTGAAAATCACCGCATGTCTCGGATTGCTGCTCTTATTGAGCTTCGACAGAGCCTTGGGAGCCAGACCTTCGATGGAAAGCCCGTAAAGGCATCTGACCGTCCCGTAAAAGCCGGTGTTGGCGCAGCTGAACGCGGCGATCAGGACGACGCCCGACATGACCGCCGCAAGGAAGTTCATGTGATAGTGCTGTAAAACCTGAGCGAATACGGCGTTTTCAATGGTCGCCTTTCCGAATGGGAAGATGAGCAGAATCATTGCGATGGGAATCATATAGAGTCCGACGATGCGGTACGTCACGCTTTTGCAGGCTTTCGGCACCGCTCTTTCGGGGTCTTCCGTCTCCGCCGCAGCAAGCCCTATGATCTCGGTTCCCTGGAAGGTCACAAGCACGATGACCATGGACGTGATGACGATGCCGAGGCCGTTGGGGAAAATATCGGCGGTCAGGCTTCCGGACCCGAAATTGATGGATGATCCGAGGAAGCCCTTATTGCCCCAGAGGCCGATCCAGATTCCAAAAGCGACGACGATAAAAAGAACTGTGACGCAGATTTTTGTCAGCGCCAAAACCGACTCTATCTTTGCGAATATATCCACGGCCGCCAGATTGATGATCGTCAGCAGGGCCAAAGCTCCGATGGCGTAAGCGGCGGTGTTTCCTTTAAAGAACGCGTTGATTACGATGGCGGATGCGATGGCCTCCGAAGGGACATAGCAAACCCAGTTGAACCAGAAGGACCAGCCCATGCCCGCGGACACGGTCTCTCCTAAGAATTCATTTGTATAAGCCACAAAGGAACCCTTCCGGGGCAGATTTACCAATAATTCCGCATAGGAAATCATCAGCCCGTAAACGATCACTCCCACCAGGGCGAATGCAAGGAAAACCGCAGGGCCCATATCCCGGATCAAAACTCCCAACCCCAGGAAATAACAGGATCCCATTACGCCGCCAATACCGATCAGCGACATCTGCCAGCCCTTAATCCCTCTCTTCAATTCATTCGATTGTTCACTTTTTTTCGGTTCATTCGATGGTTCACCTTTTCTCAATTCATTCGATTGCCCGCTTTCGGTATCAATCGACTTCGACCTTTCACTCATTACGCTATCTAGCCTCCTCTTCAGAATCGTTGACTTTCTGGAATGTCAACTTAACCTTCTGTCCGATGCTTTCGCGTCGTTGACAGAATTTATGCTGGAAAATCACGAATCTCCGATTCATAGATTTTCGTCGTATTTTAAATAATTCTAGTTTCAAATTTCATGCCAAAAGACTGACAAATGAAGAGTCAGTTAGATTTAATATTCAGAAAACTGAGTAAATAAAAGGGCGGAGAGACTTGTCCAACATATCTTTGGGAAGCAGGATTTTTTCATTTGACAGAAAAGTCTTATTTTTGACAACAATCTTACAAGTAATTGTCTTGTTTATGAGATATGACAATTTTGCGAAAAATTCCTCCGCGGGCAGGGGGCCGCCCCCTCCCGCAAAGCGGCGGACCGGCCGCCGATGCTACAGAAAGAACCAGTGATACACGGCGAGCAATACGGCTCCCGGCACACCCAGAATGCCGACGATGACGGCGGAAAGGATATTCAGGGAGATATGAACTCCCCAGTAGCCTCCTATCAAGTTGATCAGCAATATGGAGACCGCGCCGGCGATGCTGTTGATCACCAGCCGGAGTAAGACCTTGATCGGCACCAGAAACATGTACCCCACCACGTAAAGGGCAAAGATCCCAAGGGCATACGCAAGTAAAATCCCGATTTCCGTACTCATTTCCATTATATTTACACCCCCCTTGTATAATTTATGTTTTTTATGAATAAAATAGAATTGTGAACTAACGTACTGCCGATTTTCAGGCGGCGGCACGCTGCAGGAAAGGATGTGAAGTCCGATGAGCATACCGCTTAACGGTATTGCCGGCACGGCAAGTAAATTATACCATCAGGTTCTGAATGTTCCATATCCCGAAAGCGAGGAGGAAAAGCTGATCAGCTCAATAAAAGCAGCCCATTCCGACTGGCAGCGGGCCGAAGCGATGTTCCACGAAGTTACGGACCCGGATCTGGTCGATCACGCGATTTACGACGTGATGGCCACCAAGAGCAAATATATTTACTTACTTAAAACAGCAAAAAACAAGGACTTACATCTGTAAGTCCTTGTTTTTTATAATTCGCGTCTCCCCTCCATGGCTTTGGACAGGGTGATTTCGTCCGCGTATTCCAAGTCGCCTCCCACGGGTACGCCGTGGGCGATCCTTGTCACCTTGATGCCGGAGGGTTTGATCAATCTCGCCGCATACATAGCCGTCGCCTCTCCCTCGATATTGGGGTTGGTTGCGAGAATCACCTCTCTGACGTCGTTTTGCTGCAGCCGGATAATCAACTGTTTCAAATTGATGTCTTCGGGACCGATGCCGTCCATGGGCGAGATCGCTCCGTGAAGCACATGATAGAGTCCCTGAAATTCTTTGATCCGCTCCATGGCGCTGACGTCTCTGGGGCTTTCCACAACGCAGATCACGCTCTGGTCTCTGGCGGGGTCGGTGCAGATCCCGCACGGGTCCACATCGGTCAGGTTGCCGCATACGGAGCAGTATTTCATATTTTTCTTGGCGTCCAGGATCGCTTCCGCCAGGGCAAAAGCCTCCTTGTCGTCCTGGGAGAGAATGTGGAAAGCCAGACGCTGTGCGGTTTTTCCGCCGATTCCGGGCAGCTTTGCCAGCTCTCCGATCAGGTTGCTTAATGGTTTCGCATAGTGCTTCATGACGTTTTACATGAGGCCGGGAATGGATAGCCCGCCCGTCAGCTTGCCCATTTCATTCTGACTCATCTCTTCAATCTGTCTCAACGCCTCGTTTGCCGCCACCATGATGAGATCCTGCAGCATCTCCACATCGTCGGGATCGACGACTTCGGGTTTGATAGCCACCTTTACAATTTCCTTTTTCCCATTGACCGTAACGCTTACGGCGCCTCCGCCCGCGGTGGCCTCCACTTCCTTTGTCTCAAGCTCCGCCTGCATTTCTTCCATTTTTCTCTGCATCGCCTGCATCTGGGCAAGCTGCTTCTGCATGCCTCCCGCTCCGCCGCCGGCGCTGGGCTTCTTTCCCGCTCTCATTCCTTTTCCCATGTTCGTGTATCCTCCTATTGTATATCGATATGGATTCCAAATTTATTTCCGATTTCATTTGCAAGATCTTCGGCAGTCTTTTCCTTTTCCTGGGTCTCGCCGTCGCCGCAGGAGCTGCACTCCATGCGCAGCCTTTTTCCCGTGTGCTTTTCCATGAGAGACTCCAAATCCTGCGAGTTATCCTTTACAAAGGTCATCGCCATCTCATTGAGAACCTCGACGACAAAACAGCTGTCGTTGATCTCTTTGAGCCTGGTACCCAGGCGCATCAGATTGAAGCTGCCCTTCAGGGTCTCACCCTCTTCAAACACCGCGTGCCAGAGCCGGTCACAGTCGAAATCGGCCTTGAGCCTCACCGTCTCCGATTCAGCCGGCTTTGGTTCGGTCGGTTCTGACTCCGCCTGTTCTCCTTCGTCCTGTTTTGACTCGGCAGGTTCCGATTCAGTCGGCTTTAATTCGATCGGATTTGATTTGACCGGTTCCTGCTCCGCTCCGCCTGCTGCATCCGCGGCTGGTGTTGGCGCTGTCGGTCTCGAGCCGCCCGGTTCCTCCAGCTTTCTGTCAGCCGCCGGCCTTGAACCTCCCGGCTCCGCCTGCCTGGTCTGCGCCGGAAATACCGGCGCCCCGCCCTGATCCGTCGCAAGCTTGACGATGCAAAGCTCCAGCAGAATCCTCGGCTGAGTCGACCACCTTGCGTCCGACAGGGTCTGGGAAAGCTTGACGATGCTTTCATTTATATAGGACAGATCCGTATCCTCGCTCTGCTTTCTGATCCGCTCCACGTTTTCGGCAGACATGTTGAGAATGTCCTCCGGATTTCTTATGAATTTCGTCATGAGCAGGCTCCGAAAATGAGACACCCAGTCCTTCATGAACTGGCGCACGTCCTTTCCGTCCGCCATCACCCGATCCAAAAGCAGCAGCGCGTCAGCCACCTGGCGTCTGATCACCAGATCGGTCATCTCTATAAAGATTTCCTCTCCCGCAGTCCCGAGAATATCGATGACGTTCTCCCGGGTTACCGTCTTTTCACCCGAGGCGACGCATTGATCCAGAAGGCTCAGGGCGTCCCGGACAGAACCGTCCGCGTTGGAAGCGATCAGACCCAGCGCGGCCTCGGAAATCTTTACCTCCAGCTGTCCGCAGATATCCCTCATTCCCTGGCGGAGGATCCTTTCCGGCACCCGCTTGAAATCCAGCCTCAGGCATCTTGAAAGGATGGTCGCCGGAAGCTTCTGCACCTCGGTGGTAGCCAGAATGAACATGACGTTTTCCGGAGGCTCCTCCAGAGTTTTCAGCAAGGCGTTAAAAGCGCCTGTGGAAAGCATATGTACTTCGTCGATGATGTACACCTTGCATCGGCCTGCCGCCGGGGGATATTTCACGCTTTCCCGAAGCTCCCGGATGTTGTCCACTCCGTTGTTGGAGGCCGCGTCGATCTCAATGACGTCCATGAAGGTTCCGTCCTTGATGCTCTGGCAGTTGGCACAGACGCCGCAGGGCATTTCCCCTTCCGGGGCGAGGCAGTTCATCGCCTTCGCCAGAATCCTCGCGGTGGAAGTCTTTCCGGTGCCTCTCGTCCCGCAGAACAGATAGGCGTGGCCCGTCGTCTTCGTATTGATTTGATTTTTCAGGATTTTTACGATGTGCTCCTGGCCCAGGAGCCCGTCAAAGGTCTCCGGACGGAAGGAGCGGTATATTGCAGTATACATGTTCCGTCTCCTGCTAAAGGTTGCTTTAGCGTTTATCATTTTGCACCCGCCATGGGTGTTCTCCCGGCAGGCGCGTCCTGGCACGTGTGTAATATAAAGTGCCCTTTGGCAGCTTCGCAGGGCATTGGAGAAGGCTTGTCTGCGGCACATAAGAGATTCCACTTATCGCTGCTTCCTTCCGGACCTGACGAGGTTCATAGATTCTTATTGCGCAGGACCCAAACCAAGCCAGGCGAAGCTGCCAAAAGGCACCTTTTTATTATAATTGAATTCCGCTCATAAAGTCAATGGTATTTCTTTGGTTTTTCCAGTCATTCCAGCCGGCGCATCGCTTTTCACAGCCGGGCCGGATTGGAAATGTCAGCCGGCGTACTCCGGCTTTACCGTGCCTGTTCTGTCAGGAAACCACTTTATACAATTCGTCGCTTGCAGGCGGCGCGATGACGATCCTTTCGCCGTCGACCACCATGCGGACGCCCTCTTCCCGCTGGCAGATCCTGCCGATACAGGCCACCGGAATCCCGGCGCTTTCCAGCTCACGCTCCATCTGCTCCCTGACTTCAGGATGAACCATGATCATCATGCTTCCGCTGGAGATGAGCCTCAGATAGTCAATATCAAAGCGGTCGCAGATCTTTTTCGTCACTCCGGCTACCGGCACCTGGTCCACCCAAACCTCCGCGCCGGTTTGAGCAATATCGCACATCTCCCAGACCGCGCCCAAAACGCCGCCCTCGGTGATGTCGTGCATGCCCGCCGTGCCGATCTTTCCCGCGATGACGCCTTCTTTTACAACGCTGACCTTTTTCAGCATTTCCGCGGCCTCTCGAAATTCTTCCTCAGACAGGAGCCCGGAAAGCTCGTCCCTGAAGTCGCCGGCGATAATTCCGGTCCCTTCCATAGCGGCCTGCTTTGTCATCAGGATATAGTCTCCGGGCCTCATGTTCTCCGCTTGCTGGGACGACCATTTCGCACCCCGCCCGATGGCGGTGGAAACGATGACGGGTTTGTTGACGGCGGGCGTGATCTCCGTATGGCCGCCGATGATCTCCACTCCCAGTTCTTCGGAAGCTTGCCCGGCCTGTTTCATGAGCTCTTCAATCTGCTCCTCCGTCGTTCCTTCCGGAAGCATGACGGCAAGCAGTATCCCCAGGGGCTCCACTCCGTTTGAGGCGATGTCGTTGCAGGAAATATAAACGGCAAGTCTGCCGATTTCTCCTACCGCCGCCGTAATGGGATCCGTGGACATGACGCATTCATAGGAACCGAAGTCCACCACGGCGCAGTCCTCTCCGATCCCCGGGCGGGTGATGACCTCCGGCCTTTTAAACGTGATATTCTTGAACACGATTTCTTCCAGCAGCCTGCTGTCGAGCTTTCCTGTCTTTAACATTGTCTTGTACCTCTGTTTTGATTCCTGAAATATGCGCTTATTGGTATAGGGCCCTGCGCCTTTTCGTCTTTGGCGAAATTCTGGCACGGCACTGAATCCGTATAATATCTGTGAATACAGATATTATACCACATAATAACCTGGTAATAATCTGATTTTGCAGCCATGATTCTTTCACCGCATGATTCATTTGCCACAGGTTTTTAACGGCCTGTGCAATTGATTTGGTTCCTGCTTGTTTCCCGCCAGGTTCCCGCCAAATGGCGCACAACCGCGCCGCGAAGCCGTTCGTCCAAATAGCCCAAAGCCTTGTCCCTGATCCAGTCCGGGACCCCGTACGCGGCTTCAGCGATGCTCCCCGTTATCGCGGCGATGGTATCGCTGTCTCCGCCAAGGGATATGGCGTTTCGTATCGCGTCCTCAAAGTCCGTGCTTTCGAGAAAAGCGATGATGGCTTCCGGCACCGACCCCTGGCAGCTTACATCGAAGCGATAAGTCGGGCGGATGTCGTCGAGGGCCCTGTGAAGGTCGTAGCCGTACCGCTCTTCCGTCTCCCGCCTGACGGTTTCTTTATATTCGTCAACCTGGTCCCGCGCTTTTCCGTGACGCATCAGATAGATCGCTCTCGCAACGGCCACCGCGCCCTTGATTCCCTCCGGGTGGCTGTGGGTCACGGCGGCGCTTCTATGAGCCAGATTCTCGACGTCGCCGATCCCTTCACAGATGGACTGGCCCAGCGGAACAGCCCAGGCGCAGGGCGAGACCCGCATGGCAGATCCGTTTCCCCAACTGTTGTACGGCTCCCGGCTGTCGGAAAAAACCCATTCCAGAAACCGTCCGCCGTATCCGGCGTCAGGATACAGCCGTCCGTACATTTTCATCATATCGATGAAATCATCAGGCCTGCCGCCTTTTTCGAGGGCTTCCTCCACCGCGACAGTCATCACCGTATCGTCGGTGAAAAAACAATCCTGACGAAAGAGCGGGAAATCCTTTGTTTTGATGTTGTTCCACTCGTAGACCGAGCCTGCGATGTCGCCGATAATCGCGCCAAGCATCAGCGGCTCCCTCCGCCCTCAAACACGACAAGGTAAACGTTCAGGTCGTCTTTTTCAATAAATTCTTTGATTGCGTCGATGGCAACCTTTAAAGCTTCTTCTTTCGGATATCCGTAAATACCGCTTGAAATCAGCGGAAAAGCCACGCTTTTACACTCGTGCTCCACCGCCCTCTTCAGGCTGTTCATATAACAGGAACGGAGCTGCTCCTGCTCGCCGTGCTTCCCGCCGCGATAAACAGGTCCCGCCGTATGAATGACATATTTCGCAGGCAGCCTGAATCCCGGCGTAATGACCGCTTCGCCGGTCCGGATCGGAGCTAGTCTGCTGCATGCCGCCTGCATCGCATCTGCGCCCGCGGCATTGAATATGGCGCCGCACACTCCGCCGCCCATCCGAAGTTCCGTGTTCGCGGCGTTGACGATAGCGTCGACCTGCATTCTCGTGATGTCCTGCCGCACTAGGTTAAAAGGCATCCCCGCACCTCCTTCACTATCCTCTCAAAGTCTGAAGTGATCAACAGAATTATACATCTTTTAGGTGTATGCTACAAGCGGCGCAGTATTAACAGGCCGAACCTGAGCGGCGCAATATTAATGGGGCGAACCTGAGCGGCGCAAGGCCGGCGTTTCGGGCGAAAATATCGATTTCATACCATATTCACATTATATCGATGCTTTTATGCTATAATAAGGACTGCCGGGCAAATCCACCCTCCGAAAGCGGCCGGCAGGCCGGCAGATCAGTGAAGGCGGCCGGCAGGTCAGTGAAAGCAGTGAAAACACTGACAGACCACCGAACGCAATAAATATTTATTAGGGAAAAACCATGTCAACAAGAGAAAAAGCAATCTTTTTTATAAAGAACCTGCCCGGCAGATTCCGGGATATTATAAAGAAACTGCCCGGCAGATTCCGGGACAGCCTGCTCCAAAATAAGAAAACCGCTGTGTTCTATCTGGTTATAACAGCTCTTTTGATTTCTGGAGTCATTGCGGTATTTCACGATTACCGCTGGTATGGTGAGGCCATCGTCAGGATCGAAAAGGTCGAAACCTCTCTGAACAGCAAATCCATGGAAAACAGCACAGGCGAGAAATATTATGACCAGGCGATTTCCGGAATCGTAATGAACGGGACAGAACGGGGACAGGAAGCGCACCTGAAGAATCAATACTCTTCATCCGGCGTTTACGACGACGAATACAAGGCCGGGGACGAAGTCTTGGTCCAGATCCATTCAGGGAGCGGAGAAGGTATTTCAGGAGCCGGGGACGGCCTTTCCAGCGCCGGGAAAAATCTCACGGGAGAAATTCTCAGCTTAAAACGGGATAAGTACATCGCGATTCTTTCCGCTCTGTTTCTCTTTTTGATATTGCTTGTGATCAG
>DAITKX010000003.1:3060-14435 GCA_036835995.1 Bacillota bacterium | reverse complement strand
TCCCGTTCTTTCCCTCCTGGTAAACATCGGGGTATTCTGGTATGCCCTGAACTTATATTCCCACGGGCGCAACATACTGATGCTGAGCAACTGCATGGTGGTATTCTTTTCCGTCGTTTCCCTGCTCTTTATCGGCGGTTTTAACCGAAAAACCTACGCCGCGATCCTGGCGACCCTGATTTCGATTTTCATCACGATGCTGCTCTTCAAAGTCGTGATGATCTACACCGACGGCGTGGATTACGCGTTTATGGAGTACATCGCAAGCCCCGGCGACCTGCCCGACATATTCATGGCCCAGCTCCTCCTGGGTGGGCTCGGCGCCGCAATGGACGTGGCCATCACGGAAGCGGCCGCCATCAACGAGCTCATCGTCAAAGACAGGGAGATCCCCTTGAAAACGCTGGTAAAGTCGGGGCGGGAAGTGGGATACGACATCATGGGAACCATGATCAACGTCATGCTGTTCACTTATATCAGCGGCAGCATTCCCCTGATCATCCTGAAGATGAAAAGCGACATAAGGCTGCATACCATCATCCTGTGGCACATGCCCATGGAACTGTACCGATTTCTCATCGGGAGCATTGGGATTCTGCTGACCATTCCCATCTCAATCGCCATATCGGTCGTTTTGTTCAGGAAATGGAGGCGGTTCGCATGATGATCACTGTTCTGGCCGTCATCCTGGCCATCCTGCTCTACGCCGTCGGAGGAGATCGGGGAATCGCAACCTTTATTTCGCTGTGTTTTAACATCGCCGTCCTGCTGGTTTCCATCGTGATGATGTCCTGGGGCTTCGATCCCGTCGTCGTGACTTTTATCAGCTGTCTTTTGATCTGCGGCATCACCATGTTTTATCAAAACGGGAAAAATGCCAAGACCATCGCGGCCTTCTGGTCCGTCGTCATCGTTCTGCTGATTTTGTTCGCCGTAACCTATACCGTGGGCTACGAGGCCCATATCAGGGGAATCAACGAGATCATGCGCCATGAGGACGAAATGATCGGCCTCTCGACGGATATCAACACCAACATGGCTAAGATAGCCGTCGCCATGATCATTACCGGCCTCATCGGAGCCGCTTCCGACGCTTCCATCGCGGTAGCCTCAGCGGTCTACGAGGTCTATAAAAATAACAGAGCCCTGAGCCGGATGGAACTGTTCCTGTCAGGGACGAGCATAGGCAGGGATATTCTGGGCGCCACTGTCAACACCCTGTATTTCGCATTCATCGGCGAGTCCCTGTCGCTTTTCATCCTGTTTAAAAGCTACAGCTATTCCATAGCCCAGGTCATCAATTCAAAGGCGTTCTTTCAGGAATTCGCCAATATCATGATCAGCTGCATCAGCTGCATCCTCGTGATCCCGCTGACTGCGGCCATCGTTTCCTATATTCTGAAAAATCCGGAAAAGCTGAAAAAACAGCTGGAAGAGGACGAATTGTTTTCGGATAGGGCTGATCTATAAAGAACCCCCCTCCACTCCGACTGCTCTCCATAAAATCTCCATAACTCTTTTATAAAATTGTTTTGTAGAAAAGTTTCAGGAGGTAAACCAATATGAATATGACCCATTACATGTCTCTGCTTGCAAGCAACCAGCCCTGGAATCTGATTATTTTCATGGCGATCCCGGTAATCTGCGCAGAAACGTTGACCATCAGCGAATTTTTCATCCTTTTCAACCGGGTCCAGACCGGAGGGCTCAGAACTTTGAACAAAATCGTTGGAAGCTTTGCGGGATTGTATTTCACCGGAATCTTCGTTTATTTATTCACCACGGCCGTAATACCCCTTACCGCTGCGGGGGGCTGGCATACCTGGGTGGACGTCGTCGCAGTCGGCTTCTATTTAAGCGGCGTGCTGTTCCTGCTTCCGATCTCGCTGATGGAGCTTGGCATTCTGTTCAGAAAAAAGACGAGGGAAGAAAAAATGAAGATCCACTTCATCCTGATCGGCGGCTTCCTTATCGTTGCTCATATCGCAATGATCTTCGGTATGATCAATCCGGAAATCGTTAGCAATATGACGGCAATGCCAAATATGTAAGCCTGTTCCTCAGCTATATCAGCGGCGGCGTCCCTCCGGCAATTCCCTGAGGGTCTTCCCTGAGGGATTCGACGTCCAGCCTGCTCAGGATTGCCAGGGCGCCGGCTTCCGCCGCGTCCGTGGAGATGTTCAGACATTCGTTTAAAGATCTGCTGATGTGAACAAAGCCGTCATAATATTGTTCCGCGGCCTTCCTGCCGCTTTCCGTCAAATCGATGGAAGTGTATTTCCCTTTAGTAATTAACCCCTCTTTCAGCAACTGACCCAGCATCCGATGGGTGCTGGGCCTGCTGACGCCCAGGCTGTCGGCTATTTCCGCGGAACAAACGCTGCCTTTTTTGCTGAACTGATAAATCGCTAAAAAATATCGGATTTGAATTGCGGTCAATCTCATCGTCGTCATCCCCACTATCATCACCCCTTGTAGTTAGTCGTATCTAACCGAAATCAGATTAGCATATGCTAACCCCTTTGTCAATTGGCATTAATATTTCAAAAACTATTGACAAATATATTTGGGATGAGTAAACTGATATTGGTTAGTAGATGCTAACCAATGTTTTGGGGTGCTGGTTAGAGAATGCTAACCAATATTTTAAACCGTTAGTTAGAACAATCTAATTTATGCAATAGCAATAAGAATAAAGAGAGATGGAGGAGGGTTGTATGATGCCGTTAACACTTGCAGCAATCGGTGAAGAAAACATCATCAGAAAGGTCGGCGGTAAGTCCGATATGAAAAAGCATCTGGAGGACCTCGGCTTTGTCGCTGGAGGAAATGTCACGGTGGTTGCCATGATGGGAGGCAGCGTCATCGTCAATATCAAAGAGTCGCGCATTGCCCTCAATAAAGAGATGGCAAGTAAAATAATGATATGAGAGGCGGGAGGGAAATATTTATGAAAACGCTTAAAGATGCAAAGATCGGTGAAATGGTGGAGGTCGTGAAACTCCACGGAGAAGGCGCGATCAAACGCCGCATTATGGATATGGGGATCACCAAGGGCGTCGACATCTATATCCGTAAGGTTGCTCCGCTCGGCGACCCGGTAGAGGTGACCGTGCGGGGCTATGAGCTTTCGATCCGCAAAGCGGACGCGGAAATGATCGAAATCGGATAATTTTTCGGGGGAAGGCCCCTATTTTAACGTCAGTCGGTTATATGGAACTAACCGCAGCGGCACAGCAGTAAATCAGCAAAGCGGTGCGGCAGATCAGTAAAGGAGGAAATAAAGTGGAAATCAAAATTGCCCTTGCCGGCAACCCAAACAGCGGCAAAACGACGCTGTTCAACGCGTTGACCGGTTCCAACCAGTATGTTGGCAACTGGCCCGGCGTCACGGTTGAAAAAAAGGAAGGTAAGCTCAGGAATCATAAAGATGTTATAATCATGGACCTGCCGGGAATCTATTCTCTTTCTCCCTACACCCTGGAGGAAGTAGTCGCAAGAAATTACCTGATCAATGAGCGGCCGGACGCGATCCTGAACATCGTGGACGGTACGAACCTCGAGAGAAATCTCTATCTTACCACGCAGCTCACAGAGCTCGGAATTCCGGTAGTGGTTGCCATCAACATGATGGACGTGGTCAGAAAGAATGGAGACAAGATCAATATCGAAGAGCTCAGCAGGGAGCTCGGCTGTAAAATAGTCGAAATCTCCGCGCTGAAGGGCGATAGGGTCATGATCGCGGCGGAGGCGGCAATCGAAGCCGCGAAATCCACCAGAACAGTTCCGATGCATACATTCTCGGGCGCAGTAGAACATGCCCTGGCCCACATCGAGGAGGCCGCCGTTCACGACATGCCCCAGGAGCAGCAGCGCTGGTATGCCATAAAAATCTTTGAACGGGATGAAAAAGTATTGGCGCAGCTCAATCTGGACAAATCGCTGCTCAGCCACATAGAGGAAGATATCAATGCCGCGGAGAACGAATTGGACGACGACGCGGAGTCCATCATCACAAACGAGCGGTACATCTATATAACATCCATCATCAAAGGCTGCTACAAAAAGAAAAACGCAGGCCAGCTCTCTACATCCGATAAAATCGACAGGGTCGTTACTAACCGTTGGTTAGCCTTGCCTATCTTCGCGGTGGTCATGTTCCTCGTCTATTATATTTCCGTGTCAACCCTGGGCACTGTCGTGACCGACTGGACAAACGACACCCTCTTCGGAACGTGGATACAGCCCGGAGTGCAGGGTTTCCTTGAGAATGTCGGCGCGTCGGAGTGGCTCATCTCCCTCGTGGTGGACGGTATCATCGGCGGTCTCGCGGCCCCCATCGGCTTCGCGCCTCAGATGGCTATCGTGTTTTTATTCCTGTCAATTCTGGAGGATTGCGGATACATGGCCCGGGTGGCCTTCATTATGGACCGTATCTTCCGCCGGTTCGGACTTTCAGGCAAGAGCTTTATCCCGTTCCTGATCTCCTCCGGCTGCGGCGTTCCGGGAATCATGGCCTGCCGTACCATTGAAAATGAAAAAGACCGCAGAATGACGATGATAACCACCACTGCGATCCCCTGCGGCGCCAAGCTGCCGGTCATCGCAGTCATCGCGGGCTTCCTGATGGGCGGCGCCTGGTGGGTGGCTCCCCTCATGTATTTTTCAGGCATAGCCCTCGTCATCATCTCCTGCATTATTCTCAAGAAGATGTCGATCTTTGCCGGAGATCCCGCGCCCTTTGTCATGGAGCTGCCTCAGTACCATTTGCCAGCGGCGTATGGCGTTCTGATCCACGTCTGGGAACGCGTCTGGGCGTTCCTGAAGAAAGCGGGAACGATCCTGTTCGTATGCTGCGCTGTCATGTGGTTCCTCGCCAGCTTCGGCATTCAGGACGGCGTGTTCGGCCTTGTGGATACCGAGAGCAGCTTCCTGGCGGCGATCGGCGGCGCAATTGCCTGGATCTTCATGCCTCTGGGCTTTGGTACCTGGCAGGCAGTGGCTTCCAGCCTGAGCGGCTTTGTGGCGAAGGAGGGCATCGTCGCTACCATGGGCGTTCTGTCCGGCCTGGGAGAAATCGAAGAATACGCTACTTCAATGCATGCGCAGTTTGCGGCCTTCTTCCCCACGAGCATCGCGGCAGTCTCCTTCCTGTTCTTCAATCTGTTTGACTCGCCCTGCCTGGCGGCGATTTCCACCATGGCAAAGGAAATGGGCTCCAGAAAGTTCTTCTGGTTCGCCCTCCTCTTCCAGAACGTACTGGCATATTGCGTCGCCCTCATGGTCTACCAGATCGGCGGGCTGATCCTTGGAGAAGTCGCCTTCGGCGTCGCGACGGTAGTCGCTTTTGCGGTGCTGGCAGTGATCCTGTTCCTGCTGCTTCGGCCTGATCCCAACAGGAAACGGCCTGCACGGCTCATAGAACACTCCGAGCATTCCCAGCGTCAGGCGGCATAATCACCATGACAACGAATCTGGAACTTGGAACAGCCGACGTCGCAGTTTTAACCGTTCTGGCGGTTCTGCTGATCGTCGCGGTGAGAATCATCTTCGGTTTTTTCAAAAAGGGGAAAAAAAGATAAAGGTATTAAATATTCAAGAAGCGGCTGCCATAGCGGAAGAATAACCCCGCAGGCAGCCGCAAAGCTAAGGAGGGGTAAAGAATGGAAAAGATAACTCTGCGCGTTGAGGGGATGACCTGCGGCCATTGCGAAATCGCGGTTAAAGACGCCGTGCGCAAGCTGCCGGGCATCAGGAAGGTCAAAGCCAGCAAGCATAAAAAAGAAGCGGAAATCGAGTTTGACGAGGCTTCTGTTACGCAGGAGCAGATCGTAAACGCCATCAGCGCCACGGGCTACAGGGTGGTTCTCTGAGATTGTCCGTCGTCTGCCTGTCCTATTCTGCAAGATGGTTTTACCGCCATATTTTAAAGGAGCGCATCCCGCCGCTGCAGGCTCGATGCGCTCCTTATGCTTTTTCATGGATTGCGTTCCGGGGCGCGCTGTGCTATTCTAAAATCAGCAGGATTATCGTGTCGCTCCGCAATAAAGGGGTATACTATAAACAAAGGAGATGATTACTTTGAAAATACAGGAATCCGCTGAAATGTATCTCGAGACCATTTTGGTTTTAAGTCAGCAGAACCCTTCCGTAAGATCCATCGATATCGCTTCCGAGCTGGATTATTCAAAGCCCAGCGTCAGCGTGGCCATGAAAAATTTGCGTGAAAACGGATATATCCACATGAACCCTGACGGTTATATCACCCTGACCGAAAAGGGCAAGGAAATCGCCGAAACTATGTACGAGCGGCATACCATCATCTCCGACTGGCTGATCCGCTTAGGCGTGGACCGTGTTACCGCCGTTGACGACGCCTGCCGTATGGAGCACGTCATCAGTGCGGAAAGCTTCGATGCGATAAAAAAGCATTTGATGGAAAGCAAATGAACCAAAGGAGGAGGCTATTGTGCCAGCGCTTTTCCCATGGCCCGGCAGGCTTCATCCGCTTCCGCGTCTGGGACTTCATTGCAGATGACACAATCATGGACCAAATAGGCGCCCGCTTTTCTGCAGGTCTCTTCCCAGTTCCGCATCCACTCGCCGTCTCCCCATCCATAGGATCCGAAAAGGGCGATCCTTCTGCCCCTCAGGTTTGCTTCGCAGTCTGAAAACATCGGTTCGAATTCAACCTCTTCCAAAACCTCCGCCCCCATGGACGGGCAGCCGAACGCAATGGCGTCAAAAGAGTCCATCATATCCGCTGAAAATTCCGACGGCGTATACAAAGCCGCTTCGGCCCCTGCCTGTTCAGCGCCTTCCTTTACCCGGGCCGCCATACTCTTTGTATTACCGGTTCCACTCCAATAAACAACCGCAACTTTACTCATGACAATTACCTCTTTCCTTTATTTTTATATTGTTTTCAAATTAAAGCATAGATTTGTTTGTAATCAAGCCGCTACCGTAAGCTGCATGACAGAACGGCCGGCGGCAAACATCCGAGAATATACTTCCCTGCACTTTTTATACCGGTCGAACAGCTTCATGGCTTCCCCCTCGTCCCGGTATACCTTCCAGCAACCTGTACACTTGCTGTTTCGCCCTTCGTTTTCAATAAATCCGATCACATCGGTAAGAGGGTAACCTAAAAACAGGCCGATTTCATGAGGAAATCCGGCCTGGGCGTCAATTCGCTCCTTAAGCCTTGATATGGCACATTCCAATCCGGATTCCAGATATCCGAAATCCCTGAGAAATAAGGCGATATCTCTTTTCGCCAGATCCTGTTCCAGGCGTTTGGGACGATAGGCTAAAATCAACGCCGTCCTGTTCTTCATGCGCAGCACTTCGAAAAGAATCCCCTTGCCGTTGAGCTTATGGCTGAGATCCTGCAATTCCGACCTGAGAGCATCCTCTGAATCAAAGCATATCTGAAAGAGGTTTCCGGTTTTAATTCCCGCCAGAGTCGGAGAGCAATGCGTGATCAGCAATCTTTCCAGCATATCTTCGCTTTCCTTTCTCTAGCAGGTGCGCTGAGTCAATATGCTCTCAAGGGCGGCCATGCTGCTGGAATGGCTGCGGGCTATGGGAATGCCGCTGCGCTTTGCCTCCTGCACCACGCCGAACACCATCTTATGAGAAACAGTATTTGTGAACAGAACCAGAAGGTCGGGAGTCCCTATCTTCTTTTTCATGGAACCGCTCTCTTTTGTAAAAACCTTCGCCGCAAATCCGTATTTTTTGCACATCTCCTTATAGTTGCCTTCCATACACTCGTTGCCGCCAATGATAACTACGCTCATAATTCACCTCGATTCCTATTTTTGGTTAGTTTAAACTAACCAAAGCTTAAAAAAATATACATTTGATCTAATTATGTACATGGTTAGTTAAAACTAACCATGTACATAATACCAATTTTGGGCCGGGCTGTCAACACCTATTTGCCTTCTTTGCCCGGCCGCCAATATTTTCATCAAAATTTTATTCTGCCGCCGCTCGTCCTCCCAGCTTCCAGCCGATGGATTTTTCGCGCATACTGATAAAGTCCGCATAAAGCCCGCCTGCTTTCATGAGCTCCCGGTGAGTTCCGCGCTGAATGATTTTTCCCTGGTCAAGGACTAAAATCTGGCCGGCGTTCTGCACTGTCTTGAGCCGGTGCGCAATCATGATAATTGTCTTCCCCTGGGTGAGTTCAGCGATGGCCTCCTGTAAAAGCGCTTCGTTTTCGGGGTCCACGTTGGCGGTGGCCTCGTCCAGAATGATTATCGGGGCGTCCTTGAGCAGAGCCCTCGCAATGGATATGCGCTGCTTTTCACCGCCGGAAATAGTCGCGCCACCCTCGCCTATCATCGTGTCATACCCATCGGGAAGAGCGCTGATAAAGTCGTGGCAGCAGGCCTTTTTCGCAGCGGCCATAACTTCATCCATAGAAGCGTCGGGCTTTCCGAATTTGATATTGTTGGCGATGGTGTCGTTAAAAAGATAGACGTTCTGAAACACCATGCTGAAGTTTGCCAGCAGGCTGTCCAGGGTGTATTCCCGCACGTCGGCGCCGCCAAGGGTGATACGTCCGCTCTCCACGTCCCAGAAACGGGCCACGAGGCTGGTGAGGGTGGTTTTGCCGCCTCCCGACGGCCCCACGATAGCGGTGGTAGTTCCCTGGGGGATTTCAAAGGAAACGTTGTCGATGACCTTTTTGTTTTCGTACCGGAAGGTTACGTTTTCTCCTTTGATGTCGCAGGATTCGGGCGTTATATCTCTGCCGCCGGCGTCCATGACCGGGGACTCAAACACCTTGTTGATCCTGTCCATGGAGAGATCCAGCACCCGCAGAAGGGAGCTGTAATTCCCGGCGGTGTCCAACTGCGCGTACACCATGAAGGAGGAAATGACCAGCAGCAGGCAGCCCACGAGCTCCATGGAGCCGCTTATATAAAGCGCTGCCGAGAGAAAGATCATGACGATGCTGAACAGTTTCAGCACCAGGCTTTGAACGCAGGTGTACGGCACAAAGGTCTTCTCCAGCCGTACGTTGATTTCCTCGTTTTCCTTAATGGCCCGGTCAACGGTCTTGTTGGCCTCCTGGTCCAGATTGTAGGAGCGCACCACCCCGATACCCTGCACATATTCAAGGACGGCTTCCACCAGCCGGGCGTCGGAGGCCGTTTTCACGGGAGATACTTTTCGGGACTTTCCCTGCAGGAGGGTGTTAATTCCGAAAAAAGCGGCAATGCCCGCGATGAGCAGCAGACCGATGCGCCAGTCGTACAGCAGGATTGCCAAAGTGAACATGACAGTAGTCAAAAGCCCCTGGGTGGTAAGCATGATCACCCGGGTAGCCACGTCCTGAAGGTTTTCAGCGGTGTTGGTGGTCACCGAGGTGATATCGCCCAGGCTGTTGTCGTTAAAATAGCCCATAGGCATGTATTTCAGCCGCTCGCCGATTTCCACCCTCTTGTTGGCCGCCACCGTATACCCGCCGATGGTCTGCTTCATCGTAAAGCTGCGGCGGGTCAGCGCACAGCCCGCGACGCTTACCAGCATGATCCCGAGTGAAAGCCATACGGTCCGCCACCCTGCGTTCCCATCGATCAGCGCCGTGAGCACGACGGCGATGGCCGGGATGCGCAGCGCTTCGAATATGGCGTGGATCAGTGAAAGACCAAGTGACTGGTAAAACAGGCGGCTCTGATCGCCGCAGAATCGAAAGAATTTTTTAAATATGGAAATCATGCGAAAACCTCCTCTGTTCCGGCGATAATGCCGTCTTTGGCCGACGTGTGGGCCTTCCACATGCTTTTATAAAGAGCGGAAGAAGCAAGCAGCGCGCTGTGAGAGCCCTGAGCCGCCACCCTTCCGTCTTCGATTACGATAATGTTGTCGGAATCGGTGACCGTCGAAAGCCTGTGAGCGATAACGATGAGAGTTTTTCCCGTCACCAGCCGGGACACCGCGGCCTGAATGACCGCCTCGTTTTCCGGGTCGGTATATGCTGTGGCTTCGTCCAGAATGACGATGGGCGCATCCTTGAGCATGGCTCGGGCAATGGAGATGCGCTGGCGCTCGCCCCCTGAGAGATGGCCCCCCGCGCCGCCGGCGCAGGTTTCATAACCGTTCTCAAGCTGCATGATGAAATCGTGGCAGCCGCTTTGCCGGGCCGCCCGCTCCACCTCTTCATCGCTGGCCGAGGGCTTGCCCATGCGGATGTTTTCCCGGATGCTCTCATCAAACAGATAGTTGTCTTGGGCGACATAGGCAATCATTCCGTTAAGCTGAGCGAGGGGGATTTGACGGATATCGGTTCCGCCGATGGTGATCCGTCCGCCGCCCGCATCCCACAGAGAGGCGATGAGCTTGGCGATGGTGGACTTTCCTCCGCCTGAAGGGCCTACCAGCGCCGTAACGCTGCCCGTCGGAATGTCAAGGCTCACCCCGTGAAGCACAGGCTTTTCACGATAGGCAAAGGATACCTCCTCCATGCGTATGCCGTACCCCTTCAGCATGGCAAGGGCCGTGGGGCGCTTAAGGTCAGGCTGGGCGAGAACATCGGTCACCTCGCTCACTATGGTGCGCACCTTGGCTATGTCGTCGGAATAACTCATAGTGGTGACGAGGGGTCCCATGACTCCCAGGGACAAAATGGCGGACACAATGAAGGTTTCCAGAGGCAGGCTGCCTTTCATATACAAAATGGTGCCGATAGGAAGAACGCTGACCAGCACCGCGGGAAAAACCGACATCGCCAGGGAGAAAAACGGGAGGGTGGAGCGCATCCAACTGATGAAGGAATCCGCCGCTTCCCTTGCGGCGACGGTAAACTTTTCGTAGGATGAGGCCGACTGATTGAAGGCCTTGATCACCTCAATTCCACCGATGTATTCCACCGCCGTATCGTTTAAGCACTTGTTTTTCGCCACCGTGTTGGCAAATCGCTCCTCGTAACCGACCATCATGAACCCGTAGCACAGAATACCCAGGGGCAGCGGCGCCAGCGCCGCCAAAGCCATGGGCCAGTCGAGGGCAAAAAGATATGCTATGGTGGCAATGGACACCAGAATGTTGCCCCCCATTTCGGGCACGACGTGGGCCAGGGTGGTTTCCATGCTGTCTACCCGCTCCACCAGTATGTTTTTCAGGCGGCCCGAGGGAGTATCCAGCAGATAACCCATGGGCAGGCGGGTGAGCTTTTTGGTCAGCCCCAGTCGCACCTCGGAGAGCACCGCGAAGGTGGACTGATGTGACAGGGTGGTGGAAATTCCGTGGAACAGGTATCTCAAAACCCAAAACCCGGCGGCGGCCAGACAGTAAAGCCCGTAAAAGCCGATGTCAGACTCGTTTCGGAGCAGACCCAGCACGATCTGCGCCACGCA
>DAITKX010000003.1:0-3050 GCA_036835995.1 Bacillota bacterium | reverse complement strand
TGGAGGACGGCAGTGAAATAAGCACGTGGACGGTTTCTCCCCGCAGCAGGGCCAACACGATCTGCGCCACGCAAAAATAAGGAGCCATTCCACAGGCCACCCCCAGGGTCGCAAACATAAGGGAGGCGATATAGCCGCCCTTGTGGGGAGAGGCAAACTGCCATAACCACGAAATGGTTTCTCTCGGTTGTTGATTCATTTTTGATTCCTCCTTGCAAAAATATGATAACTGTAAAGTGCTCCTAGTTAGTTGTCGCTAACCACTTAATAAAATATTAGGGCCGATCTATCCCCGGGCCAAGGCCATTCCGGCCCCAGCCAGGGTCATTTCAGCCCTAAAACGGTATCCCAGCCTGCGCTGTAAAATTTATTCAGGGTACGGATGTATTGCACCGCCCTCTCTTCAGGCATATCGTGGGCCACGGTTTCAAAAATGCCGTAGTAAAAAGCGCTGGTCAGAATATGGCTCATGTCGTCGTCCAGCAGAGGTATGTGTTTTCCTAAACCGCGCAGGGCTTCTATAAAGCGGCGGGTATGCTCGATTTCTATTTCGATCAGGCTGTCGATATAGTGCTCGTATTCAGTGCCGGAAGAACAGCACACCACCAGCTTGAACGCGTCAAAATGAAGGTATACATAGCTTATAAGCTCCTCCAATGCCCGGCTGGTATAGCCATGCAGCTGCTTCTCCTTATATTCGGCCGGAAACGCGTCAAACTCGCGCTGCACCGAAAGGTACCAGTCCCGCAGATGGATGGCCGGCTCCGAAACGAGTGCGCTGAACAGAGCGGCCTTATCGGGATAGTAGCCGTAGATTGCCCCCGTGGTGACTCCTGCTTGCCGGGCAATGCTGCGCAGCGAAGCGTTTTTGTACCCCTTTTGCAAAAACTCCGCCTTGCCGGCTTCCAAAAGGCGATTTTGAGTGGATTCCTCTGTCATTTATGCTCCCTTTCCGCGATGCGGCACCGTGATATGGCGCTGCGATGTAACACTGTTATATAACGGCGTTACATAATTTATACCATATGTGCTCCGTTTTGTCAAACCCTTTGGTAATAAACCTGTAAGCGCGCAGATCGGTCTAATATGCTTTTTTATGCCGCATTTTATACGCCCGTTTATATTCGTACATTTTTTCGTCGGCGGCGCTTAACAGATCGTTTGCCTGCAGTACATTGTCCGGTCCCACTGCGATAACTCCGTAGCTTATGCTGCGCTCATAGAGGCCGCTGCTTCCGATCAGCCGGCTCCGAAGCGTTTCCATACGCTCCACCGCCGCTTCCGAACTCCAGTTTTCCACCAGGAGCATGAATTCGTCTCCGCCAATGCGGCATAAGACCGCTTCCGACGCAAATTCGCCCATTGCGGCAGATACGCCGACGATATACTGATCTCCCTCCATATGCCCATACCGGTCGTTTACAAATTTCAGGTTATCGATATCGATGAAGCACAGAATGAAGCGCCGCCCTTTGGAGATCCATTTGTTAAGAACCTCCATCCCATAGCGCCGGTTGTACAACTGGGTCAGAGTGTCAATATTCGCAATTTCCTGAAATCTCATCAACTGCTCCCGTTCAGCGCTGATATCCGTGAGCACGAAGGCAAGAGCATTACGCTTATTCCAGTGCAGGGGATGTATCGACACGGAATAGTGCCGCGCCGTACCGTTCTCCGCCAGCTCAAGCTCTGTCACGCATATTTCGCTCTTCCCCTGCATCGCTTCCGTCTGCCTCTTCATCCATCGGACCAGCTCTGTCTCACAGATTTCATCATCTGAAACACAGTCCGTCCGGCGGCTGAGAAACAATATTTCCGAGGTGTCCGCATCGGTCACGATGATCCGCTGCTCGAGCTGCCCTGCCAGCATTTCATACAAGCTTCTGTCCTGCATCATCGCGTGGATTTGATCCAGCAAAGCCAGCCGCTGTTGTCTAAGCTGTTCCGTCATGGTGTTGAACGCTTCGGAGAAATCCCCCATGAAATCTACCCGCTGCTGGTAATCCCCCTTGGCCACCTGCTGTGTCTGCCAGGTCAGGTGCTTCAGAGTCGCGTGAAGGGCTTTAAGAGGGGCAGCCATCTCATTGCCCGAAGGCGGCAGTTCAATATTCAGGTTGCCTTTTGCGATGGCTTTCGCCAACGCGGCATTCTCAGCGACACATTCAGAAAAATAGACAAGCTTTTCCCCAAACTCCCGAAACTCCTCCGGCAGCTTCTGTAAATCCAAAACGGCATGATCAGGATCATGGATCACATGATCCAAATAGTCCTGCAAAAGCCCTGCAACGAAGTCCATAGATACTTCATCTCTTCCCATGATAACACCCGTTATTTCTTTATTCCGCGGAACCGGCACACTCTGTCGCCGTTCGCCCAGCAATCGATCTCTCTCACAATATACGGATCTCCGGTATAAGCCTCAAGAATTCCGGAAATAAAGCCTTCATCGTAATAGCAGACAGTTTCATTGGTGATTGGAATCCCGCTGCAGTCCAGGTCTTCCGCCACGGTGAGCACGATCTCCCCGGTGGCCTCCTCGAAGCTCTCCATGCGCAGAATGCCGATTTTTAATTCCTTCAGTATCTTCTGGAGGTTTGCCACAAAGGTGTCGAATGAAACCTGTAAATCTAAAATATGCTTTGCAAACTCCGTACCGGCCAGATATCCGGCCTTGCGAAAGTATTTGTTTGCCGCTTCGTCGCCATGGTCCCTGCTCAGCACATCCAGCATGGTGTATTGCATCAGGCGGTATACGAGCACCGGCATCTCTCCTCCCAGGTCTCCGCGGCCTGTTTCGATATCTCCCAGGCTTTCCCAGGTAAAGGTGTTGTGGCTATTCACTTGTTTTGTGTCTGTCATGGTAAATCCTCTTTCGATAAGGTTCTTTCTTCGCCCGCGATAATTTGGATAAAGAGCTCCGCCGCCTGCGGATCGAACTGTCTGCCCGCATTCCTTTCGATCTCCAGAACGGCTTCGCCGGCGGTCACCGCCTTCCGGTATACGCGGTCGTTTGTCATGGCGTCATAGGCGTCCGCTACGGACAGTATCCG
>DAITKX010000002.1:0-115001 GCA_036835995.1 Bacillota bacterium | reverse complement strand
TGCGTGAAAAGAGACTGTTTCAAATCCGTAAACATAAGCGGGATCATCCTCATTATTTACAAACAATTGTTGCTGTTTTAAACGCGAATTTTGAGGCACCGGTAAAACAAATGAATATCTTTGGAGTTAGCGAGATTGAATTCGAACAGGATGTTCTGGATAAAGACTATAATTCAATATTCTGTGGATGCCTTGATCGAAGTGCGGGATTCACGCATTGTGTTATCGTATACGATACATTTCGCAACGAACTCTCTGGTATTAAAATACTGTTTTTGGATAGGGATCTTGATGAAATTGAGCGGATACCTCTGAATGAATTTATTAAGCCAGACTTTTCTACTTTGACAGATACCGTACCAGTAGAAGAGGAAACGAATGAGGCAGAAAGTAAAACGAGCGAAGATTTAATTGCATTAAAGAGCCGCCCTGATACTGATGCTACGCCAGCGCAGATTCGTGAAAAATCAAAAGAAGCTTAAATAATAACAGCGGAGGTAGAATTATGGCCTTACAAGGTTTTAAAGGTGAGCGTTTAAAAAATGCTCGATTATATAGAGGAATGACACTTACTGATTTAGCAGCTAAGACAAACGTGACAAAACAAGCCTTATCACAATATGAAAACGGAACTATTATACCAAGCGGAAGTAATCTCCTTTCCTTGGCACACGCACTTGATTTCCCTGTTGAATTTTTTTCTTCAGAAAGCAAATACACAGTCAAATCTGAGGCTGCGTATTTTCGTTCTCTGATGAGTACAAACAAAAAGGATCGCATTGCTCAGACTGTTAGATTAGAGTTTATAGCTCAAATATATGAGACTTTATTTGACTATATTGATTTTCCATCCTTGAATATACCAACGGTATCATTTACTGATAAGATTGAAGACAATACTGATGAAACTAATGAATTAGAAAGGATCGCAAATGAGGTCAGAGATTTTTGGAATCTTGGCAGAGAACCAATTAAAGACTTAAGGTATATTCTTGAAGCGAATGGAATCGTTGTCACATGCGCTCCCCTGAATGCAGATAAAATTGATGCTTTCAGTCAAAGAACATTGATTAATAATGAAGAAGTCTTCTTTGTTGTAATATCCAAAGAAAATCAATCCATAGCGCGGGCTCGGTTTGATATGGCTCATGAACTTGCCCATATCTTACTCCATCCTTGGAGTGAGGACTTGGAATCTATATCACGAGAAGAGTTCAAAGCGCGTGAAAGACAAGCCAGCAAGATGGCAAGCGCCTTTCTCCTGCCATCGGAAACTTTCGGTACCGATGTAAGGCATTATCCAACGAATCTGGATTATTATAAGCACTTAAAGACCAAGTGGAATGTATCAATTGCCGCGATGGTTTATCGTGCTCATCAGCTTGAAGTTATTACTTCAAGCCAATACCAGTATCTTATGCGGCAAATATCAAAAAATGGATGGCGTATGAAAGAGCCATATGATCAGCCATATACCCCTAAGAGTACCTTGTTACAGGGAGCAGTAAAGTTATTATTAGATAGTAAAGAACTCACTGTAGAGGGACTTCTAAATGTTCTGAATATGAGGGGCATCATATTAAAACCAAATGAAATCGAAGATCTGTTATATTTACCAGCAGGAACCTTAAAACGTGAAGCTCCACCAAAACCCACGCTCATTCATATTAGACCTAAAAAAGAAGACTAATTTATTTAAACAGGAGGCAAATAGCAATGGATGAAAAAAAGAAAATTGTTACAATCATCGTGGAAGGCACTCCCCATGAATGGCCAAAAGGAGAAATTTCATACGCCGAAGTAGTAACCTTGGAAGTGCCGGATTATGCGCAACATCCTGAGATAACGTACTCGGTTAAGTATGTAAGAGGTCACGGCAACAAACCGGAGGGAACGCTTTCGCCCGGCGGTACTACAAAAGTGAAAGAAGGAATGATTTTTAGTGTTTCAGAGACTGGTCAGTCATAATGATGATTTAAGACGTTTAGTAGAAAAAGGGTATGCCGTTGGGTTCGATAGCAATTGTCTTATCGTGCGCGACATACCCTACTTGGAGAAGGACTTGCAGCTAAAAAAGGGCGCTTTTGTTGCCAAGCTCGTATTCATTGATCAAAACAGAGTTAAGCAAGACGATCATCAAGTTTATTTTGCTGGCTCATTTCCGCATAACCTTGATGGAACACCTATACAGAATCTCGCTGGAGGCCCTGTGAGTCTTCCTCTAAGTGATAATAGCAAGGATGTAGTTGTAGAGCGATCCTTTTCAAATAAACCACGCGTTGCTGGAGCGTTCGCTGATTTTTACGAGAAAATCGAAAGCTATGTAACAATTATATCCGGCCCAGCTATGGAGAAATATAACGTTAATCCTTATACATATAGAGTAGTCGAGCAGGTGCTGGAAGATTCTGTTTTCAAATTTCAGGATACACTTACGTCCAGAGCCGAAATATTTGATTTGTCTGCAAAGTTCAAGGATGATGTAGTTGCAATCATTGGACTTGGAGGCACGGGGTCATATATACTTGATTTCCTCGCTAAAACGCCGGTTAAAGAAATACGTATTTTTGATACAGATAAGTATTATGTTCATAATGCCTTCCGCTCTCCTGGCAGGCTGCAGGAAGATGAGCTGGGCAAGCTTAAAATAGAAGTCTGTGAGTCTCGATATGAAAATTTCCGAACAGGTGTAAAAGCTGAATCGAAATTTATTGACGAAACCTGTGAAGAAGACCTGAGTGGAGTAACATTTGCGTTTGTGTGTGTTGATAAGGGTACTTCGCGCGCTGGTATCATAGAGCTTTTAATGTCAATGAAGATACCATTTATCGATGTAGGAATGGGACTTAAGCGAAAAAGTGGATTGCTAAAAGGAATGGTTCGCACAACATATTTTTCTACCGATGAGGATCAGGCAAGGAAAGAAAAAGAAAAGGTGCCGCTTACCGATAATCCTGATAATCTATATAAAACAAATATACAAATTGGAGAACTCAATGCGCTGAATGCGTGTTTAGCAGTCATAAGATTTAAACAATTGCGGGAATTCTACATGGAGTCAGTAGCTATTCGATATTTCTGATATGAAAATAGTGGGGAGTGATTCACCTGACAGTCAAGTTGTCGAAGATTAAACTACAACGAGTTCACTATATGCCAAAAGAATTAGAGCAAGGCGTGCTTTATGTTTCGGAGGAATTTGGCACTGCGGCGCATCTCTGTGCATGTGGGTGTGGTGCTAAAATTCGCACGCCATTAGGTCCTACAGAGTGGACTTTTTATGATACACCTGCCGGTCCGACCCTTCGTCCTTCTGTGGGCAACTGGCAGCAGGCTTGCAAATCGCATTATATTATAAACAAGGGTCAAATCATATGGGCTGCTGAATGGTCAGATGACGAGATTAAGGCGGGACGTGCTGCCGAAGAATTGCGTCGGAAGGTCTATTACGATAATCTGTATAAGAATAAGGGCATTTTGAGAGCTTGGAACTGGATCAAAAAATTGTTCAGTTAAACCAGCATATTTCATAATTGTTTCTCAAAAAACGACTGATAATTCTTAAGCGTTTACTGCTGATTTATGGAATAATACTTATAAGATAAAAATTGGAAACGATGAAATCTGCAAGTGCCGCCTGCAGAATTGAGGAGGTAAACCCATGCTTATTAACAATGACAACTATTTTAAAGTTCTAGAAAGCGTTAAGGCACAGATTCAAGACGCTCAGTACAGAGCTGTTTTAGGGTTAAACCGTGAGCAGATACTTCTGTTTTGGAATATCGGCAAGGTCATCATCGAAAACAGCAAATATGGCAGCGGGTTTATAGAAAACCTGGCTCGTGACATTAAGTCTGAATTCCCGAATGCCAAGGGGTACTCTGTTCGGAACTTGCGGTATATGCGCAGATTCGCCGAAATGTTTGATGAAAATGAAAATCTGCAGGAGCCACTTGCAGATTTAACGTGGTATCATCTTCAAACCTTGATGGATAAAATTTCTGATAAAAATACTTATCTTTGGTATGCCAATAAAGCTTTAGAAAATGGCTGGTCACGAAATATTCTTCTTCACCAGATTGAAACGAAGCTGTACGAGAGACAAGCTTTGCCGGGCAAGGCCACCAACTTCGATCATGCTCTGCCTTCACCACAGAGTGAGCTGGCACGGGATACTTTGAAGAATCCGTACGTATTCGATTTTATTGAAATACGCGATGACATCATAGAACGTGAGATAGAAAACGAATTGGTGGCGAACATCGCCAAGACGCTGATTGAACTCGGTACGGGTTTTGCGTTTCTCGGCAACCAGTATCATCTTTCTGTCGGTAACGAGGATTATTACCTCGACCTGCTGTTTTATAACACCCGCCTACGCTGCTATGTTGTGGTTGAACTGAAGGCCGGTAAATTCAAGCCAGAGTATGCCGGAAAGCTGAACTTTTACCTTTCGGCTGTGGATGATATACTGCGGCATGAGCATGACAACCCATCGATAGGTATCCTGCTTTGCAAAGAGCGGGATAAGCTGACTGCCGAATACGCACTACGCGATATTAACAAGCCCATCGGCGTGAGTGAATATAAGCTATCCGATTTTGTGCCGCATGAATTGGCGGACACACTGCCCTCTGCAGAGGATATTGAAAAGCGGATTAAAGGGAAATACGAGATTGAGGAAGATTAGAAGGAGGTGCTTCTGGTGACAGAGAAATGTTCAGAAACAAAAATCAGGTATTTAGAATTGATACAGAATGTCGTAACACGAATGGCAAACAATAGCTTTATGCTGAAAGGCTGGGCGATAACCCTTGTCGCTGGCATATTTGCCTTGGCGAGCAAAGATGCAGATAAGTCCTTCTTTTTGATTGCGTACATTCCGGTAGTGTTGTTTTGGTTAATGGATTCCTATTACCTACAGCAAGAGCGCTTATATCGCAAGTTATATAACAATGCAATCAAGATGAAAGATGAAGATGTGGACATGGTCTTAACACCTCCCGCTCCGGATGATGTAAGTAAAACGAAGTATCTACAAAGCGTATTATCAAAAACGGAGGCGGGTTTCTATATACCACTTGCGCTTGCGGTTGCAGTTGTTATTTATTTTGCCTGTTAGTTAAGGGTTTGATTGGGGGTTAAAATATGGGGCGTAAAATTTTCGTTTCGTACAAGTATGCTGATAGTAATGTTAAGGATATTACTGGTGCAGCTACAATCTGGAATCCATGTACCGTTAGAAATTACGTGGATGAACTCGAAGGACTGTTAAAAGATAAGACAGAGCATATTTATAAAGGGGAGTCGGATGGAGAGGATTTATCTCAGCTATCTGATGCGACAATCTGGAATAAGCTAAAAAATAGAATATATGATAGCACGCTCACAATTGTTATGCTTTCAAAGGGAATGCGTGATCAGCTAAAAGTAGAAAAGTATCAGTGGATACCACAGGAGATATCATATTCGCTCAAAGAGATTTCACGGGCTGATTCCAGCGGCAGAACCGTAACAAGCAAAACAAATGCGCTACTGGCTCTTGTTGTCCCTGATACATACGGCTCATATTCATATTTTACTGAGAAAAAGAGCTGCTGTAGTTCAGGATGTACTTTTTTCAATAATACTTCAAATCTTATTTTTACAATCATGGGTAAAAATATGTTCAATGAAAAAAAGCCAACTACCGATAACTGTGATTCGGGAAGCACAATTTATCGTGGTGATTATAATTATATGCTATGTGCAAAATGGGACGATTTTAAGGGAAGCCCCGATTATTACATAGACAAAGCCTATGAAATCCAAGACAAACAGGATAATTACGATATCAGAAAAGAAATATAGGCTTTTACCGTAAAGGCTTTATATTAGGCGCTATACTATATCTATAAAATAGCTTAACCTGAAGGAACGACAGATGATGCCTGGAATAACAAAACGAAAATATATTGGCGAAACAATGCGAATACATAAAAAAATTAAGCGACCGCTGTATTTAGTTGCCGGTATCTTGCCTTATGAATATAACGGAGTTGATTTGCTCAATCTTTTTTCACAGCTTTACCCTTTTGAGTGGAGAGAAATAGTTGAAAGGCAGAATAATTATAAGGACAAAGATGGGTTTCTGAAAAAAGTCGGAAAGCAGACACGCTACCATCCTGAAACGCCTGAACAGTTTTTCTTTAACATGCCTGTGGTGAAAAATATTCTTAGTAAAGGCTATAAGGATAAGCATAAAGCTTCTTATTCAGAAGATGACCAAGATAGAAAATACAACGAACTAAAAAACAAAAGAGAACGAAAAATAGAAGAAAAAGCAACCAAAATTGAGGATTATACAAGGCGTACGCAAGAAATTGAACCCTATTATATAGATGCTTTAATCGCTGCATATCATCAAAAAGGGATAACAACCGAAGGAAAAATAGAGATTGTATCGGAAATGGGTAAGTTTATTTGTGAAAAAACACTTACTTTCTTTAGCAAAATTAATGATTCGGAACGAAATGCTCAAATACGGCAGATAGCTTTTAGCCATCTACAAAAAAGCGGTCATTATGTGAAACTGCGAAAGAGTTTTAAAGGCAAGCAGAAATCATATATGACAGAAACTTTTGATTTCAACATGACGCCTGCCGATTTAGCTAATAGACTTGGTAGAGATACGATACAAAGCAAAAAACAGTTTGGTGTTTTTGTCTCCCATAGTTATCTTGATGGGAAAGTTGTTGAAGCTACGATCAAGATTCTAAACGGTATTGGTTTCAGTTGTTATTGTGACTGGTATAGCGATTCGGATTTTCTAAAACGGAGTCTCGTAAGCGAGTTTACCAAAGAAGCTTTAAAGAAGCGTATGGAGCAATCAGAGAATTTATTGTTTATACGAACCGAGAATTCCATTAAATCTGCATGGGTTGAATTTGAGCTGGAATACTATCAAAAGCTTGGGAAACCAATAATATGCCTGAATATGCTTGAAGACGGGAAGGCTTTGCCTTATAAATGTGTTGATGTTGATTTTGAGAACGGCGCAATGGACTCTGGCTTATTTGCCCAAAGCAAGTTGAAGAAATAATATTTATACTACCTTACGAACAACCAGAGGTCGGCGGTTCGAATCCGCCCGGGAGCTCCATAAAAAAAGCATCTCCAATCGGGGATGCTTTTTTTATGTGGTTTTGTATGATGAACCGCCGACAGAAGGGGATCGGGGAAGAGAATCGTCCCCGATCAGAGATGCCGAGTGGCGTCGGCCAGTACTCTGCCAAGTTCAAGCGGCATCGGAGTACCGCTTCGGGGGTGACAGGCGAGGAAAGCCATGCGATATTTCTGATGGCCAGCATGGCGGCTTGCCGCCAAAAGGGGGCAGAGCCCCCTATGGAACGCCGCAGGCGTTGTCGGCGGTTCGAATCCGCCCGGGAGCTCCATTGAAATCCCTCCAATTAATCAAAATCACATGTAAGATATAAATTCCATGCGAGATTCACTTTATGAAATTAATTCAAATAAAGCAATTACAATTTAGCCAAGATTGTTTTAAAGTATCCGTAAGTCCTGTCGAACGATGCTATTTCCATTTTTTCGCCTGGTTTATGAATGCCGATGGTATTTGGACCCAATGTTATGACATCCATATCTTTGATGTGTTGTACGATAGTACCAACATCTGTTCCAACATGTGCGGCAACGGCCTTCACATCATTACCTGTCGCTTCTTTGTATACTTCTTTCCATAGTTGATGCATAGGAGCATCTTCGCTATAAGTATGACCTGCATAGTCATAAATTGTGTTCCAGGCAGCTCCGTATCGATTTGCTATAAGGAATGCCTGGTCGCTTATTTCCTCAATCTGCGAGGCGAGAGCGCTTCGGAACATATAACCAATTGTAACAGTGTCATCTTTGATATTGACTACGCCAAGATTTCTAGAAGTGATGACCAAGCCATCTCCTTCTTGGCCATTTTTTACAATAAGACCCAGACCATTGGACATGAATCTTCTCATGTAAGCTCCGGTAGGCAGAAGCAACAATAATTCAATGACATTTTCTGTTGAAAGCCTATCCATAGATTTCCCTGTACTCTCAGCTGATGAAATAGAAATGGATACTTCTGGATCTGTACCGGCATATTCTTTTCTGATTTTTTCAGTCAAAACTTCAGATAAATGGTTCGCCACGTTTGAATGGCAAGTGGCACAGGTAAATACAGCTTCACATGCTCCGGCAATATTGTTTCTTGCAGTACCTCCATCAAAAGACACTAGATTAATATGAATATCCTTCATCAGTGTGTAAAGGTATCGAGTACAAATTTTTATTGCATTAACTTGATCCCTTCCGATATCTAAGGCGGCATGTCCACCAACACCTCCGCTCACTGAAACTTTAAATGCAGGTTTTTGATCCGACTCGAATTGTACTCTCTTTATAAAGTCACCACCCTTGACACTTGTTGTTGAGATCCAGGATAGTCCCTCATCGAAAATATCAAAATTGATAAGTTTCTTAGCTTTGAAAATAGAGTAATCAATAAATTTTGGACCTCCGATACCAACCTCTTCCTGAACCGAAAAGAAACATTCCAATGGTGGATGCTGTAGTTCATTATCATCTAAAGCTGCGAGCATGTAAGCAACACCGTGACCACAGTCGGCTCCGAGAGTTGTGTCTTTCGCTTTAATCCAACCATCTTCAATGAAAAGTTTTAATGAATCTGCCCTAAAATTAAAATCAGAGCCGGGTAATTTTACACAAACCATATCGGTATGCGCTTGAAGCATGACGGGTGGGTGGTCTTCGTAGCCCGGAGATGCTTCCTTTTTGATTACGACATTCCACAATTCATCCCTGTACCACCATAAATTACGGTCTTTTGCAAACTGGACGAGATATTCTGATATTGCTTCTTCATTAAATGATTCATGGGGAATAGCGCAAATGTCTTCGAAAAATCTTCTATGTGGGTATCCTTTGTGTTCCATAACATATTGCATGATTTTAACCTCCTGTTTTTTAAAAATCTATAAAAGATAAATTGATTAAGTTTAGCTTTTTAGTTATTGATTACTTTAATCTGCCAATTCTAAAAACTTCTACAAGAATATTTAGCAATAATTGTGCCACAATAAAAGTTCGCGTTTTACGGGCTTCTGAGTATTATTTGCCGATTTAAGAATTGCATATTGACAAAAAATTGCGCATATGCAATATTGTTTTTAGTTAAGGTATAATTCGTATAACAGAGACGGAGGATGATGATATGGAAGGATTTTATTCGCAAGATGACTATTGGAAGCTAATGGAGTTTACCGTATATAACTCTTGGATCGGCTGTATCATAGCAAATCATGAAGGGAAATATCTTTACACAAACAAAACATATGAGCAGATTACGGGAATATCACCCGCTGAAATGATTGGCTCGTCTATTGAACTTGCTCGTGGTAAAGCGTTTCTTAGCCAATATTCATCGACCGCATTGGTTCTCAAAGAAAAAAAGGAAATATTGATTGAACAGCAGCTCCGGGACAGAAGCATTCTTGTAAGAGGCACGCCATATTTTGATGAAAACGGACACGTTAAATATGTTCTGTCTCAGTTGTTCAACATCGATAAATTGAACCGCCTTTATATTGAAGCTTCGACGAATTCCCGGAAAGGTTGGGAGCACTTTGATAAAGTCGAGACGAAAGCGAATGAAATAAAGGAAGGCTCGATTGATTATATTATCTATAAGAGCGAAACCATGTGTAAGGTCATGGAACAGTCCAAATTGATAGCAAAGTCTGATGTTACTGTTCTACTTCTCGGAGAATCAGGAACTGGAAAGGAACTGGTGGCTAAATATATCCACCAGGCAAGTTCTCGTAGCGGGGAACCTTTTATTCATATTAATTGCAGCGCGATCCCGGAAAATTTGTTGGAATCCGAATTTTTCGGTTACGAAGCGGGTTCTTTTACGGGTGGATCTAGCAAAGGGAAAAAGGGTCTTCTGGAATATGCAAATAACGGAACCGTTTTGCTTGATGAAATAGGCGATATGCCATACCACATGCAGGCTAAAATACTACGTGTTCTACAGGAAAAAGAAATCATGAGGATCGGAGGGAATAAGCCAATTAAATTAAATGTCAGATTCATCGCCTCAACTAATGCTGACATTCTCACCCTAATCAAAGATAAGAATTTCCGCTCAGATCTCTACTACAGACTCAGCACGGCTTGTGTCAAAATTCCGCCGCTCAGGGACAGAAAAGAAGATATACCTCTGCTGATTGATTATTTTTTAAGGGAATTCAATAATGAGTACCATACACATAAAAAAGCTGGAAAAAGTCTACAGGAGAAACTGATGAATCTGCCGATGCCGGGAAATGTAAGAGAACTCAGGAATATTATAGAACGCTTAGTCATAATGACCATAACAAACGAATTAGGTGTAGATGATCTAAACGATGTGCATTTAGATCATTACTCAGAAAATATTGTGAACGAAATGAAACTTACTGATAGTTTCGATGGAAAAGGGCTTTCTGAAATCATGGAAGAATACGAAAAATATGTTTTAACATATTTTAAAGAAAGATATATAAAAAAAGCTGATATTGCCACCGCGCTAAAGGTATATCCCTCAACCATAACACGAAAACTACAGCAATATGGGCTTTAAAAACATTTATTCCTATATTTCTCGCATTAACAATACTTTAAAGATTTGCATAGAAAATAAAACAATAGAACCAGTATTTTAATCGCCGAAATACTGGTTTATTCAACTATTGGAGATGTAAACATTCACACGAATTTTGAGAGCTATATTCTAGAACAAATACAAAAAGAACGGTGCTTAATTTGTATCAGGGATAATTGCAAAGAGTAAAGCTTGTTGCTATACTCTATAAAATAGTACTGCACAGCCTATCGTTAGAATAGGGCAGAAGGAGGTAATGTTATGGGATATCAGGAAGAATATAAAGGCAAGCTCATTGATGTATATGAAGCTGTAGGGAAAATTAATAGCAATGACCATATATTTGTGGGTGCTATTTCTGCAGAACCCTATAGCTTTTTAGACCATTTCTATTTATTAAAAGAACGCAATGTTAGAAATGTTACCTTGACCCATATGCAACCCAACAAATATTATGATTTTTATGAAGACGATGACTATGCAAATATCATACAAGGAGATTATTTATTTTCTTCGAAGATATTAAGAAATTCCTTTAAAATGTCAAGATCTTCTTTCATCCCTAATTATCTAAGGAACGCTGGCAAAGACAGGCTTTACCATTATAAATACAATCACACACCGATCAATATCTATGTGGTTGCTGTTTCGCCTATGGATAGACACGGTTACTTTACAGCAGGATCGTGGGCGGATTATCATCGTGATTTTGTGGAAGCAGCGGATATGATAATTGTTGAGGTAAATGAAACCTCTCCAAGAACATTTGGCGATACATATATTCATATTTCAGAAGTTGACTATATATTTCATGGTGACAATCAAATTTATTATCAGGATATGAATGCAGTAACAGTAACGGACCGGATGATCGCAAGGAATATTTCAGAATTGATAGAAGACGGGTCCACTTTACAGATAGGTATTGGTGGTATTCCAAACGCGGTTGTAGGTGAACTGAAAGAGAAAAAGGACTTGGGGGTTCATACGGAAATGCTCAGCGACGGCTTGATTGAACTCTTTCAAGAAGGAGTGGTAACAAACAAGAGCAAAAGCGTTAATAAAGGCAAGTTTATCACCGCTTTTTCGCATGGTTCAAAACTAACATATGACTTTATTAACGACAATCCTTCTGTTCTGCATCTTGACGTAAATAAGACGAATAACCCGCATAACATTGCGGAAAATCACAAAATGGTGTCTATTAATACGACTTTACAGGTTGATTTGATGGGTCAGTGTGCATCAGAAGCGATTGGTACTCTTCAACTCAGCGGGACCGGAGGTCAGGTTGACACCGCTGTTGGTGCAAGAGAATCGATAGACGGCAAATCGATCATTGCCTTGAGTTCTACCGCAATGATTAGAAACGGGGGAACCGGCGAAAGGCAACGTGAATCAACAATCAGCGCAGTCCACCCCGAAGGAACAGTAATCACATTGACTCGTGCGGCGGTAGATTTTATCGCAACTGAATATGGAGTCGCCGCACTTAGGGGAGCATCGGTCAAGGAAAGGGTCAAGTCGCTGATCAAAATTGCTCATCCGGATTATCGTGATTCGTTATTTGAAGAAGCCCAGCGATATCACTTGATCTAAGACTAACGCACTAGCGCAATCTTTTATTAGATATGATTTAACTTTTTTTCCAACTTATTACCTATAGCTATTTTGCCTTCGCCTTATCTGGTCCACTGTAAAAAAAATAATACCTATCCAAATTGCAATAAAACCGACTAACATTTGAAAATTCACTTGTTCCTTATATAGAAAAATCCCTAGCAGCAAAGATATTGTAGGATCAAGATACGCTGTTATTCCTAACACTGTAAAATCAGCTTTCCTGGCTGCTACTCCAAATAGTCCCAGAGGTATAGCAGTCACACCACCAATTAAAAGTAAAAGAAGAATCTGTTTAACATCACCATGAGCTAAGGCTCCTTTTCCATTTGCCTCAAATATGATAATTACTGGCAAAGCTAATGGAATGAGAAATGTGCTTTCATAAAACAAACCCATAAAAATCACTATTTGTATTTCTCTTAATTACTGCATATGCTGCATATGTTCCAGCTAAACTTAATGCAAACATCGGAATCTTTCCATATGATATAATCATTCCTCCTACTCCAATTAAAGCAAAAAGGAAAGATATTAAAATAAGTTTTGTAAACCTCTCCTTAAAGAAAAGTAATCCAATTGCAGCAATTATAAGAGGTTCTAGATAAAATCCCAGTGATGTTTGCAAAATTTCATTTGAATTGACCCCCCAAATATTAATCGCCCAGCTTGCGGAAATCAAAATGCCCCCAAGTAAATATGCTTTGATATTTTCTTTGCTTTTTAAGGTCTCAACAAGTTCCTTTCGATTGAATACTTTAAGGTTTACAAAAAGCATTGTTATACTGACCAATACGATTCTATAAAGCATAATCACTATTGAATCAATGGGCACTAGCGCTTTCCAATATATTATGGTCAAACCCCAGATTGTTGAACTTGAAACTGCGCATGCAAATCCCAAAACCTTACCGTCTTTCATAGGCAAAACATCTACCTCTCGATCAAATGATACTTTTTAGCATCTTCAAGTAGTTCATTCCGATAGCTCGGATACCGAATACGGAAGAATAATGGCTGGTAAATATGCGCTGCTTGGGTCCAATCGCTAGTTGCAATAATCGGAGGTAGAAAAATGCTTTCTCCGCCAAAACAACCTGTTCCAAGAGCTTGATCTCGCATAATGTTTGCACCAACAAGATTTTGTCAAACACCTGATTGGACTGCTACAACTGTAGCAAAAGCAACACATTGTGTCATTTTTTCGAATTTTGAATATCTTTAGTATATCAATTCATGCAATATGACACAATTATCCTAAAAACAAAAATGACCTGCTTAATTTATATTTTTTACAAATTAAGCAGGTCCATTTTTGTCATAAAAAAAATTGGAATAGTTCGCCTTTCATATCAAAAGAGCAAACTACAATGAAACTAGGTTTAAGAGCTATTCTATATCTCTGCTAAGATTGTATTTCTCTATAATCAAAACATTTCCGCTTCTTTTTTTCTTCTGACATGGGATTCTCCTTTTGTCTTTTTTTCAAAATAAACTGCAAAATTAATTTTGTGATTCGTTCGGATCTTAGAGGGTTTGCCCCTAAGTAGCATTGAGAAATTATTCAGTGTAAACGGAAATTATTCATAATTGTTTTTAAACAGTTTTGAGTAATTTTCATTTAGATAAAAGAAAAGTGTAAAATGATAAAATTGTAATGGTTTGATAAAATTATTTTTTATCATCACAAGTGTCAAACCCCCGTACCTTTTGTGAGAAGTACAAAACAGGAAGGTTATTTTTGTTTTTTGGATAATTGCGTACCAAAGGTTAGATTGTTATATTTAGATAAAGTCAAACAAAGGACTCATGTAAAATTTTTGGAGGTAAAAAACATGGCGAATGAAGCAGTTAGCATTTTTAATGATGTGTTAGGCCCTGTTATGATTGGGCCTTCCAGTTCTCATACAGCAGGACCAGGAAGAATTGGCAAAGTGGCATATATGCTTTTGCAGGATGAACCACAAAAGATAGAAATATCCTTTGAAGAAGGTGGCGGATATCCACTCACCTATAAATCACAAGGTTCCGATTATGGATTTGTAGGTGGTATTCAAGGAATTGATGTTTGGGACGAAAGTTTAAAAACTTCTCTAGAACAAGCGAAGGAAAAAGGAATTGAAGTGAACTTTCTAATTGTTCCTGCTACTCACAATAGTCATCCTAATTTTTCAAAGATTCATGTAGTAGGCAAAAGGGGCGGATCGGTGACCATAGAAGCCAATTCTATTGGAGGTGGAATGTTCGAAGTTACTAAATTTGAAGAATTCCCAACGTTGATACAGGGGGCGTGCTATCAGGTTTTTGCTATTTGTGACAATGAAAAAGCTGTTCTGCAAATTAACGAAATCTTGGTGAAGCACAGCGTAATTGCAGACACGAGAACGACTAAGGGCAAAGAACAGAGAACTTTGCTCAATGTAATGACAGAGAAGAGACTTGCAGATGAAATTTTAAATGAAATTCGCAATGTGTATGGTGTCGATTTGAGAGAAGTGATGCCTGTTTTGCCTGTGGTAAAACGAAAAAATGCCAAAGTACCATTTAGAACGGCAGAGGAAGCAGCAGCTTGCTTTACAGAGGGAAAGCAACTTTGGGAACTGGCTTGTGAATATGAAGAAGCAATCAGTGGAAAAAGCCGTGAGGAGATTCTTTCCATGATGAAAGAAATTGGCATGATGATGAAAGATTCGGCACTGAAAGCCTTGGAAGGGAAATATGAACCGAGAGGCTTTCTTCCTCCCCAAACCGCTCAGATTGCAAAAAATATGGAAAAGACAAATAGAGAGAGATACTTAGATTTAGGGCTATTAAATAATGCCGTATTATGGTCAACAGCTATGATGGAATACGATATTTGCAGAGGCAGAACCGTTGCTGCGCCCACCGGTGGATCCTGTGGTGTCATTCCAGGTGCGGTTGTTAGCATAGGTGAAGCTATTGGCAAGGACTGGGATGAAATAGCCAAGGCTCTCATGGCAGCTGGTCTCATTGGTGTATTTGTAGCGCATCAAGCCTCGTTTGGCGGAGAAGTTTACGGATGCCAAGCAGAAATGGGTTCGGCATCAGCAATGGCAGCAGCAGGTGTCATCCAGCTATTTAATGGTACTGCTGAAGAAGGATTTAGAGCAGCTTCCTTAGCTTTACAAAATATGATGGGATTGATTTGTGATCCTGTAGCAGGGGTTGGAAATGTTCCTTGTGTGAGTAGAAATTCTATGGGTACTTCAAATTCTGTTATTTCTGCCAACATGGTAATGAATGGATTTGACCCTTTCATTCCACTTGGCGAAACCATTGATTGTATGCGGGAAGTGGGAAGTAACATGTCTCCAAAACACTTGTGCACAGGAGAAGGTGGACTTTGTGCTACGAAAACGGGAAAACGTATATTAGAAAAACTTGGGTATTGATCCTTTTGTTGCACATACAAAATGCAATGAAAAATGAAAATACAAGACTAGAAATTTATATCATTCATGTAAGCTGAAATAATAAATGAAAGGAGCGTAATATTTAAAAAAATGTTCTGGTAATTATAAAATCATACTAAATGCGGGAAAAAAAAGAAAGGATGATAGAAATGAGTAATAATACTGAAAACTTCACTTCAGCAATGCCATCACCCGAGGCAACCGTGGATATGAAAATTTTGCGTAAAGCCATTGCGGCATCTGCAATAGGCAATGGAACGGAATGGTTCGATTACGGAGTCTACGCCGTAACAGCCATATACATCATGGAGAATTTCTTCCCAGGAAAGGGAGGAATGATACTGACATTTGCCACTTTTGCCCTCTCGTTCCTCGTTCGCCCCTTTGGTGCTATCATTTGGGGTGCATTGGGTGACAAGATCGGCCGAAAGAAGGTACTGGCGACCACGGTTATCTTGATGGCCGGAGCCACCACCCTTATTGGGGTCATCCCAAATAGGGAGAGTATCGGCATTGCGGCGCCAATCCTCCTGATTTTGTGCCGTATGCTTCAAGGATTCTCAACCGGCGGTGAATACGGTGGCGCAGCCACATTTATGGCAGAGTATGCACCCGTCAAGAAAAGAGGATTTTATGGCAGCTTCCTAGAGGTTGCCACAGTATCAGGCTATATCCTGGGAACCGTCATTGTTCTGCTCCTCATCAACATCCTTGGTCATGATGCGATGTCGAGTTGAGGAAACTGTTACAATTCCAAGATATCTTGAACAATACGGCTTGAAAAAATGCTCATTTAAGATTGCGCTTGACGATAACCTGATCAACGCACTCAAAGTAATCGATGCCATCGGACTAAGAAGCCTGCAGGAAATCGAAGTGGACGGAAAGATGGTCCGGCCAAGAGACGTAGTGGCAGTAGCTGCACCGCAGCCGAAGAACATCGGAAACGAAATGATCGGAAAAATGGTAGTCGGAGTACATTGCATCGGAATAAAAGACGGTATGAAACGGGAACTGTTCATGTACCAGCCATTTGACAATCAGGAATCGGTAGAAAAATGGGGAATGCAGGCAGTGGTAGCTCAGACGGGGTTCGGAGCTGCGATAGCAATCGAGCTGATTGGAAAGGGAATCTGGCAGGATACCGGAGTATACAGTCCGGAATACTTTGATCCGATCCCATATCTCGAGATCATGGAGGAAGCAGGATACAAATACGGACTTGTTGAAATGGATTCCGAATACAAAGAGGTGCAGGACAAGAAAGCACTGCGCCATATCTTCGAGGATGCAAAGGAAAACCGCTGCAAGCAGGAAACTGTTTCCGCATAGCAAAAGCGGAACAGACGGCCTGACCTTCGATGAAGTGACCGAGGCCGTCAGCTATGTGGAGATGGCGGAGATTACCCAAGATGTCTCCATCGCCCTCGGCTTCGCAACAAAGGTGCGCTCCGAGGAAAGCATTGTAGAATTGCTCAAAGATAACGTTTCATGATAGTACATCGCCAATCACAAAACGCAGAGACCAGAAACACGAAAAATGCAGATAGCTGACATCAATAGCTTCCAAGCAAATTTCTATTTCACTCTTGACATAAGTAGATTATCTATATATATTGATAAGTAGATAATCTACTTATAGGAGGAGGCTGAAATGTCGGCGGATAAAGGTGCGCTCTCGGGCAACACGGCAATGCTGATACTCAGATTGCTGGAAGAAGAGGACATGTACGGCTATCAAATCATAGAGGAGCTATCCCGGAGGTCGGAGGATGTCTTCCGCCTTAAAACGGGAACCCTTTATCCGATTTTGCATGGCCTTGAAAATGACGGTATGGTAATGTCTTACGATGAAAACGCGGATAGCCGGCGGGTGAGAAAATATTATCGCTTGACAAGCCGGGGAAAGGGGCTCCTCGCAGAAAAGCAATCGGAATGGAAGGCGTATGCTAAGGCGGTCAGCCGCGTTATGGACGGAGGTGCGGGTTATGACTTCGCTTGATAGAATCAATGAATATGTAAATGACGTATGTCAGCAAATTCGATGGAAAAAAGCCCGTTCCCGGATTTCAGAAGAAATGACGAACCATATTATCGACGGGAGGGATTCTTATATGGCGCAGGGCTTCGATGAAAGGGCTGCGACAGAAAAAGCCCTTGCCGAAACCGGTGGCGCGGCGGAGATAGGCGCGCAGCTCGACAGGGTTCATCGCCCGAGGCCGCAATGGGGCATGTTTGCCGCGACTGCGGTGCTCCTGACGCTGGGTCTTTTAGTCGGCCTGCTTGTCTTTGGCGATGAGGTCAGAACCGGTTTAAGGTTAGCATATACCGGAATCGGGATCGCGGGGATGATTTCCGCTTATTTTGCCGACTTCACAATTATCGGCAAGCACCCAAAGGTAATATATTTTGGCGTTATCTCGCTTTTTATAGCGGTGCTTCTATTTTCGCCAACCCTGAACGGTAAGTCATATTACGCCCAGTATATCATTTTGCTGCTCCCCCTCGCGTTTTCAGCGATCGTTTTCGCGGCGAGAAACAAGGGTTATTTAGGGATACTATTATGCGAATCGGCTCTTGTGTTGTCGTGCTGTCTCTCCCTTTACGTCCCGTCTATCGGGAGTTTTTTGCAGCTTGCAGTCATCGGAACGGCGCTTTTAGGAATCGCTGTTTATAAAAACTGGTTTGGCACGAAAAGGTCATATGGATTTTCACTGATCCTTTCCCCTGGGGTCCTGCTCGCAATCGCGGCGTTAATAAACATGACCCAGAATGGATGGAGCCGCTTGGCGGTGGCCTTCAATCCGTATATCGACCCAAACGGCGCGGGGTATATAGGTGTAATCGTAAGGGAATTGTTAAGGGGCGCAGCGTTTTTCGGCAAGGGAACGATACCGAAGGGGTATATCTCGGGATTGACAGAGCCGAGTCAGGTTTTTTACACGGATTTGATTCTGCCGCATCAAATGTACTATACGGACTTGCTTCTGACGGCGCTGATCTCGCTTTTTGGATGGGTTGCCTTTGCGGTCATATTAAGCGCGTCTCTCTTCTTCATCGTGAAAGGATTTATGCTCTGCCTCAAGCAGAAAAGCAGCCTGGGATTATTCGTGTCCATGGCGATTATGATGACGTTCTGTATGCAGGTGATCAGCTATATTGCGTTTAATCTCGGTTTTATCCTGGTTGCGCCGGTTTCGCTGCCCTTTATTTCATACGGCAGTGCGGCAACGGTAATAAACCTTGTGTTGGTCGGCTTTATGCTTTCGGTGTTCCGGACCGGCGACGCCGCGGCGGATGGAAAAATTTTGACCGCCGCCAGGCTCAATAGATTTATCTCATGGAATGATGGAACGCTGACGATCAATTTCAAGGATCAATGAGTTGACAAAGCTCAATGAGAGGGAATCTGTCCAGGGAATATTGGTTGACAACAATCCTGCGTTAGGAGGAGACGCAAACTGAAAATTTGAACGGGCCCGAATATCGGGCCCGAATCAGTTTACAGCACAAAGGAGAGGAGCCGCTTGACCTCGAAGTAATCCTTTGTCGTAAAGGATATGGTATGGGCGTCAACCTTTTTAACGCCGGGGAAGTAGGACATCTGCTCTGCGTAAAAGTGCTCGTGATAACAGATTTCCACGTAAAAATCATCCGGAAGCGTGATTTTTGCTTTGCTGAGATCGCCTTTCAGCGATAGCTCCGCCTTTTCACGGATCAGGTCGCAGGCAGCCTCCGGCTGCAGGGAAATGGTAGCCGCCCCGATTCCCTCTTTGACCGCCGCGGTTATGATGGGGGAATGCTGGGCTTTTGCGTCCTCGCAGATCTGTCTGTCTCCCGAAAGAAAGACCACAGGCACCCCTTCCAGTGCGGCGACGTAGCCGTAGATCGTAAACTCGCTGGCGAGGCTTCCGTTTATTTTTACCGAAAACGGCTTATGGGTGATGGTGTGGGAGAGAGGGTTGCCGTTGCACGCCGCCGCGGCATGATACCCGATGAACAGGCAGGCGTCGAAGGAGGAATCGATCCCCTCGGCCATGCCGTAGGGATGGCCGGACCAACTTTTAATCAGCTTCGTGCATTTTGGGAGCAGAGACGCATCGATATTGTTCCCGTCATCGTGGGCGTCCTTGATGTGAATTTCCGTCGCGCCCGCCTTGATTGCGCCTTCACATGCGGCGACTACCTCCGCCGTCATCTGCCTCGCATGAAAAGGATAAGCCCGGGTGCCGGACGTATAGTCGTCTGCCAAAGTGGTTGTAGTCAGTCCTTCCATATCTGCGCTTATAAATACCTTCATTTATTTTCATCCCCTTCATCCATGTTTTCCTGAGCAAGAAGGTCGTCATAGCTCTGGCGGCGTATCGACAGGCGGGCTTCGCCATCCTTAAGAAATACCAGCGCCGCTTTCGGCGTCATGTTGTAATTATTGGCCATGGAATAATTATACGCGCCCGTATCCAGAACCGCAAGAAAGTCCCCCCGCTCCAGCTTAGGCAGCAGGATATCACGGATCAGAATGTCGCCTGTTTCACAGCATTTTCCTGCGATGGTCACCAGCGTGTCCTTCGGCTGGTCTGCTTTGTTCGCTGCCACGGCGTCGTATTTCGCGCCATAAAGAGAGGGGCGGATGTTATCCGGCATTCCGCCGTCGACGGAGGCATAGGTCCTTACGCCGGGAATTTCCTTGATCACTCCGATTTGATACAGTGTGATTCCCGCTTCCGCGACGATCCAGCGGCCCGGCTCTATGTAAACCTCAGGTCTGTTCAGCTCCCTTTCATGAAACAGGCGGTCGATTTCCTCCATGATGACGCCAATAAACTTGGAAAAATCAACGGTTTTCTCACGTTCGACATAGTCGACCCCGTAGCCGCCGCCGATGTTGAGCACTTCGGTGCTGTTTCCCAGATCCCCCTTGATCCGGTCGATTAACGCCACCGCTTTTTTCACCGCACTGATGTAGAAATCCGTCTTGTAGAGCTGTGAGCCGATATGGAAGTGCAGACCCGAGTAGTGCATATCTTTAGAGGCGTTGATCAGGCTGACCGCATCCAGCAGTCGGATGAGGGGGACGCCGAACTTGCTGTCGCTCTGGCCCGTACTCATGTATTGATGGGTTTCTACCTCGACGGAAGGATTGATGCGGATCAGCACATTGACCTTTTTCTCCTGGCCGCGCAGAAGCTCGGAGAGCAATTCGATCTCCGATACGCTGTCGACTACGATCTTGCCGATGGAATGGGAGATGGCGAACTGAAGGTCCTCCCGGGTTTTATTGTTTCCGTGAAATACGATGTCTTGGGCGCTGATGCCGGCTTTCAGAGCGGTAAAAATTTCGCCGCAGGAGACGGCGTCCACGCCAAGCCCCTCGTCCTTCAGAATTTTGCACATCCCCAGGCTCAGGAAGGCTTTACTCGCATAAAACGCTCTTGTATTCGGATATTTCTCCAGAAAGGATTTCTTTATTACGCCGATCTTTTCCCTGATGATATCCTCGCTCATCACATAGAGGGGCGTGCCGTATTTTTGCGCCAGCGCCACCGTATCCACTCCGGAAAAGTGGAAATTGCTGTTCTTTGTCATTTTGTTTCTCCTTGTAAGTTTATATTAAGCCGATAAGCTGTCATTTAATTTATCGCGCTGCCCAGATTAATTTTCCGCGCTGCTCAGGTCCGCGTCCTCCGGCTTGATCCACTTGGTCTTTTTGACGATTTTGTACACGATATAAAGGATCAGGACCAGGGGCAGCCCGATATAGGAAACCAGGAGTCCCTGCCAGTCTATCGTGTCTCCCAGGAAGGCGCCGTAGTTCTGCCCCAGGGTTACGAAGAGGCACAGAGCCATTGCGAAGATCGGACCAAAGGGATAGAATTTTGCTTTAAACTTCAGCTCGGATAAATCATGCCCCTGGGCGATGAAGGCCTTCCTGAATTTGAAATGGCAGATGGCAATTCCGAACCAGGTGATAAAGCCCGCCAGCCCGGCGGCGTTCACGAGCCAGTTATATACGACGCCTTCGCCAAAGGAGGTCGTAAGGAAACAGGCGGCACCGATCACTGTCGTGGCGATCAGGGCGATGACAGGAACTCCCCGCTTATTCAGTCTGCCGAATATCGCCGGAGCCTTGCCCTCTTTCGCCAGGGCGTAAAGCATCCGCGAGGACACGTACAGGGATGAATTTCCGCAGGAGAGAATGGACGTCAGAATGACGGCGTTCATAATCGATGCCGCGGCAGCCAGTCCGGCTCTTTCAAAGATCAGCGTAAACGGGCTGACGGCGACGTTCTCAAGGCTGCTTCTCAATAAATTGGGGTCCGTGTAGGGAAGCAGGAACCCGATGATGGCGATGGCGCCTATGTAGAAGAGCATAATTCTCCAGAATATGGTCTTGATCGCCTTGGGGACGTTTTTCGTCGGATCTTCGCTTTCTCCGGAAGCTACCGCCACGATTTCCACTCCTCCAAAGGAGAAGCCGGCAATCATAAATATGTTGATCGTCGCCATCGCGCCTCCGACAAAGGGGGCGTCCTTGAGGGTCCAGTTGGCAAATCCGGGGGAATGTCCGCCGAGAATTCCAAAGATCATCAGCACGCCGACCACTAAAAATATAATAATCGTAACGACCTTGATGCCTGCGAACCAGAACTCGCTTTCCCCGTAGGATCTTGCGGAGTAATAGTTCAGGCCGAACAGCAGCGCTAAAAAGAGCGTGCATACCAGGAATTCGGAAGCGTTCGGAAACCAGAATTTGATGACGATGACTCCCGCCACAAGTTCGCAGGCCACTGTAATAGCCCAATTATACCAGTAATTCCATCCCAGCGCAAAACCGAGGGCGGAATCCACGTATCTCGTCGCATAGGTTTCAAAGGAGCCTGCGACGGGCAGATGCGTTGCCATTTCGCCTAAGCTGGTCATCAAAAAATAAACCATAATACCTATGATACCGTAAGCGACCAGCGCGCCGCCCGGTCCGGCGGTGCTCAAAGAGCTTCCGGTCGCGACGAACAGACCGGTGCCGATGGCTCCGCCGATTGAAACCATATGCCTTGGCTTCAAGCTTCTCTGCATTTGCATTTCATTGCTTTCTGTTGTAGCTTTCATGTTTTTCCTCCTAAGTGTATTTTTTGTTTCTATAGAATAGATAAATAGCAATACCTGTACCAAAATATTTCAAAATTCGATATTTTTGCTGAACCCCCTGATTTTAAGGGCTGAAAGGGGGAGAGGATATTCTTTCAGGACAAGGGTGGGGTTCGGAAAGGCGAACCCGTTCGGAACTCTGAACGAAAATAGCCTTTCAAGCTTGGCCGGGTATTGTCCTTCCTTTCTTTTCAGGGTATAATAATGCCAGCATGAAACCTCAAAGCGCGGCTGAAGCCGGAAGGGAGACGAGATGCGGGACAAACTGAACGAAATTCCCATCGAGGAATACATCTCCGAGGGAGTCATCCTCATTGACAGGAACGGTACAATTATTAAATACAATTCAAAGGCGAAGGAAATCCTCGGCCTCTCCGCTTACTACGAAACCTCCCACAAGGCCGGCAGACTGGAAGAGGGGGATCTATTGCTGTTTGCGGACACCTCTGTCGGCGACGACGACGGCGGACTCAATCCCGAAATTTTAAAGGAATACGGAGTAAAGTGCGAGAGAGATATTCGAGGCTGCGGTCTCCTCTACATCGGCCGAAAAAATTCCCCCCGCTCGGCTCACTATAAAATAATTGAGGACAGCGGCAGCGGGGTACACGAGCTTTCCTGTGAAATCGACGGACAGAAATTATCCTGCGCCATCGATTATTATAACAAAAAAACCGTCATCAGCGTGAACGGCGGCGAGTTCGTACTCGACTATTTTCTCAATATCGCCAACGCCGTCATTCTCAGAAACCGTGAATTGGTCTTCTATCAGATGAAGGGCTATACCGCGAGAAGGGAAGCTCTTTCCGACATCATGCGCTGCGCCTCCTTTAAGCTGAAGGAGGGTCTTTTCAATATGGACGTGGAGGGAACGAACATCTACAGCTTTCACGCGGAAAACGCGCTCACCATCGACCTGGTCAACTGCGCCTGCGGAAAAAGCGACGGCTATCTGGAGAATAAGCTGAGCGATATGAACGGATTTACCGTAATGTCCTCCATTCATCCCATCGATGTGGACGGTGAAAGATGCGGGGCGCTGCTGACGATGACGGATGTTTCCAAGCTGGAAAAGTCTCAGTCGGAGTTGAGCGCTGCCCTCAACGAGCTGGAAAAGCTGAAAGGCGAGTATCATCAGGAGGATCTATTCCCGGAAATAATCGGCGTCAGCGTGGCGATGAAAGAGGTCAAACGACTTGCGATCAAGGCGGCCCGAAGCGAGAGCAGCGTGCTGATTCTGGGGGAAAGCGGAACGGGGAAATCCTATATCGCGAAAAAAATCCATGAAAGGAGCAAGCGCGCCTCCTTTCCCTTTGTGGAGATAAACTGCTGCGCAATCCCGAAGGAATTGCTGGAGAGCGAACTGTTCGGGTATGAAAAGGGCGCTTTCACCGGAGCACGTCCGGAAGGGAAAAACGGTATCCTGGAGTTGGCCGACGGGGGTACGGTCTTTCTGGATGAAATCGGCGACATGCCGCTGGAAATGCAGGCCAAGCTTTTGCTCTTCATTCAGAAGAGGTCCTTTTACCGTGTTGGAAGCGATGTTGAAACCAAGGTAAACGTAAGGATCATCACCGCGACAAATAAAAACATTGAAGAGGAGATCCTCAACCGTCGGTTTCGCGAGGACCTGTTTTACAGGCTGAACATTCTGCCGATCGACATCGCCGCCATAAGAAACCGGCGGGAGGATATCGGCCCGATGATCGAGTACATTATGGAAAAGAATAACAAGGAGTCCGGCGGGCACAAAATCCTCTCCGCAAAGGCGCATAAACTGCTGCTCTCCTATGACTATCCGGGAAACGTCCGGGAGATGGAGAATATGATCGAACGGGCTTTCGTGCTCTGCGAAAAGGAGATCATCTATCCGGAGCATCTGCTGCTGAAGGGCAGGAAAGGGGACGGCGGCCACAGCCTGAGCGCGTCGACTCTGGATCAGATGATGGCTTCCCACGAAAAGGAAATCATCATGGAAGCCCTGAGGATAAACGGAAATAATCATGTAAAGACCTTTCAATATCTGGGTATCGGCAAAACCGCCTTCTACAGCAAACTGAAAAAATATGATATTAAGTAGGAGATTTAAGCCTGCTATTCGGCTTTAGAATAAGCTCCGGCGGAACAGCCCGAAAAGTAAATGATCCGGATTAATTATAACAGTGCGACAATTCTAAACCCCTTGATATGATATTGAGGGGTTTAAAAATGTGAAAGATGATGTAACGAATTGCGGACTTAGCGGATATATAAGGCGAGGGAGGTGAAGAGGCGGAATGAACATGGACGACGCATACCGGAATTATGCTGAATTTGTGTATAAATATTTGCTTAGCCTGTGCAACGACAGGAACATCGCGGAAGAGCTGACGCAAGAAACGTTTTACCAGGCGGTAAAATCATCCGCCCGCTTTGACGGTTCCTGCAAGGTTTCCACCTGGCTCTGCCAGATTGCAAAGCATCTTTGGTATCGGGAAATCGAGAAAAGCAAGCGGCATAGAACGTCCGCCCTGGATGAAGAGCTTGCCTCCCTTGCCTCCGATGAATTATCTGTGGAAGAGAAACATCTTCTCAACACAGAGAAGATGCAGGTGTTCAAGGCGGTGCACGTTCTTGAACCCATTGCAAAAGAAGTGGTTCTTTTGAGAATAACGGGGGCTTTCTCATTCAGGGAGATCGGGGAGCTGTTTCAAAAAAATGAGAACTGGGCGCGGGTGACCTTTTATCGGGCCAAGCAGAAGATTATGAGAGGGAGATTGTGATGAAGTGCGATATTATTAAGGATTTATTGCCTAGCTATGTGGATGGCTTAACCAGCGGGGAAAGCAATCTTGAAATTGAAAACCATATCAAGGATTGCGCGGAATGCAGGGGAATCCTGGAACGGATGAAATCGGAAATCGCGGCAGATGACGTTGAGGTCAATAAAAAGGACATAAAGCCCTTCAAAAAATTGAATAAAAAAGTCGCGAAAGCGGTGTTGATCACCTTAGTTTCATGCGTTTGCATCGCCGGGGCGTATCTGTTTCTATTCGCCTTTGGCTGGAGCGTGCAGTCTGATGATATCGCGGTGTCTTATTCTAAAAACGACGAAGTAATAACCGTCGATTTCGAATTAAAAGACGGACGGAAAGCCCTGAACAGCTGGTCACGCTACCATGAATCGGTACCGCGGATCAAGTTCACGCAGTGTTACGTCGGCGTTTTAGACGACAGGGGGGAGGAGCCGAATAAATTCTCATATGGAAGGAACTATAGAGATGAAGCAGGGGAGCGGATATCCTTTACTCAAGACGATTATTTCGTGGTACAATATGGAGATAAAACAGAAAAGTTTTATTGGAAGGATATTGCGGAAAAACTGGGGCTCCAATAATATACCGAAGGGGTTATCAGGCCTGAAGCAGGGATAAAATCAAAAGAGGAGGTTCTATGAACTTTAAATTGTTACAGCGCCAGATAGCAAAGATCAAAGAAATCGCCGTCATGGGCAGGAATGCGGAGATCGACGGCGTGATCTATCACGTCATGGGCATGGTTCTCCGGGAAGATCACACTTTGGAAATGCTGATCCTGGAATATAACGAGGCGGAGCGGGAAAGGATGGAGGCGGCGGAAATCGCAATGCTGACAGGGTCCTCTGAGGATTTCACCGAGGAATCGGTCACCAACCGCGCCGAACAGCGGGGCCACAGAACCGTAAGCTCCGTTCTGTCGATTCATGACGTAAATAAAGTTTGCATCGGCGATCTGGAGCTGACAGCCGGCGGAAGCAGAGGCAGCATATGCGGCGGCCTTCAGTGGGATAAGGCGGCGCTGTTTGTTCAATTCCTCTTAAATGGCTGGAATCCGGCGGGCATCGACACCAGGGAAATCGCCGCCATGTATCTGACGAATCTGGCCTTCGAGGGCGACTATGACGCCATTCCGGCCCTTGACAGGGGAGCGTCCATCCGTTTTTCCATGAGTCCGGCCCACACATCCCATCTGGTGGAGCTGCCCGTGACCCTGCGCGTCGGCGTTGAATACCCGGACAAGCTGTATTTTGCGGACAAGGAAGGCGGAGAGCGGCATTGGGCGCAGATCGACAGAGTTTTTCTTTACGATATGTGGGAGGAGATGGAAAAGAACTTTGACGACCCCCGGATGAAAGAGCAATTTACCCCGGAGGAACTTGCCGAGCACAAAGCAGAGTTCGAGGAGCATTTTTCTGAAACCTGCCCAAAAGGAATGTGCTATGCGGTAGTTGAGTATGAGTGCGAGGAAGATATTTCCATACAGTTTTACAGCAAGGCGTGGCTGGACTCGGAGCCGGTCCAAAGCGGCAGAGCCGGTTCAATCGGTTTTATCATGAGCCCGGACGAACCCGCGGGAAAACTTGGCTTAAAGCTGAAAGCCGCTATCATCCCGGAACCGGTGGCTCCGGATACCGGATTCATCGAAGCAGAGCTGTTCCGATATATTCAAACGGGTAAAGCCTATGATATCATGATCGATTCTGACTCCGGGAACTGCTAAAATATTTGCGCTGCCATCCGAGGACAGTTCTACTCCTGGCTGCTCCCTGGAAGGTCTGCACAAATTTTTCGATTTAGGACGGCTATTTTACCGGATTGTTTGTCTTAGCGAATTTTATTCCGGGATATACTGCTATAACGGTGCTAAATTCAAGAATCTGTCAACATAGTGTTCTAAATCGAAAAAATTGTGCAATCCCCTAAAAGCTTTCTAAATTCTCCACTTTCGAAAAGATATGCGGATTATGATGTACGACTTAGTTTTACAGTCTTTCGTGCAGCTTTGAATCTTTATTTGATAAAATTGATTCCCCTGCGGGAGGCGTTAAAACCAGTTGCTTTTGACAGATATTTGCACTATACTTGATAAGTACTGTTAATGGATAGGAAGGTGAGAATTTGGACAGCAAACGTCTTAAAGGAAATCTTTTATTATTAACTGCCGCTCTTATCTGGGGTCTGGCTTTTACCGCGCAAAGAGCCGGAATGGATTATGTGGGCCCCCTGACATTTACCTGTTCGAGATTTACCCTGTCTGTTCTGGTCCTGATCCCGGTGGTGCGCCTCATGGACCGGTCGTCAAAAAAGGAATTGGAGAACAGCGGTGCGGAGAAGCCCTCGCCGGAAGAAGAAAAGCGCCAAAAACGGACGCTTCTCAAGGCGGGCATCGTATGCGGCTGCGTGCTGTCCGTGGCGACGGCTCTTCAGCAAATTGGCCTGGTTTCTACCTCCGCGGGAAAGACCGGCTTTATTACAGCCCTGTACATTGTTTTGGTGCCGGTTTTCAGCATCGCTCTGAAGCAAAGACCCGGATTGAAATGCTGGATCGGTGTGGCCCTGGGAACGGTGGGGCTGTATTTTTTGTGCATTACCAGTTCCTTTTCCATTGCTCCGGGAGACCTGATCGTATTGATCGGAGCCGGCTTCTGGGCGGCCCATATTCTGGTGATCGATCATTTTCTGCCAAAGGTATCGAATCCGGTCAGGATGTCCTTGTATCAGTTTGTCGTCGTTATGGTGGTAAGCTTCATCGGCGCGCTGATCTTTGAAAAGGTAACGATTTCGGCTCTCATAAGCTGTGCGGTTCCGATCCTTTATGCCGGTATCCTGTCCGGCGGAGCCGGTTACACCTTCCAGATCCTCGGCCAAAAGCATACCGATCCGACGGTGGCGTCCCTGATCATGAGCCTGGAGTCGGTATTCGGCGCGATTTTCGGCTTCCTTATCCTGAAAGAAATAATGAGCGCCAGAGAGCTTGCAGGCTGCATCCTGATGTTCGGTGCGATCATCATTTCACAGCTGCCGGACAGAAAAAAGCCGGTGGCCATTTCCTAAAGCAATTTTTTAAATTTTTATTTTAAAGGAGTGTACAATTTTATGGAGGAACAAAGGCGTGAATACGGCCTGTTCACGACAATCGCAATGATTGTGGGAATCGTTATCGGTTCCGGTATTTTCTTCAAATCCGACAATATGCTGGGATATGCCGGCGGAAATGTGGGACTGGCCATACTGGTATTCTGCATTGCGGCATTCACCATCATATTCGGGTGTCTGACCTTCAGTCAGCTGGCCGCATTGACGGACAAGCCCGGCGGATTGATCACCTATGCCAATGAGTTCATCGGCAAACGGGCTGCCAGCATGTTTGGCTGGTTTCAGGTTTTCATTTACTATCCGACGCTGACGGTTATCCTCTGCTGGGTTGTCGGCGTTTACACCGGCCTTACCATGGGCTGGGATCTGACCTTTACAGGCCAGTTTGGAATCGGAATTATCTGGTTTATCATCTGTTTCCTTTATAATATGTTATCTGCAAAGGTCGGCGGCCGGTTCCAGGAGGCAACGATGATCATCAAGCTGATCCCGCTTTTTGCCATTGCTTTGGCAGGGCTTATCTTCGGAGATCCTATCTCAGCGATCCAGCATCCTTCCCCGGAAGCCATTACAGCGGTAAAGACGCTGGGCTGGACCGCGGCCATCGGACCCGTCGCCTTTTCCTTTGACGGCTGGGTCATCTCCATGGCAGTCGCCCATGAGGTCAGAAATTCAAGGAGAAACGTGCCGCTGGCGCTGGTGCTGGCTCCGCTGTTCGTCCTCGCGGCATATCTGATGTATTTTCTGGGAATCACGGGCTACCTCGGAGCAGACAAGGTCAGAGAGCTCGGAGACGCGTCCGTCGCGGCGGCGGCAACAGGCCTTTTCGGCCCCGCGTTTGCAGGAATCGTCTTTGTCTTTGTGACCATTTCCGTAATGGGCACCGCAAACGGGATCATTCTCGGATACATTCGTCTGCCCTATTCTCTGGCGCTGAGAAACGCTATCCCGTTCTCCGCTTCCCTGAGAAAGATCAACACGAAGCTCAATATGCCTGTGAATTCAGCCCTCTTTGCCATCGTTATCAGCTGCATCTGGTGGGTGATCCACTACCTGCAGAACAAATACAGCCTCCTGACGAACGGGGATATCTCGGAAATCGCTATCGCCATGAGCTATGTGCTCTATATCATCCTTTACTATCAGGTCTTTAAACTCTGGAGGCAGGGCAAGGTAAAGGGCGTCTGGTACGGAGTCGTCTTTCCGGTGTTTGCGACGCTGGGCTCGCTGTTCGTGCTGCTGGGCGGACTTACAAACCCGCAGTTCATCATCTTCGTTATCATCTGCCTCATCGCCATCGGCGGCGGTATCCTTTACGGCAGACATGCCTATGAAGACGTTAAATTATAGGAGAAAAAAGGAAAATGAAAAGGCTCCGCATTTCGCGGGGCCTTTTTGGACAGGATCCATCGGTCTGAGCTGACAGGATACCAGGTTGGAAGGTTGTAAAAGGAAAGGACTTAAACATGAGAGAATTGAAAATCGCAATGCTCGGGTTCGGCAACGCCGGGCGGGCGTTTGCAGGATTGCTGCTGGATAAGCAGGAAGAGATCAGGGAAACCTATGGCTGCGGCGTCGAGGTCGTCGCCATCGCTACCGGAAGCCGAGGAAGCCTCGTAAATGAAGCGGGCGTCGATTTGAGGCAAGCGCTGTCGGATATGGAGAGCGCAGGGCGCTTTCAGACGGATAGCCCTGAATATAGCGGACTCAGCGCTATGGAGATCGCGGAACAAGTTGACTATGATGTACTCGTGGAACTGACCCCACTGGCGATTTTTTCAGGCCAGCCGGCGATCAGTCATATTACTGCGGCGTTAAGCCGCAAAAAGCATGCGATCACCGCCAACAAGGGCCCCATCGCATGGGCTTTCGAGAACCTGCGCAGCATGGCGGAGGAAAACGGAGTCCGGTTCTATTATGAAACCACTGTAATGGACGGAACTCCGGTTTTCAATCTGGTGGAAGAGAACCTGCGCCTTTGCAGGGTGAACGAAGTAAAGGGGATCCTGAACTCTACGACAAATTTCATCCTGGAAGAGCTGGCAAAGGGCAGGGATTACGGCGAGGTGATCGCGGAAGGGCAGGCGAAGGGTTTTGTGGAAGCGGATCCTTCTCTGGATGTGGATGGCTGGGACGCGGCGGCAAAAACCGCGGCGCTGCTCAACGTACTGATGGGGGCCGGCATCACACCCGACCAGATCCAGCGCCAGGGCATTGGAGACGTTACGGCGGAACAGATCCGCGATGCGGCGTCGAGAGGAAAGGTGATCAAGCTCCTCTGCAGGGGGACCAGGGATAATAACGGAAAGGTGGCCGGGAAGGTCGGGCCGGAAGAAATCGGCAGAGACGAGCTTTTGGCGACCATAACCGGGACATCCTCCGTCGTTTCCATCACCACCGACCTCATGGGAACCGTTTCCGTCGTGGAGCACGACCCGGAAATCCAGCAGACCGGATACGGGATTTTCAGCGATCTGATCCGGCTGATGGTGAATACTTGATTGATTCTGCTGCCGTGAAATGATAAAATAATTTATCTAGGAAGTGGAGGGGAAATAAATGAACAGCTCCAGATTTAAAGATGAAGAATACGTCCACAGGCCCATCAGCGACCTGAAGGCCATGATAGATACCAGCGCCGCGCTCTTTGCGGACAAAAATGCCTTTCTCGTGAAAAACGCGCCGGGCGGCCCCTATGTACCCGTCAAATTCAGCCGGCTGAAGACGGACATCGACGAGCTCGGAACAGCCCTTATGGATTTGGGCCTGACCGGAAAAAAAATCGCGGTGATCGGAGAAAACCGCTACGAGTGGGTGGTCACTTACCTCGCCGTAACAAACGGAGCCGGCGTCATCGTACCTCTGGACAGAGAGCTCCCTGCCGAGGAAATCCACAATCTGATGGAACGCGCGGAAGTCAGCGCTATCGTATATTCCAGCAAGGTCCGTTCCGTCGTGGAGGAAGCGGTCAAGGGGGTGGGAAGCATTGAATATGTGATCAGCATGGACGCTCCCGACCATACGGAGTCCCAGCTTTCGATGAGAAGGCTTCAGCGGACCGGAAAGCGGCTGCTGCTGGAGGAAAAGCGCTATTTTATCGATGCGGAAATCGACCGGGAGGCGATGTGCTCTCTGCTCTTTACTTCGGGTACCACGGGACTTGCAAAGGGAGTCATGCTGTCTCATAAAAATATCTCGGCCAACGTGTACAACATGTCCAAATATGTGGATGTTTCCAACAACTGTACCGGCCTTTCCGTGCTGCCGATGCATCACACCTACGAGCTTACCTGCCACATATTCACCTGCATCTATCAGGGTTGCTGCATCGCTATCTGCGAGGGGCTGAAATATATCGTGAAGAATATGGCGGAGGCTCAGGCCACCGTCATGCTCGGCGTGCCGCTGATCTTTGAGTCCATGCATAAAAAAGTATGGAAGCAGGCCGAGGCCAGCGGAAAAGCGGATAAGATGCGGACTGCGGTCCAGCTTGCCAAAACACTTGAGAAGTTTAACATCAAGTCCATCAAGAAGCTGTTCAAATCGGTGCATCAGGCTATGGGAGGGCACATGCAGATGTTTATTTCCGGCGCCGCGGCCATCGATCCCACCGTGATTGAGGATTTCAACGCCATGGGCTTCACCATGTTTCAGGGCTACGGCATGACGGAAAACGCGCCTATTATCGCCGTGAACAAAGACCGGTATTATAAGCCTGCTTCCGTCGGCCTGCCGATGCCGGGCACGGAAGTAAAGCTCATCGATCAGGATGAAAACGGGATCGGCGAGATCATCTGCAGAGGTGATTCGGTCATGATCGGCTATTACAACAACCCGGAAGAGACGGCCAAAGTCCTTGTGGACGGCTGGCTCCACACCGGGGACTACGGGTATTTCGACCGGGACGGCTTCCTTTACATTTCAGGCAGAAAAAAGAATGTCATCGTGACCAAAAACGGCAAAAATATCTTTCCGGAAGAAGTAGAATTCTATTTAAATAAAAGCGAATATATCAGCGAGGTTGTCGTATGGGGCATAGACGACGAAAAATCGGGAGACACCATCGTGCAGGCGGAAATCTTCCCGGACTATCCTGCCATCGAGGAGAAGTTCGGCAGGATCGGGGAGGATGAGCTGCGCAAGCTGCTGAAAAGGGAAATTGACGAAGCCAACGAGCATATGCCGCTCTACAAGAGGGTAAGGAGGTTTGAAATTCGCCAGGAGGAGTTTGAAAAAACCACCACGAAAAAGATCAAAAGATATGCTTCGAAGCGCATTTAAATATTAGAGGAAAAGAAAAAACAGGAGGAAAGAAGATGGACGTCGACCAATATAAAGCAGTCAAGGAAAGGGAGATGGAATACGCCCGAAAAAGGGTAGAGGATATCCGAAACAGCAAGGATAAGTTTGTCATGTACCGCGATATCAGACCGGTTACCGATGTGAAGCAGATGATAGAATCCAGCGCTGAACTGTACGGCGGCAATATCGCTTTCCATGTGAAGGATAAAACAGGAGGACCCTACCGGGGGATCACTTACGTGACGATGAAGGATGATATGGACGCCCTGGGCACCGCGCTGATCTCCATAGGCCTGAAGGGAAAGAGCGTCGCCGTTATCGGAGATAACCGGTATGAATGGGCCATATCCTATCTGGCGATCCTCTGCGGAACCGGCATCGTAGTGCCGCTGGATAAGGAGCTCGGAGAATCTGAACTGGAACAGCTCATCAAGGAGGCGGACGTCGAGAGCGTCATTTACAGCAAAAAATATGAGGCGTTCTTTCAGGATATGAAGGAACGCGGAGAAACAAAACTTCAATTTCTGATCAGCATGGATGCGGAGATCAGCGATGAAAAACGGCTGTCCCTGCGGGAAATCACAGAGGCCGGCAGGGTCCTGATGGAAAATGGAAACAGGGAGTTCCTGGACGCGCAGATCCAGCGGGACGCCATGAGCATTCTGCTTTTCACCTCCGGGACCACGGGGATCGCGAAGGGCGTTATGCTCTCCCACGGAAATATCGTAGAAGACGTGATGGCGTCGCCGACGCTGCTTCAGGTGCTGCCGGAGGACGTGTTTTTCTCAGTGCTCCCGCTCCACCATACATACGAGTGCACCTGCGGCTTTCTCGAACCCCTGTATCGGGGGGCTTCCATAGCGTATTGCGAAGGCTTGAAATATATCGTAAAAAATCTGTCGGAGGCCAGGCCCACCTTCTTCCTGGGGGTGCCGCTGATCTTTGAGAGCCTGTATAAAAAAATCTGGCAGAACGCGAAAAAATCCGGAAAAGCGGGAACGCTGAAGAAGCTCATCGCGATCAACAGAAAGACGAAGAAGATCGGGATCGACCTGGCTCCGGTATTCTTCAAGCCGGTTCAGGCTCTGTTTGGCGGGAGAATGAAAACCATGATCTGCGGCGGAGCGGCCATCGATCCCGAGGTATTGCAGGGGCTTCGGGATTTCGGCATCAATGCGCTGCAGGGCTACGGACTGACCGAATGCGCCCCCATCTGCGCCCTGAACCCGGATAAGTACCCGAAAAACGACGCGGCGGGCTATCCGCCTCCGGGATTCGATCTGAAAATCGACAATCCCAACGAGGAGGGCATCGGGGAAATCTGCGCCAAAGGCGGCAATATCATGCTGGGATATTACAATGACCCGGAGGCCACCGCGGAAGTGCTGAAGGACGGCTGGTTCCATACGGGGGATCTGGGATATCTGGATGAAGAGCGCTATGTTCATATCACCGGAAGAATTAAAAACGTGATCATCACGAAGAACGGCAAGAACGTATATCCGGAGGAAATTGAAAATTACCTCGGCAGGATTCCTTACGTGGAGGAGAGCCTCGTATGGGGCAAGCACAGTGAGGAAAGCGGCGAGACCCTGATTTTCGCAAGCATCCGGGCGGATTATGATGAGGTCCGGGACGCTCTGGGGGGAAATTACACCGACGAGGACGTGGCCGCGCTGATCTGGAAGGAGATCGACGTTCTGAACACTCAGCTTCCCCTGTTCAAGCGGATCAGAAAGATAGACATCCGCAAAGAAGAGTTTGAAAAGACGACCGGAAAGAAGATCAAACGGTTTGTCGATTCCAATAAAAGGATTTAGGAGGCAAAACAAATGAGCAATTCTGAAGTGAGATACCCGCTGGTGGAGCTGGATCTGAAGAAGTTTAGAAATAATATCGATCAAGCCGTAGAGCGCTGCGGCAAACTGGGAATCGGACTTACCGGAGTCATCAAGGGCTTTACAGGCCTTCCGGAAGGGGCAAAGCAATTTGCGGAAGCGGGAGTCGACTTTATCGGTTCATCCCGCCTTGAACAGATCCAGGGCTGTATCGATTACGGCATCAAAGTGCCCTATATGCTGATCAGGGTCCCCATGCTGAGCGAAGTCGAAGAAGCGGTGAGGATCACCGATATCAGCCTTAACAGCGAAGTGGAAGTGCTGAGAGCATTGAACAAAGAAGCGCTGAAGCAGGGAAAGGTCCATAAGGTCATCCTCATGGTCGACCTGGGCGACCTCCGGGAAGGATTCTGGGATAAAAAGGAGCTTTTCGACGCGGCGCTGATGGTGGAAAATGAATGTGACGGCTTGTATCTTGCCGGCGTCGGCACAAACCTGGGCTGCTACGGCTCCATTCTGGCCACCCCGGAAAAGATGAACGAACTGATCGCCAATGCGGAAATGATCGAAGAGGCCATCGGCCGAAAGCTGGATATCATCTCCGGCGGTGCCACCACCTCGTTTCCCATGGTGCTCGACAATACCATGCCGGAAAGGATCAACAACCTTCGGATGGGCGAAGGCATCATCCTCGCCAAAGACCTGAAGGACCTTTTCCATCTGGACATGAGCTTCATGTATCAAGACGCCTTTACGTTAAAGGCACAGGTCATCGAGGTAAAAGACAAACCCAGCTATCCCGTAGGGCAGCTGTCCTTTGACGCCTTCGGAAATGTGGGCATCTATGTGGACCGCGGAATCCGCAGACGGGCGCTCCTCGCCCTGGGCAAGGTGGACGTCGCCTTCCCCGATATGATCTATCCCAGGGACAAGGGCATTGAGGTGCTGGGCGCCAGCAGCGACCATCTGATCCTGGACATCGAGAACGCGGAAAAGGAGTACAAGGTGGGCGACATCGTTGAATTCGACCTCTGCTACGCCACCATCGTATACGCCACCAATTCACCGAATGTGAGGATCGTATTTAAATAAAAAGGCCATGGAGGGAGGAACGGAAAATGAGCAATCGGATGGAGGACGCCAGGAGCAAAAAAATTGTCTTTGTGTCGAGCTGCCTGCTGAACACGAACAACAAGGTCAAAGGGCTGGCAAGGTACCCGGGGATGTGCAAGGAAGTGTTTGATACGTTACATAAATACGACCTCGGCATCAATCAGATGCAATGTCCCGAAACCCTGTACATGGGGATACAGCGCTGGTGGACCACAAAAAACCTGTATGACAACGTCGGATTTCGCAGACATTGCCGGGAGCTTGCAAAGCAGGTGGCGGATTACATGAAGTCCTACGAACAGGCGGGCTATGAAACGGTGGCTATCCTGAGCTGCGACGGCTCCCCGACCTGTGGAGTGACCGTGACCAGCTGGGATGAAAACTGGGGCGGAAGCCCGGTGGACCTGAATTACAACGACGCGCTGGTGGAAGGCGCGGGAGTCTATATCGAAGAATTGAAAGAGGAAATCAGGGAGAGAGGGCTCAAAATGCCTCCCTTCTACGGGCTGGCTCTGGATGACGAATCAGCCGATATGGACAAAATCCTTTCGGATTTTGAAGTCTTTATCAAATGGGTATGCGAGGAGAAAAAGTAGCATTAATGTACTCAAAAATGCAAAAATAGCGCAGTCATGCGTCTCAATATGCCCAAATTTTTAAATTCTGCGCCGTGCCATGGGGGTTCTCAAAAACCCTTGAGAATCCCCGGCTGGCGCATAACGTTTTTTTAGTGTGGCGTCCGCCACCTTTTTACTGTACCGGATACATGCCGTGGCTGTTCATATACTGGAATATCTGCTCGCCGTGGCCCTGCTCTTCCTGCTGGATCTTCTGAAGGGCTTGCCGTATCTGGGGCTGAGCGGATTCAAAGACGCCGGTATCATAAGCGCTGGATACATATTTCTCCGTGGACAGCATATCGTGAGCCAGAATCTGGTCCTTGCTGTCGCCGCCTGGCGTCGTCTTGTTCATGCTGACCTGGGCTTTCGGCTGGGTTGACGGTCCTGCCTGGGCAGATGGCATCCCCTGTGCGGCTGTAGTGACGTTAGCCACGCTTGGGCTCATCAGGTTTTGACTCTGTCCGCCGCCTTGGCCGCCGCCCTGACTGCCTTTCTGACCGCCGCTCTGCCCCTGGCCCGCTTTCACCTGGCCGCCGCTTTGCAGAATCTGATCCACGGTGCTATAGTGCCGCTGTTCGTCGCTCGCAAGCTTGCTGAACAACTGCCGCAACACAGGGTCCTGTGCTTGCTGCGCATAATTCTGATATTTTATGACGCAAAGATCCTCTTCCTTTTTCAGATCCTCCAACAGCATCTTCTCTTTTTGACTTAATTGTCCTTGCAAAATAATCACCTCCGTACACATAGTTTGCAGACGGAGGCGATAATTATGCAGTCTATCAAAAAAGAAAAAAATGTCTTTTATAAGATAAGCAAGGTCAGCTTACCATTTGCCTTTTGCCATATGTCCGGCCAGCTCGGCCTTGGATCTCTGCTTGATTACCCAGGCTTCCTGCTTGGCGTGCTCAAAAACGCCGACACAGGGCGGATCAAGATTGATTTCGATCCCTTCTTTTGCCAGGGCTTCGATCTTCATCGCGAGATTTGCGATTTCCATATGGATATCGTTTGTTCTGTCAGAAGTGTAGACCTTCTGTGCTTCTTCTTCGGAAAGGGCGATGAATTTTTCGGCGGGAGCGCCGCATTTCGGACATACGTCCGGCGCCTTATCTCCTTCGTTGGTAAAGCCGCAAACTGTGCATTTCCATAACATTTTTCCGTTCTCCTTTCAATTTTCCGATTATACTTTACTTTTTAAATTATACTATTATGTATCATTATATAACCTGTACCGACATATTCAACCAGATTGTCAGAGAAAAATTCCCAATTTTCTTATTATTGAATTCGTGCGCCTTTATCATTTTGGAGACATTCTATTTACATTTTCTATAAAATTGATATAATGATAAAGGTTGTTTTTTCTTTTCCAAAAGGCGGTGAAAATCTGCAGATCAAAGATTGCGATTCCATTGCACGGAGTTGCTGATTTGCAGAGCTGATTGGTGGAGGAAAAGATAAGCGGATTGTTTTATCAAGTTGCGTTTCGGAGCAACAATTTAAGGAGGACAGGTAATGAAAAAGATCTCATTTTTGTTGGTGGCCGTACTAGTGCTGTCTGCATTGCTGACAGGCTGTGGCGGTGGGGCTGCTGATGAGGGAAAAACAAATGACTCTGCAGTTAAGAGCATCGCTGTAGAAGGCGACACGATCAAAATCGGTGTTTTCGAACCTACGACAGGTGAGAATGGCGGCGGCGGAATGCAGGAAGTTCTTGGAGCCCGTTTTGCGAATACCGTAGCTCCTACTGTAACAATCGACGGAAAAGAGTACAAAATTGAGCTGGTCGAGGTCGACAATCAGTCCGATAAGACCGCTGCCGTAACAGCTGCTCAATCCCTGATTTCCAAGGGCGTTGTTGCAATCATCGGCTCTTACGGCTCGGGCGTATCCATCGCTGCAAGCCAGACCTTTGCTGAAGCAGGCGTTCCTGCGGTTGGCGCTTCCTGCACCAATCCTCAGGTCACGCTGGGAAACGACATCTACTTCAGAGTATGCTTCCTTGACCCGTTCCAGGGTACTGTAATGGCTACATATGCAACCGAACAGGGTTACAAAAACGCCGCAGTCATCAGCCAGAACGGAGACGACTATTCCACAGGCCTTGCCGGATACTTCAAGAAAGCTTTCACAGAACAGGGCGGAACCATCGTAGCGGATGAAACCTATCAGACAAACGAATCTGATTTCAACGCGATCCTTACAAGCGTCAAAGCTGCTAATCCGGACGTCATCTTCTGCCCATCGTCCATCACGACTGCAACTTTGATCCTGCCTCAGGTCAAGGCAAACGGCATCACTGCCCAGGTCCTTGCCGGCGATACATGGGAGAACGCCACCATCATTTCCAAAGATTCCGTTGGCGTAGCATTCTCCACCTTCTTTGACGAAAATGACAGCAGCAATCCTGTTGCCGCCAAATTTGTTGCAGATTTCAAAACATATTTGAATTCAGATCCAAAGAACATTACATTTAATGCAAACACCGATACCGTTGCCGCCGTATCCGCTCTCGGATATGACGCTTACATGGCGATCTACAACGCACTCCAGTCACTGGACGGATCCGGCAAAGCGCTGGACTCCATGGTGATTCGCGATGCGATTGCAAAAGTAAGCTTTGACGGAGTAACAGGAAAGATCTCCTTCGACGATAACGGCGATGCGATCAAGAATACCGCTTACATCAAGACGATTTCCGAAGATTCCGTGACTTCCAAGGAATTCAAGTTCGTCAAGACTCAGACTGTAGAATAATATCAGTCGTTAAAACGGCATGATGTAAACAGGACTTGCAAAATTAAATACGATTTAGCGGCAGGGGGGTTGATTGACCTCCCACCGCTGTTTCTTCGGTTTGTAAAGATTTGTGAAGCGGCACGCTTAATAAATCTTTGCAAATTATGCTGATTATGATTCGGCTGCAATTGTTCATTCAATTATTTAATTTTAGGAGGCAACGTTATAATGACCACAACAGCATTTTTACAATACTGTCTGGCAGGTATTTCCATCGGCGGCATTTACGCGCTGATCGCCATTGGTTATACCATGGTTTACGGTATTCTCCGCCTGATCAATTTCGCTCACGGCGATATTTTTATGATGGCGGCTTATTTCATGATCTTTGCCATGGTAGACCATATGATCCCCTGGTATATTTCTGCGGGTATAGTGATTATAAGCACGATCCTTCTTGGCCTGATCATTGAAAAACTTGCATATCAGCCTCTGCGGTCCGCGCCGAGAATGTCTATCATGATTTCTGCTATCGGAGTATCCTTTCTGCTGCAGAACCTGGCTACATATCTGTTTTCCGCATTGCCGAAGCAGTATCCCTCTATCCCGATTCTGAACAAGACCCTCAATTTCGGTGCGGTATCGACCTCGGTCGTCACCTTTATAACGCCGATCATCACCATTGCCGCGCTGATCGTCCTCATGGCAATCATTAAGAGAACAAAGATCGGAATGGCGATGCGGGCTGTATCCAAGGACTTTCAGACCGCTCAGCTGATGGGGATTGAGATCAATACGGTCATCAGCGTCACCTTTATCATCGGTTGTTTCCTGGCGGCCCTTGGCTCCATGCTGTATTTTACCCCCCGGCCATCTGTATTCCCGCTGGCAGGTTCGCTTCCCGGGCTCAAGTGCTTCGTGGCGGCAGTCTTCGGAGGCATTGGAAGCATTCCCGGCGCTGTGCTCGGCGGATTCCTGATCGGGCTGTCCGAAACTTTCATCAAGGCGGCAGGATATTCGGAATTCAGCGACGTTTTCACGTTTGTCCTGCTGATCGCTGTGCTCATGTTCAGGCCAACGGGTTTGTTTGGCGAAACTTTAGCGGAGAAGGTGTAAATGATGACGAAGAAAACAAAAACTATTTGTTCTATAATTGCATGCCTTGCAATCGCAGCTTTTATCATCTATGTCGGCGAGGGAACCTCGAGTTCTTCCATGCTGCGGACCGTTCTGCAGCTGGGCACGATCTATGCCCTCGTCGCAGTCTCGATGAATCTGCTGAACGGCTTTACCGGACTGTTTTCCCTTGGACAGGCGGGCTTCATGGCGATCGGGGCTTACACCTACGCAGTTTTGACCATACCGATCGACAAAAAACCAAATGTCTATTATCTTTACGGCGTCAATGACGCCCTTGCAAATATCCAGCTCCCGCTGGTACTTGGCCTGATTGCCGGCGGCCTGGTCGCGGCCCTGCTCGCAGCCCTTGTCGGCGCCCCGGTACTGCGGCTCAAGAGCGACTATTTCGCCATCGCTACCCTTGGCTTTTCTGAAATCGTCAGGATTATGGTGGGCAGCTCTCCGCTGAACACGATCACCAACGGGTCCCTGGGATTGAACAGCATTCCCGGATATCCGAACTATTACGTGCCGTTTATCGTTGTGGCGGTCTGTATCGCCATCATCGTGCTGCTGCTGACCAGCTCATACGGAAGAGCCTTCAAGGCCATCCGGGAGGATGAGATCGCGGCGGAGGCCATGGGGATCAAGCTTTCGACCCATAAGCAGATGGCGTTTATCATCAGCTCGTTTTTTGCGGGAATTTCGGGAGCCTTGCTTGCAATGTACCTCGGCGCCATCACTTCGACCACATTCCCCATCATGCTGACCTACAACATCCTTCTCATCATTGTTATCGGCGGCTTGGGCAGCGTGACCGGCAGTGTCATCGCGGCATTCCTGGTGACGGCGGCAAAAGAATGGTGGCTACGCTTCCTGGATCAGCCGATGGTGATTGGGGATTTTCATGTGCCGCTGCTGCGCACCGGATTCAGGATGGTCGTTTTCTCGCTCATCCTCATGCTGGTGGTTCTCTTCTGGAGAAAGGGTATCATGGGCCAGAAAGAATTTTCGTGGGATGGATTGATCAATTTCTTTAAACGGATCGGAAGCAGGCTGAAAGGCAACTCTTCGAAAAAGGGAGGTGCGCTGAATGGCTAATGAAAAGCAGAGCGTGCTCCGCCTCGAAAATATCACGATGCAGTTCGGGGGCGTAGTGGCTGTAAACGACTTGAGCCTTGAAGTGAAGGAAGGCGAGATTATCGGGCTGATCGGGCCCAACGGGGCGGGAAAAACCACCGCGTTCAACGTTGTGACCGGCGTCTACGCACCGACCAACGGTGCGTTGTACCTGAATGACAAGCTGATCGTCAGCAATTATCCCAGAGGAAAGATGAAGGCGATTTATCAGGGACAGAATAAAGGAAAATACACAAAATCAACCTTCCTTTCTCCCGACAGGATTACAAAGATGGGAGTCGCGAGGACATTTCAGAATATAAGGCTGTTCAAGAATCTTACGGTATTTGAAAACGTCCTGATCGCCAAACATATGAACCTCAAGGCGAACATTTTTTCCGCCACCTTTCGGCTGAACTTCAGGGAAGAAAGGCGGCTGAGAGAGGAAACCGAGGAGCTGTTGAAGATCCTCGGCCTTGATAAAAACAAGGATGATATCGCATCCTCGCTGCCTTACGGCAAGCAGAGACATCTTGAGATCGCCAGAGCACTGGCAACCAAGCCGTCTTTGCTTCTTCTGGATGAGCCTGCCGCAGGCATGAATCCCCAGGAATCCGATGAACTGATGCATTTTATCGGAAGAATCCGGGATGATTTCGACCTTTCCATCCTGATGATAGAGCACCATATGCAGCTGGTCATGGGAGTTTGCGAAAGGATTTATGTTCTGGATTACGGGATCAATATCGCAGAGGGTAACCCGGCAGAGATCCAGAACAATCCGAAAGTAATCGAAGCTTATTTGGGGGTGGAGGAATAATGCTGGAAATTAAAGATTTACAAGTTCACTACGGTGGAATTCACGCCCTCAGAGGCATCAGCTTAAACGTAGAAGACGGCAAGATCATCTCCCTTATAGGGGCTAACGGAGCCGGAAAAAGCACGACGTTGAAAGCGATCATGAGTCAGGTTCAGAAAACCTCCGGCGCGGTCATTTATGACGGAAAAGATATCACAAATAAAAAAACGAGAGACATCGTAATGGAAGGGGTCATCCTTACTCCGGAAGGCAGAAGGGTATTTCCCGATCTGACAGTGGATGAAAATATTACTCTGGGCGCGTATACAAGAAGGGACAAGGCGGAAATCACCAAGGACAGGAAATGGGTATTTGAGCTTTTTCCGCGGCTGGAAGAGAGAAAATGGCAGGCAGCTGGAACCCTTTCCGGCGGAGAACAGCAGATGCTGGCGGTGGCCCGTTCCCTGATGGGCAGGCCCAAACTCCTGATGATGGATGAACCTTCCCTCGGACTTGCGCCCCTTATCGTAAAGAGCATATTCGGAATCATCAAGGAGATCAACAAGGCGGGCGTGAACGTACTGCTGATTGAGCAGAACGCAAAGGCGGCCCTGGAAATTTCCGATTACGGATATGTAATGGAAACCGGAGTCATTACTATTTCGGGAACAGGAAAAGAACTGCTGGTCAACGACCAGGTCCGCAAGGCGTACCTGGGAGAGTAACAGCACTGAAGGAGAAAAACCAATGAAAAAGGTCTCATCTTTGTTGGCGGCTGCGCTGATGCTTGCTGCATTCATGACAGGCTGCGGCAGCGACAACAAGAGCAGCGACGAAAGCACATTGCCCGATACGATCAAGATCGGCGTATTTGAGCCCCTGACCGGTTCGGATGCCGCCGGCGGAGAGCTGGAGAAGAAGGGCATCGACCTTGCCTATAAACTTTATCCCAATGTAACCATTAACGGGAGAGAAATCCCCGTCGAACTGAAGTACGCTGACAATAAATCGGACAAAATAGAATCTGAAAATGCGGCAAAAAAACTGGTGAATGATTTTGGCGCAAACATCGTACTGGGCAGCTGGGGAAGTTCCAACTCCATCGCTGCGGGACCGGTCTTCAAAGAAGCCAAAGTTCCTGCAATCGGAACATCCTGCACAAGCCCCCTCGTAACCCTTGGAAATGAATATTACTTCAGAGTATGCTACACCGATCCCTTCCAGGGAAAGGTGATGGCAAACTATGCATTTAATGAAGGCGGCTACAGGAAGATCGCCGTTATCCAGGAAGCGTCCAGCGAGTATTCCGTAACCCTTACCAAAATCTTCATGGACAATTTCAAGGAGCTGACCGGAGATGAAAACAGCATCACAAGCGTGGGAAGCTATCGCACAGGCGACCGCGATTTCCTGGCCCAGCTTACCGCTGTAAAGGACTCTGACGCTCAGGCCATCTTCTTTCCGGGCAGTTTCACGGAATCCGCTCTGATTATGAAACAGGCCAGACAGCTCGGAATCACGATTCCGTTTCTGGGCGGCGACATCTGGGAGACTCCTGAAATGATCCAGCTTGCCGGAGAAGCGGCGGAAGGCGCTGTTTACTCCAGCTCCTATGATCCTGCCGCTCCGCTGACCGATAAAGCCGAAGAATTCCTCGGCGCCTTTACGAAGGAATACAGTTCCGATGCGCTTGCCGCAAGCGCTCTGGGCTTTGACGCCTACCTTCTGGCAATCGACGCGATTCAAAGAGCCGGAACCGTAGACGGACCCGCATTGAAAGATACCCTCGCGGCGACGAAGGATTTTGAGGGGGCTACCGGATACATCTCGCTGGATGAAAACGGGGACGCTGTCAAGCCTGCTGTTATCAAGGCCATCCAGGGCGGCAAATTCGTTTACAAATCATTTGTAGAACCATATTAAGCTGGAGAGAACAATGCAAAAGAAACAGAAACGATACGCAGCACTTGTCATGCTCATCATCATGTGCGCCGCTCTGCTCTCGGGCTGCGCGACCCTTGAAAACTTTAAAGACACCTTTTTTACGACGGAAGCAAAGGACAACGGGACCGTTAAGATCGGGGTGTTCGAACCCTTGTCCGGAAAGGAAGCGGAGCACGGGAAACTGGAGCTTCAGGGCATTGAGCTCGCTCACGAGCTGTTTCCGGAGGTACTCGGACAAAAGGTGGAGCTGGTGTATGCAGACAACAAATCCGATGTGGACGTAGCGGCTGCGGCCGCACAGAACCTGGTGGACAGGAAGGTATCGGCGGTGCTGGGAAGCTACGGCAGCACCCTGTCCCTGGTGGGAGGCGAGTATTTTACAAAGGCAAAGATCCCCGCCATCACCATCACAGCCAGCAACCCGCTGGTGACCAGCAGCAGCGAATACTATTTCAGAGCTTGCTTCGTAGAGTCCTTCCAGGGCGTGGCCCTGGCAAAATACGCGGTCCAGGAGATGGGCACCAGCACGGCGGCCATCTTTAAAGATGCGGATGACGACTATGCCGCAGCCGTATCCCAGACCTTTTCGGATAAGATGGTTCAGTTGACGGGAGATGAAAATGCCATCGTCAAGGTCGTCGAATATAAATCGTCAAAGACGGATTTTAAAGATCAGCTTCAGAAGGTAAAGGATTCCGGAGCGGTGGCCGTTCTTCTGGCAAGCAAAACCAAGGACGCCATAAGGATCATGACCCAGGCGAAAGAATTGGGGCTCGATCTCGTATTTCTCGGCACGGACAGCTGGGAGAACGCTGATTTTCTGAAAGAAGGCGGAGCCGCCGTAAACGGCGCTGTTTTCTCCACATACTTCGATCCGGAGGCCGCCATCACCGATAATACGCAGGTATTATTAAAGGCCTACAGGGAAAAATACGGAGTAGATGCGGAGCCGCCCAGCGAAGTTGCTCTGGGCTTTGACGCTTATTTGCTGGCCGTCAATGCCATCAGCACCGCGGGAACCGCCGTTGACGGTGAAGCGGTCAGGGATCGCCTCGCCGCCACGAAGAATTTTCCCGGAGCTTCCGGAAACATCACCTTTGACAAGAACGGAGATCCAATCAAATCCGTTTCGATCAAGACCATCACAAATGGTAAATTTGTTCATATATACACAGTTGAACCAAACTGGCAGTAAGAGAGAGCCAATCAGTGAGCGAGACAGCGCACTAGGCTATAAGGAGGAAAACATGGAACAAAACATCAAAGACGCGATAGACAACATCAGACCGTTCCTGCAGAGAGACGGCGGAGATGTGGAATTTGTGGAGTACACGGCGGACAAGGTCGTAAAGGTCAAGCTGCGGGGCGCCTGCGCCGGATGCCCGGGTGCCACGATGACTTTAAAGGGCGTTATCGAAAGGATACTCAAGGAGCAGTACCCTGAGATCGCCGGAGTAGAAGCCGTACAGTAGCATACATGAAAAAATATATTATTATATTGGCAGCACTGATCATTGCGGCGGGATTATTTATAATAATACTCCCGCCTATTTTACATGGAGAAAAGGGGGACGCGCCCCCCGCCTCTCCGCCGACGGTGACGGAGCCGGAGAAGCCGGTTTCCCTCAGCATATCGGCGGTAGGGGACGTAATGGTCCACCAGCCCCAAATCACCGCGCAATATGACAGCGCCACCGAAACATACAATTTCGACAACAATTTCGAATACGTTAAAAAATACATCGCCGGATCGGACCTCGCCCTGTGCAATCTGGAAACCACTTTCGCCGGAGGGCATTATACGGGCTATCCCGTGTTCAATACCCCGGACAGCCTTGCGGTTGCGCTGAAAAAGGCCGGATTTGACGTTGCCTTGACGGCCAACAACCACATTATGGACATGGGGGTCGACGGTATGAAGAGGACCCTAAAGGTCGCCAGAGACGCCGGCCTCGTGACTGCGGGAACCCATCTGGAAGGGGAAAAGGATTACGCCATCGTAACCGCTAAGGGTGTCAAGATCGGAATCGTCGCATACCTGTACGAGACTCCGGAATACGACGCGATTCCCACCATAAACTCAAACCCGATTCCCAAGGACGCGATCCCGCTTTTCAACACCTTCAATTACAATACCCTGGATAAGGATCTTGAGAAGGTGAACAAGAGCATCCAGGACGCCAGGGCGGACGGCGCGGAAATCGTGATCTGCTATTTTCACTGGGGCGAGGAGTATCAGCGCTCTCCGAACGAATATCAGCAGCATATGGCAAAAGAGGCGGCTCGCTACGGCGCGGACGTGATCATCGCTTCCCATCCCCATGTGATACAGGGCGCCGAAATGCTCACAGACGCCGAGACGGGCAGGAAGGTTCCCGTCTTTTATTCCATGGGGAATTTCCTCTCCAACCAGAGGGAGGAGACTCTGGACAACCGCTATACGGAGCAGGAGATCATCGCTCAGGTGCAGATGGAATACATGAAGAGCACGAAGAAAATCGTCTCCGTCAAGATGGACGCGGTGCCCCTTTGGGTCGAAAAATACAAGAAAGCGGGAAGAGATATCTACGCTGTGATTCCGCTGGACGATACTATGGATGAAAATCCCGCCCTTGCCGAGTCGGGCCACCTCGCCCGGGCCAAGCAGGCGCTTTCGGATATCAGGAGCCTGATCGGCGAGGAGTATATCCGAACCGCGGAATGAGAAGAATAAATATCAGGAGGTTATGTCATGGAAACAAAATACTTGGATCTGATTGAACAAAACCAGGAGGAAATGATCAAAACCCTCCAGGGGCTGATCGCCATCAAGAGCGTCGTGGAACCGGCACAGGAGGACATGCCTTTCGGTCCCGGGGTGCAGGCTGCCTTTGAGTATATGATGGCAAAGGCGAAAGAGGACGGCTTTGATACCGAAAACGCGGATAACTATGGCGGGCACATCGAATTTGGCGGCTATCTTCTGGATGAGCAGGGAGAAATTTCGGGAACCAGCGATGAAATCATGGGAATCCTCTGCCACCTTGACGTGGTGCCGGAGGGAAAGGACTGGGATTATGAACCCTACGGCGGAGAGCTGGCGGATGGCAAGATCTACGGACGGGGAGCTATCGACGATAAGGGGCCTGCCGTCGCCGTCTACTATGCCATGAAAGCGCTGAAAGACGCCGGAGTCGTACCGGAGAAAAAGGTGCGCCTGGTTCTGGGCCTCGATGAGGAAACGAGCTGGACCGGGATGAAATACTACCTGAAGCACGTGAAAAATCCTGATTTCGGGTTTTCTCCCGACGGGGAATTTCCCGCGATCAACGGAGAAATGGGAATACTGATCTTCGACCTGGCCAAGAAGATCGGAAAATCCGCCGCCAACGCGAAAGGGGTTTCCCTGAGAAGCATGACGGGCGGAAACGCGCCGAATATGGTGGCCGATCATGCCAGGGCCGTCATCAAGGCCGATTCCTATGACGAGATCAAGGAAAAGGCGGCGGAATTCAGAAAGGAAACCGGCTATCAGATCAATACCAAGGGAGTGGGAAAAAATCTCGAGATTACGGCCCAGGGGATTTCATCCCACGGCGCCAACCCGGGCAAAGGGTTGAACGCCATCTCCGTCCTGATGAAATTTTTCGGTGAAATCGCTCTGGAAAACGATGACGTAAGAGATTTTATCGATTTTTACAACACCTATATCGGGTTTGACCTGAACGGGGTTTCCATGGGCTGCGGTTTTGAGGACGAACACTCGGGAAAGCTGATCTTTAACGTGGGCATGGTGAACATCGACGACGAGTCGGCCAGCATTACCGTGAACATCCGCTATCCTGTTACCATGAACGATGACCAGGTCTTTGACGCGATGCTTCCCGTTGTGAATCGATACAATCTCGGCATTGTCAAAAAGGATCACAAGGGACCGATCTATATCGACAAGGATGATCCGATGATCCGGACGCTGATGGAGGTATATAAAAAGCATACCGGCGATGTAAGCAGTGAACCCCTGGTCATCGGCGGGGGGACTTACGCCAGGGCGGTAAAGAACACTGTCGCTTTCGGCGCTGATTTTCCAGGCGAGCCGGAGATTGCTCATCAGAAAAATGAACATATTTCCGTCGAGAAGCTCATAAAATGCGCTAAAATATTCGCCGACGCCATCTTTGAGCTGGCGGTCGGTCAGCTTCCGGTGGAATCAGGAGAAAGTGTGACAATGGAAACAAAAGCATAAGGAGAACCTGATTTTGGTGTTTGACAGATAAAAGACCAGGGAATATAATATAACAGTAAATCTGTTTCAGGGCGAGGTGCGATTCCTCACCGGCGGTAATGGGCGCAATGCCACGAGTCCGCGAGCCAATCAGGCAGAATCGGTCAGATTCCGATACCGACGGTATAGTCCGGATGAAAGAAACACAGAGCGGGAGTTTTCCTATTTGTGCGCAAAACCTTGAAAGCAATTTCAAGGTTTTTTTTCGGGAATTTCATCGATCGAACCGATCCGCGATTTCCCTTTTAACCTGACAGATTCCAACTATTTTAAATGTGCGGGGCTTACGCACCTAACCACATTTGCATAGCAAATGTTTGGCAGGTGTATAAGTTCCGGCAGAATGTCAAGGAGGAATTTGAAATGAACGAAAACACAAACAATGTCCCTGGGTCTGCGGGCTCAAGGTCCCATCAGAACGTAATGAAGCTTGCTAAAACGGGAATGCTGGCGGCGATCGCCATCGTATTGGTATCCTTGATCCATTTTCCCATCTTTCCGCCGGTGGCCTTTCTTGAGTATGATCCGTCCGATGTTGCAATTTTAATGGGAACCTTTGCCTTCGGACCTTTGGCCGGCTTCGGACTGGCAGTCATCGTCGCGGTAGTACAGGGAGTGACGGTCAGCGCTCAGAGCGGGCCTTACGGTATCATCATGCACATTCTCGCAACAGGCACTTTTGTCCTTGTAGCCGGGAATATCTACAGAAGAGGAAAAACGAGAAAGTCTGCTGTGATCGCGCTGATCTGCGGCACCCTTGCAATGGTCGCTGTCATGTTTGGCGCAAACCTTGTTGTTACCCCGCTGTTTATGGGATTGCCGGTGAATGCAATCATGCCCCTGATGCCGTTTATTCTGGGATTTAATTTTATCAGGGCGGGGGTCAACTCCACCATCACCTTCCTGCTCTACAAGAGGATCTCAAGATTTCTTCACAGCTGACGGGAATCGGATCCGTCATACATTTACCCGCGTCGAAACGGGCGGGCGCATTTAAAAATGTTTAAATGCGCCCGTTTTTGTGGTACAATATCTGCATGAAAAAAATCGTGATAGAAAATGAAAACGCCGCTTGGAATTTTGGAGCCGAGCTGGCGAAAAAGCTGAAGCCGGGAGACGTCGTCGCTTTGATCGGCGACCTTGGAACGGGCAAAACCACTCTGACTAAATCGATTGCCGAGGGGCTTGGAATTACCGAAATGATTACAAGCCCCACCTTTACGATTGTGCAGGAGTACTGTTCGGGCCGGCTCCCTCTGTATCATTTCGACGTCTACAGGATCAGGGACATTGAGGAAATGTACGAGCTGGGCTATGAGGAATACTTTTTCGGCCGGGGGGTCTGCGTCGTCGAGTGGGCGGACCGGATCGAGGAGCTGATTCCCGAGGGCAGCATCGTCATCCGGATCGAGTACGGAGAAAAAGAGGAAGAGCGGATTTATACGATATGAACGAAAGCATTGGAAAAGGAAACGGGAAATGAACATACTTGCAATAGAAACCACGGGGGCAGAGGCCTCCGTCGCTGTCATCAATGAACGGGAGGAGGTCTTCATGGAAGCCTCCGACCAAAAGCTGAGCCATCTGCAGAATTTGATGCCAATGGTGGATATTTTGTTGAAAAAACGCGGATTGTCGATAGGCGATATGGATTATATTGCAGTATCTGAGGGACCCGGGTCGTTTACTGGAATACGAATCGGCGTGTCCTCCGCCAGGGCGCTGGCCCAGGCGCTGGGGCTGCAGACCATCGGCGTGCCCACGTTGAAATCCTTCCTATATAACGCCCCCGATTATAAAGGGGTCGTCTGCCCCATTTTCGACGCGAGAAGGAGCCAGGTCTACGGCGGCGCATACCGGTGGACCGAAGAAGGACGGTATGAGGAGGTTGTCCCCGGCGCAGCCTATGACTTGAACGAGCTGCTTTCGCTGCTGGAAACGACGACCGGGGAAATCACCTTTTTCGGGGATGGCATCGCGTCGTACGAGGCCCAAATCCTTAAATGGCAGGAGTTATCGTTAAAAGACAATATACGAATTTTGTTTGCAGAGGACGACATAAAGTTTCAGAAAGCGTCATCCGTCGCACGGCTGGCCCTGGCGCTTTATCGGGAAGGAAAAGTAAAAAGCTTCAATGATCTCAAGCCTGTCTACATGCGTCAGGCGGAGGCGGAGCGAAAGCTGGAGGGAAAAGCTTAATGGATCTGATCATACGTCAGGCGGAGGAAAGAGATATCAAACCCATGGCGGAGATGGATGTCCTGTGCTTTACAGCCCCTTGGAGCGAAGCGTCCTTCGCACAGGAGATCAAAGAGAACAACATGGCCTTTTACATCGTGGCCGAGATCGGCGAAAAGCTGGCAGGCTACGCGGGGCTTTGGTGTGTCGGGGACGAAGGCCACATCACCAACGTGGCGGTGCATCCCGATTTCAGGAGAAGAGGGATCGGCGAGGCGCTGGTATCCATCCTCCTGGCCCATACCATAGAAAACGGCATCCGAAGCCATACACTGGAGGTCCGGGAATCCAACGAAGCGGCCATTTCGCTCTATACAAAATTCGGCTTTGTGCCCGCAGGGAAGCGAAAAAACTATTATGAGGATAACAATGAAGATGCTATAATAATGTGGCGCAATCGCTAGCCTTTTTGCCCAAAGGCGCAAAGCGGCTTTGTTGGCAAAACGGACAGCAGCGAGCAACGCGAGTCGGAGTCCCGGAACGGGACGTTGCTTTTTTGCTTACTGCTGAGAAAACTCGGAAGAAAAAGCATAATAAATTTTTCCTCAATAGAGATACTAAGGACAAAACCTTAGACAAAACCTTAGTTATCTTGAGAGGAGAAACGCCAAATGAAAATTAGAAATAATTATTATGAAGATTATCATGACCAGAATGACGAGATGCTTACGGCGGCGACGCAGTGCAGCAGATTTTCAAGGAGAAATGATGTTACCTCCTTCAATATGATGGACTATCAATCCTGTGAAAATTGCAGGCACCTCACTGCGGACGACCGTTGCCTGCTGAATATGCAGAACAGGTTTTCCAATATAGAATAAACGGAGAAACGATGAAAGATAACAAGTTCATAACACTAGGAATAGAGTCCAGCTGCGATGAAACCTCGGCGGCAATCGTCGCGGAGGGAAGGGAAGTGCTTTCCGATATCATAGCCTCCCAGATCAAGGTGCATCAGGTGTTCGGCGGCGTGGTGCCGGAAATCGCATCCCGCCACCATCTGGACAATATCAATACGGTGATAGACAGCGCTTTGAAAGAAGCGGATGTCACTCTGAAGGATGTGGATATCATCGGCGTCACCTGCGGCCCGGGCCTCGTGGGCGCGCTGCTCATCGGCCTTGCTACCGCGAAATCCATGGCCTATGCGTTGAGGAAACCGCTGGTGGGCGTGCACCATATTCAGGGGCACATCAGCGCCAACTATATTGAGCATAAGGAATTGGAGCCCCCGTTTATGGCCCTTGTGGTCTCCGGCGGCCATACCAATATCATAGATGTGACGGATCACAACCGCTACGAGGTTTTGGGGCGGACCCGGGACGACGCGGCGGGAGAGGCCTTTGACAAGGTTGCCAGGGTCCTGGGCCTGGGCTATCCCGGCGGTCCCCTCATCGATGAGGCGGCAAAGAAGGGGAATCCCCACGCTGTGGAGTTCAAGAGGGTTTTTCTTGAAAAGGACAGCCTCGATTTCAGCTTCAGCGGGATCAAAACAGGAGTTTTAAATTATTTGAATACACAGAAGCTGAAAGGGCTTGAGACGGACGTCAACGACGTCGCCGCCAGCTTTCAGCTTGCTGTGATGGAAGTGATCGTCGCCAAAGCCGTCATGGCGTCGGAGCGGATGAAGAAGGACAAGATCGTTCTGGCCGGAGGAGTTGCGGCAAACAGCCTTCTGCGGGAAATGCTGAAGGAAGCATGCGACCGAAAAGGGCTTGCGCTGTACTATCCCTCTCCGATCCTCTGTACCGACAACGCCGCCATGATCGGCTGCGCCGCATATTACAAGTATCAGGCGGGGATGGAGGACGATTTCTATCTGGACGCCTATCCGAATTTAGCTTTGTAGGATTTGCAGGAATTGATATGATCATACTTTCAGCCACCAACATCACAAAAACATACGGAGTCGATCCCGTTCTGACCGACGTCTCCTTCCATATCAATCAAGGAGACCGAATCGGCATCGTCGGCGCCAACGGCGCGGGGAAAACCACATTGCTGAACATCCTTTCCGGGAGGCTTTCCTACGATTCGGGTGACTTTTTTGTATCCGCAAACACGAACATCGGCTATCTCAGGCAGAGCGATAATTTTGAGTCCGAAAAGACCGTATACGAGGAAATGCTGGCGATTTTCTCTGGTGTAATCGAAATGGAGCAGGAGCTTTTGACGCTCTCCCATCAGATTTCCGAGGAATCCGGCCGGGGCGGGGACGTTACAAGACTCCTGCATCAGTACGACGATCTTCAGGAAGAATTCAAGAATAAGAACGGATACGGCTATAAGAGCGAGATCAACGGGATCCTGAACAGCATGGCCTTTCCGGAGGAATTTTTTGATAAAAAGATTTCCATTCTGAGCGGCGGGGAACGGACCAGGCTGGCCCTGGCATCCCTGCTGTTGAAAAAGCCGGAGCTGCTGCTTTTGGACGAACCCACCAACCATCTGGACATCGGTACGCTGAAATGGCTGGAACAATATTTAAAGGCATATTCGGGAACCATCGTCGTCATCTCCCATGACCGTTATTTCCTCGATCAGACGGTAAACCGGATCTTCGAGGTTGAAAACCACAGGCTCGTTACATATGAAGGGAATTACTCCGCCTATGCAGAGAAAAAGAGGATGAGAGAGGCGGACGAATTCCGGAAATATGAGCATCAGCAACGGGAGATCCAACGGCAGGAGGAAATCATCCGGCGTTTCAAACAGCACGGAACCGAAAAGCTGGCGAAAAGGGCCCAGTCCAGGGAAAAGCGTCTGGAACACATGGAGCGCATAGACAGGCCTGTAACGGCGTCCGGGAAGATGAAAATCCATTTTAAACAGAATTTTCAGAGCGGCAACGACGTTTTACTCATCAAGGAACTTTCTAAAAGCTTTGGAAGAGGCGATAATAAAAGGCAGCTTTTCCGAAATGTCGAATTGGATGTGAAAAGAGGAGAACGGATATGTCTGGTAGGGCCAAACGGTATTGGAAAGACAACGCTGTTAAAAATTATTATGGGAGAAGCGGAACCGGATCAGGGGTATATTAAGCTCGGCCATAATATCGCTTTCGGATATTACGATCAGGAGCAGAATCTCCTTGGAACCGGAAATACGGTGCTTGAGGAAGTGCATTCCGCCTACCGGCTTTACAGCGATACGGAGGTGCGGAGCCTGCTGGGGCGGTTCCTGTTTAAAAACGACGCCGTCTTTCAACAGGTTTCTTCTCTGAGCGGCGGGGAAAAGGCGCGGCTTTCGCTGCTGAAGCTCATGCTGTCCGGCGCGAACCTGCTGATCATGGACGAGCCCACCAATCACCTTGATATCGCTTCAAAGGAAGTTTTCGAGGACGCTTTGCAGGATTTTCCCGGCACGATGATCGTCGTGTCCCACGACCGGTATTTCCTTAATAAGGTGCCCACCCGAATCATCGAGCTGAGTGAAGACGGCGTCGAGAACTACCTGGGCGGGTACGACTACTACATGGAGAAGAAGCAGTCTCTCGGTTCCGGGAAAAGCTATCTGGAGGAACTGGGGCAGAGGGGAGTTTCCGATGCCAGAAGCCAGGGAAGCGGAACAGCCGGGGACCGGGATGGAGCCGCCGGGGATGCCGACAGGGCCGGCTTATCCTCTATGGAAGCCCGCCGCAGAGATAAGGAAGCTCAGGCGCAGCAGAGAAGGCTCGAGAAGGAGCGGAAGCGCGTGGAGGACTCCATCGCGGAAACGGAAGCGAAGATCGAGTGGATCCAGAGTGAGATGTGCAGGGAAGAGGTCTATACCGACCATGTGAAGATCGACGCCTATCAAAGCGATTTGAACCGTTTGAAAGAATTGCTCTCAGAAGCTTACGAGGCCTGGATCACGCTGAATGAACAGGAATAAAAAAAATAAAAAAGTTATTGCAGTATTGAATACAGTAACTTATAATAGGTTTGAGCATAGCTGGAATTAAAGGCTAGAATCGTTCAAATTGCTTAAAAACATGGAGGTAAAACATGACATTTGAAAAAATAAGAGAGATTATCGTTGAGCAGTTAGGTGTAGATGAATCAGCCGTTACTCTTGAGACAAGCCTTATGAAAGACTTGGAAGCGGACTCGCTGGACGCAGTAGAAATCATCATGGCGATCGAAGACGAATTTGAAATCGAAGTTCCCGACGAAGAGGCTGAGAAGTTCCAGAATGTCGGAGATATTGTAAAGTATGTCGAAGAAAAGGTAAACTGATATATTTCCGAGAAAAACCCGCAGCCGCGGGTTTTTCCTTCAAGTGCGGTAAATTCCCCGGCACAGCCGGGGTGAAATTTTTCGTTCAATTTTATCGTTGAATGAAACGCAATAAAGTGTTATAATATTCACAAAATTTAAAGATAAGAGAGAAGGAATAATGAAGGATAACTCAAAGATTTCAAGTGCGGTAATTAAGAGACTGCCCAGATACCTGCGGTACCTGGCCGATCTTCAAAATAAGAATGTGGATAGAATTTCATCCAATGAGCTCAGCAATCTGATTGGTTATACCGCGTCTCAGATCAGACAGGATTTAAACAATTTCGGAGGCTTTGGGCAGCAGGGATATGGATACAATATACAGAGTCTTTACAATGAAATCACCTCGATTCTCGGCCTGGACCGGGAGTACAGGATGATCATCCTTGGGGCTGGCAACTTGGGCCAGGCCATAGCAAACTACACACATTACTATAAATCCGGTTTCATCGTTTCCGCCATGTTTGACGTAAATCCCCGGCTCATCGGTCTGAGGATCAACGACATCGAGGTTTTGGACTATGAGGAGCTGGAGAGCTTTTTGCAGGAAAATCCCATCGATATCGGCATCGTCTGCACCAACAAGGACAGCGCTCAGGAGGTCGTCGACAAGCTTTGCGCCGGCGGCGTCAAGGGAATATGGAACTTTGCCCCGACGGATCTCAATGTAAACGACAGCGTCGCGCTGGAGAATGTGCATCTGAGCGACAGCCTCCATTCTCTTGTGTACTACATCAATCGCAACATGCAGAACGAGAAGGACAAGGAATAGGCTGGAAAAAGAATAGAACCTTGAGAACGCAAGCCTGAAATTTTGACCCCATTTGACCCTAAAACTTAAAATGAGATGAACGGAAAATTCCAGCCGACAGTATTCCGGGGAATTTCCGTAAAAAAATAACCGTTTCGAAAGGAAACGGTTATTCATTCTTTTACTAGGACCAATAGGGTCTTTATGATAAATACTAACCTTCTACTGGAGCGTCGACCGGGCAGGCGTTTGCGCATGCGCCGCAATCGATACATTTGTCAGCGTCGATAACATATTTTCCGTCTCCTGCAGAAATCGCTTCTGTCGGGCATTCAGGTTCACATGCTCCACAGCTGATGCAAGTATCATTAATTACATATGCCATGATAAAATTCCTCCTTCAATAGTGAATTAAACAAGTAGAATAATTATACCAGAAGCTTGTCAATTTAACAAGTAGAAATCAGAAAGTTGAAATCGGAAAGTTAAAAATCTGTTGCTAATCACGGCCGCAATCCTGCCTCGGCTATGATCGGCAATAAAAATTTAAGAAAGTTTGAGGTAAACGATGAAAGTCTACGGTCTCGTTGGAAAAAGCGGAACGGGGAAAAGCTATCAGGCCATGAATCTGTGCAAGGAGATGAATATCGAAAGCATCATCGACGACGGCCTGTTCATTTACGGGAACTCCATTCTGGAAGGGACCTCGGCAAAACGCCAGAGCACAAAGGTCGCCGCGATAAAGACGGCTCTTTTCACCGATGAGGAGCACCGCCGCGCGGTGGCAGAGAAGATCAGGGAGGTTTCCCCCGCATCTCTGTTGATTCTTGGCACTTCGGAGAAGATGGTGAACCGGATTCATGAAAGGCTGGGCCTGGCCCAGCCGGAAAAAATTATCCATATTGAAGATATCACCACCGATGAGGAGCGGGAAACCGCGCATAAGCAGCGGCATGAGCTGGGAAAGCACATCATTCCGGTGCCGACGTTCCAGCTCAAACGCGAATTTTCCGGATATTTTCTGGACCCTATGAGGATCATCAGAGGATGGCGGGGCGGAAGGGTCTCCGTTTCGGAAAAGACGGTGGTGCGCCCGACTTACAGCTATCTCGGAGGTTATTCTATTTCTGACAAGGTCATAGGAGATGTGGTATACTATCTGGGTGAGAAAACGGAGGGCGTGGATTCGGTGCCCAAGGTTTCCATCGAAAACAACGCGGAAGGAATGAAAATCAGCATTTCTTTGATCTGCAGGTTCGGTTTCAGGATCATTGACGTGAGCCGGCAGCTCCAGAGGACTGTGATAAAGAGCGTGGAAAATATGACGGCCTTTCACATCAAAGCCGTCGATATCGAGATCAAAGGGCTGAAATAGCGGGACGGCCGGCAGGATCAAGAAAGAAATTATGAACATAACAGAAAACAATAACAGAATCATCATCGACGGAGTAAAAGACTTCCGTCTGGAACATACTTTCGATAACGGGCAGTGTTTTCGCTGGAACCGGGAGGCCGACGGCAGCTATACCGGAGTCGCCTTCGGAAAGGCGGTAAATATCGCCTATGCCGACGGGGTTCTCATTCTGGATAACGCCACCCTGAAGGACTTTCACGAAATCTGGCAAAACTATCTGGATCTCGGCCGGGACTACGGCGCCATCAAGGAAAAACTGACTGCCGGGGATCCCGCCATGGGACAGGCCATCGGGTACGGAGGCGGCATGAGGATCCTGCAGCAGGAAAAGTGGGAAACTTTGATTTCATTCATCCTGTCCCAGAACAACAACATTGCGCGGATCAGGAAGTGTGTGGAAAGCCTCTGTGCGGCCCACGGCAGCCCCGTCGGGATGTACAGGGGCAAGATGCGCTACGCGTTTCCCGCACCCGAAGCGCTGGCCCGGCTGGCAACCGACGAATTGGATACATGCAGGCTGGGATATCGGACACAATATATTGTCGGAACCGCAAAGCAAATCGCGGAGGACGGGGGGAAGACGCTGAGCAGCCTGGGCGAAGCCAGCCTGGAAGAAGCGTATCAGTATCTTCTGAGCCTCTCCGGAGTCGGGCCAAAGGTGGCAAACTGCATCATGCTGTTTTCCATGGGGAAATATGAAAGCTTTCCGCTGGACGTCTGGATCAAGCGCGTGATGAACCGGATCTATCATATCGAAGAGGGAAATCTGAAGGGGATGCAGGAGTACGCCGCGGAGCACTTCGGCGGATACGGGGGCATCGCCCAGCAATACCTTTTCTATTACGCACGGGAGCTGGGATTGGATTAAAGTCGAAACAGAGGAGGAAGCAATGTTAGGACCAGCGGTAAACGGAATCGCAATTATTATCTGCGCTCTGGCAGGCAAATTTCTTATCAGGGGTCTGCCGGACCGATTTGAATCGATCATAAAAACAGCCATCGGGCTGGCCGTCATATACATAGGAATTTCCGGCTCTCTGGAAAGCAAGCACGTGATGATCCTCATCATAAGCATGGTTGTGGGCAGCATTCTGGGAGAATGGATCAATATTGAAAAAGGAATGACCGCGTTGGGACACTGGGCGGAAAGGAGATTCGGATTCGGAGAGGGCAACTTTGCAAAGGGGTTTGTCGCCGCCAGCATCCTGTACTGTACCGGCTCCATGGCCATCATCGGCTCAATGCAGAGCGGCTTGCAGGGAAATCACGAAATGCTCTTTGCGAAATCCGTCCTGGACGGCGTTACCGCCGTCGTGTTCGGATCCACCATGGGGATAGGGGTCGCCTTCTCCGCGGTGCCGGTTTTTCTGTATGAAAGCGCCATCGCTCTTGGAGCGAGCTCTATCAAGGATTGGCTGACGCCGGAGATCATCTCGGAGATGTCCGCCGTAGGGAGCCTGCTCATCGCAGCCCTGGGCTTCAACTTTTTTGAGATCAAAGAGATCAAGGTCGCCAACATGATTCCGGCGATTTTTCTGCCGTGGCTGTTCATTGCGATTCAGAGTGCCATTTTTTAAGAATTTTTGGAAAAACCTATTGACAATTGGAGCGCGCCGTATTAAATTAGATTTAGCACTCACCGATATTGAGTGCTAACAAGTTAATAAAGAAATAAACATAAATAACAAACAAGGAGAGGAGATTGTAAAGAATGAACATCAAACCATTAGGCGACAGAGTTGTTATTAAGAGATTAGAGGCGGAGGAAAAAACCAAGAGCGGTATCGTATTGCCGGGTAATGCGAAAGAACAGCCTCAGATGGCCGAAATCGTCGCTGCGGGCCCAGGAGCGACAGAGGATGGAAAGATAGTCCCGATGGAAGTCAAGGTTGGGGATTTAGTCATTTTTTCAAAGTACGCAGGTACCGAGATCAAATATGAGGGTGAAGACTACACCATCCTGTCTCAGAAGGATATTCTCGCTATCGTAGATAAATAAAATTTCGACATTTGCCTCGCGAAACCGCGGGCTGATCATTAAACAATAGGAAAGGAAAGATGATATCATGGCAAAAGAAGTAAACTATGGCGAAGATGCCAGAAGAAAACTGCAGGCGGGGGTTGACCAGCTTGCCAATACAGTTAAAATCACACTTGGACCGAAGGGAAGAAATGTTCTTCTTGAAAAGAAATTCGGATCCCCGATGATCACAAACGACGGCGTGACCATCGCAAAGGAGATCGAGCTTGAAGACGCGTTCGAAAACATGGGGGCCCAGTTGGTAAAGGAAGTCGCCACAAAGACCAACGACGTAGCCGGAGACGGAACCACCACCGCAACCCTCCTTGCGCAGATCATCATCAAGGAAGGGTTTAAAAACGTAGCGGCAGGCGCAAATCCGATGATTTTGAAAAAGGGAATCAAGGGCGCGGTTGACGTGGCCGTTGAAGAGATCAAGAGCCTCGCTCACATCGTAGAGACAAAGGAAAACATCGCCCAGGTTGCCTCCGTTTCCGCAGGGGATGAAGAGATCGGCGGGCTCATCGCAGAAGCTATGGACAAGGTAGGCAAGGACGGAGTCATCACCGTTGAAGAATCCAAATCCATGGGAACCACCCTGGAAGTCGTGGAAGGTATGCAGTTTGACAGAGGATACCTCTCCGCTTACATGGTAACCGACGCGGAAAAGATGGAAGCGGTTCTCGCAAATCCATACATTCTGATCACAGATAAGAAAATTTCAAATATCCAGGAAATCCTGCCGATCCTCGAGCAGATCGTCCAGCAGGGGAAAAAGCTTCTGATCATCGCGGAAGACGTTGACGGCGAAGCCCTTCCGACCCTGGTTGTTAATAAATTGAGAGGAACCTTTGACTGCGTAGCCGTAAAAGCTCCGGGCTTCGGCGACAGAAGAAAGGCTATGCTGGCCGACATCGCAGCCCTCACCGGCGGTACCGTGATCTCCGAAGAGCTGGGATACGACCTGAAGGAAGCGACCCTCGACATGCTGGGAACAGCCAGCACGGTTAAGGTCAACAAAGAAAATACCGTTATCGTTGACGGCGCGGGAGATCCCGATGAAATCAAAGCCAGAGTCGCCCAGATCAAAGCCCAGATCGAAGAGACAACTTCCGATTTCGACAGGGAAAAGCTTCAGGAAAGACTTGCTAAGCTGTCCGGCGGAGTAGCGGTGATCCAGGTTGGAGCAGCCACCGAAACAGAGCTGAAGGAAAGAAAACTGAGGATCGAAGACGCGCTTAACGCAACCAGAGCGGCGGTAGAAGAAGGTATCGTTTCCGGCGGCGGCGTTGCTCTGATCAATGCGATCCCGGCGGTTGCAAAATATGTGGAGACTCTCACCGGCGACGAGAAGACAGGCGCTACCATCATCATGAGAGCTCTGGAAGAACCGGTAAGACAGATCGCGGAAAACGCGGGCTTCGAAGGCTCCGTAGTCGTTTCCCAGATCAAGGCAAGCGCTGCGGGCGTAGGCTTCAACGCTTCCACCGAAGTCTATGAAGACATGATCAAGGCCGGTATCGTAGACCCTGCCAAGGTTACGAGATCCGCGCTCCAGAATGCCGCTTCCGCGTCGGCGATGCTGCTGACCACAGAAGCCGGAGTGGTTGAAGTCAAAAAAGACGAGCCCGCAATGCCCCCCATGGGCGGCGGAATGGGAGGAATGGGCGGCATGATGTAGCCCGACCGCCAGACAAGTCGAACAATAGATGTTTTTTCGAAGGACAGAGCAATCTGTCCTTCATTTTTTCTTTTCGGGCTCCCTCAAGGGTCTATTTGTCGGGGTTCGCCTGCTGACTTTTTCCTGTTGTAATATGTCGACTTTTAATGTAAAATATCTTAATACAGATTTCAATTTATAGGGATTAAACAGCAGGAAATCTTTACATACTTATTGTAATACCATTCGATGACAGACTACAGGATAAAACGACATGCAAAATGAGAAAAAAATCAAGACGATCATAGTAATCGCGCTTTTTTTGATAGAAATCTTTGTTTGGACCACAAGCAGCTCTGGAAATTTTCAATCCTTCGACGGAAACGCCAAACCGCCCGCGGTTATCGGCAGCAATGATCTTCCCGGCGGGGGCCGGCCGGATCAGAGCGGCGGACAGCAGCCCGGCCAGGGCAATGAAGGTCCGGAAGAGCCGAAGGGTCAGGACGGCGGAAACGGTTATCCGACCCCGGACGATCCAAACAGGGAAAAGGCGCTGGAAGAAGCCAAAGCGAAGGGCTTGCTGATTCTGGTGAACAAGGAGCATCCCGTCGATCAGAACTACAAACCGGACGATTTGTCGGAAGTCAAATATTATGCCCCGGACCGCGACAAGGCGGCGAGATATATGAGAGCCGAGGCCGCGGAAGCCTTCGACATGCTTGTGGAAAAGGCTGCGGAGGAGGGCGTCGTTATCAAGATGACCACCGCGTACCGTTCCTACAACTTCCAAAAGATCCTCTTCGACAGCTATGTGAAGAAGGAAGGGGAGGAAAAGGCCAATACCTACAGCGCAAAACCGGGACAAAGCGAACATCAGACCGGACTTTCCGTCGACGTTTCCTCGCCCAGCGTGGATTATCAGCTTTCCAATGATTACGGGAAGACGGCGGAAGGAAAGTGGCTTGCGAATAACGCGTACCGGTTCGGATTCATTCTCCGGTTCCTTCAGGGCAAGGAAAATATCACGGGTTACCAGTATGAACCGTGGCATATCCGGTATGTGGGACTGACCGCGGCCAAAGAAATTTATGAGCAGGGCCTGACTTTGGAAGAGTACCTGCTGAAAAACGAGATTGAATGAAATTTGAGCATGGCCGGCGCGGAATAGTGCGCCGGCAGTCGATAAAGGAGGATAAAGGAATGGCGTTTTACTTTCAAGAACCATCGCGCACCTTCAGCGAATATCTCCTGGTACCGGGATATTCGTCCAAAGAGTGCAAAGTGGAAAATGTCAGTTTAAAAACCCCTGTTGTGAAGTTTAAAAAAGGGGAAGAATCGAAAATCACGATGAATATTCCACTGGTGTCTGCGATCATGCAGTCGGTTTCCGACGATAAGCTGGCGGTCGCTCTGGCAAAGGAAGGTGGAATTTCGTTTATTTTTGCGTCCCAGCCCATTGAGGGACAGGCGGCGATGGTGAGGCGGGTCAAGAGCCATAAGGCGGGCTTTGTCAGGAGTGATTCCAACCTGCGGCCGGACCAGATGCTGAAGGATATTTTGGAATTGAAAGAGCGAAGCGGTCATTCCACCGTAGCGGTCACCGACGACGGCACGGCGGAAGGCAGGATTCTCGGAATCGTGACCAGCAGGGATTACCGCGTCAGCAGAATGTCCCCGGACACTAAGGTTTCGGAGATTATGACCCCGTTTTCCTCCCTTGTGTACGCCAATGAAGGCATCACTCTTTCGGAAGCCAACGACATGCTTTGGGATCACAAACTGAACGCCCTTCCTATCATCGATAAAAGTCAAAGACTGATCTATTTCGTTTTCCGCAAGGATTACGATTCCCATAAAGCAAACCCCAATGAACTTCTGGACAGCGGCAAAAGATATATGGTGGGCGCCGGAGTCAATACCCGGGATTATAAGGAGAGAATCCCCGCGCTGGTTCAGGCCGGGGCGGACGTGCTCTGCATCGATTCCTCGGAGGGATATTCCGAGTGGCAGAAGGACACCATCAACTTTGTCAGAGATCACTACGGCGATGATGTGAAGATCGGCGCCGGAAACGTCATCGACAAGGAAGGATTTCTCTATCTCGCGGAAGCGGGGGCCGACTTTGTTAAGGTCGGGATCGGCGGCGGTTCCATCTGTATCACCAGAGAGCAGAAGGGCATCGGCCGGGGCCAGGCTACGGCGGTCATCGAAGTCGCGGAGGCCAGAAATGAATATTATGAAAAAACGGGTATATACATACCGATTTGTTCCGACGGCGGTATCGTATACGATTACCATATGACTCTGGCTCTTGCCATGGGGGCTGACTTCCTCATGCTGGGAAGGTATTTCGCCCGTTTCGACGAGAGCCCCACAAACAAGCTCAACATTAACGGAAATTACGTGAAGGAATACTGGGGCGAGGGCTCCAACCGGGCGAGGAACTGGCAGCGCTACGATCTTGGCGGCGACGGAAGGCTTTCCTTTGAGGAAGGCGTGGATTCCTACGTGCCCTACGCGGGTTCCCTGAAGGATAACGTGACCCTTTCCCTGAACAAGGTGAAATCCACCATGTGCAACTGCGGAGTCCTGAATATTCCGGACCTTCAAAAGGATACGAAGCTTACCCTGGTCTCATCCACCAGCATCGTGGAGGGCGGGGCACACGACGTGATTCTGAAGGAGACCACCGCAACCCAGGTCAGGTAATAGTTGCCGCGAATTTGCGCCGATTACTTTGGCGGGATCATATTTGAAAGGATAAGATTAAAAGAATGGATTTTAACGGTATTTTTGTAGTTGACTTCGGAGGCCAGTACAATCAGCTGATTGCGCGAAGGGTCAGGGAAGCCAATGTTTACTGCGAAATAGTTCCCTATTCGAAATGCGTGGAAAGAGTCAGGGAAAGCAGGCCCATGGGAATCATCTTTACGGGAGGGCCCGCCAGCGTTTATGAAGAGGGCGCGCCGACTATCTCAAAAGAGCTCTTCGAAATGGGGATCCCGATTCTGGGGATCTGCTACGGCGCCCAGCTCATGGCCCATGTCCTGGGCGGCGAAGTCCTGAGCCCGGACTATAAGGAATACGGCAGGGTCAAGCTGCTCCACGGAAGCGGCGCGGCGGACAGGACCTGCAACAGCCTGCTCTTCACAAATATTGCCGATGAAAGCATCTGCTGGATGAGCCATACGGACTATATCAAGGAGGTTCCGGAAGGCTTTGTGGTCTCCTCCTATACGGAGAACTGCCCCACCGCCTCCATGGAGAACGCGGAGAAAAAACTGTATGCGGTTCAGTTTCACCCGGAGGTTCATCACACGCCCTTCGGCCAGGATCTCCTGAAGAACTTCCTGTATGACGTCTGCGGCTGCGAACCAACCTGGACCATGTCAAACTTCGCCAAGACGAAGATCGAGGAGATCAGGAACATCGTCGGAGATAAGAAAGTGCTCTGTGCTCTTTCCGGCGGCGTGGATTCCTCTGTTGCCGCCGTTTTGGTCCATAAGGCCATCGGCGACAATCTGACCTGCATCTTTGTGGATCACGGCCTGCTCCGCAAGAACGAGGGCGACCAGGTCATGGAGGTTTACGGAAAACAGTTCCATATGAAAATAAAGAGGGTCAACGCCCAGGAGCAGTTCCTTGGCAAGCTGGCCGGAGTTTCCGACCCGGAAACCAAGCGGAAGATCATCGGCGCGGAGTTCATCCGCACCTTTGAAGAGGAATCAAAGAAGCTCTATGAAGAGGAGGGCGGCATCGACTTTCTGCTTCAGGGGACCATCTACCCCGACGTGGTGGAAAGCGGAACCGGAGAAGCGGCGGTCATCAAAAGCCACCATAACGTGGGCGGCCTGCCCGAGGATATGAAGATGGAGCTCCTGGAGCCTCTGAGATTGCTCTTTAAGGACGAGGTGAGAAAGGTTGGCGAGGAGATCGGGATCGCACCCGAACTCGTGTGGCGTCAGCCATTCCCGGGCCCCGGCCTCGCCATCCGCTGCCTTGGTGAGATCACCGAAGAAAAGCTTTCCATCATTCGCGAGTCCGACTGGATTCTGCGGGAGGAAATCCGCCTTGCGGGCCTCGAGCGGGAAATCTGGCAGTACTTCACCGTGCTCCCCAACATCCGCAGCGTCGGCGTAATGGGCGATTTCCGGACCTACGACTACACCGTGGGCATCCGCGCCGTAACATCCGTGGACGGCATGACCTCCGACTGGGCCCGTATCCCATACGACGTGCTGGAGAAGATCAGCAACCGGATTGTGAATGAGGTGAAGGGGGTCAACCGGATCGTCTATGATATTACATCCAAGCCACCGTCAACGATAGAGTGGGAGTAGTGGAGGATTGAAATATGCCGGATATAAAATTTGAAATCAAGGAAACCCTTGCAGTCCTCTCAGAATCATCCAAAGGCTGGACTAAGGAGCTGAATCTTGTCAGTTGGAATGATAAAGATGCCAAGTACGATATTCGTGACTGGTCACCGGAACATGATAAAATGGGCAAAGGGGTTACGTTGAGCGATGAGGAACTGAAGAAAATCAAGGATGTTCTAAATGGGATGGAGTTATAGCTTCTATCGATGCGGATTCCATAGCTGTAGAGCAGCTTTCGACAGGCATAGTCAAACATAGTATAGTTAAGTCAAGAAAAATATGTTATTTTCGTATTTTTCTTGACTTAACTGTTTTTTTATTCCGTCCGGCTATCTTTCAAGAACTTTGGCGAGAAAGACGGACGGAAATCTGTCCCGCTGTACGCAGCGTTCTGCGTATAAGTGAAAGGCCGCCGCCGCTATACGCCCTTTTTCCCAGTCATATGTTCGATGCGGAGCTCTGCGACCATCACATTGTCCCATTGAGCCTTGATATATTTTCTGCCGCCTTCCATGAAGTCCGGGGAGTATTTTCTTAAAATCACTTCTAACGCATGCTGCCGCTCTGCGTCCCCCTCCAACACCCGAATTTCACCGAACACGATGACGCTCAGGAATAGAGAATTAAACTCGCTGGGAATAATTTTATCCTGACCCACGACACAGAAAGACACCCTGGCGTTTCTTTTGATAGCGTCCAGCTTGTGACCTTCCTTCGCACCGTGGAAAAACAGCTTTCCGTCCGAATAGGCGTAGCTGAGCGGTACGGCATAGGTATAACCCCCGTCGCCGTCCAGGGCCAGCACTCCGTTTGTATTTCCTTCCAAAATCTCCGTCGCTTCCTCTTTAGAAAGCTGATTTTCTTCCAGTCTCATTTTTCTGAACATCTTATGCGTCCTTTCCTTTCATCTTTTTTCCGTATCTTGTTTCTTTTATTGAAGTGTATCTTATAATGTTCACCTCTGTCAAGAAGCAGCGACGGAAACCAAGGATCGATCACAAGGAACTGCGCCCCAGCGTGGCGAAGCTGCTTTTTAAGAAAAAAGGATATATTTTTACAATCCTGAATGATACAATAAATTAAAATAAAAAGGAGAATCAACATGTTGGAAAATTCAAAGCTGCTTAACGATTCCTGGCTGAGGTGGGGAGCAAGCCGTATCGACGACGCGAAAATCTGTATCATGGGAATCCCTTTTGACAACGCCACCAGCCTTAATAAAGGAACGATGCACGGCCCTGAGACCATAAGAAGGCTGTCTATCGACCTATCGGACCTGACCGAAGATTTCGAACCCATTAGAAAAAATCTTATATATGATATAGGGGATATTCCCGTAGATTTAAACTGGGAAAGATATTTTAAAAACATTGAGGAGACCGCGCTATCCCTGATGAAAAAGGATAAGTTTTGCCTTTTTATCGGCGGCGACCATTCGGTTACGATTCCTCTGCACAAGGCTTTCGGCAGATATAATAAAGAAAAAGACGGGAATTCGAAAATCGGAATTATCCATTTCGATGCGCGCTATGATTTGTGCGATGAATATGACGGGCATAAATGGTCACACGCCTGCACAGAGGCCCGGGCGTTGGAAGATGTCGTCAGCGGCGGCGACCTTCATTTTCTGGGAATAAGAGTCGCCGAGGAGTCGGAGCTTGAAACGATTGCAAGGAATCCGGGGATTGGATGTATATGAAAAGGGATATAGGGCCGCCTATGAGGAGCTTTTCGATCATTTCAAGGATTATGACGCGGTGTATTTCACGCTTGATGTAAACAACATCACTTCCTGGGCGGCGCTGCGAATCATACACGAGGTGTTTCACTATTTCAGCCGCAATGATAGATGACAATGTTCTTTTGCACTATAATGATAAATGATAATGTTTTTTTTGCAGCCACAATATAGCAATATAAATGATGATATTCAATAGTTTTAAGCGAAGTTTGGAGATGTTAGATATGGAACGAAAAGTTGGTACCGTAGTAAGAGGAATCCGTTGTCCGATTATCCGTCAGGGGGACGATCTGTCTCAAATCGTTGTGAACAGCGTCCTGGAAGCGGCGCGGCAGGAAGGGTTTTCGCTGCGCGACCGCGACATTGTCGCAGTGACCGAATCGGTGGCGGCCCGAGCCCAGGGAAATTACGCCTCGGTAGACGCCATCGCGGAGGATGTAAAGAATAAACTCGGAGGGGAAACCATCGGAGTTATCTTCCCCATCCTTTCCCGCAATCGTTTTTCTGTCTGCCTCAGGGGAATCGCTCAAGGCGCGAAAAAAATCGTGCTTATGCTCAGCTATCCCAGCGACGAAGTCGGCAACGCTCTCGTCTCCATGGATCAGATCGATGAAGCGGGCATAAACCCATACAGCGACGTGCTCACCCTTGAAAAATACCGCCGGTTGTTCGGCGAGAACCGGCACACCTTTACCGGAGTGGATTACGTGGCGTATTACAGCGGCCTCATTCGTGAGGCGGGGGCTGAATGCGAGGTTATTTTTGCCAACGACCCCCGAGTGATCTTAAACCATGCGAAGAACGTGCTGTGCTGCGATATCCACACCCGCGCCCGGACGAAGCGCATCCTGAAAGCCGCCGGTGCGGAAACCGTCTGCGGCCTCGACGATATCCTCAACGCGTCCGTGAACGGAAGCGGATTTAATGAGAGCTTCGGTCTGCTGGGCTCGAACAAATCCACCGAAAACACGGTTAAGCTCTTTCCCAGAGATTGCGGGCCTTTGGTGGAAGATATCCAGAAGAAGCTGATGGATGCGACGGGCAGGCACATCGAGGTGATGGTCTACGGGGATGGCGCGTTCAAGGATCCGGTGGGAAAGATTTGGGAGCTTGCGGACCCCAGCGTTTCGGTGGCGAACACGCCTGGGCTGGAGGGCACGCCAAACGAAATAAAGCTTAAATACCTTGCGGACAACGATTTCGCGGAGCTTTCCGGCGAAGCGCTGCAAAAGGCCATTGAAGGCCGTATCAAGGATAAAAAAGACAATCTGGTGGGAGACATGGCGTCCCAGGGAACTACCCCCCGCCGGCTAACAGATCTGGTGGGTTCTCTGTGCGACCTGACCAGCGGTTCCGGCGACAAGGGCACTCCGGTCGTCCTGATACAAGGTTATTTCGATAATTTCACGAACTGATGAAGGAGATAGCCGGCAACGGTTGACCATGACTTTACGGGCGTATCGCTTCGCTTACCATCAGTGAAACGCTATGATCGAAAACCCGGCTTTCCCGGTCCCAATCGATGGCGGCATGGCCGCCATATTTCTTCGCGATGGTTTTGATGGAATAGAGCCCGTAGCCCGTTCCTTCCGCACCTTTGGTCGAAGCAAACCCGTCGGCGGTCCGCTGCAGGCTGTCGTCCGTGCTATTCCAGACACGGATCGTCAGCATGCTTCCCATCTGCACGATTCCGGTCCGTATGAAGCGTTTTCCGGACTCCACCCGCTGGCAGGCTTCTATGGCGTTTTCCAGCAGGTTGCTCAGCAGACCGCAAAGGTCGGCGTCCGCTATGTTTATTTCACCGCTCATATCACAGCGCAGGTCAAACTGAATTCCGTTTTTTTCGGCGATCTGGCCGAAGTGGTTGGCAAGGACATTGATTACTCTGTTCCTGCAATAGGCCACCGGCTCCGCCGTCGCAATATCCCTTCCGTATTCAGCCACATAGGTTTCCAATTCCTTGTACTGCTTATTTTGTATGAATCCGCTGATGATCCTGAAATGATGGCGCAGGTCGTGGCGGATGGTCTTCGCCTCCCCCATCTTTGCCTCTAAAACGGTATAGTATGACTGCTGCATTCGCAGGAGCCGGTCCATGCTGTTTGCCCGCTCGCTGAGCGCGGCGTTCTCTGCGTACTGCTCCGCCACCTCTTTACCGATTACCGTGCCGATGGACAGAACCAGGACAAAGCTCGCCAGTTCAGGAAACCAGCCTGTGATGATGGGCTCATAAAGCGGCAGAAGCCTGTCCATGACCAATGCGACGTCAAGGGTTACGACGCCGATGAGGAGCGGTGTGGAATGAATGAGATCCTTCCAGGCTGCGCGGACGGCGGCGGCCGTAAGATACCCGGCCGTGATCCATTCATAGGCGGTAATCAGCCAGGAATAGGCGTACATGACTCTCAGGCTTCCGCCTGAAAGCAACAGATGCAGGATGATTGACGCCGCGCAGGTAAATACTCCAAACAGCGGAAAGGCAAGGCTCCACCGACTCTTTATTTCGCAGATCCTCCTCTGCAGCATCATCACCACTACAAGCATGGCGCAGTACGAAAAGTTTTCCAGCGAATAAAAAGGATAATATTCCCTGACAAAGGTCTTGACGATAGGGTAGGCGATATAGCATACGAAGAATAGGCACAACAGGCCATACAAAACCGCGGATTTGCTCCGGCGGCTCAACACGCCGACCAGAATGGATAACGTACCGATGGTCAGCGCGGCGATACATAAGGAGGCGCGGAACAAAAATCGGGCGGAAAGCAGTTGGGAAACGGCATCCTGCAGGCCGAAGGCCGGGGGATAAACCATGCCGCTGTACAGATGGGAAAAATCCGACACGGCGATGATAATTTCAACGGGTCCCTCTGCCTCAAAGCTGACGGTGCGGTTTAAGGTTTCCGGCCGGTAGCTTTCAGGAGCAGGGTCCCCCATAGACGCGGCAAGACGGCCGTTTATGTATGCCCGATACGCGGAAAAAATCTCCGGCAGCTCCAGGGTGTAGGCGTGCGGCTTGCCGGGCAGGTCGATCACCATCCGATAGGTAGCGCTGCCATAGGGGGAGGCGTTGGGATTCCCGGCCTCAAAGCCGCCGTAACCGCCGATATAAATATATTTGTCGGGCAGAAGCGTACCGTCAGCAAAATCCTTCGGTGTGAGCAGACGCCCGCCGTAATATTCCCAGCCCTCCACCAGCATTATCACCGGATGCTTCGCAAGGGACGGCTCGTCCAGAAGAAGGACGCCCCGGGCACCCTGGGGTCCGGGAGCGGTGTACTTATTGTCATATTGGTAGGCCAAAAGACAGCCAAGCAGCGTAGCGGCGCAGACGGCGGCCAGCAGAAGGTAAATGGCAGATTTGCGGATGCCCGCCCTTTGTCCCGTCTCCATGACCGCTACCTCCTTGTCTTGAGGAGTCTGCGCCAGATAAATAACCCCGACAACAGGATCACTGCCGCCGCCGTCAAAACAATTTCAACGTGCAGATCAATAGAGGATGCCTCAGGCGACTGCACCGGGATATCAGAGGAAGCGATATCCTGCTTCTGAGGCGTTCCCTTTCCAGCCGGAGTGCCTGATGAATCGGTCTGTTCAACCGAATCGATTTGTTCGGCTGACCCCGGTCCTGGTGATGCGGAAAAGCCGCCGCTTACCTGCGCTGTCACGGGGATTGCGGCGGCGAGAGCAATGTCCTTGCCGCCTGCGTTATTTTTATCCTGGGTTGCCCCACCGGCGCCATCATTCCGCGCGCTGACGCCGCCGGGCAGTATTTCATCTCCTGTGGCGGGTTGTATTTCATCTCCTGTACTGGACTGCATTTCGTCTCCTGTGCCGGATTGGGTTTCGCTTCCGCCGTTGCCATCGTCCCTTGTACGGTCATTGCCATCATCGCTTTTATGGTGATGTGAGCCCGTTCCCTGGCCTGGAGAGCCATTATCACTGCTGGAATCCTTCACAACCCGGTCTGTTCCGGTTCGGTCGCCGCCCACATCACCGCCTACATTGCCGTCGATGGAGTACAGCGACACCACATTCGACTCCCCCGCGCCTGCATATTCGAGTTGCAGCAGGATAGGGCCGGTAATTTTTCCATAGTAAAAATACAGGTAATTTTCCTCCCATTTGAGCTTCGGGGAATGGGTAAAATCATACCAGGAAGCGCCGTTGTCGTCCGATCGCCATAGGATCACGTTTTTGTCGGAAGGATCGTAGCTATCCCAAAAGTTAAAGAGGACATAGTCCTCTCCTTCGTAGGATGTCAGGAATTGCATCTCGGAAATGCAGGGGATGGATGGATCTCTGACGTCGACCACGAGCTTCAGCGGAAATTCGCCCTCAAGGCCCAGCCCCTGGAAGGGAGGGGGAAGGCTTCCCTGTATGATCGTTTTGCCCAAAGTGCCCGTATCAACATCCCGCGGATCACTCTCCCATATAGGGCCTAAGGTTTCGGAAACAGAAGGAAAATCGTCGTTTCCGCTTAACAGAAACGTAAAATGGCCGTCAAAATGAGTATTCCCATCGCTGTATTGCTGCCTCGGGAAATAAAACCTTTTTCCGATAATATCGACAATATGACGGTTTACGATGGAAACATCCTGAGGAACCGGAGAGGCGGAACAGGTATCCAGAACGATATCACCGTGGCCGGAAATGACCTTGGCTCCGTCGCCATCGGCTTCCAGCCTGCAGTAGCGCAGATTCGTCCCTTGAGCGGCGTAGACGGCGGTACTGCCTGCGCCTTCCGTTTTGACAGAGAGGCAATAAGCATCCATCGGTGCGGACAAATACAGGCCGACCGCACCTTCTCCGCTGGAGCGGATGAGCCCCGTATCGGTTACCGCGTCAAGATTCACGGAATAGCCGTCATTTCGTGAAATGCGAACCGCGATCCCGCCGGCGCCGTCTCTGCCGACGGCAGTGACCTCTAAGGGCTCCACCGCCTGGAGCCAGTGCATGTACCAGCCTCCTACGTTGTATACGTCCAAAACCGGCACGTCTACGCCCTCGCCGACGATTTCCCAGCCTTCGAGACCGTACATGTGAATGGAACCGCCGTCATACACAAGACCGTACTGCCCTGTGTCGATGGTAATCCGTTTTTCATATAGGTCGTTCGGAGAAATCAGCTTTGTTAACGTAATCGTATTTCCCAGTGTGACCCGCCCGCCGCTTTCTACGTGCGACTCAAGCCATGCCGCAAGATCCGATTGCGTATAGACGATGTTCTCTGATAAATCATTTTCGTCGGAAGCCGCCGGCAGCAGATCATTTTCACCGGAAGCTGCCGGGTCGTTTTCGCTGGTCTGTGTTACTTCCGTTTCAGCGCCCTGATTGCCATCACTGTTTATGTATGTCTCTTCCGCACCGTCCCCGGCAGGGAAGGCCTCTGCCTCGGCCCACGCAGCGGCGAGGTAGAGGAGCAGGGCCGTCAACAGTATGGATAAGGTTGTCCGCATCATTCGTCCCATCATGCTATACCACCTCAAATAAACGTCTGGAAAAGAAATCGTTTATCGCCGCTTTGGTTTCCCTGCGGCCGTTTTTGCGCAGAGGGATCTTCTCTCCGTTGCGCATCAGCAGGTCATCCTCCAGTATTTCCGTCACATGGTTCATATTGACGACGCAGGAGCGATGGCAGCGAAGGAAAGAGCCTCTGCCCAGCTCGTGCTCCACTTCGTCCAGGGTCATATAGGCTTTATATGTTTTGCCGTCGGTGGTGTGGAAGGAAACGGCCTTATCCCACACCTCCGCGTACAGGATTTTGATCAGCGGGAGTTTGATGCTCTGGCGCTCAAAGGTGATCTCGATGTAACGGGCTTTCTTCAGAAAAAGTCCGTAGCACTGCTGAAAGGCCACATCCATTTTTTCCGGTGTAATGGGTTTTTCCACGTAGGAAGCCGCCCTGAGGGAATAGCCGTCCCGCATATGACCGTCACTGCTGGTGATGAAAACCAGGGCGCAGAAGGGATCATCCCTGCGAATGCGCCTTGCCGCCTCCACCCCGGAGATGCCTGACATGTAGATGTCCAGAAAATACGCGTCGAAAAAACCGGGAGAAAAGGAATTGAAAAGCTCCTCTCCGCTTTTAAAGATATGGATGTCGCCGGTAAAGCCTGCCTGCTCAAAATACTCCAAAAGCATGGCGTGTATTTTCGCGGCGTCCGCCGGATTGTCGTCGCATATTGCAATGTTCATTCGATTCACCGCCTTTGTGGTACAGGGCTATGCGCCTTTTCGCCTTTGGCGAAATTCCGGCGCGGCATTAAATCGTATAATCGCCAATCACGAAATTCTGCGATTATTATACCATAATTTGGTCTTGGGGACAGTCATTTTTAACGTTTACGGAATCTACCGCCCGTTTACGGAAGGTCCATTGATTTTTGATTTTCCTTTCGGCATAGTAAAACTGTAATCAGGCTGGAAAAGAAAGACATAAAGAAGTCCATACCAATTGGAAGAATATCATAGCGGATATTGCAGAGTAAATTATGATGAAACGGAATTTTGTGGAATCAAAAATTCAAAAGCCGTCGGTATCCTCTAATTTTATTTACCGGAAACGGCTGGTAGAGCGGCTGAAAAACAGAGATAAGCAGCTGCTGATTCTTCACGCCACCGTGGGGTATGGCAAGACGATCCTGCTCGCTCATTACGCGGAGGAAACGGAAGAAAGCTGCGCGTGGTATCACTTAAGCGACACCGATAATGATATCGTCGTATTTTTGCAGTATCTCAGCGCCGCGATAAAGAGAGGCCTTGCGGGTTTTGACTTTGACTCCGATGCGTATGCTCCGCTGCTGCAGGGCAGGGAGACGCTGGAGAGCATGGCTTATGATTTTGTATTTCATCTCACGGAAGCCGCCCGGGGTTCCCATCAGCGGGCGGTGATCATTCTTGACGATTTTCAGACAATTATCAATGAAGAAATCCATTACCTCCTTCAGATGATCCTGGATAACAGTCCGCCGGAGATCCGGATGATGATCGCCACCAGAGGGGGAACGCCGCCGTTTTCCATGCGCTATGTTGTGAAAGGGGCCGCTGAAATTATTTCCCAGAGTGAGCTGAGTTTTGAATCAGAAGAGGCCAGGCGGCTGACGGAAAGTTTTTTGGGCGCGCAGGATAAGGGCGTGCTGGCTGATTCCATATGGGAAAAGGCCGAGGGTTGGCCGGCGGGCATTATGTTTGCCAATCTCTATATGAAACAGAAGCGAAACTGGCCCAGGCAGAGCGAGACCAAGGACGTTTACGACAAATCCGTCGTCGATACCTATTTGATGCATGAGATCTACAAGAATCTTCCCTATGAAATCCAGATGTTTCTCATCAAGACTTCACCGCTGGAATTTTTAAGCGCCGACATCTGCAACGAAGTGGCGGGAATTGACAATGCCCGCAGCCTTCTGGACTGTCTGGAGAACGAGAATCTTTTCGTGATCAAAGTCGGACAGGCGGAGCGGACCTTTCGCTACCATTCGCTCTTTAAAGAATTCTTGGAATCCCAGCTGCCGGAAGAAACCTGCCGGGAGACCCTGAAACGGGCGGCGGAATTCTGCCTGCACGGGAGCAATAAGGAGCAGGCGGTGGAATACGCCCTGGCCGGAAGGGACTGGAGCCTGATGCAGTATGCGCTGGAAGCGGTGGGTCAGGAGCTTCTGGCCCAGGGGAAGATCACGACGATAGGCCGCTGGCTGACCGAGCTTGAAGGAGAGGGCGTTCCTTTGACGCCGAAAAACCTGCTTTTGGCGGGCAGCGCCAGCTACCGGGTGGGCCGAATCCGAAAGGCTCAGATCTGCCTGAATCAGGCGCTGGAATTGTTTCTGGAATCCATGGACGAGGCCGGATATATCCACTGTATGCTGGAAAAGGCCCGGATCGCCCGGGACCAGGTTTCTCTGGAAGAAAGCTGCCGTTTATTGGAATCCGTCCTGCCGCGCCTGCATGTCCGCCACAATCAACTGTGGTACACAGTGATTGGGGAGCGCCTTCACAACCTCATCTTCATGGGTCGTTACAAGGAGGTTCTGGCCATCTGCAGCGAGATGATTTTAAGCGCCCGCCAAGTGCAAAACCGCAGGGCGGAAAGCTACTTCCGGCGTTTTTCGGTGATTGTCTATTTTTACTGGGGCAAATACCGCAAGGGCCTGACGCTTTACCAGGATTTGCTGGACTGGGAATGGTTCGACCGGGATGAAAGGGAGACTTTTTCCATAAGGGCTTATGTCGCGCTGATGTATCTTTTTACGGGCCAGAGGGAAAATGCCTGTAAATCCATCCGGGAAGAGGTGGATCGGAAAACCCAGAACCATATGGGTGAAGACCTGTGGCTGGTCTATCTGATTCAGGCCTGCATCTTCCACCTCAGCGCGATGGGTGAAGAAACCCCTGCTAAAGAAAAGGATAAAATGCGCCAGGAAGCCGCCAGAAGCATAAATATGGCCAGGAGATATGTTTCGGCTTTTCGGGAAAATCATATTTTCGTCAGATCGGTTCAGGTGATCCGGGAGTTGATTGCCCTGGAACCGGAGGGGCCGGAATTTCAGGACGAGATTCGGCGTATTCTGGCGGGGAACGAGAAACTGATCCCTCTGGCGGAGGAAATGATGCTGGCCTGTTTGGCCGGCGGATTGTATGACGGGGAAGAGTGGTCGAAGGCAGAGCAATTTGTGAGAAGCAGCCTGGCAGACAGGGAGATGGAGACCGCCTTTACCGCCTATGCCCGCCTGATGCTGGTTTTAGCTTTACAGCGGGAAGGGCGCCGGGAAGAGGCGGATGCACAGATGCGGGAGGTGGAGGCATACCAGGAGGAGAACCGCTTGGATTGGGGTCTTGTTCCAGCGGGGAAAATGCAGGAGCTTCGCAAATTTATAAAGGAGGACAAAAGCGGGGAGAGAAGAGTACATATCAGATGCTTTGACGGATTCCGGGTTTTTCTGCCCGACGGGAAAGCGGAAATGAAATGGAGAACCCAAAAAGCCCAGGAGCTCTTTGCCTATCTGTTCCATTTGCGGGGCAAGCCCATTGAAAGGGATTTTCTCCTGCTTCAGCTTTGGCCTGAAGCGGATAAAAAAAGCGCTACGGCTCTGCTTCATACCACGCTGTACAGTATTCGCAAAACCCTGGCTCAGTGGCAGATGGACGATCTGATCGAGTATCAGGATAAGAAATATACCATGCGGGTGGACAGGGTGGATTCGGACCTGGACAGAATTGACGAACTCTGCCAGAGCATGGAGAAAAAGAATAACGATTTCATCTACAGCCGGAGAGAGTGGCTGCAAGCGTACACGGGAAGTTATCTGGAAGGAGTGGCCGGCAATTTCGGAATTGACTGCAGGGATTACTATGAGCGGATGTTTCTGCGTATGAGCTGCGCTATAGCGGAGCGGGCCATGCAGGAAGGGAATTTTGAAGAGGGGATGTCCTTTATCGAAAGAGCTATCGCCGTCGATCCATATGAAGAGAAATTATATCTTCTGGGCTTTAAATGCTTCCGGGTTTTGGGCGAGGTGAAACGGGCCAAAAAATATTATGAAAAGCTCTCCAGGATTTTAAGGGAAGAATTGGACGTGGAACCGGAAGAAGAGGTCACCCGGGCTTATCGATGCTGCCTGAAAGAGGGCGCACAGGGAAAGAGAGTGGGCAGAGTATGAAGCCGTACACATCAAATGCGGAATATCTGCAGGATTTGGCCGGCTGGGGCCGGCTGCTGCTCACAGAGCAGGAAGAGGAGGCCGCAGTCAGGGCGGCAAGGATGGAGGAAAGGAGCGCAGAAAGCTTAAAAGCAGGAATTTTTCTCCCCCTGGAATATCTGTTTCTGGTTTTTCAGCTGAACCGGTTTGAGCGCCACTGCGTTCGAATGTCTTTGCTTCCGGAGCTGGAGCTCCTGTTTGAAGGGCATTTTGCCTTTTTCCATAAGGACCCCGCAAAGCGGCTTTTGTCGCTGGGTCTGGCGATTCGCTTCTATGGTGGAGAGGACGTAAGCGAATACCATGGATATTGGAGCAAGGAGAATCCTTTGCGGCGGTACTTTTTTCAGAGCGTCGAGGGAAAGGACTGCTCTGATTTAAGCATGCTGTGGAAATTGGATCAGCGCATCCTTCATTTTGTGCTGGAAGGCCGGATGGACAATCCGGATCTGGCTGAATTTTCTTTTTTCTGGGAACCGGACCGGGCGGAGAGCGGCAAAAGGGAGCGTAAGGACGGCCTGACCGGAGAGATGATCCGGCTTCTGGAAGCGGTTCAGCATGCGGGAGAGCAGAGGGTCGTCTTTTTTCTGACCGGTCCTGCCGGAGTTGGAAAGAAATATCAATTTAGGCTTTTTTGCGGGGAATTGGAACGGGCAATCCTCTTTATCGACCTTCCTAAGATGCTGCTGCAGAATCGCTTGTCCCCGGAGATACTGGAGCTTCTTTGCCGGGAAAGCGTCATCCGGCAGGCGGTCTTGTGCTTTGCCGGTCTGGATGCGCTGCTGGATCAGGGGATGGCAGGCGAAGAGCTGGCGGCCGCGTGGCTCGGCAGGGCTCTGGCCGTGTCCTGGCCACCGCCCAGGGCGATCTGCAGCTGACGCCGGAAAGATTTTCCGGCTGCGTTCTTCCCCTGGCCCTGCCGATGCCCGATGAAGATGAGCGGCTAAGGCTATGGAAGGAATTTTCCGCCGCATATAGCTTGACTCCTGAGATCGGGCTTGATGAAACGGCCGCCAAATTCGTCCTGTCTCCCGGCCAGATTAAAACCGCTCTGGCACAGGCCAAAAGCTTAAGCCTGGTGAGGGGATCGGACCGGATCGACGAAGCCGCTCTGTATGAGAGCTGCTACGGACAGATCCGGCATGGGCTCAAGAGCGGAAAAGCCCGCAAGGTGCCCTCCATATTTACCTGGGATGACCTCATTCTGCCCCCTGCGTCCAAGGGTATGCTGAGAACAGCATGCGATCAGGTGCGCTATCAGCATACGGTGTACAATCAATGGGGCTTCGGTGCGAAATTGCCTTACGGGCGGGGCCTGTCCCTCTTGTTTTCCGGCCCTCCCGGCACCGGAAAGACCATGGGCGCCCAGGTCGTGGCCGGCGAACTAAAGCTGGAGCTTTATAAGGTTGATCTTGCGGGAGTGGTCAGCAAATATATCGGAGAGACGGAAAAAAATCTGGAGGATATTTTCCGAGAGGCTGCCAAAAGCCAAGCCGTGCTGTTCTTTGACGAAGCCGACGTGCTTTTCAACAAGCGGACGGAGGTAAAGGACGCCCTGGATAAATACAGCAACATGGAGGCCGCCTTTATGCTGCAGAAGATAGAGGAATACGAGGGGGTATGTGTTTTGGCGACCAACCTTCTGCAAAACTTCGACGAGGCCTTCAAGCGAAGGCTGAAATTCATCGTAGAATTTCCATTCCCCAATCAGGAGTACCGGTATAAGCTGTGGCGGAGCGTTTTTCCGGCCCGCACGCCGTTAAGCGGGGAGCTGGATTATGAGTACCTGGCCCGGAGGTTTGAGCTTTCCGGCAGCAGCATCAAAAATATCGCGGTAAACGCGGCTTTCATGGCCGCCGCAGGGAGCGGAGAGGTCGGCATGGCGGAAATTCTGCAGGCCCTGCGCCACGAGCTGGCGAAGAGCGGCAAGAGCTTATCCCCGGAGGAGTTCGGGGAATATCATATGCTTTTCTAGTTTATAGATGTCGCTGCCCGCGAAAGTGCCACGATGCGGCGGCTGTAAATCAGAAAAAAGTGAAAGGAAGATGTGTAGCGATGGAATGGGAACCTGGATATAAGGAGCGGTTTCCCGGGTGGCGCTCCTCTGATGGACAGCTCCGAGAAAGAAAAGGGGAGCCCGGCGAGAAAGTCATGGGCTATACTTCCTCTGAACAGGAGAGGGCTCTTGGCAGGGAGCCGCAAAAGCTCATGGATTTTTCCAATTCCTATGGGGCGCTATCCGCTGGATTTGATGACAAGAAGCAGTTGGTGCTGGTCACCAGCCGCCGCCATACAAAAGAGCTTTCCGCCCTGCCGCCGGAAAGCAAAGCTCTGGAGGCACAGACCGCAAAAAAGGTGCCCCTGATCACCGGAGAATTTTTCGTCAACGAGGACAAGGAACGGAGGGAGGAGAGCGCCGTCAGTTACCGGGCACCCGCCGGCAAGGCACCTTCCTATATCATGGGCAAGCTGAGTGAGCTCATGGAAAAAAAGGATTTTGAAGTCCAGGATGAAATTACCCCGTTTCTCAGCACCCGGGAGGAAAAGGAATCGCTGAAATATCTACGGCGTCAGGCCTTGCATCTTGCCCGCAGCAACGCAAGAGAGGAAAAACAGGCCCTGGAGAAGCGGATTCAATTTCTGACCACCGTGGTGGCCGATAAGGAACGGCAGCAGCAGACCGTTGCGGTGAGGCTGCTTTCTCTGCTGGAGGAAGCCGGCAAGGGCAGGAGAAAAGGCTGGGGCCCAAACCGGCTATGGCAGGAAGAGGACCTGGAAGAAAGCGAAGATGAAGGGAAGGGCGAAGGCGAAGAGCAGGGCATCAGCGAGGATGAAGAGAAAGGCGGAGGCAAAGCCGGAGACGATGACAAAAGGGAAGACGAAGCCGGGCATGATGACAATTTAAAAGAAATCTAAAAAAATTAAAGGGTTTTGTAAAATGTTCAGAGAATTGTTCAGAGCCGGATGATTTAATGAAAATGAACTATAAAACGCAACGCTAATAAACGAATAAACGAAAGGAGGCATCCGGTTTCAGTTTAGTTCGGAAACTGGGGGAAATATGGCCGAATATTTATCACCAGGCGTCTATGTGGAAGAATTTGAGTCGGGCGGGAAACCGATGGAAGGTGTTGGGACCAGCACCGCCGGGTTTATCGGCTTGGCGGAAAGGGGACCTTGTGAGGGAGTCCCTCAGCTGGTTACCAATTTCGCCGATTTCAAAAGAAAGTACGGCGGCTATCTGTCGGGAAGCGAGTTCGGAGATTATCGTTTCCTGGCCTACGCGGTGGAACATTTTTTCATCAACGGAGGTTCCCGTGCTTTTATCTCTCGCGTGGCGCCGAAAAACGCCAAAGCCGCGTCGGGCGAGGTGCCTGCGGACAAGGCCGTCTTAAGGCTGACGGCTAAAAATCCCGGACTTTGGGGCAACAACATCCAGGCGATCTTCACTCCGGCCAGCAAGGCCAAGACGCAGATTCTGGAAGTCCTGGACAGCAAAAAGTACGCTGTCAAAAATTCGGTGGGCTTTAACGCCGGAGATATCGTAGCCTTTGACGACAAGACCACCACTATCTACAACCGAATCGTGAAGAGCCAGGACAACGTGCTGGAATTCGAAGAAGAATTTTCAACAGATGTAGTGGATAAAAATCTTCTGCCTGTCAAGGTGATCTCCACCTGTGAGTTCAACATTGAGGTGCGCTGCGACGATCTGGTGGAATTCTATGAGAATGTTTCATTCAATATCAGCGCGGCAAACTATGTGGAAAAAAAGACTGCCAAATCCGACCTGGTCACGGTGACATATCTGGGCGACAGCGCATCGAAGGAACCCTTCGCGCAGGTGGCGGGAGAAGAAGGCAAGGCAGTGGTTTCGATCAGCTTGACCGATGGAAGCAACGGTAACGTGGGAAGCCTTTCCGCGGCGGACTTCATCGGCGTGGACAACGGCCCCGGCAAGCGCACCGGAATTCAGGCGTTTGTGGACAACGATGTAGTGTCCCTTATGGCGGTTCCGGGGATTACAGATCCCAACGTCCAGCTCATGCTGGTGGCCCATTGTGAAAATCTGGGCAGCCGGTTTGCCGTGCTGGATGTCCCCAGGGAAAGCAAGAAAGTGGCGGATGTCAACGCCCATCGGGATATTTTCGATTCCCAGTATGCGGCGCTGTACCATCCCTGGCTGGAAGTTTTCGATCCACTGGATAAGAAAAATATTGCGATCCCTCCCTCAGGCTCTATCCTTGGCATCTATGCCCGCAGCGACAACACCAGAGGCGTGCACAAAGCACCGGCCAATGAGGTGGTACGGGCCTGCGTTGGTTTGGACTGCCAATATAGCATGGGAGAACAGGATATCTTAAATCCGAAGGGCGTCAACCTGATTCGGGCATTTGCCGGACAGGGCATCAGGGTCTGGGGAGCCAGAACGGCCAGCAGCGACCCTTCATGGAAGTACATAAACGTACGGCGTCTCTTTATCTTTATCGAGGAATCCATTAAAGCCAATACCAACTGGGTTGTTTTCGAACCCAATGACGAGCTGCTCTGGGTAAGGGTAAAGCGCACCATCGATGTGTTCCTGACCGGTCTGTGGAGACTTGGATCTTTAGCCGGCGCAGACCCCAGCGAAGCTTTCTTTGTGGATGTGGGTAAGAGCACCATGTCCCAGGATGACATTGATAACGGCCGTCTGGTCTGCGTCATCGGGGTAGCTCCTGTGAAACCTGCAGAGTTTGTAATCTTCAGAATTACGCAGAAGACAAGTTCAGGCGAATAATTGGCGAAAGGAGTGAATGAATAATGGCTGGTTATCCACATGCTAAATTTCGGTTCCGTCTGGAGATTGACGGCCTGGAAGCCGGAGGGTTTTCCGAGGTTTCCGGTTTTGACGCCAGCATTGACGTAATCGAGTACAGGGAAGGCGACATGGTGCAAACCCCCATGAAGCTGCCGGGACTCAAGAAATACGGCAACATTACCCTGAAACAGGGTCTGACCGATTCCATGGTTCTCTATGAATGGATTATCACCGGAGTCGAAGGGGAAGTCGACAGAAAGACCATCACCATCACGGCTTTGGACGACGCGGGAGACGCGGCGGCCTCCTGGCAGGTCATCAATGCCTGGCCGACCAAATATACCGCTCCGGATTTTAATGCCACTTCCTCGGAGGTCGCCATTGAGAGTCTGGAAATCGCTCACGAAGGTATGACGAGAATTTCTTAAAATTAAATCAAAATCTTAAAGGGCTGGAGAAGCAGTTCCCCCAGGGAGCTGTTTTCTCCAAGCCGTTCGTTTAACATTCTGCCCGGCGCATCAGCGCCGTCCCGGCAGAATTAATGCTAGAAAAAGGAAGGAGAGGGATTCATCATGGCATTTCAGACCGAATATACATTTCAGCTCCCCCGCGGGTTTGTCGACCCAAGCGGTACACTCCATCGGGAAGGCATCATGCGGCTTGCCACAGCCGCCGATGAAATTCTGCCGATGAGGGATCCAAGAGTTCAGCAAAATCCCAGCTATCTGACCATCATTCTCTTAGCCAGAGTCGTGACCAAATTAGGCTCCCTTAACGCCGTGGACACGAAGGTTATCGAAGGGCTCTACACCATGGATCTGGCTTATTTACAGGATTTATACCAGCGGATCAACGCCATGGATACGCCGGTTTATAAGGGAGTCTGCCCTCACTGCGGCAAGGATGTGGACGTACCCATAAATTTTTTGGAAGCCGGGGTGTAGAGCTGTATCCAGAGGAGAAGATCTATGAGGAGGCGGCCTTTCTTGCCTATTATCTCCACTGGAATCATGACGACGTCATGGAATTGCCCCACCGGGACAGGATTCGCTGGTGCAAAGAGGTTTCGAGGATCAACGGCAAGCTCAACGACGAGCCGGAGAACGTATTCGCTAAGTTTTGACGAGGGAGGAGAGGCTTATGCTGACAAGAGCCTTAGTGCAATATAGCGTTGTAAACAACAACAGATTTATCCTAAGCATCGGTTCGGTAATGCTGAGCTTCGCCAAGGTGAGCAATATCGGCCGGGCCCTTGAACATGAGAATATTCAGGAAGGCGGCCATAATTATCACGTGCATACCTTCACCAAACCCCGGCAGCAGCGCGAAACCCTGATCCTGGAAAAGGGCGTTAACGTGCATCGGAATGTGGAACGGGATAAATTTAAGGCGTTAGGCCTGTACCCCGGCGGAAGGATACTGGCGCCGGCCACTCTGGTGGTGATGGGAGAACATCAATCGATCAACAGCGTTTACGGCTTTACCGAAGGCGTTGTGGTAAACTGGGAACTCGGCGAGTTGAACGCCATGGGGAACGAGGTGCTGATCGAACGGTTTGAGATCGCGCATTCCGGTTTATTTGAGGTAAGTTAAGCAGGCGCAAGGAAAGGAAAGCGGCATGGGAAGCCCGGGAAACATTTTTGCGCTGACCAAAGCGGTGCAAAACAGAAGGTTCAGTGAAGCAATTGCAGAGAAATATGAAAATGCGGGCACAGTTCCTTATGCCGGTGTTTCTTTGGTTTTTTTAAGCCTGAAACAGAATCGGATTCTCCGGACCAATAGGTCGGAAACCATTCAGCTTATTTACCGGCTGATGCTGCAATGGAACAACCGCCAGGATTTTCCCCTTGCCGGAGCCACGGTTTTCCGCCGGATACGGGAGCAAATCGAGCATGACTTGCAGACTCTGAGCTTGCAGACAGAAAATCCACAGGACCCAAGCTTGCAGTCTGTGAATTTACAGCGTCTGAACAGTGAAAGCAGGGAATCCTATCGGGAACTGAATTCCATCTGGCAGGAAATTCGCGCCCTGGACCGCAAGGAGGCTTCTGCGGCCGCCAAGAAAAAGACCCGGCGTCAACTGGATTATTTGCAGCGAGAACGGCGCAAATGGGATGAGAAGATCCAGAAGAACCTGACGCTGATCAGGGAGACCGCAGCGCGGGGGCATACTCCAGCGGAGCTGAGGCCGGCCGATGTGCGAAAAGCGGTGGTTCATCAGCTTTTGCAGGTCCGAAGTTTTGCCAACAGCTTTTCCCGTGACAGTTTTCACGAACTGTACAGGATGCTGGAACACCGGCTGCCGGATCAAACGGAGTCAGAACGTCGGATTAAGGATCACACGGTTCTGGAACGCTTGATTACAGATACAACGGCGCTGGAATACCGGATGTCGGGTAAAACCGCGCTGGAACATCAGCGACTAGATGCAGCGTCGATGGAATATCGACCGCCCGGCATGAAATTGACGCCGAACCAATCGGCGCAACAACCTCTGACAGGACCCACGACGCGGCTGCCGCTGCCGAGTGAAATACGGAAGCCGCTCCCGCAAGGGCAAAGCGTTACCGGGGCGCGGGAGGCTTTCGCCGAAATTTGGGAAATCCCCACTGAAGCACAAGGAATTCCCGCCGGAATTTGGGAAAGTTCCGCCGGGGCCCAAACCCTTAACTACATAACAAATGGGCAGATATATCAATCGGTAAGCCAACGGATAAATCAATCGGTAAATCAACAGATCGGACAAAAGATAGAACAACAGATAAACCGGCGAATAAACCGTCAACTTCTGCAGACCGAAGCGCCAGCCCGCCGGATCACTGAGAGCCGGGAAGCGGAGCCCTTCAAAATAGAAACTGAAACTCAACCGGTTAAACTGGAAACTGAGACCCAGATGAGAAATCTCAGAGAGATCTTTACCGGATTCCTTGATTATAGCCGCTCTTACGAGCTGCACAGGCTGTTGGGATATCGGCTGTCGGATATGACAGTTCTTGAACACAGACTGCCGGATGAGACGGCCTTTGATCACCAGCTGCCGGACGAGGTGATGCAGACGCCACTGCCGAGCAAGGGGATACGGCCTCTGTCAAGTGAGATACAGAAGCTGATCCTGCAAAAACAGAGGAACGGCAGAGTGCAGGATATTTTCACAGAATCTTTAGAGCCTTCTGCCGGGATTTGGAAAGTTTTCGCAGGGGCGCAGACTGTAAACCGTGTCGCAAACACACAGAACAACAAACGGATAAACCAACAGCTCAGCGAACAGACAAATCAGCGGTTGAGCCAACAGGTAAATCAGGAACTCAACCAGCGGATCAATCAGCAACTGGAGCACCAAATAAATCAACAGATAAACCAACAAACAAATCAACAGATAATCCGGCAGCTGCACCAACTGAGCCGGAAAATAGATCAACAGCTGCACCAACAACTGAATCAAAGAATAGATCGGCAGGTCGGCCGGCGGGCAGATCAGCGGATAAACACTCAGATTTTGCAAACAGAAGCGCTTACCCACCGGACTGGTGAGATCCGGGAGGCGGGGGACACGGAGGCCGGATTCTTTAAGAACGCGGCGCCGGAAAACGGAACCCCCGGGACAAGGCCTTTCAAAATAGAAACTGAAACTCAACTGATCAGGCTGGAAACTGGGACACGGCTGAGAAATCACAACGAAATTTTCAACAGTTTTCTTCTCCACAGCCATCCTCATGAGCTTTACGGGAGATTTGAACACCTGAAGCCGGATAAGGCGGCCCAGCCGCTGGAGTACCTCGAAAAGGAGCGGGGAGCCGGAACGCCGTCCCAGGAGGAAGCGTTCCTGAATCCGGTCCGGACGGAGCTCCAGTATTTGAAAAAGAAGGAGATGGCTGATGCGGAGGCCCTGCGGGAACAAGATAAAAACGTCAAGCTGCTGATGGAAAAAATAAATATTCAGGAGCAGGTGATCGATCAGATGAAGAATGGGCGGCAGGGTCAAAGCGCCGCCTTGGGCAAAGCGGAGGTGAAAATGGTCGCCGACGCGGTGCTGGAACGCTTGAATAAGGATATCCATCTTCAGCGCCTGCGCATGGGAATGAGTTAGGAGGAAAGGCCGTGGCCTTTAAAAAAGCAAAGATAAAAATCTATAAGGAAAAAGGGACAGAAGAGGTTTCGGTGCTTTTCAATCCGGCGGAATACAATCTGACGGAAAGCGTCAACTACGCTGAAAAGAATATTCCAGGACTGGATGGGCCGGTCACTCAGTATGTTTCCGGAGCGGCCGCCACCCTGACCATGACCCTGATGTTCGACACCTTTGAAACGTCCCCCGCCGTGGCCGGCGGCAACGTTGCTGCCAAGATGGCCGCGGAACAGTCCGTAAAACCCACGGACGTTTCGCTTCTGACAAAAAAAATCACGGGCCTGACTTCCATCAGCGGCTCTCTGCACAGGCCGCCCCTCTGTGAATTTATCTGGGGCCCTCTGAAATTTAAGGGCGTGATTGCCAGCGTCAATCAGACCTATACCATGTTCATGGAGGATGGGATGCCGGTGCGGGCCAAGCTGGAGGTAACCTTCAAGCAGGTTCTGGATTTGACCCAAAGCAAGAAACAGGCGCCCTTTGAATCGCCGGACCGGACCAAATGCAGGACGGTAAAGCAGGGCATGGAGCTTTGGAATCTGGCTTTTGAGGAATATGGAGATCCGGAGATGTGGCGGGTTATCGCCAAAGAAAACGGCTTGATGAATCCACGGAAGCTCTACCCCGGACAGACTCTTAAACTGCCTCCGCTGTAGCGGGGCGAAAAATATATCTTCACCGAAGGGAACGCGCAGGAGAAAGGAAGCGGCCTCATGGCAGATTTAATGAACAAAACCAGCAGCTACGATTCGCTGGTTCAGAGATATAAAAATTTTATGACGCCCGCCTTTAAAATCAAATGTCAGGGCAAGGACATCATCTCCTCTCTGCAGGCGGCAGTAGAGGACGTGTCCCTCAACCTGTCTCTCGACCACGCCTCCAGCTGCAGCTTCACCATCGTCAACGCTTACGATTTGAAGGCCCGGACCTTTTACAGCAAGTTTAAATCCCAACTGGTCCTGGGCACCGTCATCAACGTGGAAATCGGATACGGCTCGACCACCACACTGGTTTTCAAAGGCTATATCAGTGAGGTGAGCTATGAATTCCGCGACGTGCCCGTCATTTCCATTACGGCGCTGGATGTCCGCCGCCTGATGATGGAGAGCAAGGCGCGGATGATGGTTCACAGCGTTCAAAGCTATTCCCAGGCGTTTTCCGAGGTCATGAAACGCTACCAGAAGATCTGCACCGCTTTGGTGATCGATAAAACCGACGAAAAGCTCCCCAATGTCACCCAGAGGCTTCCCGACTACGACTTCGTGGTCCATGAGCTGTGCCGCAAGGCGGACCGGGAGTTCTTCGTGCTGGCGGGTAAAGCATATTTCCGCACACCCCAAAAGGTTGCCGCGCCGATCCTGACCCTGGAATGGGGCAAGGGACTGATGTCCTTTTCCCGCAACGCCCTGTACTATAACGGCACCGTCAAGGTCATAGGCTTTGATGAAGAGAACAAAAAGACCCTGGTGGCGGAGGAAAAGGTCAAAGGGGACCCGAAGCAGAAAACCGTCATCTCCGACCCTCAGCCTACCGTTATCACCGACCCCGACGCTTTCGAGCTGAACCAGGCCCAAAAGCGGGCAAAGGCCGAAGGCAACAAAAATAAACACAAGAGCCAGGGCGGAAGGGGGACCTGCGTCGGACTGCCGGAGCTCGTGCCGGGAAGATTCCTTCAGCTGAAAAAACTGGATAAGGATATCGACGGCACCTATTATCTGAAAAACGTCAGCCACAGCCTTGGAGCCGACGGCTTTACCACGAGCTTCAGCATAGGAGGATGGAAATAATGGAATTCGATATCATAGACCTCCTGAGCGCGCCGGAGGACGAGGACCGGGAGAAGGAACGGGCGGGCAAAATACCCGGGATCACCACGGGCGTAGTCAAGGAAAACTGGGATAAGGAAAAGAAGCACACCGGCATGGTCAGGGTTGAGTTTTTCCTCGGCGAAACGGGCAAGACCCTCACCGAATGGGTGCGGGTGGCGCAGAACTACGCCGGAAACGGCTACGGAAATTACTGGCTGCCGGAGGTGGGAGACGAGGTGATCCTGGCCTTTAACCTCGGCGACATCAACAGCCCCTATGTCATCGGCTCTCTTTGGAACAACGCCAAGGATAAGATCCCGGAGGGAACCGCTACCGAGAAGAATACAATCAAGCGGATCAAGACCAAGGGCGGCCATGAAATCGTCTTTGAGGAAGAAAAGAAGAAGGAAAGGATTGAAATCCATACCCCCGGCAAATTGAAAATCGCCTTGGAGGATGAGAATAAAATCATTGTCATACAGGATGAAAAAGGAGAAAACCTGCTCAAGATGGACTGCAAAAAAGGAGTCATCACCGTGAGCTCGAAGAAGATCTCCTTTAACGCCAAGAAAGGAGGCGCCACCCTGGAGCTGGACGGAGACAAGAAAAGCATCGCCATAAAAGCCAATAAAGTGACCATAGAGGGTACCCAGGGCCTGGAGCTGAATTCGAAAAGCAGCCTGAAGGCCGGCGGAAACATGGTTGAAGTCAGCGGCAAGGGCAGCGTCAAGGTAAATTCAAACGCAGTTTTGGAGCTCAAGGGCAAGTTGACGAAGATCAATTAGCTTTGAAACGCGATTTGTTCATTTGGAAACACGATAAGGAGCGAGTGAGATGGAAGAAAATTTTGCAAAGAGCTTCCTGGGAACCGGCTGGAAATTTCCGATTCAGGTGGATGAGGCTACCGGCAGGATCATGACCTCCCGATATGAGGAAGACATACAGGAAGCCATCCGGATCATCGTTATGACCGGCAAGGGGGAACGGGTGATGCGCCCGGACTTCGGCTGCGGTCTGCGGGAATATCTGTTCCAGGGCCTTGACTATGAGACCGTGACCCAAATGCGCGGGGAGATCGAAGAGGCTCTAACCGGGTGGGAACCCAGGATCGCCGACGTTGAGGTGGACGTGATACCGGACGACGGCAAAATGCTCATCCACGTTTCCTATGTGGTGCGCTCCACCAATAATCCGTTTAACCTTATATTTCCCTATTACTTAACCGAAGGGACAGAGTGAGAAGAGGCAGGGGAAGATGAAAACACCGGATATTGACAACAGAACAAAGAGAGATATTATCGACTGGATTGGGCGAACCTCCTCCGCGTATACGCCGGAATGGCGTTTTGACGAGAAGAATCCCGACGTGGGAACGGCCCTGGCTCTGATCTTTGCCGACCTGTTTTCAGGCACCATCGGCCGGCTGAACCAGGTGGTGGAAAAGCATAAGACAGCTTTTTTCAACAGTTTGAACGCCAAGCTTCTGCCTTCGATTCCGGCCTCCGGATATATCACCTTCGGTCTGGCCGGGGAGGAGGCCGAAGGCACGGCGGTGAAAGCGGGCGCCCAATTGGTGGCCGACGTGGAGAGCGAGGAAAGCGGCCGGCTGATCTTTGAAACTGTCAATGACGTCTATGTGACCTCGTCCCGGCTGGAAAAAATCTACGGAGTCAGCGGAAGGCAGGACGTCATCAGCCAGGTCTACGAGAGAGAAATATTTGAGCAGAGCCGGACGCCGTTCTATCTGTTCGATTTCAATGGGGAAAACTTGCAGGAGCACGCGCTGTATTTCTGTCAGAAGGGCGCTCTTTCCATCAGCCAGGGCGCCTGGATCGAAATCGGATTTGTCCCGTATTATCAGAAGGAGATCGGCGAAGAAATTCTGCAAAGCTTTCTGGATGAAAGAATTGCCCGCTGGGAGTACCTTGCGGAGGACGGATACCGGGAATTCGACGGTTCCAAGCTTCAGGACGGCAAGCTGCTGTTCTTTAAAAGCGAACGCCAGCCGGCCTTTGCCCTTGGCGAGGAAAACGGGATCGAAAACTACTGGATCCGCTGCGTTGTCAAGGAGATCAGGCCTTTTCAGGACCTTATCCTGGACCAGATGAACATCTCTTCCCAGGGCACGGGGCTTTTGCCCGACAGTGTGATCGGAGCGGGTATGGAGGAAAATCTCCAGGAGTTCTTTCCCTTCGGTGAGAAGATGTTCCTGTTCAGCGACGTCTATTTTGCCTCTGAAGAAGCCTTGACAAAAAAGGGCGCTTTGGTCAGGCTGAACTTTAATTTGAACTTTATCCGCATTCCCATCGATTTGGATCTGGGCGACCCGAATATCAACTGGAAGCTGATCATGCGCCGCTCGGATTTCAAACCGGATATGGAATACGACATCACCATTGAGGATGTGATCTGGGAGTATTATAACGGCCAGGGCTGGGCCAGGCTTTTCCCCGACAATGCCTGCCGGGACACCTTCAGCACCGGCCAGGGCACCATGGGACAGTACCGGAGCATTGAGTTTATCTGCCCCGAGGACATGGAGAAAATCCTGATCGGCGCCACCGACTCCTGCTTCATCCGGTGCCGGGTCCTGAAATTGAACAATCTGTATAAAACCAAAGGTTTTTACGTGACGCCGCTGATCGAAGGCCCATATTTTGCCTACGAGTATACCAGAGGCGCTGTGCTGCCGGATGATCTATACACCGTCAACAACTTGACCCAGGAGGCGTATCAGGCGGGGGACCTCCGGGATGGCAGCCGTTTCTTCCGGCCATTTCAGACGGTTGAAGATGAAAGAAGCGCTCTCTATCTTGGATTTACAAAGCCGCCGGAAGAAGGGCCGGTCAAGCTGCTGTTTTCTTTAAAGGACGCCATGCAGGAAAAACCGCCCCGGCTCGTCTGGGAGTATTATGGACAGCAGGGCTGGACGGCTTTGAATTGCGTGGATGAAACGGAAAACCTGCGGAAAACGGGGATCGTTACCTTCATGGGCGCCAGGGACTTCCGGCGACAGGTCCTCTGGGCCGAGGATTTGTACTGGATCAGGGTGATCGATGTGGAGGAACGCTACAACGACCCCAGAAATCCGCTGCAGCTGCCGCGGGTCAAGGGACTTCACCTGAACACCACCCAGATCGTTCATCTGGAAACCAGGACCGAGGAGCTGTTTTCCATCGAGCCTCAGGAGGAGAACTACTCCTGTAAGCTCCTGTATCCCAATGTTCAGGAAATCGAGGTCCAGGTGGACGAAGCGGAAACGGGGGAAGGGCTGCTCCTTCGGCAGCTGTGCAATAAAGATGATCTGACCCTGGTGCGCGATGAGTCTGGCCGGATGCAGGAAGCCTGGGTGCGATGGAAGGAAGTCGAAGATTTCGCCCTTTCCGGACCCGACGACCGGCATTACCAGGTGGACCGCAACGAAGGCCGGATCTTCTTCGGCAATGGAATAAACGGGCGGATCCCTCCGGCAGGGGACGCCGACCGGATTCGCGCCGCCTATCGGACCGGCGGAGGAAAGGCGGGAAATTTAGCGGAAGGGTTGATCAACAAGAGCAACCTTTCCATCGGTTTTGTCAGCGAGATCGCCAACCCGGAGAACACCTCCGGCGGCTGTGACCAGGAAACTCTTCAGGAGGCCCTGGACCGCAGCGCCGCAGCCTTACGGCACGGCAGCCGGGGGGTTACGGCAAGAGATTATGAGTCTCTTGCCATGGAGGCCAGCCGCAATATCTGGAAGGCCAAATGCTTTGCCGGCTATAACGAAAATGGACTGCGGGAGCCGGGTTCCGTAACGCTGGTCATTTTACAGAAAGATTTCCAGCAGGGGCGGAACTTCTTCGGCAAGCTGAAAGAGCAGGTATTTCAATATGTATCCGCCCATATCAGCGGCAATATTCTCGATTTGAACCGGTTCTATGTCATCGAGCCCAATTTTCTGGAATTGTCGGTGAAGGTGGAGCTTTCCGTAAAGGATTTCAACCTTGTGTTTCAGGTCAAGGAGCAGGTCGAGAAGAGGCTTGCGGAGTTTATCCATCCCATGACGGGCAATTTCGACGGCAAAGGCTGGGAGATCGGCGTGATTCCCAACAGGACACAGCTGCTCAACAGTCTGAAGGGCGTCGAGGGCGTCTCCTTCCTGAAAAACGTCATGGTTTCGGCGTATACGGAAGGAAAGTTCGGACGGATGGAAGCGGATCTGGACGCGGACAGGGACAGACTGTTCGCCCTGCCTGTTTCCGGCAGGCATGAAGTATTGATCACAGTGGCGGAGAGGAGGTAGCCCATGTTACCCATCAGCAGCTTGGATAATGAACTGTTCGAAGAGATCACGGAGAACGGAAGGAAACTGATCGACAAATATTATCCCGATTGGACGGACTACAATACCCATGATCCGGGGATTACCTTTCTGGAGCTGTTTGCCTGGCTGAAGGAGCTTCAGCAGTTTCATCTGGACCAGATCGGCCCCCGTCATAAGCTGAAGTTTTTAAAGCTTCTGGGAAAGCAGCCCCAGACGAAAAAACCGGCGGCGACCTATGTTCGGATCCATGATGTGGCCGAAGATCTGTCGCTCCCTCAGGGAACGTGCCTAAAGGCCGGGGAGATCCCCTTTGAAACGGAGGATCGGGAATTTCTGACCAAAGGAAAAATTATCGACGGATTCTCCCAGTGCGGGAATCAGCGGGTGAGCTTCGGCAGCCAGCTTTCCGCAGCCGAGGGGAAAATGCATTTTTATATTTTCGGCCGCCGGCCGGCCGCGGGAGACGCTTTCTATATCGGGTTGGACACGGCTTTTCCCCTTGGGGAAATCCTATCCCTCTACATTACGATTTCCGACGACTATCCGGTCAAACGAAACCCCTGGCAGGAGGGATTTGCCCCTCTGGCCCGGCTGAAATGGGAGTGCTATACCTCAGCCGGATGGCGGGAGGCGGAAGTGGAGAAGGATCAGACCTGCGGCTTCATTCAAAACGGCAGGATCTGTTTGCGGCTGAAAGATGAAATGGCCCCGGCCTCTTCCGCGGAGCTCACGGGCCCGGCAGAGGCGGACAGCGGCTTGCCGGCCAAGGGATACTGGCTTCGGGCTTCCATCATCGCCTGCTATTATGAAGTCGCTCCGGTGATGACGGGGATCCGGCTGAATATGATTCCGGTGCGCCAGAAAAAGACCCTTTCCCAGTACAGGGATTTCAGCTGGGAAGAGGGCAGGCCGCTGGAAGGAGGCCGCCGGGAATTCTGCTGGGATACGGAGCTTGCCGTATGGGGCCGGGCTGAGATGTATCTGGAAGAAAAAGACCGCCAGGAGCGGCCCGTCTGGAGGAAAACCGAGAGCTTTACAAGGGACATTCGGGAGGGAAGAGCCTGGTTTGCAGTGCCGGAGTCGGACCGGAGCGAGATGCCGTCGGATCATACCGGGCTGCAACCGGATTCCGCGGGCGACGTTCCCGGCGGAGACGGCAGGATGGTGCGCCTGATCTGCTTTGAAGAAGGGTTCGTCCTGGAGCGTCAGCTGGGAGAAGGGGATGGATTTCCGTATCAGAGCATGGAGGCGCGGACCGCCGATCTCCTCGCCGACGAATTTGAAATCATGGAGCAGAGAGAGGACGGCTTATTTGCCCACTGGACCAAGGTCCAGGACTTTGACGGTTCAGCTCCGGAGCACCGGCATTATATCTTAGATGAAAACAGCGGCGTCATCACCTTTGGCAATTGTGAGCAGGGCCTGGCGCCGGAAGGAAAGCTGGTCATCATCCGCTGTGCCGTCTGTCAGGGAAGCGAGGGCAACGTAAAGGAGGGCAAGATCACCGACTTTGCCCGCCCACAGATCCAGGCTTCCGTAACCAATGACCTTGTGGCTCAGGGCGGCAAAGACGGGGAGAGCATCGACGAAGCGTTTCTTCCCATGCGCCGGGAGATGCGCCGGATGGAACGTGCGGTGACCTATGAGGATTATGAAAAGCTGGTGGGCGCTACGCCGGGTCTGATGATTTGCAACTGCAGGATCATTCCGGTGAGCAGGCTGCCCAGGCCCGACGGCAGTATGGATGAAAACGCCGTCTCCATCGTCGTCCAGCCCTTCTCACAGGGCGAGGGCCAGAAATTAAACGCCGTTTATCTGGAAAATATACGGCGTCAGCTCCAGCACCGGCACCTGATTGGAACGAAGGTGAACATCCTGTCGCCGGAATATGTGGGAATTCAGATATTTGCGGAAATCCTGGTCAAACCCTACTACCGGGATGCGGAGGAAATCATCCGGCAGGCGCTGGTTCATTTCTTTGAAAATGAAATTTGGGAATTCGGCCGTCCGGTGCACTACAGCACTATTTACGGTATTATCGATACCCTTGACTGCGTTGTGGGCGTTCAGTCCCTGGCTATCGACGCCCAGGGGAAAGGAATTACCCGCAGCATCAACGGAGATGTGATGCTGCCGCCCAACGGCATGGCCTATCTGAAAGAAGCGGAATACGTGATATCCGCGGGAGAATAGAGGTGATACCGGCTTATGGACCCTTTGAAATATTTCGTGTTTAATAAGGAAGAGGATTTTCAGCGCGGTTTCAGCCATAACGTGGAATACACGGCTCACGGCCTGCAAATCGCTCCCGGGTCCCTGGGAGAAGGGGGTGTGTTTTACTCCCGGGTCCTGGACAGCAGGGCCAGGGAAACGGAATGGCACCGGCTGACCGTGCGGCGGAAAAGCCTGGGAGACGCTTCGATCCGGTTTACCTTTTACGCGTCGGAGGGCAGGACGCTTCAGGCAGACGGACAGGAAACGGATCTGGAGGATTTTCTCCGGGATTCCGGGCGGAGCTTAAAGGAAAAGGAGGAAGCCCTTCGCCATCTGAAGGTTAAGACCAGCCTCAATCCTGAGGATATCCTGCTCCATGAGATCAAGGGACGGTATTTGTGGTTTCGGATCGAGCTCTTCGGCCAGGGAGAGGAATCCCCGAAGATTTCTCATATGAAAATCTACCTTCCAAAGCAATCCTGGCTGGGGTATCTGCCTGAGGTCTATCAGAGCGATCCGAAGAGCAGGTCCTTTACAGAACGGTATTTAAACCTGTTCCAGTCCCTTTACTCCGAGCTGGAACAGAAGATCGACGGCGTGGCCGCTTACTTTGACCCGGATGTGGCGGAAGGGGAGTTCATGCAGTGGCTCGCAGGCTGGCTGGACATAGAAGACGGTTACATCTGGAACGAGGAACAGCTGCGGCACCTGATCAAAAATGGAGTGCGAATGTACCAGATGAGGGGAACCCGCCGGGGCGTCTCCGATATGGTGGAGCTCTACCTGGGGGAGAGGCCGTACATCGTGGAAAACTTCCAGCTTGAAGGCTCTGAGGGCGAAATCAAAACCGGCGGACTTCTGGCCCGCCTGTACGGAGACAGTTCCTATTATTTTACGGTGGTTGTGCCGGAACGCTGCGTTCCTTCGGTGAAAGAGCATAAAACCCTGCTCAAGATCATCGAAAGCGCCAAACCGGCCCATATGGAGGCAAATGTGGTGGTCTTAAAACCATACATTTTCTTGAATAAATATTCCTACCTTGGCATGAACAGTGTGCTGAACCAATACCGGCCGGCCAATCTGGACGGATTCTCCGCCCTGGCGTTTGCCAACGTCAGCGCGGATACGGAAATAGAATCAGATCAAACCTGATTAGGAGAAAGGATGATAGCGCTTGAAAAATCTAAAATATTTTCCCTTTGAAAGGAACCGCTACTTTTACGGCAAGCTGCTTACTGTCAACGACTTTGAGACGGAGCAGAAATACATGAACGACAAACGCAGGCTGATCAACCGTTTCCTGTACGGCAGCGGCGTGGTTTGCGGCATGAATGTCGTGGGGGTGGATGATACCTCCATTTCCGTGGAGATGGGCCTGGCGCTGGACTTTTCCGGCCGGGAAATCGTAATCGATACGCCGGTGATCAAAAAGCTGAACATGATCGAAGGCTTTGAATCCGATCTGGAAGGGGATAGCGACGCCGGTTATATGTATCTCTGCCTGGAATACGCCGAGCGGGAGAAGGAAGCGGTCCACAGTCTGGCAAGCTCCAATGTCAGATCCACGGGGGAGGTGGACTACAATAAAGTGGCGGAAGGCTACCGCCTCTTTCTGACCACCCAGGAGCCGGAGCACGAAGGCTTTACCATCGCCGACTTTTATCAGGACACCCAGACCGTTTACTGGGGCAACGGCATCCGGGTGAAGCAGGTTCTGCCCAAGTACGTGAGCTCGGGCGGCAAGGCCGAACTGAAGATTCTCGTGGAAAACATGGGGCAGCAGCAGCCCTTCGGCTTCCGGTACGATTTGGATTTAACCTGCCTGGAGGCAGGCGGGAAAAATAAAATCATTATTGATTTCCACGAAAAGGATTTTGCCAAAGCCGGACGGTACGAATTGACCTATGAGCTGAACGCGCTGGCCGTCAAGGATACGGAAGGCGTCGCGGCGGTTTCACCTAAAAACATCAGCCTGTTCATCGGGGAAAAGGAAACAAGCGAAGCGGCAGGCGCCGTCAACCGCTGCTCCATCACCTCCGGCAATGCCAAGAGGGAACTGATGGATCAGTACTACCGGGGAGCCATGGAGGAAATCGTAAAGAATACATATCAGCAGAGCATCTATCTGGCTAAGATCGGCATTATAAAGGCGGGCTCGGCCTATGTGATCGAAAAAATCGAAACCATGCCCTTCAAGCAATATCTCTTCAACAATTCCCTGGCCGCCGCCATCAACGATATTGAAATCGATGAGATAGAAAGGCTGCTGGCCGCCGGCGAGAACAAAAAGGCGGAAAGCGCCGGAGCCGCGGGGTCAAGCGGCGGTCACGGGATCGCTCAAAATGTCGCCACCGGCAGCGTGGTCGTCGACCTGGGAATCGGCGGGATGGAAGGCCAGCGTTTTTTCTCGGAAGAGATATCCCACGGCCTGGGCCTTGGCCCGGTTTTCATAACCCTGGGAGAAGCCTATACCGTAAGCGACGACAGCGAGCTCATCTTCGGCGTTCCCACGGTATTTGAGGATGAGGCGGATACGATCCTCGCCAACGTGGAATTGGCGGCCAAGGCCAACGTCGCCAAGGGGACCTTCGTGATCGGGGCCAGGACCGTCACCACGACCAATGCCCGCAAGCTCAGGGTCCATTGGATCGCCACCCGGGACGATCAGGAAAACCGGTATAACATGGAAACAAAGCGCATTTTCATCAAGCCGGATATGGCCAATGTTGAAGTCAGAGAATCGTGCTATTTTGAAGCCATCTTTGCCAACATCGCCGACAAGCGGATCAAATGGTCGGTGAAGGAGGCCGAGGGCGGCACCATTGACAAAAACGGCATGTATACGGCCCCCAATATCCCCGGCGTCTATGAGATCGTGGTGGAGAGCAAGGCCCAGCCGGATATCAAGGCGTCCACCTTTGTCGTGGTCAGAGAACCGAAGCAAGAAGTGGAATAACCCGAAGGAATGAGGAGAGATCATGCTGATTCATTCACTGAAAAAAGAATACACGGTTTTAAGAGTTCTCAAAACCTCGAGAGATATGGACAGCTCTGTCTGCCGTGAATCGGCTGCGAGGAGAGACCAGACCCAGCTGATCGTCACCGTGAAAAACCCGGATATCATTTACCGGCTCATGCCTTTCTTCGTAGAGCAGCGGAAGGAAAATCCGGCTTTTCAGGACTTTCAGGAGTGCTTTGCCCAGGACGGCAAGCTGTATCTGGTATTCGCTTACCGGGAGAAGCCGACCCTCGCCAGGAAGCTTGCGGAAGGGAATTACTCCTTTCGGGAGCGGCTGGAAATCGGAAAGAACCTTCTGTCGTGGATGGTGCTTCAGCAAATGCCGGACTGCATTCAGTACGATGTGCTTCAGGAGGAGAATTTGCTTTTGGACGACGCCCTGCAGGTCTGCTTCAACTACCAGCTGGAAAATATGGCGGGTTATTTCACCGCCTCCGGCAGCAGGGTTCAGCCCCAGCTGGCGAGAATCTTTAAAGGGATTTTTCAGACTGAAATCGCCGCCCGGTCGGCGGATGAGCTGCCGGTGTTTCTTGAAGAGCTGGAGCAGGGGAATTTTACGGATTACCTTGATATTTACCAGGCCTACAGCAGGCTGTACGACCTGCTAAAGGGCAGGGAGGAACTGGGGCAGCTGGAACCGCAGAACTTCCTGTTCCTCCTGTGGGACAGGATCAAGGGGCTGACCCGATTCCTGAAGCCTGTTCTCGCCGTCATCGTGCTGGCGACGGCATTGGGATATTTGGTTTACACTGCGGCAAACCCGGGCAGCGTGGCGGCCAGCGCCAATCCCGTGATCATAAAAAGCATCGGAACGGTGGAGATCGAAACGCCGGAAGCGGCAGCCGCGGGAGTAACGGCGGCGGAAGAGGCAAAGCCTGTGGAATAAACGGCGGGAGGAGGAAGAAACTTGCGTATTACCGGAGACGGATTCAACCTGAGCAAAATACTGCGCTTCAATTCCCAGCGGATGATTCGAATCGCAACCATGCCGCTGACCCAGGGCTACCGGCGGATTCGGAGGTATTTAAACCCCAATGGGATATCCACCAAGGTCATGGGCGATGTGCGCAAAGGCTTCAAAAAGACCCTCAGCGGCAAACCCTCTTCGCTGAAGGATTATTTTGCGCTGTCCAATTATTACGTGGCGAAAAAGCTGGTCTTTGTGATCGTTTTACTCATGATTCTTTTACCGACCCTGTATATTAAATTTGGCTACCCCTATGTCAAGGCGCACTTCTTTACGGCCACCATGATGGTCAACGCCGCGGAACGGGACAGCTATACCGGCAAGGTCAGGCTGCTCTTGCCGTCCAGCGGGCGGCTGATCTATGAAGGACCTCTGGATAACGGCAGAGTGACAGGCAAGGGCGTTCTGTACGACCTGACAGGCAATCTGGTTTACCGGGGGGCGTTTCTGCTGGAAATGTATGAAGGCGACGGGGAATCCTTTTTCCCCGACGGGCAGACTCAATACAAGGGGACCTTTTCGAAAAACAGCTACGAGGGCTTCGGTTCCCTGTACCGCAAGGACGGCAGCCTGCTCTATCAGGGGGAATTCAAAGGCGGTCTCTATCAGGGGACAGGAAAGGAATATTACAGCAACGGCAATCTTCGATACGACGGAGATTTCATGAAAAATAAATATCAGGGTTCCGGGACGCTTTACGACAGCTCCGGACACATCCTCTATATGGGTGAATTCAAAGAGGGCCTGTATGACGGGCAGGGCACCCTGTATGAAAACGGCGCCGTACTTTACCAGGGAGAATTCGCCTTGGGCAAACTCGACGGCAAAGGCAAGATCTTTTCCGGCAAGCAGGTTCTTTACGAAGGGGAATTTTCGGATAATCAGTATCAGGGAGCCGGCAAGGACTATGATCCGGTGACGGGCATCCTGATCTATGATGGAACCTACGAAAATGGAAAATACAGCGGCCCGGGAAAGATATTCGACCCGCAGACGGGCAATCTGATCTATGAAGGGGACTTTTACAACGGCAATTATGAAGGCGAGGGAAAGCTGTTCGATCCTGAGACCGGCTATCCGCTCTACGAAGGCGGCTTCCGCCTGGGGCGGTTTGACGGAGAGGGGACTCAGTACGACCCGTTCTCCGGAATCGTAGCATACAAGGGCGGATTCCTTCTCGACGCTTATAACGGCGACGGCAGTCTCTACGATTCCGCAAGCGGAGCCCTTTCCGCCCAGGGTGTATTCCAGTCCGGTTCACTGCTGTTTTCCAGTATGCCGCCTGGCGAAACCGGGGACGAAACCGGCGTTATGCCCGGAGACTCAGCCGGCGGTGCGGCTGGGGATGAAACGACAGGCGCGGCGGAAGGTTCGGCCGGAAGTGAAACGGCCGGCGCGGCCGGAGGCGCAGCAGGAGATGGAACGGGAGCGAAAAACTATACCGGACCCACGGCGGGAGACGGGGTGGATTACTTCGCTCTGGCGGCTTCCGATGGGAAAACCGCTCAGGCCGACTTTGCCAAGGCGGGAACAAAATGGGACCTGGAAGAAGGCACGCCGATGGTATACGAAGACGCCGCCGAAAATCTGGGGCTGACGCTACAGCTTGGGAAGGACGGCAAGCTGAAGGGGGTGGATATCTGGAATGATGCGGCCCTTGGCGGAGCGAAGATCGGCATGACCAGAGCGGAGCTGGATAAAGCCCTGGGTTCCGGTGAAGAGGCGCAGGAAGCCATGGGCGAGACCCGCATGGTTTCCATCAGCCAGTCCAACCGTTTTCACGGCCGGATGACCAACCTTTCCGCTGAATCCAAAGTGACCGTCGTAAAGTACAAGACGGGAAGCGGTGTGGTTCAGGCGGTATTTGCCGCCGGCATCGACGGATGCCTGCTGCTGGAGGTGAGAAAATAACGCTATGGCGAAACATATGGGAATTTTAGAGGTCAGCAATGCCCTGGTGGAGTTGCTGCGGGCAAACCTGACGCCCGACATCATTCAGAGCCCCGACGCCATCGGGCTCTGCAGTCCCGACGACAAGGGAGATGTTGTTTTGGGGATCCATTTGTATGACATCCGGGAGAGCGAGGAAATTCGGGGCAATGAGATGCAGAATATCGATGTCAGAAGTCAGAAATACCCACCGGCTTATCTGACTCTCCACTATATGATTACGGCTTATTCCACAGCGGATGTGAAATTCAGGGCGGGAGAGGATCATAAAATTCTGGGCAAGGTTGTGCAGGTCTTTCACGACAACTCTGTTCTGAACCCCGACACCTTAAAGCCCGTGGAGAAAGCGGAGGAGTTTACCCTGCGCATCCGGATGGCAAATCTGGAGGTGGAGGAGAAGCAGCGCCTCTGGAATTTCCCCAACAACCCTTCCCGGGTGTCCCTTTTTTACAGGGTCGGGCCCGTGGAAGTCGAGTCGGATCGGATCAAGGGTGTTCAGAGAGTTGTTCAGACGGATTGGACAGTAAGGGAGAATGAAGAAGATGAGCGGAGCTAAGGCAGGATTCGCCCGCAGAGTCGCGGTGGCGGTGCTGGTTTTGGACGACTTTACCGATCAGGTATTAAAGGGACCGGCTATCGAGGTATCCGTTCCCGGCATGATCGGAAAACCCATTCGCAAAAGCGACGGGTACTTCGTGTTCACGACGGAACATGGACCGATCCGGCAGATCGAAGTCCGGTCCATGTTCTATGTCAGGGAAATCGTGGATGTGGATCTGACCCGGCTGAACCCCCTTCAGCCAGTGGTCAGAATCCGTTTAAAGCCCAACCGCCGCTATGGGATGGCAGGTTCCGCCACATGCCTGGAGGGCCGGGCGGAGCCCGGCAGTGAAATCCGACTGATTTATGGAAAGCATCCCTATCCCCTGAGGCTGCTATATGACTATCATAATGAACAGCGGGTGATCCACTTATTCGACCCCGAGAAGCGTGAATTGTCCGGCAAGGTTCTGGCCATACAGGGGAAGGAGCATCCGGAGCCTGAAATTTTTCGCATCTTGGAAATGACCGACCGGGAGCAGGGCGTTTGCCTGATCGACCGGAATTTAAAGAAGGATTATAAAAAAATCGGCGCCGTCGTCCATCCGGTCTATATGACTCATGCCGATGAACAGGGGGATTACTGTCTCTTCCTGAAGGATCTGAATGAAAAGGAAGGAATCTGCACCGTGCAGGCGACAGGCGCAAAAACGGTTCGGAGGGAATGGAGCCTGACTGCGAATAAGATGAACAGACTGGATCTGATAGAATAAAGGAGACAACTTATGGGAATGTGTGTATGCGGCGGGGCAATGTTGAAATGCGCCTTCGGGGCGGCGCCGTCGACCTTTATGGTAACGCCTCAAAATCAGGTTATGAGCTCGATGCCCATAGCTACCATTATGGATAACAAGCCGATGGTGAACATCCTTCCCTTCGGCATGTGCCAGTCTATGGCAAACCCGCAGGTGGCGGCCGCTACGGCGGCGGCTTTGGGAGTTCTCACCCCCATGCCCTGCATCCCCAACACGACTGCGCCCTGGACCCCGGGCTCGGCCACGGTGATGATCGGAAATTTTCCCGCCTTAAACAATTCATCGACTCTGATGTGCATGTGGGGCGGCGTGATTCAGATAAACAATCCGGGTCAGCAGACCATTCAGATCCCGTAAAGGAGGTAGAGGTATGCGCCGAAGAGGCATAAAGCTGGTGATATTGGCATTGGTCGTTTCGATGATCGGAAGCCTGGGTCTGACTTATAAGTTCTCCGCCAGGGAACTGTCTTTTGTCGCGGATTCCCTGGCCGCAGGTGAGAAAGTATATTTGATCGACGACAACGATAAGGAAATTCATATTCTGGAAACCGATTCCGGAGGAAAGATCACGGGGGATATCTCCCTGCCCAAACAAAAAGACGGGAACTTCACGGTTTTGGATTATCTGAATATGGATGACGGGCAGGTTTATGTTTATAAGAGAGAACAGGACATTGTGAGCAGCCGGACCGTTTCGGAAAATGTCTATCTCTGCAATTTTGCCAAAGGAAAGCTCAAGCTGGCCTGGAAGCTTCCCGTTGAAGCATCGGCGGGGGACCTTGCCGGGCCCTCCGGACAGACTATCTTTGACGTTAAAGTCGCCGGTGGCGTGCTGACCTATTTTACGGTGGATAATACCGCGAAAAACAGCTTTACGGCCCAGGCCACGCTCCACAGCGCAGGGCCTGATTCGGATAAGCCTGCGGAAACCGCCCGGGTCAACTACGATATCGGCATTGGATTTACAGATCTTTACTATGGGGAAAACGGCGATATCGTCTTTACCACCCCCAACGGGAATATTTTTAAAGCTCCCGCCGCCCAAAGCGCGGCAGCGCTTTCTTCGGAGGAATCGGGTCAGGACGAGGCGACACGGTTGACCAGCGGCGCTTTGCCCGCCTCAGACGGAGGTTCCGCCGGGGCAGGTGAGACGAAAACTCCAGAGGCGAAGAAGGAGCTCAAGGCTACGGCTGCACCGGAGGAATCGCCCGCTCCACAGGATCCGACGGTTCTGCCGGCATCAGCCTCTCCGGAAAAATCCACTCTGCCGGAAGAACCTGCCGGGGCGGTTGAATTCGGACGGGAGCCGGCGGAACCCCAGGCAGCGGCAGAAGAGCCTGTCGCACTCCAACCGACAGATGGAGAACCGGCGGGACCACAGGCAGAGGTCGGGAGTCCCGGCGAACCCCAGCCGACATCCGGAGGGACCGAGGCCGAATCGAAAAAATCCGTCGCGCCGGCCGCGCCAAAGACCCTGGCTGATCTCCCTGACAAGGAATCGCCGCCTGTGCAGAGATCGCCTGTGGACGTGGTCGAGGCGCTTGCCCGAGGGCTCGATAATGAAGAGATACCCGTTTACTCTCCCGCCGCTGAAAATGCGTCTGGGCCGCGGGAAATACTGCAGATTTATCCCATCGATGGCAGGAGCTCGCAGTTGGCCAATTTTTCCGCCGACGGTAAAAATACGATTTATTTCAGAGATCTGCAAAGGGCAGGATTTTATAAGATCGATCTGGCTTCGGGCGGTGGAAGCGCCTTTCCGCTCGAATGGAGCAGGATTTCCCTTAACGATGGGACAGCCGTATCGGATTCAAATTTAAAAAACGTTCATTTTGCGGATGATACTCACTTTACAGCCGGCGTGGAAACCGGGGATGGACATACGGTTCTGGGCGTCTTTGCCGACGGACAGGGCACCTTGTATCCTAAGCTTGTCAGAACCAACGGCGATCTGGGTCTGCGGTGCTTCCTGTATTTCCTTGGCTTCCTCTTTGCTTTTCTGGCGGTCTATATCCTGTGGAATCTTTTCCTGCTTCTTACCCGCGGCAAAGTTCCCATCGTCAGCAAGCTCATCGCCGCCTGCATACCGGTAGTGATCGTCAGTCTCCTTTTGCTGCAGAATTTTATGAATAATCTCTTTGTGCAGGAACTGGTGGAAAAACAATACAAGGAGCTGTTTCTCGTCTCCCGGCAGCAGGTGGAGGCCATCAGCCCGCAGCGGCTTTCGGAGATCAACCTTACATATCCTTATGACAACGTATATTATTATGAGCTGCGCAATATCCTCAACGCTTTGCCGGCTGACAGCACGCTCTTTGACGAGGGGAGCGGGGAGGGACAGCAGGTCTATAATTTCAGCTATAACTGGCTTTACAAGGTGGTGGACGGGAGGCTTTACTCCCTATACTGCGACCAGAATTATATCAACGTGCCCATCGATTATTACTACGACCGTCAGACCACGAAATTGTATGACAGGGCATTACATGAAGGTAAAACCATACGCGGAGATTTTCAGGATGTGGGCGGAAGCTGGATCGTGCTTGCCATACCCCTTGCCGATGAAAACAGCAATGTCTATGCGGTGATGGAAACAGGCGTCACCAAAGCGGCCTTGGAATACGCCGTCCAGGAGCGCACCGAAAAGGTTGCCATGATTACGGCGCTGATCATGGCGATCCTGCTCGCCGTGCTGATCGCCATCCTTCTGCGCTCGCTGGCGCCTCTGAAACACCTGAGGGAAAGCGTTCGCGCCATCATCAACGGGCAGCTGGGGATTCAGACGCCAGTCAGGGGACGGGATGAAGTCGCTGAGATCGGCAGCGTGTTTAACCAGATGTCGGTAAGCATCGAGAGCAAGGTCAACGAGCTGACCGATCTGAACGAAGGCTATTATAAATTTGTACCCTTCAAAATGTTTCATCTGCTGCGCAAGAGCAGCGTGACGGATGTGCGCCTGGGTGACCAGACAAACGAAGAGATCACTATTTTGTCCTTCAACGCCGTAAGGTTTGAAGAGATAGTCAGCACCATGACCGGGGAGGAAATGTTTCGGATGATCAACCTCATATTCTCCAACCTGGTGCCTCTGGTCAACAACAACGGCGGCGTAGTGGACAAATTTGAAAACGCTGGCCTCGTGGCCTTCTACACCGGGGGCAACGAGCGGGCGCTGAACACCGCAATCTCCGTATGCCAGACCATGGAACTGCTCAATGCCGGACAGGGATTCGGCCCGGACCGGCAGATCGAAATGGCCAGCGGTTTAAGCTACGGCCCGGTCATGATCGGCATCGTCGGCCATCAGGAGAGGCTCGCGGCCACCACCATCTCAGAGCATACCAACCTGAGCGGATACCTGCGCAAAATCGCGCCAAAATACGGTTCACGGATTCTGACCACCGCTTCGGTGGTCAGCCAAATCAAGGATTTCGACGAGAAATATAACGCGAGGTTTGTCGGATTCCTTCATATCAGCGCCACGGATACGATTGAAAAGCTATACGACGTCTTTGACGGCGATCGGGAGGATAAAAAGCTTTTCAAGAAGCAGACGAAGGAACTGTTTGAGAAAGGCGTCAGCCTCTACTGTCAAAAGGAGTTCTACGAAGCGCGTCTGGTCTTCATCGAAGTGCTGAAACAGTTTCGCCAGGATGCCGCGGCCAAGGAATACCTTTACCGCTGCGACCGTTACTATCAGTTGCCGGACACGGGCGCCACCGATATCTTTGTCGAGTCTTATTAAGGGGGGAAAGCGGATGAAAAAGAGATTCAGTATAGTTTTATGCGTTCTTCTGCTGTTGAGCGCTGTCACAATTTGTCCGACGGCGGGGACGGCATACGCCGAAGGCGAAGCTTCCGCGACGCAGCTCCCCTTAAGCGATACCACCTCAGACGGCCCCTCCGGCGAGGAGGGTAACCCGGCAGTACCGGAAGGTTTGCCCGCAGCCCCGGAAGAGGAGGGAGCCGGCCTTACAGAAGGTGGCACACTGCCTGAAGGCGTTACCGACATTACCAAGGGCACAACGCCTTCGGGCATCACAGATAATACGACATTTTCGGGCATCACAGACGGCACGGCGCCTCCCCTCGTGACGGACAGCGTGATTCCCTTCGGACGGGAGGAAGAACCGGCGGAGGCGGCCGGCACCGACCCGGCCCTTGCCGTTCCTATGGCCCTGGGGCTGGAGAGCGATGCCTGGCTTACAGGGGTCACGGTAGTCGGAGAGCCGGCAGCGTCAGATGGGAATTATTCCTTTGAGGCCACTGTCACAGATACCTCCGAGATCACCATTTCACTTGAAGGTGTGCCGGATAACGTGTCATACGTAGAAGAATCGCTGCCGGAGGGCTTTATGTACCTCGGCGGTTGGGACTGGTTCTTGAATTTCCCCGATGAGTCGCCGACTGCGACGCTGACTTTGACCTTGGAGAACCGCGACAGCCTTGAACGGCAGCAGATCTCCGTTACCATACGCTATGATTTCCAATTGCAGGTAACCGTAGACGGCGCCGCCTTGAGTCCGTCGTATGACAGCGATGAAATGAATTCGAACTATTCAATGACGGTTACGGGCAGCGGGCCCCACTCCATCGCCATTGAAGCGGGGGACCGGGTGGAGTGTGCTTCACCCGAACCCGGAGCTGGTTTTGTCCCGAGTTCGGATTGGAAAAGCTGGACGCTGACCTTTTCTCAGGATGCATTAACTGCAACCTTGATTCTGCCTCTAAGCAGCGATAGCGTTGAACATACGGTCAGAATAGTCATCGGCTGCGATCTGCAGTGGATCACAGGCCTGACCGTAGATGGCAAAGGGACGGCTTTAGATTTTAATGCCGACGATCTCGTCTACTTCTGCAACGCTCCGGTCAATAAAAACGCCAATATTCCGATTTCCTTTACGCTGGCGGATGGATGGACCTATGCCGGAATCGACGGGACTGCGGTTCAGGAAAACGATAGGGGCACCGCCTGGACGGTGCCTTCCCTGGACGGGGAAGCTGCTATCGTGTTTATGTTTATAAACGGTGTGGAAACCCTTACCCTGGACATTACTCTGTACTATGTGCCTCCGCCGCCGCCAAGCTCCGGTGGCGGAGGAGGCAGAGGGCCCGACATCAAGGTTGTCAACCGGCCCAACCAGCCCAATCTATCCAGCGACACCACCCTGATTCCTGCAAACACCCAGGAGAGCGGCGGCCAAAGCACGACCCGGGTAACCTCGAAAGAGATTGAGGCTTTGATCGAGCTGGCGGAGAAGCATAAAGAGGATATCCCTGACGGAGATGTGGACGCGGTTATTTTGATTGAAGACGGAGACCCGGGTGAAATCAGCGATTATTTGGTAACTTTAAACGCAGGGGATGTGAATCAGCTTGCCGAAAGCTCCATCGATTCTTTGACGGTCAGTACCGGCGCCTCCGATTTCCGTATCCGCAGGGAAGCCTTGAGCGGCTTGGATGCCGGCTCGGGAGGAAACGTGCAGTTTCGGCTGCAGCGCATCGATCATGAAGGAAAGCCCGGTATCGACGCGATTTTAACGGTGGGAGAGAAAATCATCACCGTGGTGGACGGCGTCTACAGCCTGGAAATCAGGATACCCTATGAGCTTCAGCCAGGGGAGGACCCCAATTCCCTGTGCATCGAATATCTGAGGGACGATGGCACAACTGAGCTGGTCACGGAATCCAGATACGACCCGGAGAGAAAGACCGTATCCTTTTTCCCCCGCCATCTGTCCAAATATGGAGTTGCTTACCGCCCCATGCTGTTCAGCGATACGACGGCCAACTACTGGGCCAACGGCTATATCACATTTCTGGCGGCCAGGGATGTTATAACCACACCGGCAGGCGGCCGTTTCCGGCCGGATGACGCCATAACCAGAGCGGAATTCATCAATATGGCGGCACGGGCTTTTTCCGTCGCAAATCTGGGCCGGCGCAGCTACCAATCCTATCGGGACGTATCGCCTAATCAATGGTACGCTTTGGCCGTGGGTTGGTCGTATTTAAACAATATTTCAACGGCCCTGTCCTCCCAGGGAAACCTCTATCCCAACCGTGGCCTGGCCCGGCAGGATATGGCGACCTTGCTCAACAATGTTTCCCTGAGCGTAGGACTGAGGATCAAAACCGAAAAGGCATCCGTCCTGTTCAGTGATGCTAAAACAATTTCGCCCTACGCCTGGGATGGCGTGGCAAGGATGGTCACCTGCGGCGTCGTTTCCGAGGGTGGCGGCGGCAGGTTCTTACCCGGAGATTACTGTACCCGGGCGCAAGCCGCCCAATCGATCAGCCTGTTAATGGCTAAAATGAGATAGGAGGGATTTTCATGCCGTTCCAGAGAGGTTCAGTCAGCGCCGCTGAAAGAGAAAAAGAGAGAAGTCCTTTACGTCTGGGCAGCCAGCGCAGCAGGACTGCGGCGTCCGCCGCGGCCGAGGCCGCTCCGCAGCTCGAGCTGCCGCCCCAGCGAGATATTCTGGGCAGTCACCGCCGTGGGGCGGCGCCTGCCGCTCCTGAGGCAGCTCCAGCTCCCGCAGCACCTCAGCCTGCCGCGGCGCAGGCTGCCGCCCCCGAAGGCGGCAGCCTCCACGACAAGGAACTGCTGACCAAGAGCAAGCTCCTGCAGCGGCCGGCCTTTCAGGGCAAGGCCGCCGACATGCCAGAAGTTCGCGGGTTGATCGGTCAAGTGGAGTCGTATGAGCAGACCGTCGGCAGCACTGTGATTCCGGCGGCAGGGGGGAATTTTATGAGGGAGATGGGCAGGGTCAATGCACGGGCGTTGAGCGCTCATGCGCAGATGACCGACGCCCTGGTGCAGGCTTCTATAGATATGCGGCAGTCGGCGGCCCAGGCGGCTCAAAAGCGGCAGTCTCAAATCTTTTTCCGGCCCAGTGCGGAGTCGGTGGCCCGCCTGAGCAATCTGGCCGACGATACTGCCAACCTGGCCGCCATCCTCCAGAGTCAGAAGATCTACATGAATAAAATTTATGATGATATGATCACCGCCTTCCAGACAAACCCGGCCTCCCTGACGCAGTTTTCCGGCAAAAGCTATGCCGAAGTGATCCGCACCATGGGAATGTACCGCTTTGACAGCGGCCGCAGCACGGCTTCCGCCCTGGGAGCCGGGGGGATCAATACGGTGTACCGGGATCAGTATGAAGGCCAGTCCAGAGTCTTTAAGCGCGGGAAGACCTATGAGATAAACCGGGGAAACGAGGGCGAAAATACAGGGTTTTATGTGATGGTTGACCGTCTGGGATCTAAACCTGAAGAATTGAACTATGGCAGTGACGCCGGCACCAGGATCGGTGAAGCGATCAAGGATGCCAATACGGCACAGCGCGATGTGGCTTATTCCCGGCTCAACCTGCTGTTTGGGTTTGACATCGCGGTCAATACCCAGCTGGCCAGATCGGAAGAAGGGGAAAGCTCCTCGCTGATGGACATGGCCCAGGGAGAAACCGCCGCAGACTTTCTCTTCTATTCCAGCATAGACCCGGACCTCGCGCCTGACGACTGGTCCCGGGCCGCCGGGGAGTGGGCTGCGCGCAAGCATGGAAGCGAGCTCGCCCAGATAGAGGAAAGCCTCGCTATAGTGGCTAACTCGATTCAGCAGAACAGAGCGGCACGGGAAAGCGGCAAAAGGAGTGAGTCGGACTATCGGGATAACCTGAGAATACAGGAGAACAGAAGAAAAGAATTGGAGGCCAAGAGGGCGAAGCTGGAAAGGAGGGGACCCGCTAAAGTCCTGAATCTGGCGGACCCAAGGATCGCCCTCCAACTGTTCAAAATGTCGGTTTTGGATCTCGTTGCCGGCCATGTGGACCGTCATGAGGGGAATTACATGATAAGCCAGGACGCGGAGGGCGGACCCAGACTGACCGCCATCGACAACGACACCTCCTTTGGAACCAATACGAACATCGGGGCGAGCGGTTCCCTGGCGGAGGGAGAAGTCCGTCCGATTCTGGAGGATGCATTTCCTTTTGTACCCCAGGAGATTTTAGACAGAACCCTTGCGGTCACGGAAGACGACCTTCGGCACGCGTTGACCGAACTTTTGTCCGAGGCTCAGATCAAAGCGGCCTGTGAACGGTTGAAAAGCGTTCAGGAGCTTTTCCGAAAGCTGCAGGACGAAGGGAAGGTCCAGGATGTTTCCGACGGGAACGTGAGGGAGTTATTGGGAAGGAGAGCCGAGGGCAGCTATCACGGCCGTTTATTTGCACAGAGCGCCAATCAGGACGACGCGTTCAAAGCAGCCCACGCCAGAAGGGCGCCGGCGCAAGCGCCGGGGGCCGGTCCTCTTCCCGCACCCCCCGCCGCACAGCAGGCCCGGGGCGGATGAAACGGCGCGCGAATTGCATAGGCGAGAGATGGCGCGCCGCGAATTGCAGAGGTGAAATAGAATGAATACCGAAAATGAATACCTGTCCGCCCTGTTTCACCTGGAGACCGTACGGCTGAAGTTCTATTATAACTGCCAGACAGCCGGTCAGGCGGAAGCGCCCTATGTTGTCAACAGGCTTCTGCCCTCGCCGGAGGAAATCGGCTGGCTGCTGGAGCATAAGATCGCAGGCCGGGAGTCCGGAAGTGAATTTCAGGTGATGCTTTCATGGGAGGAATATTTCCGGCAGAAGAGCAGGGAAGCCCAGTCAGGCGACCTTCCCGCCGTTGAACGGCTCCGTCACACCTTCGGGCTTTCGGAGTTCGGGCGCTCGGCCCTTGCGCTGGCGCTGATGGCAGAGATGGACGGAGATTACCGCACCATTTTGCAGTTTCTCCAGGGCAATGCACGCCTCAGCTATCCCACGCCGGAATTCTGTGCCAGGCTTTTCTTTCACCAGAAGCTTCAAACCCCTGCGGAATGCTATCGGGAGGCGGAGCGGGAGCTTTCAGCTCTGGAGCTCTTGTTTCCGGCTTTGGCGGAACGGGAAACCCCATATCTGGAGCAGATGATTCCCGACAGGCGTTTGATGTCGCTGATATTGGGGGACGGAAGGTTCCTTCCGCCCTATCTGGAGGAGTATCTGCCGGAAACGGTCCTGGATCCGATTTTTTTCCGGGAGAAAGAAACGACCAGGGTCGAGGAATATCTCCGGCTGAATCCCGGCAGTCTCTTTTGGCTGTATGGGGAAAAGGGAGCGGGCAAAAAGCATTTTATCAAGCACCTCTGCCAGCGGAACGGACGGCAGGCGGTGTTTTGCCATCTGTCCCTTCTCAGCGGTGGAGAGGAAGAGAAAAGGGAAGAGGAGCATAAAACCGCATTGCGCACGGGAATCCGGGAAGCGATGTTTCGGCACGCGCCCTTGGTTATCACGGGAATGGAAGGCTATGAAAAGGAAGAACGGAAGAATATCCTCCGCTGGCTTGTCAGGGAGACGAAGGAAAACCGCCTGATCATCTTTCTGACCGCTGACGAGGAAAAATCATGGCCGGGAGACGACGGACTTTTTCGCCTGGAATTTCCAACCCCGGATGAAAACCAGAGGGCCAGGCTCTGGGAGCATTACAGCGCCGGGGATTTTCTGGCCGATGATCTGGAACTGCCATTTTTGATCAATACCTTTGCCTTTACTCCCGGCCGGATCACCGCGGCCCTGCAGACCGCGAGGCGTTTGGCGGCAGGAGAGGGCGGCGCGATCGGTAAGGAGCAGCTTTACCAGGTATGCTACGGCCTGATCGACCACAGCCTGGAGGAGAAGGCCACCCGAATCCGAACTGTCTTTGCCTGGGACGACCTAAAGCTGGCGCGGGAAGAGAAGGAAACACTGCGGGATCTCTGCAATCGGGTGAAAAACAAGCGCACCGTCATGGCCGAATGGGGATTTTCCCGCAAGCTCCCCTACGGAACAGGTGTTTCGGCTGTGTTTGCCGGCCCTCCCGGAACCGGAAAAACCATGGCCGCCCAGGTGGTGGCCAATGAGCTCAATATGGAACTCTATCAGATCGACCTTTCCCAGGTCGTCGATAAATATATCGGGGAAACCGAAAAGAACATCCGCCTGATCTTTGACCAGGCAAAAAAAAGCAACAGCATCCTCTTTTTCGATGAGGCTGATTCCCTTTTCGGAAAAAGAGTAGAAAACGCGGCCAACGCCAACGACCGTTTTGCCAATATCGAATCATCCATGCTGCTTCAGTGTATCGAGCAGTACAGCGGAATTTCCCTGCTGGCCACCAACAATTACGGCGCAATGGACCCGGCTTTTATCCGCCGGTTCAAATATCTGATCAACTTCCGAATGCCGGACGCGGAGCTGCGGCTGGAAATCTGGAAATCAGTTTTTCCGGAGGCGGTTCCCCTGGAAAAAGACGTGGATTTTCGCTGGCTGGCGGACCGGTTTGACGTGACCGGAGCCTACATCAAAAATATCGCCCTTTCGGCGGCCTTTGCCGCCGCGGAAGAAGGGTGCCCTGTGAATATGATGCATATCCTTAGGGGGCTGAAACGTGAAATGATAAAGGAAGGCCGTATGCTGGAACAGGCCCGGCTGGAAAGTTTCGGCTATCTGTTCGGCGATTTGTAGTGTATAATATAGCCATCGTTTATTCTGTGAATTCCAAGGAGAACGCGGAACATGAAGGATAAGAAGCGCGCGGTGGCCGCAGGGCATATTTGCATCGATATTACGCCGATTTTCCCCGAAAAGCAGGCTGCGGAGCTTGCGTCCGTTCTTTCACCCGGAAAACTGATCCGCATGGAAGGCGTGGATATCCATACGGGCGGGTCCGTCGCCAATACCGGGCTTGCAATGAAGCTCCTGGGAGCGGATGTGACCTTGATGGGAAAGATCGGAACTGATGAGTTCGGCGCTCTGATTCTGGATCTTTTGAAAAAATATGACGCGGAGAAGGGAATGATCGTTTCGGATCACGGTCAGAGCTCTTATTCTGTCGTCCTGGCAATACCCGGCATAGACCGGGTATTCCTGCATGATCCGGGGGCCAACGATACCTTTTCCTATGATGATCTGGATTTTGAGGCAATCAAGAGAGCGGATCTGTTTCATTTCGGATATCCGCCCCTCATGAAAAAGATGTATGAGAACGGGGGCGCTGAGCTGGCGAGGATCCTTCAAACCGTTCATGAAGCCGGAACGGCGGTATCACTGGACATGGCCGCGGTGGACGCCTCTTCCGACGCGGGAAAAGCCGATTGGGAAGGAATACTGAAAAGAATATTGCCCTATGTGGATTTTTTCGTGCCCAGCGCGGAGGAATTGTGCTTTATGCTCGACCGATCCAGATACAAAGAATGGACAGCCAGAGCGAACGGAAAAGATATCACGGAAGTGCTGACCGTAGCGGATATCACGCCTCTCGGTGAAAAGGCGGTTGAGCTGGGGGCCTGCGCGGCGTTGATCAAATGCGGCGCGCCGGGAATTTATTATAAGACGAAAGCCGCTTCGGACAAAAAGATGAAAAAACTGTGCGAACGGCTTAATTTATCGCTTGACGATTGGGCGGATAAAAGGGGATTTGAAAGGAGCTATGTTCCGGAAAGAGTGCTGTCGGGGACAGGCGCGGGAGATGCGAGCATTGCGGCATTCTTGAGCTCCGCCCTTGAAGGGGGCAGTCTGGCGGAAGCGCTTCAAATGGCCACGGCCGCCGGAGCATGCTGCGTGTCGGCGTATGATGCCTTAAGCGGCTTGAAGCCTTTGTCTGAACTAAAAGAGAAAATACGCTGCGGCTGGAAAAAAGTATAAAACTCATAATCGGATCTTCGCGTCTATGGGTTGGATTTGAAAGACAACGCCGCTGTCCGTCAATGCCAGGATATCCTTTGGAGAGCCTTTTACCATTACGCCATAGGTCTTGACTCCATTGTTTTTCACATAGTCAAGTACGGAAGGGTAATAGGTCCCATAGTCCGAATCCACTTTAAGGGCTTTGGAGAGGTAAGGATGATCGATGGTATACTGCAAAAGGCTGATAAAATGGCGCTCATAATCGGACGCGCCGAGAGCCCTCTCCGAGATCGAATAAAGCTCAAAGTCGGGATATTTTTCATTGATCTTCTCATAGACAGGACCCGCGCCGGTGAGATCCATACCGCACAGCGGATATCGCCGGTCGCCCCCCGGTGCGTTACGAATGCAGGCCCACATGAAATAGAGATCGCTGCCGTGCATCATATCGACGAGCTGGCCCATGGTAAGATCTTCGGAAAAGGTTACCTCCGCCGTTACGTCTATATAATCCGGTAGCTGTTTCAGCGCCTTGATACCGTTTTCCCTGCTTTCAGGATACAGAGTGAACACCGGTGAAGAAGCTCCTTCGAAAGCGTTTAGAGGGAGATTGTCTGCGGTGAAAGAGGAGGGTATCTTTAAATTATTCTTGTCGATGGTCGCCGCCATGTAGTCCGGCTTTCCTGTGATGAGGTTGTATCGCGCCAAAGTCAGGTCGTATTTTCCGATCCCTGTGTTTTTGCCCTCCGTGTTGGCGTAATAAATCCCCGCCTGATGCAGCTCGGTATAGGCAATTAAAGAAAAATCAATATCATAGGCGAATTCATCGGCGGTAGCCGCCATTGGATTGTAGTAGAGATGATTGAGCAAAGGGACCGCGGCATAATGGATCAAAAGGACCAGCGCGGCGATGATGAGTACGGAAGCTGCGACGACGCTGCGGTTGCGCTTTCGAATCGACCTCCTGATTTTTTTCAGCATTTCTGACGGGTCTTCCTCCAGATCCTGATTCATCCCATGATCCGCTTCCAAACCCGGATTCCTTTCACGATCGGGTTCCAAATCTTGATCCAGTTCAAAATCATTTTCGAAATACCGGAAAATCAGTTGGCTCTTTTCCAACTCCTCCTCCACCCAGGCGATTTCTTCCGGGGTGGCGACGCCTGCTTTATAGTGTTCAAAAGCTTCTTTAAATGTCATAGCCATTGCCCTCCATCAGTTTTTTTAAATTCTGCCTTGCACGAAAAAGCCGGGTTTTAACACTTCCCGGACTGGCGTGAATCATCAGCGCGATTTCCTTTAACGGCAGGTTTGAGAAATAGTGCAGCGTCAGCAATTCCCGGTCCTCCGCCGACATCAGCCGGATACATCGGTATAAAGCGGATAGCCGTTCGTCCCGCAGAATATTTTGTTCGGGGGTTTCGTGATCCGCCGCGTTATGCAAGGCAGCCTCGCTATTTTCAGCCGTTCTTTTTTGCCGCCTGAGGTAATCTATCCAGAGGTTTTTGCATACGCGCAAAAGCCAATATTGAAATGATATGCGGTCATCGGAAAGCGACAAGAAGGCTTTCACAAATGCGTCCGAGACAATATCTTCCGCTATTTCGCGGTTTTTGCAGAGCGAAAGGGTATATAGAAACGCCGGCCTGTGATAGCGAACGTAAAGCTGCTCAAGGATATCGCGATTCAAGTTTTCTCCTCCCCCCTCACTTTAGAAACGAATGAAGCGACAAAAGGTTACAAAGTATTTATTTTATTCTTTCGTCACTTCCACTTTTTTCATATTAACCCAAATTTGCTCCCGGCACAATTCCGGGCATAATATTAATGTTTAACTGGGAGACAGTATAAGGTATAATTAAAACCAGAGGTTTACGACGCGAAATCAGGGCATTTTATGAACTGGGCCGATAATCTGAAAGAAACGGGAGTATTGCGATGATAGAATTTGAAGA
>DAITKX010000001.1:192436-196923 GCA_036835995.1 Bacillota bacterium | reverse complement strand
CACAGTAGAGGTAAGACTGCGCCGGATTCCGACCGGCTTGTCATTCAATGCATCCTCCCGCCAGCTGTGATAGATTGAATCAGCTGACGATCAATGCAACTGCAGGAAATCTTTACTTATTTGTCCGGGGATTTGCATCCGCAGAGAAGCTCTTATCCAAGCGGAATCAATGCATTCTGCGCCGGGCCGCACCAAGCGTCCTGATATCGATCAACGCGAGCTCTTCCCTGTTTAACGTCAGGTTCTGACCGAAGGGATTGATGGAAATCCCGTCCAGGCGCTGAGGATCGCCGCTGAGAATCTGCATCAGTTCCTCATAAGAGATCACCGCCGCATCTTCCTCCGGGAACGGCCACTTTTCCCATTCGTGAACGTCCGTAAAGGTCGGCAGAAAATTTTTCTGCTCTAAGGCCACAAGAATGAGGAACCGCGTAACCCTTCCCCTCGTTTTTTCTTTTTTAATCTTTTTGTCTATGGGAACGAGAAATCGCGCCGTCCTCAGTTCTTCAATAAACGCGGTTTCACTTTCTTCGGTAAGTTGCGCCCTATATTGTTTCCAGCTTTCTAAAAGCCCTTCATTGGTAATCAATAAATTCTTTTTTGTCATTATGAGAACCCCCATTTAAATCTGTGCGCGGGGTACCTCTTGCTGTAAGCCGGATATCTTTAATGATAGGCCGGATACTTTTTAAAGGAACAAGGGAGAGAAGGTTATACTCAGCCGCAAAACCGATAACCTCCTCGGCCCTTGAGGATGAAAAGACAATTTTATAAACGGGTGCGCAACTGAAGAATTGCATCCGGCTGAAGCCGGGCAATTCCTGTATGGCACCTCCCATACATTTCCACAGCAAATGTGGATAGATGCGCAAAAAAACTGTGGCAAACATGCCACAGCCCGTTTTTTCTGTATCATAATGAAAGCAATGTCACACATATCCAAGTACCCCGTTGGCGTGACTGCTCAGTTCCATGCAGGTCTTCTGGCTTGCGTAATTGCGCTCCGTTCTCCTTCCCAAGTATTTTTCTCAGTGGATATGAACAAAACTACACGCTTACAGCGGCGGGCCCGCGCAGGTCTTTCACCTGCTTCCCTCTTAGCTGCCTATAAAAAGCAGAACATCAAACTGTTTTATTTATTTGATTTTTCAATGTGAATCATATCACCAATATGGAACGGTGTCAACGGTATAATTTTATGAAGGACTCTTTTTCGCGAAGCAAAATTCCCCCCTAAATCTCCACTTTCGCGCTGTCTGTCAGAAAGCCGTTAATCAAGGTAAAATCTTTCGGCATCCTATCCTTCATCCACCGGAGTTCCATTCCCAGCAGGTCGCCTGCCGTCCCGTTTACGTCGGCTCCAAGTGATTCCAGAAAGTATCGGATCTCTTCGGAATACCGGCAGCCTTTCTCCTGCGGCTTTGAACACTGTCTGCACATACGGCAGCTTCCGGCGGGCAGGCCGATGCTGCCGGGGTATTTCTTTTCCAATTCATATATCGTTTCGGAAAGGATATCTTTTTCCCGCAGGCAGACTTGGTTCATATACTTTTCCCGCTCATGCCGGTCTTTTTCCCTTTGCTCCCTTTCCTTTCGGGTCATATAGCTTTTTCCTTTTCCTTCATCGGGCTGATCAAAGGTGATCCTTTTCCCAATGATATAGAAATACTTGTATTTCTTCTCATATTCCGCCGGATCGAAGTCGTAAAGCGGGCAGGACCAAATATGACCGCATCCCGTAAACTTCTCGCAGTATTCCAAAAATCTCTCTCCGTTTGCATAATTGCTCAGATAGTCCTCTACCGTCGTCCTGCTCGTAAATTCCTCTGTCTGATACATTTCCGCTCTCCCCCCTTATGGTTTGACTTTCTCCCGTATGAGATCACCGTACTTTTGAGCGGGCTTTATCGGAATGATCTGCCCGTCTTCCCGAATAAGGATGATCTCCCCTCTGACCTTTTCGTTGCGGCCCGGTATGCCCGCTGTGCAGCAGGTGCTCAGGTCAGTCAGAGTAATCAAAGGGACCGCTTCTGCCGGTTCTTGCAGGTCCATTTCTCTTTTTCGCCTTGTTCCGGGCAGCAGTATTCCCACGGAAGCGGCGATCTTCCTCCCCGGCTCCAGGATCAGTTCTGTATCTTTAAAGAGCCCGGCGTTCTTTTCACCCGCCCACTCCATCACTTTTTCTTCGCTCAACTCCGCGCAAAGCTCTTTTGCGCTCTCTTCCACAGAGGGCATGGGAAGGCCTCCGCCGATATTCAGAAGGTCCGGGCGATAACCTGTCCTTGTATAAATATGAACCGCCAGCTCCAGCATTTCTTTCAAAGCGGAGATAAGAGGCTTTAGGCGGTAAAACTTGATCCCGCTGTTAAAACAGTACCCCTTCAGAGAAATCCACTCCGGATTTTGCAGCGCGTAGCGGACCATGCGCTCCACCGTTCCCGATTCAACTTCCTTCGGAGTAATGCTGATGGAAACGTCTGCGCGTTTTCTCAGACCTGCCGCGATATCCGCAATTTTTTTTAATTCCAATTCCGAATCCGCATTGATGGATTTTACATTGTTGATAATAGCGATTTCGATCTCGTCGTCAAATTTTCCCGCGCCGTTAAACAGAATCCTGTTTCCCCTAAACCCGGCGAAAATCCCTTTATAAAGCTCTCCCGCCGAATTGACCTCAAGGTTGCATCCGGCGCTTCTTATGATCTGCAGATTGGCGACGACAGATTCAAAATTTGCAGCGTAATAAACGGATGTCTTTGGATGATATGCCCTGAATTTCTCCAGAATCGATCTGACGTTATCCTTTAAAGCCGTTTCGGAAAAAACGTACAGGGGAGCGCCATACCTGGCGACGAGTTCGGCAAGGTCCTGCCTGTCAAACACGGAGCGGCTGCTTTTCCGGCGGTAGATTTCAGTTTCAATCATTGCCATAAGTGCGTTCCTCCTGCTATTTCTCTTTCACCTTTTCAGTCTCCGCGACCTCTTCTTCCCTAATCTTTGCAATCTCCGCAATCTCGCCGAACTTGCTCATGATATAGCCGTAGCTTCGCTTCTGGTGCGGGAGCATGCAGCCGCTGCAATCCTTTATGCCATGGGAATAACTGAAATTCCCACCGCAGCGATCCTGCAGAGGATACAGCGGGCAGTAGCAAAACAGACAGTTGAACTCCTCTTTTTTGCCCGTTTTATGGCATGGAAAATATTCACATGCCTTATTGCTGAAAAATGAAAAATTTTTATTCCACCAGGGCTCCGCCTCCACACTGGTCGATTTTTTTGACCGGTCGTTATCCATAATCCGCGCCTCCTAAAGAACTGAAGAATTGCACTCCAGCTAGAGCTGAGCAATCCCCGTATGGCACCTTCCCTACATTTGCACAGCAAATGTAGGGAAGGTGCGCAAATAAAAACTGCGGTAAAATACCGCAGTCCGTTTTTCTGCACTAAAAAATCGATTACCTATCACAAGCCCAAATATACCCGTTGGCGTGACGGCTCAGTTTCATGCAGGTCTTCTGGCTTGCGCATCGGCATTTTATTCTCCTTCCCAGGCGTTTTGCCCAGTGGCTGCGAATAAAACTACGCGCTTACAGCGGCGGGTCCGCGCAGAACTTTCATCTGCTTCCCTCTCAGCTGCTTATCAGATCGGCAGATAAGCAGAACATCAAACTGTTTTATTTAATTTTAGTTTCGTCATGATAGTATCACCTATGCTCTCCGGTGTCAACGTATTCTGTAAATTAGCTCTTTTAAAGAAGAGGGCGGCAAAATTATCTCTCTAATCTCTTTCTCATTTCTGTCAGCGTTTCTCCTTAGACAGGGGCAATTCGTCACATCCGTTTGTCCGATACCCGGAACATGGGTGGACCTATGGCGTAAGACTTATGGCGTAATAAAGCTTGCACAATTTTTTCGATTTAGGACGGCGACTTTAGCAAATTATTTGTTTTAGCAAATTTTGAGTTAAAACAGATACCTGTAATGATGTCTCATTCGATATCCTGTCGACACGGTGTCCTAAATCGAAAATTTTGTGCAGCCTGTCACAGCTCGAAATTTTTGGGCGATTTGCCACAAAGTACTGGCCCTTCCTCATATTATGGGGCAAGGGAAGTGATAAATATGTACTCAAACAACGGGGAGCTTGCCCCTGTTATTATATATTCCAAAGGCACGATCAATGAGATACGGGACTGTATTATTGAAAATTACGGGCAAATCAAGTACGAACTCCCATTCATCAATGCGGTTTCGGTTGAGATACCGAAGGAAAAGCTGGAGACGCTTTCGATGCATCACATGATCAGTGACATTAGCGAGGACGCCCTCGTATCGAAAGCGCCCGCCCTGTCAGATGTGGGGTCGGCCCCGCTGAAATGCGGAAACTTTGAAGATGATATGGAGCGGATATTCGGAAGTACGGAACGCGGCAGAGGCGTGGGCGTCGCTGTCATTGATACCGGAGTTTCGCCCCATTATGATCTGAT
>DAITKX010000001.1:189388-192426 GCA_036835995.1 Bacillota bacterium | reverse complement strand
GAAACCGGATCACAGCATTTAAAGATCTGCTGGCACATAAGGAAATGCCTTACGACGACGACGGCCACGGAACTCATGTAGCCGGAATCATCGCCGGAAACGGCTATACCTCCTGCAAATATACGGGCACCGCCCCTTGCGCCGACATCATCTCCATCAAGGCGTTGGATGAGTCGGGAAACGGCTCGGAATCCGATATTCTCGCGGCTATGCAGTGGATCGTCAACAACGGCCAGTTTTACAATATCCGGGTGATTAACTTGTCTCTCGGAATCAAGGTAGAATCCCCCTACCTCGACGACCCGCTGATCAAGGGGGCAAACGCGGCGGTTCGCTACGGCTACAGCGTCATTACGGCGGCGGGAAATAACGGGCCCGGAAAATGCACCATCAACTCTCCGGGGATCAGCCCCCTGGTCATCACCGTCGGAGCCGCCGATCTGACCCAGGATGACGGGGAGGCCAGGGTTGCCAGCTTTTCCAGCCGCGGTCCGACCTTTACCGGTGAAATCAAGCCGGACCTGGTTGCCCCCGGCGTCGATATCTGTTCTCTGGACGGAAAAAACCCAAAGGGTTACGCAGTGCAGTCGGGGACGTCCATGGCGGCGCCTGTGGTGAGCGGCGTCGCCGCATGTCTCTATGCCATGCGGCCCGACCTGTCGCCGGCTCAGGTAAAGCATCTCCTGACCCAGGACGCCTTGCCGCTCAAAAAGGAAGACCGCTATGCCCAAGGCCGCGGTCTCCTGAATTATAAAATGTTTTTAAATCTATAGATAGTTCAGCGGATTCTTTGTCTTGCCGTTGATATGTACCTCGAAGTGAACATGGGGGCCGGTGCTGTGTCCGGTATTTCCGACGTTGGCGATATACTGTCCCTGGTAAACCCGGTCTCCCTTTTTCACCACCAGCTTGCTGCAGTGCCCATACCAGGTAACTCTGCCACCGCCGTGGTCGATTGCCACCATATAGCCCAGCGCGCCGTTGTATCCCGCAAAGGTCACCAGGCCGCCGTCGGCAGCCTTGATATGAGTCCCAATGGGCGCCGCAAGGTCGATCCCCGCGTGGAGCCTCCCCCACCTCGTGCCGTATCTGGAGGTCAGCGTTCCTCTGATGGGATAGATAAAGCTCCCCGTGCCGATCAGGGCAGGCGGCTCTTTTGTTCCCACCACGACGACCTGAGAAACCGGCTGGGATAAAACCGTGGAACTGAGTTCGTTTCTGGATACTTCAATTCCGTTGTTCCTCACGATTTCAGCCACCACTTCCTTTTCACCGTTGACGCCCTTGGATTTTACGACCTGCTCTGTTTTGTACATGCTGGCGGTATTTTCATAGGCGATCTCGAAGGGGATCGGCTCTTTATATTGAGCAACCTCTGTTGTCTGCACCGTCATCAGCGGAACGACCTGGCTCAGGCAAATTTCCTGATCGATATGGAGCTTTTCCGGAATCACGTCCGGATTTGAAAGCTGCAGCTCGCTCTGCTTTAAACCGTACAGCTTCGCGATTTCCGAGAAAGTCTCACCCTGCTTCACCACATGGATCTTTTTCTCCACCGCGCCGGTGAGCAGATATTCCAGCGCATCATTCTTGGTCTCGATGCTGCCAAGTTTTGTTTCCACATTCTTGATCTTCACATCTTCCGCAAAGCCAATTTTCTCGTACTTTATGTTTTCATCCTTTTTTACGTACTGATTCTTTATTTCATCGAGGATGTCCCTTGCTGTTTTATCGCTTTCCAAAACGGCCGTCAGCTTGCCGTTTATGTAAATCCCGCGCCCGTTGGCCTTCATGTCCTTCATATAGGTCAGCCGGTTCAGGACGGCTTCCTTGTCGTCGATATCCTGGTTGAAGGCGATGACTTTTTTAAATCGGATATCCCTGTCTTTGTCGATGGTGATATCCGCGTCATATTGAGCGCTCAGCTTGTTCCCTATGATATCTACGGTCTTGTAGACGTCGTCCTGATTTTTCACTACGCCCAGAACTTTGCCGTTGTATATGTATTCATAGGCGGTCATGCTTCCGATCACCACGGTGATCACCGCCGCCGCGGCAACCCCGGCGCCGAACCCGATCAGAACCCCTTTCTTATGGTGCTCCGCGTAATCCCTGGTCCGGTTTACGGCCAGACATGTCCTCTCCTTTGCCGCAAGCATACCGCGGAGGATGGCGTCATTTATCCTGTCGAGAAAATCGACAAAGCGCGTCATTTTCTCAGAGACTTTTTTCTCTTTCACCGATAGCACCGCAAGCGCGGCCGCCGTTTTATTTCTCAATTGGAGCCGTGCCTCCGCCCTTTGAACCAAAGGCGTCAGCCTATCCTCCACGCGCCTCATATCCTGGGCCAGTTTGGCTCTCGCACCGGACATGGCCGGCAGCACTGCGGGAAGAATTTGCCTGTTCAGGGTTTCAGAAGCTTTGCGTCCGGCTTTCCGGTACAGCAGGAGCAGTCTTACCCTGTTCCTTTCAAAAAACGCAAACACCTTGTCCACGGTTTCGTCAAGAGAGGTGTTTACCCGGTCTGCCGTCGTTTCGTCAAAAGAGGTGTTGACGCTGGCTGCCGCCACCGCTTCATCAGGAGAGATGCTGACTCCGGCGCTCCCTGTTGTTTCCTCCGTTTCCATCGCCGGCTTCCCGGCTCCCGGCGCTCCGGCCACAAAGCCGTTTACGATCTGATCGACGTCAAAGGATTCGGCAAACTCTGTTGCTGTTGTTTGGGAAATATCCCCGGAGCATTCCGCCTCCGCGTGGAAAATGTCATCGAGCCTCTCTGCTTCCACGATGGCGTCTAAAAGAGACAACTGCCCCTCGATGGGAGCGGTGCTGTCTTCCTCGAAGGGAAATGATTCCGGCTGGATCACATCAAAGACGGACGCGTGCTTATAGTCGGCGTAAACTCCCTGTTCGGTAACAAGGGGTTCCGTTACCCCTGCGCCTTGCTTTCTCCGGTTCCGCCTTTCGTTGATCCGCTGGGCGGCTTCTTTCCGCTGCCGTTCTCTTTCCTTGAAGTCTATTTTTAGGTCGGTCATCTCGAT
>DAITKX010000001.1:172511-189346 GCA_036835995.1 Bacillota bacterium | reverse complement strand
CCTGCTCCCGGTTCAATCCGGTCAGATCCAGACGAGAAATAGGGGTATGGGTATCCCCCATATCCCCGTCTTCACTTTCCTTATTTACGACGTTATTCTTATTATTTTTAACTTTATGTAAAATTCCCGAAGTCAAATTGTTCCATAAGCCGGTGCTTCGTTCTGTGCCTGATCTTCTGGTATCCTTCATATGTTTCCTCCCAACCGCCTTGCGACGGGGTACTTTATCATATGCAGTCACGTGCTATGTCAGTTGATTTTTAATTTACTAGCATTGATGCCAACGGCCATTGATGCCGCTAACCATTGGTAATATTATGCCATAAAACGGGCTTTTTTTCAATCCATTTTTTGAACGCTTTCCAGCTTCTCGGTAAAGCAGCTGCAACGATCACCAGTATCTAGTATGCCCGTGTCCCTGCAGAGGGGGCAATCATACATGATATCCATATAGTCGATTTTAAAGTTATTTTCCGTCATGAGATAAGCCTTTTCTTCATTGAGGGAGTCCACCTTCTGTTTCATTGACCTGATCCTGGCTTTCGTATCAGGCGCCCCGGATAACATCACTCTGGAGATTTGCAGACCGGCTTCTCTCGCCTCTTCCTCAATGGCTTTTATCCGGGGAATCTTGCGGTAGACTTCCGCCCTCCGCTCTTCGGCTTCCGCTTCTTTTTTCACCCTCAGATCCTCATAATAGTTCATGACGCTCGCGATAGCGCCGATCTTTCCATCTTCCCGGGAAGCCGCCGCCTGCTTTTCGCTGCCGCCGCTGCCGCCGTTCCACGCCTTTAAAACGCTGTTTATGTAATTGATGTTCGGATTGGAGATCCCCGTCGTCTTCTTGCAGGCGTCCAGAACCTTTTCAATGCTGAAGCCCATCTGGTCGAACCAGGTGTCCATGATCCGTTTTTCCTCTTCCGTGGCATTTCGCAGAAAGCCCAGAGCCTTAAGGACTCTTTTGTAGAGATAATGACGGTTGTCCGTCTCCTCCAGGTAAGCTTCGATCTGGTCGATGGTTTTCAATCCCTGGTTTGCCCATTCCTTGACGATGGCTCCTACATATTTGTGGTTGCTGTGGTTCTTTTTTTTGACGCAATAGGAATAGGCGTAGACGACCATTTCCGGGTTGGCGTTGTAATCGGTGATCCATGTCAGGATCTCGGAGGGTTCCCGGCCTTCAAAAAGCCTTCCCGTGATCCGCTCAATCTCGCTGTACATGTCCTTGATGGTATCGTCGCCCATGAGCTCCTTCAGGCGGTCCGGAATCCCGGGTTCCGATTTTTTGGCCTTTGGCTTCTTCCCGTAGGCCAGCTCTTTCAGGTTGAGGAATTCCACCTGGTAGTGAAACTTCTCGCCGGGCTTTTCATAATGCTTTTTGACGATGCCCTGCTTTTCCCAATAGGTCCAGGCCTTCAGCACGTCCTCGTCCTCCATGCCCAGGTGCTTTGCGATGGTTTCGTTCGTCAGGCGCGTGTCAAAATCCGCGTACATCAGTGCGAACAGATATACCTTGACATAATCGCCGGGGGCCTGGGGCAGGTATTCATTGATAAAGATATTTTCTACGTTGGTGTCCCGCAGATAAAAATCCTTAATGATCTCTCTTTTAAAATTCATATTTAATCCTTTACAGAATACAATGCGCCTGCCAGGGGCGTGAGAACACCCTCGGCGTGGCGCACATAATATTTTTATAATTTAAAATATTGTTCCGCGGATGATCGTTTGATCCCGGCGGGGGCCGACGGAAATGATCTTTACGGGAACTCCCACGGCGTCCTCGATGGCCTTGATATAATCCTTCGCCGCCTGGGGCAGCTCTTCGTAGGTCCTGCACCCGGAAATATCGCACTTCCAGCCGGGAACCTCGCGGTAAACCGGCTTGCATTCCTCTATGACCTCCAGCCTTGCCGGGAAATTGTCGATCTTTTCCCCGTTGCAGTCATACTGATCGCAGATTTTGATGGTGTCGAAGTCCCCCAGAACGTCGAGGAGCATCAGGGAAAGCCCTGTCATTCCGTTGATTCTGGCCGAATACCGGACGACCACCGCGTCAAACCAGCCGCAGCGCCTCGGTCTGCCTGTGGTCACGCCGTATTCGTGGCCGAGCTCCCTGATCCGGTCTCCGGTCTCGTTGTCCTCCTCCGTTACGAAGGGGCCTTTGCCGACTCTCGTGGTGTAGGCCTTGGCGATCCCGAGAACCTCCTGGATGCTTCCTGCTCCGATGCCCGAACCCGTGGTGAATCCGCCGGAGGTCGGATGAGAGCTGGTCACATAGGGGTAGGTTCCCAGGTCCACATCCAGAAGGGAGCCCTGGGCGCCTTCAAACAGGACCTTTTCGCCTTTTTTAAGACTCTCATAGACCATGACGCCGGTATCCCTGATATATGGTTTCAATCTCCTTGCATATTCCACATAGGTCTCTATGATTTCTTCTTTGTTGACAGGCTTTTCGTTGAAAAGCTTTGTGATGATATCGTTTTTGCGGTCGATCTGGGCGGACAGCTTCTCCCGGAACACCTTTTCGTCCTGCATGTCGCAGATCCGGATCCCTGTGCGTTCGATCTTGTCCATGTAGCACGGACCGATCCCCTTTCTGGTGGTGCCGATGTCCTCTTTTCCTCTGGCAGTCTCATAGAGCCCGTCCAAGAGCTTGTGATACGGAAAAACGATATGGGCGCGGTCGCTGATATAGATCTTCGACGCGTCGACGCCGTCCTTTTCCAGATCCTCGATTTCCTTGAAAAACCCTTCCGGATCAAAAACGACTCCATTGCCGATAATATTCACGGCGCTCTTATTCAACACGCCGGAAGGAATGAGGTGAAGCGCGTATTTTTTATCGTCGAGGACCACGGTATGTCCGGCATTGTTGCCGCCCTGGCCTCTCACCACCATGTCCGCTCTTTCCGCTAAATAATCTATAATTTTCCCTTTTCCTTCATCGCCCCACTGGGAGCCGACGATTGCTAATCCTGGCATAGTAACTCTCCTTTTCTATTTATCCTGCAAAAAATTATTTAGATCATCGATCAACTTTTCAAGGTTGATGCCATGTCCTTCCGCCGCCTCCCGCAAGCTCTCGCTCTGCGCGCCGGGACAGCCCAGACAGTTCAGCCCATGCCTGAGAAAAACGTCCGTCGGATCGGGATCCATTTCAAGAATTTCATTGAGGAGCATGTTTTCGGTAATTTTCATACTAATACCTCCTTTGCCTCAGTTGTGCTTCTTTGTCAGCTGAGGCTACCTCTCGCTTAAGCGGCTCTTATCAACAAATCTCGTGTATTTTCCAAGCCAAGTAAGTTCAATGCTTCCTGTTGGTCCGCTTCTCTGCTTTGCAATATTGACTTCGCAAATGTTGGGTTTATCCGTCGTCTCAGGGTTATAATATTCATCCCGGTATAGAAACATTACAATATCCGCATCCTGTTCGATGGAACCCGACTCGCGCAGGTCGGAAAGAATCGGCCGGTGGTCGTTTCGCTGTTCCGGCGCACGGGATAGCTGGGATAAGACGATGACGGGGCAGTCCATCTCTCTGGCAAGCTGCTTCAGAAATCTTGAAAGAGCTGTGATTTCCTGCTGACGGCTTTCCGCTCTTCCCTCAAAGGACATGAGCTGAAGGTAGTCGATGACCACCAGGTCCAGCCCCTTCTCCGCCTTCAGCCTTCTGCACTTGTTCTTGATCTCCATGGCAGTGACGCCCGGCGTGTCGTCTATGTAAATGCTGGTCTTGGAAAGGGTGTCCAGCGCGATGTGGATCTGGTCCCAATCCTTTCGTTCCAGCGTACCTGTCTTCAATTTTTGCATTTCGATCCGGGATTCCATGCTGAGCATTCGCTGTCCCAACTGGTCCCTGGACATTTCCAGGCTGAAGATCAAAACCTTCGCCTTGCTCTTGATGGCCGCCTGCTGCGCAATGTTCAGGGCAAAGGCGGTCTTTCCCATGCTCGGCCGGGCAGCCAGCATGATGAGGTCCGACTTCTGCAGGCCGGAGGTTCTGGAGTCCAGGTCGATAAAACCGGTGGTCAGCCCGGTGATATTTCCTTCCAGCTTGGACATCTCATCGATCTTCGAGATGTTTTCCCAAAGGACATCCTTGATCAGGGCAAAATCCTTCGACTGCCTGGACTGGGCAATCTCAAAAATTCCCCGCTCGGCAAAATCCAGCACCTCGGAGGATTCCATCTTTTCCTGATAGCCCTTTTCGATGATATCCGAAGCGGTTCCGATAAGCCTTCTGAGAACAGCCTTCTCCGCGACGATCTTTGCGTATTCCCCCGCATTGGAGGTGGAGGGAACCACTGTGGAAAGCAGTGCGATGTACGCCCTGCCGCCCACCATTTCCAGAGACTTTCTCTTTTTCAGCTCCTCTGAGACGGTAAGGATGTCCACCGGCTGGCTTTTTCTGTATAATTCGATGACGGCGGAATAGATCTCCTTGTGCATTTCGCTGTAGAAGTCCTCCGGCTTGAGGATTTCCAACACTTCGTAAAGCGCGTCCTTATCCAACAGGATAGAGCCCAGCACCGATTTTTCCGCATCGTCGTTATGTGGCGGGATCCGTTCATATTGACTCATAAGAGATTCTCCTAGTACTTTTCGCTGCGCAGGAAATTTTTACGCGGAAACGGTAACTTTCAGCTTTGCGGTAACTTCAGGATATATCCTGATATCCACCTCGAACTCCCCCGTCTGCTTGATGGGGCTTTCCAGTATCACCTTCCGCTTATCCACGGTGATCTTGTGCTGCTGCGCCAGGGCGTCCGCGATGTCCTTTGAGGTAATGGAACCGAACAATCTGCCGCCTTCACCGGACTTTGTGGTGATGGTGACATGCTTCTGTCCGATTTTCTCAGCAAGCGCTTTAGCTTCCGCCAGGTCTTTCTGCCGGTTTGCCTCCTGGATCGCCTTCTGCCTCTCCAGGCTCTTTACGTTTCCTTCCGTGGCTTCCGTGGCGAATCCCTTCGGAAGCAGCATGTTTCTCGCGTAACCGTCGCTGACTTTTACGACTTCTCCCGCTTTTCCCACGCCTTTTACGTCTTTTATCAATATAACAATCATATTATTTCCTCCTGATATTCACTCGTTTCCGCTACTTGACTCCGATATCCTTTACCAGGTCCACGATGAGATCCATGGTTTCATCGATGGGAATTTCGATCTGGGCTCCTGCCTTTGTCAGATTGCCGCCGCCGCCCAGCTTCTCCATGATGGTCTGAACGTTTATATCGCCCAGGGAGCGGGCGCTGACGGCCGTGAGTCCTTCCTCGTTCTCCCCGACCACAAAGCTGGCCTTGACGCCCTTGATGTTCAGCATCTCGTCCGCGGCACGGGAATTGATCACCTGTACATCCGCATACTTTCCTTCACACTTCGCGATGGCGATGCCGGGAACCGGCATGGTTGCGCCGGAAACGATCCTGGATCTCAGCTTCAGAGAATCCATGTCCGTCTGGAAAAACTGCCTTACGTTGGCGGTGTCGGCGCCCATCCTGCGCAGCCACGAAGCCGCTTCAAAGGTCCTGACGCCGGTTCTGATGGAGAAGCGGTTGGTGTCCACCGTGATTCCCGCCAACAGGGCTTCCGCCTCAAATTTATCTATGTCCTTTTTATCTCCTCCGCTATACTGGAGAATTTCCGTAATCAGTTCGGAGGCAGAGGACGCGTAGGCCTCCATGTAGGTGAGGGTCGCGTTTTCAATAAATTCCTCTGTTCTTCTGTGATGGTCGATGACCACCAGCTTATCCGATCTCGTCAGCAGTTCCGGGCATTCCACCAGGCTTGGCCGGTGTGTGTCTACCACCACCACAAGGGTATCTTTATCCGCAAGCTCAAGGGCCTGCTCGTTGGTAACAAATTTATAGTTTCCGGACTCCGACGCTGTTTGATACATATCCGTCAGAGAATCGTTGAAGGAGTTTAAGACGATATATGCCGTCCTGCTGCGGTTCCTGGCGATCCTGCTGATTCCGACAGCGGCTCCGAAAGAATCCATATCGGGTTTTTTGTGGCCCATGATGATGACCTGGGTCGACTGGTCGATGAGCTGTCTGAGGGCATGGGCCATGATCCTCGACTTTCCTTTATTTCTCTTTTCCACGGTCTGCAGTCTGCCGCCGTAGTATTCGACCTTGCTGACCTTCTTTACCACGGCCTGATCGCCGCCGCGTCCCAGCGCCAGATCCAAAGCTGCCGCGGCGTATTCGTCTCCCTGCTGGGGCGTCTTTCCGCCGACGCCGATGCCGATGCTCAGGGAAACGGGAAAGTCCGCGTCGGTTTCGATCTCCCGCACCTCGTCAAGGATGGAGAATTTGCCTGCTTCCAGCTTTTCAAAATGCTTCTGCTCAAAAACCACAAAATACTGATTGTTTCGGAATCGCGTGATAGAAGCCTGGAGTTTGGCGGCCCATTGCCGGATCGTCTTCTCTATTTCCGCGGCGATGAGAGATTTCCTGTCGTCCGGGGAGCTGGCGATGAGCTCGTCATAATTGTCGACGATAACATAGGCGAAGCAGCTCTTTTCATCCTTGTAAAGGTTTTTCACCACCTCGTAATTGGTCATGTCGATCCAGTACAGCACTGCGCTGTTGTTTTTGTCCTCGTCAAGATAGGAGGAAACAACCTTGTAGGTCCGCCCGTTATGGGTGACCATGACAGGCCTTTCAACGGGATCGTCCGTAAAAAATTCGGATGCTTTCAGTCCGGTTACACGGGAGATCCCTGCGTTGACAAGATCGGCATCCTGGTATATATCTGAGAATTTTTTATTGTACCACAGGAACTTTCCGTCGGAATCGATCATGCACAGAGGCAGGGGATGGTTGGAAACGGAATAGCTCATGGTCTTGTCGACGATTCGGAAGATATGCTCTGTATACGCCTTCATCGACTCGCTTTTTCTTCCCGCGCCTATATTGAAATAAGTTGAAATGCGGTCTTTGAATGATTTCTCGCCCATTTTAACTCCTATATTTCAGCAACGCCGCTTTGCGGCTCCGACTCGCTTACGCTCGCTGCTGTCCGTTTTGCCAGCCAAGCAAGCTTGGGGCAAAAAGGCAACGCTGACTGCGGCAAAGCCGCATATTGATTCTTCCTTGCGGCAAAGCCGTTCTGTGGCTCCGCCACATATCAATCGTTGGAATCATTATACCATATCCCGGTTAAATTTTGAAATTGGTTTGGGAAATTCTTTTTCTGATGTTCAGCACGATATCGCTCAATCCCAAGAGGAACAGGAACGTCTGGCCGAGCCAGGTAAAGATGAATATTGCCGATATGATGAGCAAAACAAATTTCGGGATCTTTTTTATATATCCAAAGCAGAAGATCACCGCAAGGCCCTGTATGGAAAACACAAAGGTAAACAGCATCTCAAGGTTGAACATCATCAGGCTTTTGTCTATTATTCCCATATTTACGGTAATATAAGACAGAAGGTAAACGATCAGCGAACCGATGAGGATGTTTTTCGGCAGCGAAAAGGCCCGGAGCGGCGGCAGCGCAGAGACCTTTTTCCCTGTTTTGCGGATAAACCACGAGATCGCCGCGTAATTGACATACGCGATCACCATGCAGAACACGATGAGGGTGCCGGGAACTGCCAGCTTCATCATTTCTTTCATGCTGTCCAGCGCGCGCTCCATGGTGTCGGGCGAAAACTCTTTCATGCCGAAGTAATAACCGCCCATGTTCATATCGCTGATATTGATCTGGTTCAGAGAATGGGTGAGCGCTTCAAAGAACGTGACTCCGGTCATAGCCCAAAAGACCAGGAAAATGAGGGACACGCCCATTATGGCGCTCAACGAGCCCTCCAGTATTCCCCGATACGCATTCCGTCCGCTGAGCATATATCTCATCATGACAGGGATCGGAATAAAAATCATGACCAGCAGTATTAATAATGTGTACATTCAAATTCCCCTTCGCAGTCGCAATATTGCCGCTTAAAAAAGATAAAGAAGCGATTGCTCGCTTCTTCCTTTTCGTACGTGCTGTTGCACTTAGTCAGCTGTGTAAGGCAGTAAAGCAACGATTCTTGCTCTTTTGATCGCCTTTGTAACTTCTCTCTGATGTATGGCGCAAGTGCCTGTTATTCTCTTAGGAAGAATCTTCCCTCTGTCTGTTACATATTTTCTAAGCTTGTCTACATCTTTGTAATCTATGGTTTCTGTCTTGTCGGCACAGAATTGGCATACCTTTTTTCTTCTGATGCCGCCGCGTTTTTTGTCCATCATGATATTTTACCTCCTAGAATGGTATATCATCATCGTCCTCGAGGGCTTGGAACCCTTCCGGAATCTCTGGTTGACCCTTGGCGTCCTGCTGATCGAATCCAAACCCGGATCCCGAGCCTGCGCCTCCGCCGGTCTTGTCTCCTAAAAATTCGACTCTGTCAGCAACAACATCGGTGGTATATACTGTAGCGCCCTCTTTGTTCTTGTAGCTGCCGGTCTGCAGCCTTCCCTGAACTGCCGCCATTCTTCCTTTCGTAAGGAAGCGTTCGCAGTTTTCCGCCTGTTTTCCGAATACGGTGATCCGTATAAAGTCAGCCTGCTTCTCTTTCGCAAAGGGACGATCCACCGCGAGAGTAAACGTCGCAACTGCCGTTTGGCTTTCAGGGATGTATCTCAGTTCAGGGTCTCTGGTTAATCTGCCGATTAAAACTACATTATTCATATTACCTACCGCCCTTTACTAAATCTATTTCTCGTCTTTGTTGATTATGATATGTCTTATGATCGAATCGGAAATCTTGAGTCTTCTGTCAAGTTCTTTTGGAAGATCCGCGTTTCCGGTAAACTCGATCACTACATAATATCCTTCATTTTTCTTGTTGATAGGATATGCGAGCTTTCTGTTTCCCCAAACGTTGACTTTTCCAACTTCACCGCCGGCAGAAATGACTTCCTTCACCATTTCGAGCGCCGCTTCTTTTTTGTCGTCTTCCAGCGCCGCCTCAATGATGAACATAACTTCATAATTGTTCATTTCTCTTCACCTCCCTGTGGACTAAATGGCTCTTTTTTCAAAGAGCAGAGAGCAATAATTTTGTCATAAGCAAAATCCAATGCTTTATTCTCAGGTTAAATCATCGGCTCCGGATCGACCGTGACCGACATTCAACGCTTTTCTAGTATACCATAAAAAATAAATTATGCAAGCAATTTTTGTTGTTTTCAATGCCGGAACCGCATGGAAGGGCGGACAGTCAAAGCTGCCCGCCCTTCCGGTTGATTCGCCGGCTCAATCGCCTGCTATCTCTTGAAAACAATTTTACCGTCGACCATTGTCAGCAGGACCTTTGCGTCCCGCAGTTCGTTTGATTTAACCTTCAGGAGGTTTCTGTCCACGACGGTGATGTCTGCAAGCTTGCCGGGCTCCAGTGTGCCCAGTTCCTCTTCCCGGCCCTCGGCGTAGGCGGCTCCGTAAGTATACATTTCCAACAGATCTTCCACGTCGAGTTTCTCCGGCGCATTCCAGCCTCCCTTTGGCGTACCGTCGGGATGAACCCTTTCGATTCCGCAATAGATTCCTTCAAAGGGACTGCCTTCCACCACCGGAGAGTCGCTTCCTCCGGCCAAAACCGCCCCTGCCTCTTTCAGGCTTTTAAAAGCCCAGGTGTACCGCTCCCTTTCCGGGCCAAGCAGCGCCGGATAGTCGTTGTCGGAAAAAGAAGGCATTCCCGATACGATATGCTCGGGCTGAACAGAGGCGATCACGCCGAGGGCTTTAAATCTTTTTATATCCTCCGGGGATATCACCTCAATGTGCTCGATCTGATGCCTTGTATCATTTGCCCCGCATTCTTCGAGGGCGTATTCATAGGCGTCAAGGGCGGCCCTTACCGCTCCGTCCCCGCAGGCGTGAAGCCGCACCGACATATTGTGCCTGTGAGCCCGGGCCACAGCGTTTTTCAGCTCGCCTAAATCCAGCAGAGAGCCGCCTTTATTGCCCTTTTCGGTGCTGTAATCCTCCAGCATCAGCGCGGTATAATTGGAGATGATCCCGTCGATAAACTGCTTGAAATACGGGACTCTGTACATTCCGGTGCCGCTCTCCTCAGCCTTTTTCCTGAGGGCCACGACCTTTTCCACGTCCTCGAACAGGTCTCTGGCGGCGTTTACCCTCAGAATCAGTTCGCCCTTCCTGTCCATCTCCATAAAAACGTCTTCATAGGCGAGGTTGATCCCCAGATACGGGGTCATATCGCTTATGGACGTGATTCCCCAGGCCACCGCTTTTTCGGAATACCTGCGGATCAGGTCCTTTACGATGGAAGGTTCCAGCTGAAACGCATGCTTTGCAATCAGGGTCAGAGCTGTTTCATAGAAGTAGCCGTTGGGCTTCCCGCTCTCGTCCTTATCGATTTTTCCAAAGGGCGGGTCCGCCGTCTCTCCCGTAACTCCGCACAGCTCCATGGCACAGCTGTTTGCCCACGCCGCGTGAAGCTCCGCGTCAAAGAGCAACACGGGGCGTCGGCCGATCACCGCGTCCAGGCTTTCCGCCCTGGGCATTTTTTTGTTTTCCCACGCGAACCGGCTCCAGCCAAAGCCTATGATCCACTTTTCATCGGGGATCGTCTTCGAAAACTCAAGCACCATCTCCGCGGCCTCCTCTTCGGAAGAGGCTGTGGAGAGATCGACGTATTTCGCCTGCATTCCCGATTGGATCAGGTGGATGTGGTTGTCGTGAATGCCCGGCATTACCAGCTGATCCTTCGTCAGCTCGAAGACTTCCGTATCCGGTGCGATATAACCGGCTTCCTGGCCCGCTTTGCCTGCGGCGATGATTTTATTGCCCTTTACCGCCACAAATTCGATCTCGGGTCCGCACTTTTTACCGCTGAAGAATGCCCCGCCCCTTATTAAAACATCTGCTGTCAGTTGCTCCATGATCAGTTGCCCTCTTTCCTTTTTTCCGTCTTTCCTGCGATGATCCTGAAGATCACGAAAAGGACAGCGCCGCCTGCGGCAAAGCCTCTTATGACCGCCAGGAAGGTTCCAAACACGTCTGTGCCATAGGTGTCCAAATAATATTCCGGACCCCAGCTGCCCTCATACCACGGCAAAAATGCGCTTCCCAAAATCGCAAGGACGCAGACGACGAGGAAGAAATGGGATATCCTGTACATGTCGCCTCTTGCCAGTCCGGTGGCGGGGTTGAGGGGGTGATTGTCCGGATCGGTTTTATGCAGACCGCCGTATTTCCTTTTGAATATGAAATAGGCCACGGGCCCCGTGCAGATTCCGATCAGCCCTCCCATGAAATAGTCCGTTCCGTTGAGGAGGTAAGCCAGCACGCCCACGATGACAGGCACGGAGAAGAAAATTGAGATGAAGAATTTCGGCCCGGGTATTTTGATGGGTCTTTCGCTGTCGGGCATCTTCTTCCTCATCACAAGCATGGTGATAAAGAGCAGGATCTGCGTCGCTATGATAAGGAGAACCTCGATTACGAGAACGACGGTAAATTCAAAGGAGCAGAGTATCAGGTTCACAGCGGCCATGATCAAAACCGGAATATACGGCACGCCATGTTTTTTATTTACCTTTTTTATAAACTTAGGCGCCAGATTGTCGTCTGACATGGCAAAGAGCACCCTTGTTCCGGCGGTCATCCAGGAGTTGTAGATGGAGCACTGGGCCATGATGGCGATCACGCCGAAGAGGATCATCCAGATCCCGTTTCCCAGATAGGTCGAAAGCACCGTACCGTATCCGACCACGTCGCCGCTGATGCCTTCCTGCCAGTTCTGCCACTGGCCGATGGAGGCGAGGCTTGCGGCGGTAGGCAGAATGTATGTAGCCGCGATAAGGGGAACCGCAAGCAGCGTCGCTTTCGGAATGATTCGCGGATTGCTCACCTCGCCTCCGACCGCAGACATGGCCTCATACCCGGAATACATCCAAATTCCGATTGCAAGGCCTCCGCTGATGCTGAGCATCGTGCTCTGTTCCGGCGGGGTAAAGGGTGAAAACGGATTCTGCTGGACGTTTATGAAGCCTACCACCGTGATGAGGGAAAAGATCGCGAGAACCGCAATGCCCACGCCCAGACTGATCTTGCTGGACTCCTGAACGCCTCTCAGATTAATAATTACAAATAAACCTATAATAGCGACTTGAAACGCGTATTTTCCCGTTGCGCCGGCTCCCGTCATCAGAGCGAAATAAGTTCCCGCCAGAATGACGTATACCGATGAGTCGATGTAATTGGCGATGGTTTTCCACCAGCCTGCCTGGAATCCCCAGAATTCTCCCAGGGCCTCCTGGATCCATTTATAAAATCCGCCTTCTACGGGCCGTGCGCTTCCCAGCTCCACAGATGCCAGAGCCATTGGAAGCCCCCAGACAAAGGGGATCACCATCAGCAGCACTAAAGTCAGCCCCGGTCCGCTTGCCGGGATCATTGCTTCTATGCCGTAGGCTCCCGCCGCGCACAGGCAGTAAATCATAAATACGATATGTACTACCTTTAAGTCATGTTTTTTTACCAGAGTGTTTTCCTCATTCATTTAATATCAACCTCCCTTTTCAAATCTCTGTTTCCATTGCCTGAATTTAAAATAGATATCCTGTCCTGCTCCCTTCATCAATTTCCTATCAGTATATTGAATCCAAACTGCAAATTACAGAATACTCTTGCGTTTAATATTGCACTTTTTTCGTTTAATTTGCGAAATGGGATTGAAAATGTTCGAAAAAATTTTTAAAATAAAACCAAACACAGCAACTAAGTCGTTTTTTGAGAAGGAGATAGTGAGACAGGAAATGCTGGAACTGATCGATTACCCCGACGGCCTTCCCGTGAAGGTGGAGCTGTCCAGAATCTACAAATATCCGATTCATAACCATAAGGATATTCAAATACTGTATGTGCTGGAGGGAGAGCTGGATCTGAAGCTGGCCTATACTCATTACTTCCTGGCAAAGAACAGCATTCATATCATCCACAGCAACGACGTCCATTCAATAACCAGCATCAGCGAGGATAACCTGGTACTGATCCTGGACATCAGCATCGCATATTTTACAAATTATTTCCCCAACCTTGGAAACATCGTATTTACAACGAATCTGAGCGAGTCCACCTCTGCCTACAAGAATCAGATCCTGCTCCGGGAGCAGATCTTTTCCGTCTTGTCCGAGCAGTACAACAAGCGCCCGGGATATGAGACCAGAATGAAAGAGATCACGATTTCCCTGCTTACGACGCTGACCAATCATTTCCGCGGCTTCGTCATCAATCCCGACAGCCGCGTCTTCGAGCATAAAACGGCCCACGACCTGTATCAGATCGACAGGATCAGCCGCATCGTCAGCTTTGTGTATGAAAATTACCCATACAAATTGAGCCTGTCTGAAATCGCGGAGAGGGAAAACATCAATCTGCACTATCTGTCTCATCTGTTTAAAAAATTCGTGGGAGACAGCTTCAGAAATTTTTTGAGCCTGGTTCGGGTGGAGATGACGGAGCCGGAGCTCCTTGCGACAAACGCCCCTATTTCCCAAATCGCTCAAAATGCTGGATTTTCAGACTCCAAATACTATGTAGAAAACTTTTACAACTGGTTCGGTATGCATCCGAAAGAATATCGGAGGCGCTTTGCCGGCGAAGTTTTGGGAATCAAGACCCCCGTGGCGGAGGAACTGCCGCTGGAATATCTGAAAGACACGATCTCCCAATACACCTCATTCCCCGTGTTCAAGGAGACCGCCCCGCAGATGAAGCCGGTCTTTATCAATTTCGATGCTCCTGACGCGGGAAGGATGCCGGAATTCGATTTCACAGCGGGTATTTTCAGCAGGCTTCAGTCCGGCTCCTTTTTATTTCGCGACGGGTGTGAAACCCCTTCCTCGCCTTCATCGATCTACTATAACGATTTCCCTCACGGAATCTGCATCGATCTGCTCAAGGAAATGATTCAGGCCAACGCGATAGATCCAGGCTCCATCCGCCTGATCGATTCAGCCCAAAGCACCAACGGTTTGTTTTCCGTCAACGGCCTGAGAAAGCCCCTTTACTATTTCCTTGAATTTCTGGCCGATATGGGAAAGACCCTCGTGGAAATCGGTTCGGAATACATCGTCACAAGGGGAGAGGGAAGATACGATATTTTAGCGTATAACGAGAGCAGTCTGGACCGGCTCACCCTTGATTTCAGCTTCAGTCCGGGAATCGGAAGCCGCAAGCTTACCCAGCAAAAGCTCACAGCCGTAAGATCGTGCATTTCCTTCTGGTGCCAGCTGGATTTCAGCGACAATATCACGGAAAAGGACAAGCTGTTCATCGACCGCATGTCCATGCCCGAAGTCACTTTTCAAATGATTACCGAGGTAAACAGCCACAAATATACCTGCTCCCTGGAACCTCATGATATCGTTTTGATCACGCTGGAGCTTATTTGAGAGAGGAACTTATCTGGAAGAGGCGTTTCCCGAGCCGCTTCAAAACCCGGATCATCTCATCGATTTCATCTTTTGTATTATAAAATGCGATGGAGGGCCGGACGGTGCTTTCCAGCCCGAATCTCCTCAGGGCCGGCTGGGCGCAGTGGTGGCCTGTCCGCACCGCGATCCCGTTTTCATTCAGCGCTTTTCCGACCTCGGCGTTGGAGAATCCGTTTAGCACAAAGGATAAAATGGAAGCCTTCTGCTCTGCGGTCCCTATCAGGGACAATCCTGGAACGGTCAGCATCCGGTCCATGGCGTATTCCATCAGCCCGTGTTCATAGGCGAAAATCCGCTCCGGTCCGATCTTTGCGACGTATTCCAGCGCCGCACCTAAGCCGGCGGCGTCTGCGATGTTTGCCGTTCCCGCCTCAAATCGCGCCGGGGGTTCCTGATACCCGGTCTTTTCAAAGGTCACGTCGGAGATCATATTTCCTCCCCCCTGCCAGGGCGGAAGATCCTTTAAAATTTCCCCTTTGACGTAAAGCGCTCCGATTCCCGTAGGCCCGAAGATCTTATGCCCGGAAAAGGCGTAAAAGTCACAGTCCAATTCTTTGACATCCACGGGCATGTGGGATACGGCCTGGGCCCCGTCGATCAGAACCTTTGCGCCAGCCATATGTGCCATGGCGGTCATCTCCCGGACAGGCACGACGGTTCCCAGGGCGTTGGAGATGTGGGCCAGAGCAACCATCTTCGTCTTTCCGTTCAAAAGCCTTCCGTATTCCTTCAGATTTATTTGTCCTGTATCGTCTATAGGTATTATACGAATCATAGCCCCTGTCTCCTTGCACAGAAGCTGCCACGGAACGATATTGGCGTGATGCTCCAGGTGGGAGATCAAAATCTCGTCCCCCTCACGGATATTTTGTTTTCCGAAGGTTTGGGCGGCGAGATTCACCGCCTCCGTGGTTCCCCTTACGAAGATGATTTCCCTCGGGGATGATGCGTGAAGAAAGCGGCAGACCGATTTCCGCCCCTCTTCAAAGGCATCGGTGGCCTTTTCCGCCAAAGCGTGAGCACCCCGGTGGACGTTTGAATTTTCATGGCGGTAGAAATGATCCAGACGCTCGATGACGCAGGCCGGTTTCTGGGTTGTGGCGGCGTTGTCGAGCCAGATCAGCGGCATGCCGTTGACCCTTTCCGAGAGGATCGGGAAATCCCTGCGGATCTGATCGACCGGAAAGGCGCCTGGGTTGCTGGTTGAAAAGGCGTGGAATCCGTCGCCACGCCCTGCCTCTGTTCCTTGATACATCGCCCAATTGTTATGAACGATCTTCCACTTGGATTGTATTTCTTCCATATTACTTGTAGTCATAGTAGTGCCCGATTTCCACATCTTCCAGAACTCCGACGGCGTCCTTCGACAAGATGCAGGCGGAGCTGTAGAGCAGAAGGATATAAGAGCCGACCCCCTGGTTGTCGATGCCCATAAACCGCACCGACAGCCCTTCCGACTGTTCGCCGGGAAGGCCGTCCTGATAAAGCCCGATGACGCCCTGCTTTTCCTCTCCGGTCCGCACCAGAAGGATGTTGGTCTTACCGGTCTCTCCCTTTGGATCCAACTGTCCGTCAACCAGCAGCTTATTTGTGGGAATGAGCGGAATCCCCCTCCAGGCGATGAAGGATGAGCCGAATAAATTTACCGTTGCGGGGGGTACTCCCCGCCTTGTGCATTCCCGGCCAAAGGCGGCGATGGCTTTGGGATGGGCGAGGAAAAAGGAGGGCTCCTTCCAGACCTTTGCGATCAGCTCATCCAGATCGTCGGGGGTGGGATGACCGTTTCGGGCCCTGATCCTCTGACAATCCGCCGCATTCTTTAAAAGCCCGTAGTCGCCGCTGTTGATGAGCTCATGCTCCTGGCGTTCCCGCAGGCATTCCACGGAAAGCCGCAGCTGCTCCTCGCTCTGATTGTAGGGTTTGCTGTAGATATCCGAAACCTGGGTGCTTATTTTAACGATGGTGGAAATGGGATTCAGAACGTATTCCCTCGGATTCGTTTCATAATCGACGAAGCCCTCCGGAATGAACTGATATCCGACTTCCTTGTTGAGGATGTCCAGAGGGGAGCCTTCCTCCTTTACCTTGTTCAGACGAAAAATACCGTTCTCCAGAGGCTTCCATTCCAGCAGCTTTGACAGCCACCGCGGCGTAATGGACTCGAATTGGGGGACGGTTTTTGTAAATTCGGCCAGCTGATAGGCCGCCTGTGAAGTTAAAAAATCGGTCTTTTCGGTATTTCTCAAGGAACCGTTTTGTTCCACCTTATTTTGTTCCGGCATGGCACTGCCTCCTTTTCCATACTTTTTCCTTGCATGAGTTCGCCGACAATTTGCCAGACAAATCGAGCGAGCTGATACTGACAATAGTATGGTT
>DAITKX010000001.1:132354-172501 GCA_036835995.1 Bacillota bacterium | reverse complement strand
GGCGTTTTCTAATCATTTCCTAAAAAATTTCTAATTTATTCCGGCTGGACGGCACAGCGGAAAAAATTTTAATCCGGCAACTTCTTTCCGCATTTCGCGCAATATGTAAAGTCGCCTTCCACTTCCGCGCCGCAGTAAGGACAAAACGAGACGGGCCTTTCATCTTTCGCCGCATCCTCTGAGTTTCCGCTTCGGTGGTCCCTCGCCGCCGCGCCCGGATTCCCGCTCTTCCTTTCCGCAAAATATTCGTCCAGCGGGTCTGATTCCTCCGCGCTGTCCGTGATATCAAAAGATGAGAAACGGTTTTTTCCCGTAGCGTTTTTATAATTATACACTGCCTGGACAATGCCCATAATCACAAAGATAATTCCAAAACATGCAAACAGCGGTCCTGCGCCCATGTTCACGGCGACCAAAGTCCATATGACGCCGAACACCGCCGCCGCGGCGGAGCCGAAAGCGCCCATCATCGACGGCCCTCTTCCCGGTTTTACGCTTTTCATCGATACCTCCAAAAATTTTTTTATTTATATCATATCACACTTTTTCTAAGGGGCACATAGTATATAGTGTATGTTTGCTAATCTCCTTTAGCTTCATTAAATCTTTTCAAAATTAAATATATAAACACCTCGAGTTTACGCGCCTGCAGTAAAATGCAGGCGCTTTTGTTTACGCATCTCACCTTCCATGAAATCCTCGACTTTCATGTCCTTTTTCCAGTACTTCTGCACCCAATTCTTTGAACGTCATAAAATGATAGCAGATATTCCTGAAAGGAGGATCATTCACTTTGAATAATATAGAATCTCAGATGAGAAATCTCAGAAATGAGGGAGAACCCTATGTGGGCATGACGCTTAAAGGATTCGGGGACAGTGGTTGCCAGAAATGTCCTCAACCTGAATATACCAGGCCGGAATGCATGGAATCCGCCTGTAGTGCCGTGGATTCCTGCCAACTCGCCATGGCTTATGTCCCCTGGCAGCGTTTTTGTAAAACCTACGAGCTTGCCGAAGGCCACCGGAGGGGCACCATTTTTCCGGAGCTGGATTTTCCATGGGTCGGGGGAGGTGCGTGTTAGGATGGATGCTCAACACGATTTGTTAAGAAAAATACAAGCGCTCGAATTTGCGATCTATGATATCAGCCTGTATCTCGATACCCATCCCACGGATCAGAACGCTTTATGCTTCTACCACCAGCACAGGGAGATGCTGGATGCGGCCGTTGACGAGTATACGAAATGTTACGGTCCCCTCACTATCGGCACAGTAGAATCAAAAAATAAATGGACCTGGATTGAAAAGCCATGGCCATGGGAATTGGGGGCATAGACATGTGGAGTTATGAAAAGAAATTACAGTATCCTGTTAAAATAAAAAATTCAAATCCCGCAGCCGCCAAAGTTATCATTACGCAATACGGAGGACCGGACGGAGAACTTGCCGCTTCGATGAGATACCTGTCCCAACGATACACGATGCCTTTTAAGCAGGCAATCGGTGTATTGAACGATATCGGAACCGAGGAGATCGCGCACTTTGAAATGATCGGCGCAATGGTACATCAGTTGACAAGAAATATGACAATGGAGCAAATAAAGGAAGCCGGATGGGATACCTATTTTGTTGATCACACCGCCGGGATTTGGCCACAGGCGGCTTCCGGGGTGCCCTTCACATCAGCTTACTTTGCCTCAAAAGGCGACGCTATTACCGACCTTGTGGAAGATATGGCAGCGGAGCAGAAAGCAAGAACAACTTACGACAACATCCTTCGCCTCGTAGACGATCCCGATATAATAGAACCGATCAAATTTCTTAGAGAGCGCGAGATCGTCCACTTCCAGAGATTTGGCGAAGCGCTCCGGGTGGTTCAGGACAATTTAAATCCGAAAAACTTTTACGCGTTCAATCCGGAATTTGACTGCAGGAAATAAAATCAGCGTGAAGATCACTTAGGTCATTATAAGCCCATTCAAACGCAGACAGCAGCATTGGTAATTACATACCTCTGCTGCTGTTTTAATGATCAAATCCAGAATGGTATTAGAATGGCCCGTAGTGGATGGCGTCGGCAATCACTACGAAGATACCGCCGGCGACCCACCAGACGACTGCCAGCGGCATGATCCACCGGATCCATTTTTGATACGGAATTCCGGCCAGAGCCAGCCCCGCCATGAAGTATCCGGAAAGCGGCGTGATTACATTGGTAAACCCGTCGGCAAACTGATAAGCAAGGACGGTGGTCTGCCTTGTTACCCCGACCAGATCCGCCAGCGGAGAGAGTACCGGCATCGTCAGAGAGGCCATTCCGCTTCCCGAGGGCACGATAAAGCTGATGATGATCTGCGCCACATAGATCCCTATCGACGTAATGGCGGAGGGCAGCCCCTGGATCGCATTGGCCATCCCCCAGATGATCGTGTCGATGACGTTGGCGTCTGTGAAAATCACCAGGATTCCTCTGGCAAGACCAACGACCAGCGCGCCGTATGCAAGCAGCGCACAGCCCTCCAGAAAATCCTCCGCCAGTTGATTCAATCCGCGCCGGCTGATGATTCCCACGACGATGGCCATTCCGAAGAACAGTCCGGATATCTCCTGGATATACCATCCGTATTTGAGAACTCCGAATATCAGGATCCCGAAGGTGCCGAGCACGACAAGGAGAATGACTTTATGCCGCGGCGTAAATACGGTATTGTCCAAATCGAGCTTGATGTCTCTTTTTCTGTCGATTTCATACATCAGACTCTTTTCAGGATGCTTTTGGATTTTCAGGCAGTATAAGATCAGGTATGTAACGGTTATGGCAACCATGCATACGAACACGATAAGCCTGAACCCCAGGCCGGAGAACAAAGGAAGCTGTGCGATACCCTGCGCTACGCCCACCGTGAAAGGGTTCAGAAACGCTCCGGTAAATCCGGAGCAGGTGGCTGCAACCGCGATCGCTACGCCCGTCATCGAGTCGTACCCCAGGGATACGCACAGGATGACAAGGGCCGGTATGAACGGAAGGCACTCCTCCGCCATTCCGTAAACGCCGCCGCCGAAGGCGAACAGCACAGACAGCAGCGGTATGATCAGGATGCCCTTGCTGGACGTTTTCCGGACGGCCGCGGCAATTCCGGCATCGATTGCCCCTGATTTCTGCACTACGAAGAACGAACCTCCCACGATAAAGATAAAAAATACGATTGCCGCAGCCTGTTCCAGACCCTTTGGAAACGCTTTTACTACTGAGAACAAGGTTGCAGGAGTTGCGTCCACCGCGTGGTATGTAGCAGCGTCTACGATCTGTCTGCCTTCGAAGTCGACTCTGTCATAAGTGCCGGCCGGGATAATATAGGTCAGAAGTCCGGCAACAATCGCAATACAGAATAAAAGTACAAAAGTATGGGGCATTTTCAGCTGAAACTTTTTCTTTTTTTCAGCGCCTAAGGCATTTTCTTCCATAGATTTACCTCCTTAAAACACTTGATAATAGCGATTCTGACTGAAAACCGGCCTCCTTTCCCTCTTATTTGGACTGTCCTTCTGTCACTTTCATCAATATGATCCGCAGAACCTTTCAATGATTCCACTGTAAATTTCTACGGCGTCAACTAATTGAGACACTTCGATACTCTCGTCCTTTGTATGGGACGCCGACAGCTTTCCGGGCCCGAATACCACCGCGGGAATATTTCCATAGTTTGAAATCAAAGCGGCGTCTGTCCAGCCTCTTTTTCTCGTGATTTCCGGCTCTCTTCCCGTTACTGCGCGGATGGATTCTTTAACGGACAATACAATGGGGTCCTGAGGATCTGTCACAAGGTACAGGTGATCCAACGTCAGCATATTATCCGGTATGCGGATAATCTCGGCCTCAAATTCAGGGTCCTCCGACCTCATGGTGTCAATGATATCCTGAAATTCTTTGATCACAGAGGCAACGGTCTCGCCGGGTATGTATCTCCGGTCTATTTTGATGCTGCACTCGTCGGCGACGGTGCTGGGCTGGCTTCCCCCTTGAATGACGCCGAAATTCATCACGGAAGGGCCCATATATTCATTGAAACGCAGCTTTAACTCGGGGTATAGCTCCCTTCTGATCCTTTCGATCAGAGCGGCGGCCTTTTCGATTGCATTGATTCCGAGCTGCGGCGTTCCACCGTGGGCGGCTTTTCCCTTGATGCGTATTTCCAGCCATTCCAAGCCTCTATGACCGATGGCGTACTCATAATCCGAGGGTTCCCCCACAACTGCGCCGTCCGCTTTCAATCCTGATTTTACAAGAAACTCCGTGCCTTCGCTTCTCTCTTCCTCGCCGATCACCCCCGTGAAAATGACGTCGCCGCGGAGTTTTTTCCCGGATCGCTTTAGTGCCAGAATCGTGATCAGCATGCTGGCGATAGGCCCCTTCATATCGGCGGCCCCGCGCCCGAAGATAACGCCGCCTTCCATTTCAGCCTGAAACGGATCAATGGACATATGATACGGCGGAACGGTATCCATATGACCGTTGAGGATCAGAGTTTTTCCCGTTCCGTCTCCCCGCAGAAATGCCGTGACATTGCTTCTTCCCCCTTCTACCAGGATCAATTCCGCTTCGATATCATGGTTCATGCAGAACCGGTAAATAAATTCCGCCACCTCTTTTTCACGGCCCGGAACGTCTTTATGGCTCGGGATACGGATCAGCGACCGGGTGAGCTGAATCAGCTCCTCCCTCGTATAAAATTCATGGATATCTCCCATTCCTATCACCTCTTTTTACCGCATGCTTCCTGTTTTAATAAACCTTGTATGCCAGGATAAAGCCTCCTCCAGAATATGCGGCGTATGTTTCGCGCTTTGGCCGCACGCTCTGGTGAAGTAATCCATTAACATTGGCCGATATTCAGGATGGGCGCAATTATTAATAATTTTCAACGCCCGTTCCTTAGGGCTCAGCCCTCTTAAATCAGCATATCCCTGCTCCGTTACTATGACCATAACGTCATGCTCCGTATGATCAACATGGGAAACCATAGGAACAATGGAAGAAACATCGCCTTTTAACGCGATTGATTCCGTGGAAAAAATCGATAGAAAAGCGTTTCGCGCAAAATCGCCGGAGCCTCCGATTCCGTTCATTATCTTTGACCCCGTCACATGTGAGGAGTTTACATTTCCATATATATCGACTTCGAGGGCGGTGTTCATGGAAATCACGCCCAATCTCCTGATAATCTCGGGGTTGTTGCTGATATCCTGCGGCCTTACAATAATTCTGTCCTTGTAGAAGTCGATTTCTCTTTCAAATTCACTCAATTTGCCGGGAGAAGGGCTTACTGCCGTAGCGGAAGCAACGATCGCTTTTCCGCTCCTCAACAACTCCAGCATGGAATCCTGAATCACCTCGGTATAGCACGTCAATTTTTCAAACTCGGAATTTATGAATCCGCTCAGAACAGCATTTGCAACGCTTCCCACTCCAGATTGAATTGGAAGCAAATTTGGGGAAAGGCGCCCTGCGTTTACTTCTTTCCTCAGGAAAGACAGGATGTGCTCTGAAATCTTACGGGAAATTTCATTTGTGCCCGAGAACTCTCTCGTTTTATCCTGCATCTCCGATATGACCACCGCCGCGATCTTATCCATTCCACATGGGATATAGGAGGTTCCTATTCTCTGTCCTGGATGGGTTAACGGGATCGGTTCCCTGTCCGGCGGATTTCCAGGGGAGTAAATATCGGCCATTCCCTCAAAGGCTAAAGGCTTAGAAATGTTTACCTCAACGATTACCTTGTTCGCGCTCTGAACAAAGCCTGGCGTATTTCCGATTCCGAGAGTCGGGACAATATTCCCCTCTTCCGTGATTGCCAGCGCTTCTACAATGGCGATATCCAACGGACGGAGCATCGAGTTGCTCACGTATTGAGCACACTGGCTCAAATGCATGTCTAAATACTCTACGTCCCCGCAATTGATGCTATTTCTCAGCATATTTGCGGTCTGGTAAGGAAGCCTTTTCTGTATAATCCGGGCTTCCGTCCATTCCTCATCGATCTCCGGGCCGGTAGACGCTCCTGAATATAAAGAGATTTTAAGCCCCTCATTGCCCTTCCTCACTCTTTCAGCCAACGCGGAAGGAACCGCTTTGGGATATCCGGAGGCTGTAAAACCGCTGATGCCGACGACCATTCCGTCCTTTACCAACAGGCTTGCCTCCTGGGCGGTCATGATTTTATGGTAAAGAACCTTATTTCTTATGCGGTTTTCCTGTATTGTATATTCCATCATTCCGCCTTCTCCCTGTTAGTTTGATTCGGCAAACGTTCAATATCTATCGGGCAATTTCTTTCTGCGAAAGCTGGTTTTTATATGTATAACTGGTTTATATATATAATATGATAGCTGCGAAAGCGAGTACAATACGGTTTATATATGGTAGTATAGGTTAAGTCTATGCTATCCAAAAAAAGAAAAACCGCGCGGTTGAAATCTGTCTCCGCGCTTATAAAATATATCCTTTCAACGATGCCGGAAAGATTTTAATCAAAGCCAGTCCTGGGCAGCAAGCAGGCGAATTATTTTTTCCATTGATTTAGAGGTGTAATTGTTTTTATTCCAGACCGCGGACAGGATGACAGGAATCGATGTTTTGCATTCGATTACTTTAATATTTTCGTTGTTTTGAAAGATGTCCCTGTATGTAAACGTTCCCATGTCATAGTTTTCAATCAGTTCCGTTATCGTCTTTAATTCTTGCGAGCGGACTACGATTCTGGGGGTGACCTTTTCTCTTTCAAACATTTTTATAACTACCATATGGTGAAAAGAGCCGGAACCGAGCACGGCAAGAGGAAAGTTTTCAAGATCCTGGCAGGAGATGACCTGTTTTTGAGCAAAGGGATGCCTGTTATTGATGCAAAATCGTATTTCCGTTTCATAGAAACTCTTATGTTCATATTTTTCAGGGAGGTTATCATACAGGAGAATTGCGATGTCAACGATGTTATTATCCAGAAGGCTTAAAGCGTCCGTCAACGTGCTTTCAAAGATTTCCAACAAGAGGTCGGGATACTTTCTTGAAACAGCGGCATAGATCTTAGGGATTAAAACCGTACCGATAATTGGGGGAATGCATAGTTTTACCTTTGGATTGGAATGGCCCCCTATATCCGATATTTCTTTATAAAACAAATCGACCTCACGAAGGAGATCGTTCGTCTTTGCTAACAAAAAATTGCCTTCATCCGTCAGAAACAGGCGATTGTTGTTTCTATTGAAAAGCAATACATCTAAATCCTCTTCCAACTCCTTGATGGCCATTGTGATCGAGGGTTGAGAGATGTTAAGTTCGCCTGCCGCTTTTGTTATATTGCTATATTTACACACAGTCTGAAAATAGCGCAGCCGGTTGATATTTGCATTATAATCCATATAATGACCTCCCTGCCTCTTCAAGGTTTTTCATCATATTGTAAGTATATCTTGGAAAAGTTGACGATGCAATATTGAACATAACCGGATTAGGGAAATCAATTTTAGATTGGAGAGGTTGGCGAGATTGGCGGTTTAGAGCATTCAGGATGAAAAGCGACAGGACATGGCTGAAACAAACGTTGGAGAGGTTTTGCGGCACCTTCCGCTGAAATCGAGCAGCATGCTCAGCCACCGTTAAACACCGCTTACCGTCTCGTTAGTGTCAAGTGATCGCTGGCAATTTTTCCTGTTTTTTCTGTATTCAAGTTAAAACCTGTGATTTTCAGTGATAAAAGCAATTAAAATTTCAAGTCAGAAAACAAGGGAAACAAGGGAAAGAACTGCCTCTTTCAAGGCCGTTCTTTCCCTCATCATGGTATCCGTTCTAAGACGAATGCAGGTATGGACACCACTTGAATATAATGATACGGTATTTTCCGGTGCTTTTCAAGTCAAACCGCAGTCATCCTGCCGTTTGTCACAAAAGCTCCCTCATACGGGCGTTGGCGTGACGGCTCAGAAAGTTTCTCGCCCAGCTCCTGAATTACATTCCACATGTCTCCATGGCTGATGGCCTGTCATTTCACGCTGCTCACTTTTTCCACCGTTTCCTCTTTTTTTGTTATCTTTGCCAATAAAAATTATACTCTATGTGAGTCAGAAGCACAGCCGTTGACCGTTTGGAGAAGTCATGGTCTATCGCTTTTCATGATCCTTTGAACCGCCATTTGAAAAAAATTGATTTCCGTGTAACCGGGTAGATTTTCATGTCTTTTTTCCCGTACTTCTGCACTCAATTTTTTGAATATCATAAAATGATAGCAGATATCCCATGAAAGGAGATAATTCACATTGATTAATATAGAATCCCAGGTTAAAAATCTTCGGAATGAGGAAGAACCCTATGTGGGAATGCCGATTCCCCACCTCAGCAGCGAGCCGGCAGGGAATTGTGATCCTTTAGCCGGACTGCCATTGGCTATGGCCTACGTGCCCTGGCAGCATTGGTGCAGTACCTATGAACCTGCGGAAGCCCATCGTCGCGGGACGATCTTTCCGGAGCTCGATTTACCCTTCTATGGAGGTGAATGTTCACGTGAACGCTAAAGTAAATGATCAGGCAGAAATGTTAAGGAAAATACAGATTCTCGAATTTGTAATGCACGACGCCGCGCTTTACCTTGACACCCACCCCTGCGATGAAGCCGCTTTGGAATATTTCCATAAATACAAGGCCATGAAAGACGGAGTCGTTGCCGAATACGAAGCCTGCTTCGGCCCGATTACCTCGGAAGGCGTAATATCAAAAAAGCAATGGACCTGGATTGAAAAACCATGGCCATGGGAAATGGGGGCATAGACATGTGGGCTTATGAAAAAAAATTACAGTATCCTGTTAAAATAAAGAATCCGAATCCGGCAGCCGCCAAAGTAATCATCACGCAATATGGTGGACCGGACGGCAACGAACTATAATGGCCCCAGCGAAATACAAAATCGCCATCCCGATGGACAAGCCTTTATCTATGCAGTATAATACCATCTATCAAGGAGGGCTATATGAACAGTTGGGAAAACATTACAAAAGAAGAGCTTTTAGATCTATTCTTTCGCCAATCTATGCCTGATTCGGCCATTGCAGACCTGTTTGGAGTAAAACCCTCCCAGGTAACTTACAAGAGAAGGAAATACGACATAACGGTCAGAGGTTGCCTTAAGGAGGAAATAAGATCCGGCACAGCACCTATCCTTGCGAAACTCAACGTCATGGCCAAAGATCGACTCGTGAACCAAACGGATGTTGATACGCTTTCAAAGGCAGTTACGCACTACATCTTCCGTAACGGTCCTGTTGAAGATATTCACGCAAATGGTCAGTTGTTCGAGGACGATATGAAAATACTAAACAAGTTCATGGTCAACCGTATCGCCGGACTCTTGGAGGAGCTCAGGAAGGGTAACTGGTTAAAGGTTCAGCTTGCTCTTGGATACTACGAAATGTATGGGTCAAATTGGGATGCCGCAGAACCAGACACGAAAGAGCTTGACCTTCTTTATGAGGAAGAACTTAAAAGGCTATAATACAACCCTCCAAAAATCATGACCACCCGTAAAAACGGGTGGTTTGCTCAGGGCTATAAGTCCCTAATACCGGCCAGTGTCTCAAGCCACTTTGCCCTTGCCGCTTTTGCTGCCCCTAAAGAGGTGCACGGATTACTTCCTTACCCCTTGAAGGGTCCCGTTACTCTTTCACACTCAGTTTGTCTAATGCAATGTCATGCTTTCCTGTTCCTGAATGTATTTTTTGATTGTTCCCTCGTTAAGGCCGACAGTGCTGACATAATACCCTTCTGCCAAGGAATGACGGTTCCCGAATTTGTACTTCAGCTTTGCATGTCTGTCAAACATCATCAGTGCGCTTTTTCCCTTGAAATAGCCCATGAAGCTTGAAACACTGACGCCATCCTTTAAGGTGGCGTCCTCGGCGTTGACAACCTCCGTCGGATTGACGAAGGCGATCCTGGCCAGCTCTTGGATCACGCGGTCAGCATTTACGCCAGTCCGCTTCGACCGTTCTGCCAGGGTGATATCTATACGCGCGCGAATCTCAGGTTTGTTCAACAACTCATTCTCGATAGAATACGCTGTCTTTGGAGAATACCCTGCCCTTATCGCCGCCTGGGTGGCATTCAGGTCAATTAGATATTCTTCTACAAAGCGCTGCTGTTTTGCTGTCAGCTTGGTCACAATGCCACCTCCCCCTTGAATAAATCTCGTTAGATATCATATAATAAACTATCCCGATCAGAAGGGAAGGATAGCCTGTGAGGATATTTATTATCATCATAGTCCTGATTAGACTGTAATTTAATCGGGAACTCGGCAAAGAGAATTTTGCCGGGAACCCTATAAAATATAAATAAAAATAAAACGAGAAAAAGCATGATAAAAACAGGCTTTTTTCTTTTTAAATCAAGAAACATTGAAATTTCAATATTTTATATTAAGAATAAATAAACACAAATTTAACACATAAGAAAAGAATCACCGTAAAGATGATTCTTAATACCAAAATACTATATAATAGCATCCCCCCATATTTAAATGGCAAATTAAATAACGGTGCGACCCGCACGAAGGGGAGAAACGGTTTGGGACAGTCTTGCTATTATATTGACAATATCTACTCTAAATTATTCCAGCATTCAATAAAAGCAGTTCGACAATTCTCAACAATTGAGCAGCAACCTCCTCTGCTTTCTCCGCGTCAGGGTTCCTTGACTTCGGTATCACCTCACCTCGCCATTCATGTTGTTTCGAGCGCAATAAAAAGAGCGGCCGAAGCCATCCAGATAACCTGTACAAGTTATAATGCTGATTCATAATCCTGTAGGCAAAGAACAGCTGGCTAAGACTGCCCTTCGTTTATTTATGATCAGTCCGTGCAATTCACCTCCAAGTATGGTATACTGTAAATAAGTACTGGGAGGTGATGATTATGGATAAGCGAACAATGCAATTTAAGTTATTATCATACAGGCAAGCGCTTAGAAAGGCCTGCGAAAGCGATGACAAAGACGCGATTAAAAACTGGACCGAAGACATCGCAAGCCTTCAGCATCAGATCGAAGAGACCATATAGCACCATGATCACCGCGAGGAAGCTTAGGCTTCCTTTTTGTTTTGACTATAATAAAAGAACCACCGCGGGGATGGTTCCTTGGACTCAAAATATTAATTATAAAGCTTATAACATTTTTTGACTATATGGCCAGCTTCCATATCCAAATACTCAGGGTTAAGGGCCCATGCACTTCTTTTAGTGCCGTTATCTATTATGCCTATTTCAAATAAGTTCTTGACCATCCTAATCTCTTAAAGGTTTCGTCAACAGAACTCTTAGGTAGGTCCAACAAACACATTACCATAAAGCCCATTTGGTTCTTGCTTGCGCTTCCACCTAATTTTTGTAAAGCCATAACTGCGGTAGGCATCATCGTTTGGTAACTCGGAATATTTCTCATTTCTTCTCCCTCCCCGTTTTTGTTTTCATCATACTCCAAAACTTGTCGGATTTTAACAAAATTGGTTCAACATTTGCAAATATTGACCTAAGAAAAGAATTACTACATTGATCACTTTGTTTGACTCGTAACCTCGCCTCTTAATACCTCCATGAAATCTGTTAGAAACTGCAAGTCAATTTCTAACTCAGGAGTTTCAAATATATATCGCCAATCGACAAAGCTATTAGATATTTTCTTTAGCTTTTCATTGAAAACACTTGTTATAAGTTTTAGCTCTTTTCGTATTTTATCCTGTTCATCTCGAGGTAACGCGTCATATAATACATCCAAATGGTGGCCCTTCATTTCTTTTCCTGCTATCTGATTTAGTACTTTAAGATATATTTCGCACGCGAAAGCGGCATTAACGATTACTGGAGCGACTGGCCACTCAAAGCGATTTGGGCCCAATATGCGCTGTTCGTTGCATCTACAATAGCCTATATAAAACGCTTCTGCTTGGTGCTTCATTCGATCAATGTCATATCCCATATTTTAACCCCTCCTTCTTCTGCATCTATAATACTGCCAAATACTGCTAAATTCAACAGAGACCGCCCCGGTTTCCCAGAGGGTGGCTTCTTAAAGGAGGTTTGCCTATGAGCATTTTTCACCGATATCATTGTCTCACGGGAAATACGCCATGTAAATGTCAGCTGTTGGTCATGGTTTTGACAATACCTATACGGGTTCGAATTTAAAGCTTTAGTCCCTCTACGCCAAATAAAAACACGTTCAAATCTCTTACCATTTCATTTCTCCATCTGCTTACAGATCGCTCGCCGCAGGGTATTTCCTCTGCGACCTTAGCAAGTCGTTCACCCCAGGAAAGCTCCTGCAGTTTTTCGTTCAGATGGAGCATTTCGATGGCCTTATATTTGTTCGTGATTCCCTTCTGCTCACACTTCTTCCAGAGAAACTCCAGAACCATGTCGATGTGCGCAATGAAGATCAGCGTCACTCCCCGGCTGGCCTTAATCGACCGAATTGTGATTTCTTCGCCGTCGGAATCGGTCATGTAATCATCGTCGTCGTTGTCTTCGTTCTCATCCCGAATGATGCCGGTGTAGATGGCATTGTCACAGTAAGCTTGCAAATCCAAATAATGCTTCAAGAGTACATTAGCGTTCTTGAATATCTGCTTTTCCGGTTGGCCCTCTCTTCAGCCCTTTAACTCCTTAATAGCCTCCCTTTTGCCGCTTTGAGTACAATTTCTTCTGATTTTGTCATATGTCCTTTCTGTTTTGTCAAGGCCTCATCTCCCTTTTTCACACCTGTGAAATAATTTATATCTTTCTGGTTATCCTACTTCCGAAGTGATTAAAATGTTTCAGAAAAATCGGCCCGTCGACAAACCCATCCCGGAGGATGTCTATCCGGTGATCGACACCGACCTTGCGCGGGACAATCTCGGGAATGATCTTCCGGATGCCGACCTGCAGGACTTGTAATTTCGGCATTGGTTTTGCCCTCATCGACCAGGGTGTATGTTTCATCATCGGTGAATCTTGATTTAACCATCTGTTTTTTCCTCCCTGGAAAAAAAATTTAATTTGACAATTCGTTTCCAGTCATATATACTGAAAATAATTCTAAATGTATTGATTGATGCTACAGGTTTAAGTCAATTTTCATTTTGACTTATAATTCTGTGGCTTTTGTTTTTGCACGGAATAATATTTTTAAGGAGGTACTATATATGAATAATGGTACTGTAAAGTGGTTTAACGAAGGTAAAGGCTTTGGATTTATTTCCAATAACGACGGTTCCGGAGACGTTTTCGTCCATTTCTCTGCGATACAAAGCGATGGATTCAAATCTCTGATCGAGGGTCAGGAAGTGACATACGACACCGAAACTGATTCCAGAGATTCCAGAAAGATGCGTGCTATCAACGTTCGCGTAGCCTAACCCTTACAATCAATCCGCCCTCCCTCCAGGGGGTGGATTTTTTATTGTCTTCCCGGCTTAAATAAAACTATTTTGGTAAATCTGTCCTTAGATTCCATGCGTTTATTCTGCCTTCCTCCGTATTGCCCCACCGGACAGAACCTCCGCAGTCAGGATTGATACACTGGATCCTGTATGCGTGATTGACACATACAATACGTGTCGGCTCTCCACAAAACGGGCATGGCTTTAATTCTTGATTTTCCATCATTACCTCCACCTATGTCTCCAGCCTTTATCTCTTCAATTGAAGATCTATTTTAAAAAATTTAGGAGGAACTGACCGATGAGAACAATCCTGATATCGCTCCCGAGCGTCCTGGCCCAGGAACTTTTCCGCTAACTTTCCGCCACCCTGCTGCATATAATAAATGCGGAGGTGATTGCTTTGTTTTTAGCTTCACATTATCAGTTACAATTTTTGAGTGATTTACTTAAGAAGTCTCCCGACGCAATAGCTTGGATTTTTGGAAGTCCAGCTTTTCCTGATATCCGAGGTTTCGTGTATTTTTACCAACTTTACGATAACGTGCTATTAGTCGCAGAGGTATCGGGTCTCCCGCACAGCGAAGGCCCCTGTGAAAGCAGGGTATTCGGATTTCATATTCATGAGGGCGCCACCTGTACAGGCAACCGTGAAGATCCATTTGCGGATGCAGGTGCGCATTACAATCCAGACAATTGCCTGCACCCTTATCATGCTGGTGATTTGCCTCCGCTGTTTGAAAATAACGGACTGGCCTTTCAATCTGTCCTCACCAATCGTTTTAGCGTAAATCAGGTTATAGGTCGTACTGTAATCGTTCATGATTCCCCGGATGATTTTACGACCCAACCATCAGGCAATTCCGGAGCAAAAATCGCGTGTGGTCAAATACTCCAAGCTGATGGGCAGCCAAACTGCCGCATTTAGTGAAATATGTAGTCATGGGGTCCTCCTTAATCCGATACGATCCGCAGGACCCGGAGCGCTGTATACCTCAGTAATTGACTGCCACCATGCGGTTGATCTGTCCCGGGATCACTTGGGGCGACTGCTTCTTGTCCGATCAAGTCCTCGCCTCCTGCCTCTGTGGCCATTACCCGGCAGACCAGATCAAATTCGTCTGGTGTCAGTGTGGATGTTGGTTCGGCTTCTACAGGTTCCGATTCCTCCAGCTCTGTAAAGTCCGTCCTAGTTGTCCACTGGTCTACTTTGTCGGTGATCTCGGTCTGCTGGGCCATGATAACAGAGTCATTTCCCAGGCCGGTGAGGATGCCGGCAATGACGATGACCATCAGGATATAGAGACATACTGTCAGCGCCATCTTCAACATATACTTCCAGCGGGTCTCCCCCACGGATCCCCGAGATGCGCCTGATCCCCTTTGGGATTACGATTCCGATCTCCAGGCGTAGATCTGATCGACGCCGACCCCGAAGTGATCGGCCAGCTGACCGTTGGTCATGTTGCCCTCAATGCAGAGAGCCTTGCATTCTTCAAAATTGATTGACATGGTATTCCTCCTTATTTTTCGCCCGTAGGTGTAATGAGGATATCCAGCTAAACTTCGCCTTCTACCATTCTTATCTGATAGTAGTGGCTTTGATGGCAGAGCAATCTGCAAATATCCCGAAGCAAGATCCTCCAGCCAGGTAGCGTTACCGGTCTTGCTATTTTCGATGACGAAAGCTTCCTAACTGGCCTTTATATGGAATTTTCCAAAGACGATATGCAAGATGCCGTTTGACTTGGTGCGGTGAATTCCGCCCTTTTTCCCGTATCTGTTCATGACTCTCCTTTCCGCTGGCCTTCCGGCTTGTCCAATAATGGGTCATGGGCCTAAGCCCTAAGTAGGTCCTGGTCTGACCGGCGGTACCCGGCGGCAGCCATGAACCGGTCTGTGATGCTTTCCGACAGCGACTGCTGCTCTGCCTCCGGGATGCTGTCCCAGGTCCGTTCGATCCGCTTACCGTCTTTAATGGAAACGACGATCGTTCTCACGGTGAGTTCCTTTCCTGCCATACGCCTCCCTCCTTTATGAAATCGTATGAATTATAGGCCTTGTCCTATTACCTTGTTTACTTCCTTTCGCGAAAATGGTATTATTTGGGCGAAAGGATGCTGATTTTATGTCCGCCTTTACTTGTCCATTTTGTTATGGATGAAAAAAAGATTTTAAAGATAATGAAAGAAAAGGGCATGAACAGCAAACGATTATCGGAGCTTTCTGGGATACCTGTATCAACGGTAAATAAAATCATTTACGGAATAACGAGAAAACCTTCCGTTAATGCAATGAGAGCAATCGTCCATGCACTCGACTGCACCCTGGACGAACTTCTCGATGAAGAGAATGAAAAAGAAACTGAACATGATGAGCTCACCGAATATCTGGACGAGCTCCACAAGCGTCCGGAAATGAAGATGCTTTTTAAGGTGGCCAAAGGAGCTACGAAAGAAGACGTTGAAAAGGCTGCAAAAATTATTGAGATGTTCAAGGGCGGAAACTCTGGAGACGGAGACGATATTTAACATACCGCTTTTACATATAAAGAGGATTGATTGCGTGGATTCAATGATAATCAGAAAAATAGACCTTCCTGTCGGGGTAGACGGGATTACCGTGCTGGATGAGAATGGGGACTATAATGTGTACTTGAATGATTGGCTATCCTGTGACGCCCAAGCTCTCGCTTTCTGCCATGAGATAGAACACATCAGACAGGGTCACTTCTATACATATGACGATATAAGGGTGCTTGAAGAGCAGGCAGAGTATAAAACTGTTTAATTTTAGTATCGATTTAATAATATTTTATGGAGGTATCATTATGGAGTTTGCAGAAAAGTTAAGCCAGTTTGCTCAGCGCGTGGAAAGCTTGAAAGGCTCTATCACTACCGAGGAGGCAACCAAAACGTCCCTTATTATGCCTTTCTTTCAGATGCTCGGATACGACGTTTTCAATCCCCTTGAGTTTGTTCCAGAATTCACGGCAGACGTCGGCATCAAGAAAGGCGAGAAGGTTGACTATGCAATAATGGTGGACAACATTCCGCTCATTCTGATCGAGTGCAAGCCCTGCTTTGAAAATCTGGACAAGCACGATTCCCAATTATTCCGATATTTTGGAACGACAGCATCCAAATTTGCCATACTGACTAACGGGATCATTTATAGGTTCTTTACGGACCTGGAAGATAAAAACAAAATGGATTCAACCCCTTTCCTCGAGTTTGATATTTTGAACTTAAAGGAGAACCTCGTTCCCGAGGTGAAGAAATTCAGTAAAGAAATGTTGGACGTGGATACCATCCTGGGCGCCGCTTCAGAGCTGAAATACACACGATTGATTAAAGAATGGTTTCTTTGCCAATTGGAAGAGCCCACGATCGATCTGGTTAGATTGATAATGAGCAGTACATATGACGGCCTGAAAAACCAGAAAGCCATAGACAAATTCCAGCCTCTGGTAAAGCGATCCTTCAAGCAGTTTTTGAGCGATACCATGAATGATAGAATCAAATCGGCCCTGCGGAAGGAGCACGACGATGTACCGGGAGAAACCGCCGTATTAGTCGACGCTCCGGCTCCGGAAGAGGATATCATCAAAATCAACACCACCATGGAGGAGTTTGAAGCTTTTGCAATAGTAAAATCTATTATAAGAGGAATCTGCGATATCAGTAAGGTCTTTTACAGAGACACAGAAAGTTACTTTGGTATTCTTTACGAGGACAACAACCGAAAATGGATCTGCCGGGCACATTTAAACGGTAACAATAAGTATATTACCATCCCCGACGATAATAAAAAGTCCATACGCTATGATATCGAAACACTTGACGACATATACAAATATTCTGATCAAATTATTGAATCCTGTAGGAGATATCTATAAAAAACAAACGCCCCGGCTCGATAACGACATCCAGATAGCCGCCTACGACCGCGAGATTAAACGGATTGAGAGCGGAGACTACGACAGGCAGGTGGAGTATGGGGTTCAATGATTTTACAGGAGAGGAGAATACTTTTATGGCAAAGAGAAGGGGTACAAATACGGGGATCCCGGGTTTATCGTTTTCATGGAAGAGAGCTCTCGGAGTGACGAATGCAAAGCGCAAAATTGCACGAGCCACAGGGATACCGACAACAAAATCGGGAATGTAGCGAAAAGTAGGCAGGACCGTAACGGGAGGATGTCTCACAATGATCCTAGTATTTTCTATTGCGGTTATATGCATGGCGAGCTTGGTTATTTGGATAATATAAAGACAAACACCCCACCTGCCGGCAGCGGATCGGGGCGGAAAGGAGTTTCCTATGTCCGATATAAAAAATTATTCTGACCAGACCTTTGAGGCCATTAAACATGTCAACGAATATGGTCAAGAATTTTGGTATGCACGAGAATTACAACATATTCTTGAGTATGCTGAGTGGAGAAATTTTGAAAATGTAATTCAAAAAGCAAAGACAGCATGCAAAAATGCTGGAAACGTTGAAAAAAACCATTTTGTTGATGTCAACAAAATGGTCGAGGCGGGGGTGACAAATAAGCCTTTAAATGACATATTACTTTCCCGTTATGCCTGTTATCTGATAGTGCAGAATGGAGATCCATCCAAAGAAGTCATTGCTCTCGGCCAGACTTATTTTGCGGTCAAGGCCAGACAGCAAGAGTTGATTGAAAATTATGATCAACTCAGCGAAGATCAGAAACGACTTGCAATACGAAATGAAATGGTCGATCACAACAAGTCCCTGGCAGATGCCGCAAGAATGGCAGGGGTCATCGAACCTTTGGACTATGCCATTTTTCAGAATAAAGGTTACCAAGGGCTATATGGGGGTCTTGGTCAAAAAGAAATTCATGCGAAAAAGGGACTTAAAAAGAGTCAAAAGATACTGGACCATATGGGAAGTACAGAACTTGCTGCTAATCTCTTCCGCGCAACGCAGACCGATGAAAAGTTGAGGCGCGAGAAAATCAAGGGCAAGGAAAAGGCCAACAAAACTCACTATGAAGTAGGGCGGAAGGTTCGGCAGACCATTCAGGAGCTGGGCGGCACTATGCCGGAAGAGCTTCCAACACCGGAAAAGAGTATAAAGCAAATCGAGCGTGATCAAAGAAAACTCTTAAAGGATGATGAATAGCCGATACATAAAAACAGACGCCCCAGCTGCAACTGGAGCGAATGTTATAAATCGGCTGTAATGATACAACCTCATCAGTAACTGAATTGTACCATTACAGCCCGAGGATGTCAATTCTCGGGTATCTTTATGCCCTTTTCGCCGTAAACATATACCAGATAGGGAGGTACGATTCATGCGCATAGGAGCCGCCTACATAAGAGTCTCGACGGACGACCAAATGGAGTATTCCCCGGACGCTCAGCTGAACGAAATAAAAAAATATGCCGCGAAAAACGGCATTATTCTGGATGAGCGTTTCATCTTTATAGAGGAAGATGGCCGGAGCGGCCGGAGCACAAAGAAGCGTGATAAATTCAACGACATGATCGGAACAGCCAAGCAGAGGCCGCGCCCCTTCGATGTGATCCTCCTTTGGAAATTCTCCCGGTTTGCCCGGAACCAGGAGCAGTCGATCGTCTATAAGAACATGCTCAGAAAGCAGCTGGAGATCGACGTCGTCAGCATCTCCGAGCCCATCATGGAAGGCCCCTTCGGCAGCCTGATCGAGCGGATCATCGAGTGGATGGACGAATACTATTCCATCAATCTCGCGGGGGAGGTAATGCGTGGGATGGAGGAGAAAGCCCGGCGCGGAGAATTTCAGACTGCCCCGCCCCTGGGATATAGTAAGCCCCTGGGACAGCCTCTCCAGATCCAGGAGGAGGAAGCCAAATATGTCAGATACATCTTCGATCAGTATCTTGCCGGCTCCAGTTTCTTCGCAATTGCCGGAAAGCTGAACGCCATGGGACTCCGGACGAAGCGCGGGAACAGGATCGAAAACAGGACCGTTGAATATATCCTGAATAATCCCTTTTACAAGGGCTATGTTCGCTGGACCCCTAACGGGAGGACCGTCGGCAACCGGATTTACGACAGCCCCGACACCATCACCAGGAAGTCCGGTCATCCCCCGATCGTCAGCGAAGAGATCTTCGATGAGGCCCAGAAGAGGCTCGTTTCCGATCGAGCCAGACGGCGCTCCGGAGACCGGCCGGCTGAAACAAAGAAACATTATCTTTCCGGGGTCCTGAAATGCGGTAGCTGTGGATCCACGCTGTCATACGCCCAGGCAAACGACGGCTTCCAGTGCATCAAGTACAGCCACGGCACCTGCGAGCCTTCTCATTACATTCAGGCTTCCAAAATCGAAAAGGCCGTCCTGGATGAGCTGGACCGTCTGAGCACCCCCGGAGTCTACATAGAAAACATCCGCAGCCTGGCCGACCACACGGAAGAGCGGGACCTGATCCGAAAGGAGATTGAAGCGATAGAAAAGATGTTTGACCGGGCAAAACAGGCCTATCTCGTAGGAATTGACACCCTGGAGGAATATGAGGCCAATAAGGTCAAAATCCAAGCTGAAATCGAAGAAAAAGAGGCGGAGCTGGCAAAGATACCGGTAGCTGTGGTGGATCAGAGCGAGACAAAAGAAAAGATTATGAGCGTCAGGACGGTCCTGATCAGCGACGCACCGCCGGCGCAGAAGAACGCTGCACTCCGCGAAATCGTTGAAAAAATCACGTTCAGCAGACCAGGCGAACTCGTTGAGATTTTTTTATACGCCTGAATCATACTTTGTTACCATCCGGTGGACCGGACGGCGAATTGGGCGCGTCTATGCGCTATCTGTCCCAGAGGTACACAATGCCCTTCAAGCAGGCCATAGGCGTGCTGAACGATGTAGGGACCGAAGAACTCGGCCATTTTGAGATGGTCTGCTCCATCGTATATCAGCTGACGAGAAACATGACAATGGAACAGATCAAGGCCTCCGGGTTTGATACTTACTTTGTCGATCATACCGCGGGTCTCTATCCCATCGCAGCCTCAGGCGTACCTTTTGACGCCTCCACTTTCGCCTCAAAGGGCGATGCCATCACCGACCTTGTGGAAGATATGGCAGCAGAGCAGAAAGCAAGAACCACCTATGACAACATCCTCCGATTGGTTGACGATCCCGACGTCAGAGAACCGATCAAATTCCTCAGGGAGCGGGAAATCGTCCACTTCCAGAGATTCGGCGAGGCGCTCCGCGTCGTTCAGGACAATTTGAATTCGAAAAACTTCTACGCGTTCAATCCGGAGTTTGACAAAAATTGCATGAAATAAAAATGACATGAAAATAATCGCTTAGTACAATATAACACCCCTTAAAACCAGACAGCAGCATTGGAAATTACATACCTCTGCTGCTGTTTTATTGTCTGATATTCAATTTTTCGATATGTGGATATAAAAACACTCCGCGAAGTGAACTTATCAGGCCCATTGCGCGAGATACTGGGACATGCTTGCTATTCGCATATTATGCCGCCCTAGAGAGATTTGTCATACAAAGCGGAACTTTGCCTTACGGTTCTGCCTTACTTTTTCTTATGCCTGTATTATTCTTTTATTAGACAGTGTTTCACCTATGCTACAGACAAACCTTTATGCGGTATCATTCATTTCAGAGCACTGTAAATATTAAGCAAAGGAGAATAGTGTTGTGAACAAACTGATGAAAGGATGTACACAAAAGGGGCTTGCCATTCTGCTTGCCCTGGTCATGATGTTCCCCATGTTTTTCGTTCAGTCCAACGCCTACAGCGTGGATTACACCTTGCCGGAAAGCGACCTACCTTCTCTGGAACTGGGTGATGCGCCCGCCTCTACCTCAGGGGCCGCCTTTACCAACGTGACAGATGACGGTAAAGACTGGATCTCTCTGACAAATGAACGAAAATTTGAGGTGCAGCTCCCTGTGGAGGTGGGCGCGGATGTCGTTAACGACGCCATTAAAAATGATGGGCTCGAATGGACCCTCAGCCGCACGGCTCCCTATTTGAGCGAGGATCTCTTCCCGAATTATAATGAGGGCGGGGATCTGAGCGTATGGAAAACCTATGCTAAAGACGAAAAAGACAAAAAAGCTCTGTTCGACGTTGTTTCCGCTCAAGCATACAGCGTGGGTGCCGACACGTCCATTCTGAAGATGACCTTGGATTGCGCATCCTACTTCGATGACGGCAGCATCCCCCAGGGTACCCCGTCCACTCAGATGATGGACAACATCGGCTGGTACAGCCTGGCCGCCGGGCAGGGCGGTGAAACCCTGGGCACCGTGGCGGTCAAGGTCGTGCCCTATGACCATTTTCGCACCATGGGCGAGGTCTACGATGAACTCGACGCGTTAGAAGCCGCGGGCAAAAGCTCCGGCTATTACGTAAAAAAGTTTTCCATGGGCAAGAGCGAACGGGGCTATGACATGCCATACCTGATCGTCGCTAAGAGTAATACAGCCGTGGAAAACTGGCTGAATCTCTGTGAACGGGCGGAAACCGAGCCGGACAAGGTCTTGGCCGACCTGGCCAACGGCACGATCAAAAACACCGACTATCAGGTCCCCGTGGTTTTCTCCAACATCCATTCCAATGAAACCTCCGCTACCGATTCCATTTTGGACTTTTCCTGGATGCTTCTGGGAGATAAACCCATAAGCTACAATGTGCTGAAAGGCTTCAAAGACGCTGGTACCGCGCAGCTGGCCGATGAAATGGGACCCGCAGGACAGGAGGGAAGCCTTGCCATTCCCGACCTTGTGACAAAGACCGCTACCTATCTGGGATATATCAAGGGTAAAAATAAAGTTTCGGGACCCGTGGATCTGGATACCTATTACAATGTAGACAAAACCACCGTAAAGGTTGCCGATCTGTTAAACGACGTCTTCTTCATTTTAGTTCCCGAGGAAAACGTCGAAGGCCGCATCTACATGAGCCGCGTCTCCTCCGGAGGCATGGATCTCAATCGGGACAACTCGTTCCAGACCCAGAATGAAACCATCAACATGCAAAAACTGATCGGAACCTATAATCCCGTCAGCCTCACCGAGCTTCACGGCCGGATACCGGCGTTCCAGTGCGAACCCTGCGACCCGCCTCATGAGCCCAACTTTGAGTACGATCTTCTCGCGCGGCATCTGATGACCGGCGGCGAAGCCTTTGGCATTGCGGCGGTGGCAAACAACGACGGGTATAACAGCTATGTTATTCCCCAGCGCGACTATCTGGAGTATGATAAAAATGGTCAAACGTACTGGGCTGACCCCTGGGACGACATGTCCACATCCTATACTCCCCAGTTTGCCATGCTCCACGGCTGTGTGGGCTATACGGTAGAGCTGCCGGCCTATAACGACGAAACCGCCAAGGCCGCCGCCTACGGACAGCTGGGGCAGGCCGCCTACATAGCGAAAGAAAAGAAAAGCTATCTTGAATCTCAGCTGGAAATCTTCAAGCGCGGCGTCAATAACGCCAACTCTGACGCTTTCAAACTCGTAGGCCAATGGTTCTGCGACCAGTATGACGCAGAAGGCGCGGAGTCGGAACTCTTCCGGCCCGAGTATACTGGAGAAGGGGAAAACGGCAATTTCTACCCCGAGTGCTATATCATCCCTCTGGATCGGGAAAACCAAAGCAACCTTCAGGCAGCCCGCGACATGATGAAATGGCTTTCACGCAATGACGTAAAGATTCTCCTGACGGATAAAGCATTTACCTATGAGGGAAAAACCTATCCCTTAGGGACTATGATCGTTACAATGTATCAGGCCAAGCGCTCCGTGGCCAACGGCGCCCTGTACGACGGCACCCTCATCAAGAATTGGACCGTGCTCTACTCGGAAGGGATCACAACCTTCAACGAAACCCGGGGCTTTGACATGACGGTCTGCGCCAAGCCTGCCGACTATGCGGCCATCAAAGCCGTATGCGGCGAACCCATGGACTATGAGGACTGTCTGGTCTTTCTTGCCAAGGCGACATCCTCTCTCGCCGGCGACAGGACCGGTTACCAGGTGATCATCTCCAACGCGTCTGAAGATTCCACAGCCGCTGTCAACGAGCTGCTGAAAAACGGCAAGACCGTAGGCATGATTACAGAAGGCAGGTACCGGGGAGATTTTATCTGCTCCTATGGGGATTGGCTTACGGTCTGCGATGACTTTATCCTTACCGGAACCTGCATTTCCAGCAACTATCCCGACGCAAAAAAAATAACGGGAAGCCCCGTCGTCTACATCAATGGGCTCCCCGCTGACTCTGACCACGGATATGTGGGCTATAACCTCATCAACGCGTACAATTACAACTATGACCGCCAGGCTATGGATCTGCTGAATTTTGAAACCACCGACGATCCTGCGGAGGCGGATGTCATCATCGGCTGCAGCGCTCTGGACTCCGTCGCTTTGCCCCATGTTCAGAAGGGAACCCCCTATATCGGCTACGGCTCCGCCGCGACTGGAACGACAGACCGGTTAGGAAAGGATGATCCGACCCTTGGACTGAATAAATTCTTCGGCGGTATTTCACGCAAGTCCATCAGCGGTTCCATGGACGCGCTGGCCTATGTGACGTATCCTGAAGAGAATTTGGTCAACGCCAGCTATGTAGCGGATGGCGACGATGTCATGTACGGTTATGGAGCCGGCTATTTCAGCTCCGCGCCGGAGGGCGCCGAAGTCCTGGTGAGCGTTGACGGTAGCCGGGAGCCCACCGAGGGTTTCCTTCGTTCCATCGAACCGGCAGACGCAGCAAGCCTGAAAGCTTTTCTGAATGGGTCCATTCAGGGCTTCTCTTATCAGGGCAAGGATAAAAATGACAATGATATCAATGTGGCCTTCTTTGCCAACTCCTTGACCCATAAGGTGCATCAGCGGGATGAGTACGCTTTTATCAGCAACTTTGCCTTTGCAAATATGCTGGGTGACAAGTATACCGCAACGGCATACCATTCCAACAAATCCCACTCATCCAATTCCAACGACACTGCACCCTCAACACCTACGCAACCCGCAATCACCGCCGATAACGGCATTACTCCCGAAGAGGCGAAGCAGCTCGCCGCAAAGACCTTCACCGACGTGAAGGCAACCGACTGGTATGCGGAAAGCGTCGGCCATATGATCGACTCCAGGCTGATGAACGGCACCACGCCCTCGACCTTTGCGCCTAACGCTCTCTTTGACCGGGGTATGATGGCCACGATCCTTTACCGTCTGGCCGGATCTCCGGCTGTCACCGGAAGCGCTCCATTTAGCGATGTGCAGGCTGGATCCTGGTATTCCAGTGCCGTGACATGGGCTGCCTCCGTCGGGATCGTCAACGGATACAACGGAAGCTACGGCCCCGGTGAGCCCATCACCCGGGAGCAGGTGGTGACGACCCTGTACCGCTACGCGAAGTACTCCGGCATGGACCTTTCGGGAACCGGAAGCCTTGCCGGTTTCACCGACAGCAGCAGAGTCTCCGATTTCGCCGCTGAAGCTATGAGCTGGGCCGTGGGAAGCGGCATCGTGTCCGGCACAACCGGCGCCACGCTGAATCCCCAGGCTACCGCTACCCGCGCCGAACTCGCGACGATGCTGATGCGCTTTATCGATCTGACACAAAAATAAAGGCCAACCCGTAAATCGGGTTCACCCTCTAAAAAGATAAAAAGGCTCCGGCAAATCTGGCGCGCCCCTGTCCTCCCGACGGGGCGCCGCCACGAATGCCGGGGGCTTTAAATTATACCGGATACATGAAAAGCTTTTTTCCACATGATGATATTGGCAATCGCTGCCGCACCGATGTCGATATAGATCCCGAGCCAGGAAAGCGAGCTGATAAACTGAACTCCCGCAAGCACGCCCAGAGCGATCAGGAGTACAAGCCCCATCCACTCATCGTCCTGCTTGATGCCGAAGGCTTCGGAAAACGGCAGTACGGGTTTCAGTATTTTAAAGGAAACCGCGGCATACAGCAGAAGATTCAGAAGTACCGCCACCAGTCCGGGAAAGACACCCATGCCGAAGACAAACAGAAAAATAACGCTCTCAACGCAGAATACGGGCAGGAAAAGGTTTACGATCAAGGCCTTTACCGTTCCTCTGAAAATCGGAGAGGCTCCTGTCAGGGGAATGGTTTTATAGATCCATGCGCCCTTGTGGTTCGAAGAGCATCTGGACATGATCAGAAAAGTCGGCAGAAACATTCCACAAAAGTAAAGGCAGAGATACAGCCTGCTGCCGTGAAGGTCCGCAGGTCCGCCGACAGTGATCGTATTGAACAGGATAATAAACGGCATCACCATCGAAAGCCCCAGCATCGGGTATATTTTCAGCTTGAATTCCCGCTCATTTTTCATCATGTCCGACGCAAACCGAAAAAACAGCCTTTCCTCTCTGCTGAAGCAAATCGCTCTCGAAATTCTTTCAGAAAGCTTTCCCCTCTTTTTTCTCCTGCTTCCGCTATAGCTGTTCAATTTCTGAAGGTTTTGCTCAAAAGCGGGCATGAGCCTGATGTACAGGATGATGGAAAGGACCGGCGCCAACACGACAAGCAGGGTCAGTATGATAAAATGGACATTTGCCGCTCCCCTCAAAAACACCTCAAAGGGCGCGCCGAACCAGACGGGAACGACAAGAACCTGCCACCATCTGGGCGCAAACTCAACCCCTCCGAGAGTCACGCTGAACAGGCGCCCGACGAACTGATACCCCACGGTGACCGCAAGGGCAAGGGCAATCTGGACATAGTTGATGATATCCCTCAGGGTTTCCCCGTCAAAAAACTTTAAAATCAGCAGATAGATCAACGCCGTCAAGGCTACGATAAACAAATCCGCGAGGATGATTTCAGCCAAAAAAATAAGAAAGAACAGCACGCCGTTCCGGTAAAGGGATACTGCCAGGGGAATCGCCGCAAAAGAAGCTGTCAGCCAGAACATATAGATCATCACATGGGTCAGCTTCGCGGCGCTTATGGTCCTGCGGTCCACAGGCCTGGAATATATGATGTTCTTGTCTCTGAGATCCAGCAACACGGAGGAGAAATCGGAAATGAGAGACGACATGACCATGAAGATCAGAATTCCGAAAACCATGCTCATCTGAAACGCATAACTTCCCGCAGCCAAAAGAAATGGGACCGTAACGGCTCCCATCAGCGCATAGATCCAAAGAGACTTAATAAAGCCGTTGTTCTCTTCCTTTTTTTTCTCAGAACCGCTCAATACCGTGGGAACCCTCCTGCCGTCCATGATCAGCTTGACTTGCAGGATTCGCCTCATCATGCCGTAATCGACTCCAAGCCTCTGAAAAAGCCCCCGGAACCGGTCCAGAAATTTCAGCACTTTAAAATCTTTCACCCTTACACCTCCTCCACGACGGAAACAAATTCCTCCGCAATGGATCGGTGCTCATGAAATCCGGTGAGCTCATTGAATATCGCTTCCAGGCTTCCCTCTCTGGACTGGCTTTTCAGGTCGTCAAAGCTTCCGTCCGCCACGACAAGCCCATCTTTCAGCAGGATGATCCGGTCGCTGATTTTTTCCACCACATCCATCAGATGGGAAGAGTAAAAGATCGTCTTTCCCTGCCCCGCAAGCTGGGCCAGTATCTCCTTGACCACCATGACGCTGTTGGCGTCCAGCCCGCTCAGCGGTTCGTCCAGAAACAGGATTTCGGGATTGTGCAGCAGGCTCGATATGATCAGCACTTTCTGCTTCATCCCCTTGGAGCAGGCGGCAATTCTTGCGTCATACATCTCCTTTATTCCAAACAGCTCCACCAGCTTCATGGCTTTGCGGTCCGCTGTGCCGCCCTCCAGCCCGTAAAGCTCCCCTATAAACGTAAGATATTCCCGCGCCGTAAGAGTTTCGTATATTTCCGCGGTCTCGGGCACATAGCCGATCTTCCGCTTATATTCAGCATCTCCTCCTGAGATACTCCTGCCGAAGATCTCCACCGTCCCGGCATAGCCGGCGACAAGTCCAAGCATGATTTTCACCGTAGTGCTTTTTCCCGCGCCGTTGGGGCCAATGTAGCCGATCACCTGTCCTTTTTCAATCTCCAGGTTGATTCCCTTCAAAACCTGTTTTTCTCCGTAGTTCATCCTCAGATCTCTTATGGAGATCGCCTTTTCCTGTTCCATCCCAAAACTCCTTTCCCTCATATCCATTATATAAGGTGAAAGGCAGATGTCAAATCTCCCCCCTGATCACAGGGTGCGGTCAGGTGTTAAAGCTTCTCCTTGATCGCCGGGTACAGGCTGCGGAATACCTCGTACTTTTTCCGGTAGACTTTCGCCAGCTCCCGGTCGGGAAGTATGGTTTCCTTCACTTTCACGATGGCTTTTGCCGCTTCTTCCACCGTGACGTATTCGCCGCAGGCCACTGCCGCCAGGATCGCGCCGCCCAGGGCCGGCCCCTCTTCCGACTCCAGGATCTCCAGTTCAATGTCCATGATATTGGCCAGGATCTTCCGCCAGACGGGGCTTTTCGCTCCGCCGCCGGTGAGTCTGGATCTTTCGATGTTAATTCCCAGAGATTTTGCGATCTCCATGGAATCCTTCAGCCCAAAGGCGACGCCTTCAAAAATGGCCTCCATCAGCTGCTCCCTGCTGGTGTCCATGGAAAGGCCCAGGAACGCGCCCCTTACATTGGGGTCGTTATGGGGGGAGCGTTCGCCCATCAGATAGGGCAGAAAGTAGACCGGATTGTCCCCGATTCCCTTGATCTCCCGCTGCTCTCCCTGATAATCCCCGGTTCTCAGGATGTCCTCCTGCCACCATTTCAGGCAGGACGCGGCGCTGAGCATGCAGCCCATCAGGTGATATTTTCCATTGGCGTGCCCGAAGGCGTGGATCGCGTTATTTTCCCCGATGGTAAACCGGTCGCAGGCGATGAACACCGTTCCCGAGGTTCCGATGGAAATGTTGCAGCTTCCGTTTTCCACCGTGCCGGTCCCGATAGCCGAGGCCGCGTTGTCTCCCGCTCCCGCCACTACGGCGATATCGGCCGTAAGGCCGAGTGTCTCCAGAAACTCCTTCTTCACATAACCGGAGATTTCATAGCTTTCCCGGACCTCCGGCAGCATTTCCTCCCGGATTCCGCAGATCTCCAGCATTTCCTTTGACCACCTGCGGTTTTTAACGTCCAGAAGCAGCATCCCGGACGCGTCGGAAACATCGGTGGTAAAGGCTCCCGTGAGCATGTAGACCAAATAATCCTTTGGCAGCATGATTTTTCTGACGGCTGCAAACCGGTCCGGTTCGTTTTTCTGCATCCACAGTATTTTCGGAGCGGTAAAACCGGCAAAAGCGATATTTCCCGTATATTCGGAAAGCCTTTTCTTCCCGATGACGTTGTTTAAATATTCGGTTTCCTGCTCTGTCCTGCCGTCGTTCCAAAGGATGGCGGGGCGAATGACCTTATCGTTTTCGTCCAGCGCCACCAATCCGTGCATCTGTCCGCCGACGCCGATCCCCCGAATACGGGCTTTGTCGGCGCGTTCCGTTTCGAGAAGCTCCTTTAAGCCCGAAAGGGACTGGCGGAGCCAATCCTCGGGATTTTGCTCCGACCAGCCCTGCTTGGGATAGCTGACGGGATACTCCTTTGAAATGGAGGCCAGCACAGTTCCGTCGGCCTCCATGAGGAGTAATTTAACAGAGGAGGTTCCCAGATCAATTCCAATGTATTGCATAAGATAATTCCTTTTAACTCATAGATTTCATCGCAGTAACATTTTGTCCGGCGCGTTAGCGCCGGACAGCAGATTTTTCTATTTTCCAAACAAGACGGTGTTCAGGACAGACTCCAGCTTTTCTTGACGGCCGCTTCCGGGAAGCGCCGGCTTGCCAAGCTTTTCGGCATAGTCCGACAGACTTTCCAGCGTGGATTTCCCGCTGACGATTTCCGCGCCGATTCCGGTCTTATAGCTGCTGTAGCGTTCCTTGACGAAGCTGTCGACCCTGCCGTCTTCAATGAGCTTTGCCGCATTCAGAAGTCCCAGGGCAAATGTATCCATTCCAAGAATGAATCCCAGGAACATGTCCTCCGCCGTGTAGCTGGGCCGTCTGTCCTTGGCGTCAAAATTAAATCCGCCTGTGATGCCTCCGGCTTTCAGCACTTCATACATGCACTTGGTGGTTTCATAAACATTGGATGGGAACTGGTCCGTATCCCAGCCCAGAAGAAGGTCTCCCTCGTTGGCGTCGACGGAACCCAGCATTCCATTGTCGGCGGCGACTCTGAGGTCGTGCTGGAAGGTGTGCCCCGCAAGGGTTGCGTGATTCGCTTCTATGTTCAGCTTGAAATCCTTATCCAGCCCGTGCTGCTTCAAAAATCCGATGGCCGTAGCCGCGTCAAAATCATACTGGTGCTTCATGGGCTCTTTGGGCTTCGGTTCAATGTAGAAATCTCCCTTAAAGCCGATTTTTCTGCCGTATTCAACCGCCATCCTCATCAGGTTGGCGATGTTTCCCTGCTCGAACTTCATATCGGTATTCAACAGGGTTTCGTAGCCTTCCCGTCCGCCCCAGAATACATACCCTCTGCCGCCCAGCTTGACGGTCAGGTCCAGCGCTTTTTTCACCTGGGCCGCGGCGAAGCAGAATACGTCGGCGGAATTTGAGCTTCCTGCGCCGTTCATATATCTCGGATTATTGAAGAGATTGGCCGTTCCCCAGAGGCACTTGACGTTGGTGCCCTCCATCTTTTCAAGGATATAATCGGAGAGCTCTTCGAGCCTTCTGTTGGTTTCCTTGATATCCTCGGCTTCCGGCACCAGGTCCACATCGTGGAAGCAGAAATACTCGATCCCCAGCTTCTCCATCATTTCAAAGCCCGCGTCCACCTTTGCCCTGGCGTGTTCCATGGTTCCAGGCTCCACTCCGAAGGATTTGTCCGCCGTTCCGACGCCGAAGATGTCCTGCCCCACATTGCTCAGATTGTGCCACCATGCCATTGCAAAAGGCAGGTGCTCTTTCATTTTCTTCCCGAGTATGACCCTCTCAGGATCGTAAAACTTGAATGAGAAATCATTCTTACTCCCCGGGCCCTCATACTGTACTTTTTTAATATTAAAAAATTCCGTCATGGTCTTTTCCTTTCATTTTTTTCAGCACTTCTGCGCTGACTGCAGCCTATGCCTTTACTTTTCTCTTGGTAACTACGTCGAGGGCCACCGCGGCGACGACGATAAATCCTTTGACCGCTTTCTGCCAGTTTGCGTCGATTCCCAAAATGGACATGCCGTTGTTCATTACTCCCATGAAAATCGCTCCGATCACAGAGCCTCCAACGGTTCCGGTACCGCCGTAAGCGGACGCTCCGCCGATGAAGCAGGAGCCGATGGCGTCAAGCTCATAACCGTCGCCGAGGCTTGGAGCGGAGGAATTGAACCTTGCGATGCAGACCAGGGCCGCGACAGCGCACAGAAATCCCATATTGGTATAGGCGAAAAACATCATTTTCTTGACGTTTACGCCGGAAAGCCTGGTGGCTTTCGCGTTTCCGCCCATAGCGTAGAGATATCTTCCGGGTACGGTGTTTGTCGTAAAGTAGGCGTATGCCAGCACGACTACCGCAAGCAGGATCAGCACCACCGGATATCCCTTGTAGTTGCCCAGCAGATAGGCGAAGTACAGGATGACCGCACTGATGGCGATGAGTTTGGCTAAAAGAGTGGACATGTTTTCGACGGTATAGCCTTTTTTGACCTTCTTAGCTCTTCCTGTTACCATCATTACGACGATCGCAATGCATATGACCGCCGCAACTATCATGGTGACCGCAAGTAAAAATGCGCTGCTGCCCGTCTTGGGAAGAAAGCTTGTGAAATATTTCAGATATTCCGGAGGATATGGCGCCAGGGTCAATCCGTGGAGGATAACCTGGGCGATGCCGCGCCATAGAAGCATTCCCCCCAAAGTTACAATGAACGGCGGAATACCTATGTAAGCGATGCAGTACGCCTGGATCGCACCGATTCCGGTACCCACCAAAAGGCATATCACAATGGACAGATACACATTGACATGCATGTTGATCATCAGCGTGCCCGCCACGGCTCCCGTAAGCGCTACAACGGCGCCGACAGAAAGGTCGATGTTGCCGCCGGTCAGGATGCAAAGCAGCATTCCTGTGGCGAGAATCACGACATAGCTGTTCTGGGAGATGATGTTCGAGATGTTTTGCGGTTTCAGGAAAGACCCTTTGCCGGATGTGCTGATCAGGATCTGGAACAGAATGACTGCTACGATTAATGCGATCAGCATTGTGTTCTCTTTGAGGAAGCTTTTAACTCTTTGCATTTTCATTCTCCATCTTATTATTTTCTCGCATTATGCATGACATGATCACTTCCTGGCTGGCGTCTTTCCGGTCAAATTCCGCGATCATGCGGCCTTCATGCATCACAAAGATACGGTCGCTCATTCCAAGAATCTCCGTAAGTTCAGAACTGATAAGCACGACGGATTTTCCTTCGGCAACCAGCTGGTTAATGATCAGATAAATTTCATATTTTGCCCCCACATCGATTCCTCTTGTGGGCTCGTCAAGAATCATAATTTCCGGATCGGCAAACATCCATTTTCCAAGCAGCACTTTCTGCTGGTTGCCCCCGGAAAGGTTTTCCACTTTTTGCCCCACGCTCGGGGTTTTTGTGTTCAGTTTTTCCACATATTCTTTCGCGACCAGGATTTCCTTATCCTTGTCGATGACCTTATGACTGCTGACATTATCCATTTTAGCCAGCGAGTTGTTGATATAGATGGGGTTGGAAAGGATCAGTCCGTCTCCCTTCCGGTCTTCTGTAACATAGGCCAGCCTTGCGTCGATGGCCTGCCTTACACTGTTCAATTTTACTTCTTTTCCGTCTATTTTCAGCGTTCCTGAAATATTTGAGCCATAGCTTTTTCCGAAGATGCTCATGGCCAGTTCCGTTCTTCCGGAGCCCATTAGGCCGCTGATGCCCACGACCTCGCCGCGCCTTACGTTGAAGCTCACATTGTCGCAGACCTTGCGTTCGGAGTACAACGGATGATAAACCGTCCAGTTCTCGACCTCCATGGTGACTTCGCCGATATTTGATGTTCTCTTCGGATACCGGTCCGAGATCTCTCTCCCTACCATGCCCTTTACAATGCGGCTTTCCCGGATATCGTCCTGACCCTTCACAAGGGTCTCGATGGTGGCGCCGTCCCGGAGGATAGTGATTTTGTCGGCCACGTAAGCGATCTCGTTCAGCTTGTGGGAAATCATGATGGAAGTCAGGCCGTTCTTTTTAAATTCAAGGAGCAGATCCAGCAGATGCTTGCTGTCGTTTTCATTGAGGGACGCGGTGGGTTCATCCAGGATCAGAAGTCTTACATTTTTACCGAGAGCTTTTGCAATTTCAACCATCTGCTGCTTGCCGACCCCGATATCCTTGATCTGTGTGTGGCTGTTCTCCGCGAGACCCACCGTCCGGAGAAGTTCGTCGGCTTTCGCATAGGTTTGATCCCAGTCGATTTTAAATTTTTTTCCGTTTTCGTTGCCGAGGAACATATTTTCGGCAATAGTCAGGTACGGAACAAGGGCCAGTTCCTGATGAATGATTACGATTCCCAGCCTTTCGCTGTCCTTGATCCCCTTGAACTGGCATACTTCACCGTTATAGATAACGTCTCCATCATAGCTTCCGTAAGGGTAGATTCCGCTGAGGATGTTCATGAGGGTCGACTTCCCCGCCCCGTTTTCTCCAACCAGCGCGTGGATCTCGCCCTCTTCCACTTCCAGATTTACATTATCAAGTGCCTTGACCCCGGGAAAGGTCTTGGTGATATTCTTCATTTCCAGCAATATATTCGCCACGAAAAATCCTCCCCTTGCTTGTAAATTTTGTGCAATGCTGCGTTGCGCAAAATTTCCTGCGCAAGCCTTAAATTAGAAAATTGGCAGGCGGTTTTCCACCGCCCGCCAAAGCCTGATGGCCGTTTAGATACTACTGAATATCGGATTCTTTGTAGTAACCGCTGTCGATGAGCAATTCTTTGTAATTATCCACTGTGCAGATAACAGGAGCGCACAGATAGGAAGGAATAACGCCTGTGCCGTTGTCATAGGTCTTGGTGTCGTTGATTTCAGGTTCGCTGCCCTTTACGATAGCGTCGACCATTCCTACGACCTTTTCTGCCAGAGTACGGGTATCCTTAAATACGGACATGCTCTGGAGTCCCTGGATCATGTTCTTCGTGTTGGGCTTGTCGCAGTCCTGGCCGGTGATGATAGGCATATCATCCTTGGTGAAGCCTGCGGATACCAGCGCATTGGTCACGCCCAGCGCGGTGGAGTCGTTGGAGCACATTACAGCGTCAAGCTTTGTTCCGCCCTTCGGGCTGTAGCCGTTGGAGGAGATCAGATTGTCCATACGGGACTGTGCGTTCTCGGATTTCCAGTCTGCGGTGGAAACCTGAGCCTGCGTGGTCTGGCCGGACAGCACTTTCAATACGCCGCTGTCGATGTAAGGCTTCAGGACGCTCATTGCACCGTTAAAGAAGAATGTCGCGTTGTTGTCCGCCGGGTCGCCGGTGAAGAGCTCGATGTTGAAGGGGCCCTTTTCCGTCTTAAGATTCAGCGCTGTCTCTATGTACTGACCCTGAATTACGCCAACCTGGAAATTATCGAAGGTTGCATAATAGGAAACAGCGTCGCTGTTCATAATAAGTCTGTCATAAGCGATTACGGGAATGTTCTGCTCTTTGGCCTGCTTCAGAACTTCCGTCAGAGAGGAGCCGTCGATAGCTGCGATTACGAGAACCTTGCAGCCCTGTGAGATCATGTTTTCAATCTGGTTTACCTGAGTCGGGATGTCGTTATCCCCGCCGTACTGGAGGTCGACCTTGTAGCCGGCTTCTTCCAGCTTGGCTTTCATGTTTTCGCCGTCCTGATTCCAGCGCTGTAAGCTCTGTGTCGGCATGCTAACGCCGATCAAAACAGATTCATCGGACGAATTGTCGGATGTGCTGCCGCCCGAGCCGCCGCCGCATGCTACCAATGACAGCGCAAGGGCGAGAACCATAATTAAGGCAATCAGTTTTTTCATTTTTTCTCTCCTTTTCTTTCCGATCAGTTTATTAAATAACTTTTGAAAAACTATTTTCTAAAAGTTAACTTCATGATATCATTCTGAAAAGTGCATTGTCAACAAGGTTTTTTTAACATCATCTTCACTTTTTTAACATGTTAAGAAAGGAAAAGTCAGAAAGAGGATTCTTTCTGACTTTTCCTTTCGCGTATTATTATCTGTCTTTCTTCAGAGCGCCGGCACTGGGTCATAACCGCCGCGGCGCTCATACCGTCTTTATGAATTCGTCCGCAAAGTGCAGCGCCGTTCCGATGGCGCTGGCGTTGGAAGTGTAATTGCTCAGGTGCAGGAAGTCGGCGCTGCTGTCAAAGACTGCGGTTTTGCAGAGTTGAAGCTTGATCTGCTCAAAATAATCTCCGATATACTTCACCAGAGTCCCGCCGAGGATCACGTCACAGTCCAGAAGCGTCCGGATGTTGTTGATTCCCATGCATAAAAATGTAAGGTACTCTTCCCACACCGCTTTGCAGGAGGCGTCTCCCGCCTTCAGATTTTCAAAGAAGGAGTCTATTGTCTTTTCCTTTCCCCATGCCAGAATCGAAGTGGAAACGTAAGCCTCCAGACAGCCCCGCTCTCCGCAGGCGCACTGTTTTCCGCCGCTGACAACCGTCATGTGGCCGAACTCGGCGCCCCGGTTGTTCATTCCGCCGTACTGCACCCCGTTGTAAACAAACGCGCCGCCGACACCCTCTGAAACGCTCAGAAACGCCAGTGTTTCCAGGTCCTTTCTGCTGTGGAGCTCCGCAAATCCGCCGGCATTGGCGTCGTTTTCGATGAATATTTTATAGGTGATATATTTTGTCAGCGTGCCGATGGGGACCTGCTTTGTCTTCAGCGAGGGCGCGTTGATAATATTCTCTTTATCCTCGCTGAGAACTCCGGGGATGGATATCCCGACGCCCAGAATGATCCCCGGCTCAATGGCCTTTGACCGGATATAGCTGTCGATGCCCTTTGCGAGGAATTTCCCATAGCTGTCGCTGACCTCAAAATCGCGGTCCAGGCGCTTGACAGGAAGAGGGTTCCCCTTCAGGTCGATGGCCAGGATATTGATGTGGGTCCTCTTTATTTCTACGCCGACCACCATTCTCGCATCGGGAACGACGGAGATTTTTTTCGCTTTTCTGCCGCCGCTTGACTCGAACTTTCCGGCGTAACGCAGCAATCCCATCTCAAACAGCTCCGTAAGGTTCTGGCTGACGGTGGGAAGGCTGAGCCCGAGATCCATTACGAGATCCTGTTTGGCAACCTTGTCTTTTTCAAAGATGTACCTGTAAACCTTGTTGCGATTGATCAGTTTCAGGTCTGTCGTCGTGGAAGTAGTCCTCTTCATGATATATGTTCCGTTTCCATTGCCTGGCAAAAAGTTTTATAAAATACTTTTGTAAAACATTAATTTATTATAATGCTGATTTCCGGCAAATACAAGCGATAATTTATATTTAAGATGATTCTTTTCACTTTTGTTGATTCGTGCTAAAATGAATTAGTTGTGCTGATCGAAGCTCGAATCAGGTTATTTATTGATCGAATATGGAGGGATCCTATGGCTTTTGGATTTTTTAAGAAAAACGAAACGGCGGACACCATTTTTATGGGAGGAAAAATCTTTACTCAAAACCCGGACTTTCCCTGGGTGGACGCCGTCGCCTGTAAGGACGGCAAGGTATTTGACGTCGGCGAATACGAAGATCTCGCGGAGCTGGAAGGCAAGCATACGGAAGTGATCGATCTTTCAGGGCGCGTAATGCTCCCCGGCTATATCGACGTCTGGGGCCGTCAGGCGCTGAACTCGTTCAGGGAATCTTGCCTGTTTTTAAAGGACGGCGATCTGGAAGGCGTGGTATCTCAAATTTCCGAATATGCTTCGGCACATGAGGAGGACGGTATTATTTTTGCCTACGGCTACAGGGAGGAGATTTTAACAGACGTTGAGCCGGAAGCGGCGCGTTCGCTCCTTGACGGGATCTGCGCGGACCGGCCCGTGGTCGTTCTGGGAAAGAGTGGGTTTCACTGCTTTACCAACAATCTCGCGCTGGAAACGGTCAGAGCCGCCGCGGAGGAGGACGAAGTCAAAACCGTTACGGTCCCGTACCTCCTGGGGGTCCTTGATCCTCTCAACCTGACCGCCATACCCAAAGCCGTGCCCTCCGCCATGGGAGATTACTGCGAGAGAGGCTTCACCGCCGTATTTGACTGCGGAGCGCCCGAATTTTTCGCATCTGTCTATCAAAATATCATGGTGCACCTCTATCAGGAGGACATGTTAAAGCAGAGATTTTACGGGTCTCTCCTCATAAACCGCGACGTAAATCCGAAAGCCGTCGTGCAGAAGCTTTCCCAGTTTCGGACCCATTGCGCGGAATTGGACGGATATATCAAATTTCAGACCTTTACGCTGGTGCTCAGCGGGGCGGAAGACGATCTTTCCATTTCAGAGGAAGTGCTGGAGGCCCTTTGCCTGGAAGCTGGAGACCGGGGATTCGACGTATATATCGACGCCTGGGGCGAGGACGCGGTCTGCGCGGCCGTCGACGCCATGAGCGCCACAAGATCGGCGGGATATAAAAAGAACGCCTTTACCCTTGTTCACGACCAGGCTTCCGGTTCCAGCGATCTGACGGATACCTGCTATCACCTGGACATCACCGAAATCATCCGTGCTTCGGACGCAGCTGGCAGCGATGCGCCTTTGGCGGGCGAGACCGGCAAAGACGTGCCTGCGCAGAGCATAGCCGGCGATGGCTGGTTCTGCATCGAAAACGCCAGGAGCGTGGAGGATGCCATCGAGATGCTGACGGTCAACGCGGCGCAGCAGCTCGGGATCGGCGCTGACTTCGGCTCAATTGAAAAAGACAAAAACGCGGACTTCGCCGTTTTCGATGAAAATCCCTTCGAGGCAAAGACCTTGTCTGATTTTAAGAAGATAAAGGCCGCGATGACCGTGGTCGGCGGCAAAGTGGTGTACGACGCGGAAGAGGACGATCCGTCCTCTTGGGATCTGACGCTGATCGAGCCGGAGGAGGAATAGTCATTTGTTCTGCTCCTCCGCGCGATAGACGACCTCTCCGTTGATGATGGTAAACAGGGTTTTGGTGAAAATCTCCATGGGATTCCCGCTGAAAATCGCAACATCCGCGTCCTTCCCCTCCTCCAGGCTCCCGACGCGGCGGGATACCCTGCAGATTTCCGCGGCGTTGATGGTGATGGCCTTCAGTCCCTCTTCGATCCCCAGACCTTCCTTTGCGGCAAGGCCGGCGCAAAGCGGCAGGTATTGGATCCTGGATACGGGATGGTCCGTGCAGATCGAAACCTTGATCCCATGCTGTTGCAGAATGCCCGGAGTCTTGAAGTCCATATACTGGACTTCTATTTTATTTCTCGAAGCCAGAGTCGGCCCTACGATGGCGGGAAAACCGGAGGCCTTGACCTCGTCTGCGATCAGATGCCCTTCCGTGCAGTGATCCAGCGTCAGATCCACGTCGAATTCCTTTGCGATCCGGACTGCGGTCAGAATATCGTCCGCCCTGTGGACGTGGGCCTTGATGGGGATCTCCTTCCGCAGCACCGGAATCCAGCTTTCCACTTTAAAATCCGGCTCAAACTCCTCGCCGTTTTTTTCCGACTTTTCCTTTTTTTGTTGGTACAGTTTCGCGTTGAACAATTCTTCCCGAAGCATGGCGGCAATGGTCATTCTGGTGGTGGGGAGCATGTCCATGTCATTGTAATTCCGTTTCGGGTTTTCTCCGAATCCCGCCTTCATAGCCGCCGGAGCCAGAACCACCATATCGTCGATGCAGCGGCCGTTGGCCTTGATAAAAGCGAACTGCCCCCCGACGACATTGGAGCTGCCGGGTCCCACCATCATGGAGGTGATCCCGGAACTGATCGCGTTATGGAAAGCGGCGTCCATTGGATTGATCGCGTCCAGAGCCCGGATGTAAGGGGTCATAGGATCCTTCATTTCATTGCAGTCGTCGCCTTCAAATCCCTTTTTCTCCTCGGTGATCCCGATATGGCAATGGGATTCGATCAGTCCCGGCATGACCCAGCAGCCCGCCGCGTCGATCACCTCGCTGATCTCCTCCCCGGCGGTTTCGATCCTGTGATCCACCCTGGAAATTTTTCCGTCCCTGATCAGCAGATCGCCGGAATCGTAGGTCTTCCCCGCCATCGTCAATATTTTGCCGTTTCTTATTAAAATCACAGCTCTCATTCTTTTAGGTCCCTCCGCACTTCTTTCCTCTATAAAAAAACAAGAAGTAGCTTGCACTACCTCAAGTTTTTATGAGTTGGATAATAGCCTTACGGCCGCTGTTCCTCCCGGCTTACCGGAAGTTATTATTTTTGTCGTTTCTCAAATCTTTGGTCGTGTTACGCGCATCCTTATTGTTTTGCGTGTTCTTGTTCTGAGTATTCCGCACATCCTGGGCGTTCCTTACATTTTTGGTGTCCTGGGTATTGTTGCGCAGATCTCTGTTTTGAGAATTATCAAAGTTGTCAAAGTTTCCTCTGTTGTCCATGCTTTTCACCTCCGACATTATTATTTGCAGAAGGCAGTAATTTATTCAAAAATTTTCTAGTATTCGCTTTGAATGTTGTCCCAAATGCACCGGATTTTTTCCCGAATCATGCGGCTCAAACCGGGCAAACTATAGATTGCCGAATGACAAGCCGCCCACGGACGTCAAACACGCATAGGCATCAAATCAGAATTGGAGGAAATGAGAATGGCTGAAAACAAATATAAAGAATTTACGAGGAGTTCAACGGTGCACAGCCAGGCGACCGCCGCCATCGCGGACATCGCTGAAAAGGTGCCCGATTCCGGAGTCGGTATCCCCGATGAAATGCAGATCATCGCAGCCAAAGAGTTTGTCGATGAAAACGAAAAATGAAAGAAGCGCCTGAAGTATTCTCTTGTTTTCAGGAAGAATGCCCCAGGCGTTTCTTATCCGTTAAAATTTTTTCTGTGGGTTCTTTTACTGTTTTTCCGCCGCTTTCAACAATGCTCCGGCGTCTTTGGTTTTGATATGGTCGAAATCCTTCCTCAACATTTTCAAGACGATCTTTTCCTGGTTGATCTCCTCGGCTGTGCGCAATCCGAGCTTTCTCTTGACGGGCATGGCGGGACACCAACCCAAAAGAGCATATTGCAGAAGAGCGATGCCGGAGATCAAGGTCAAAAAAGACCAGAATTTATTCCTTGAGATCCCCAGTAGCGAACAGCCCATAATGCATACCGCCGCCTCCGCTTCCATAAAGCGCTCCGTATCCCACTCGGCATTGAGGGTTTGGATCCGGCGCGAAAGCTCCTCTTCATCCGCATCCTGCATGCTGGCAAGGCTGTCCTTCGTATAGGTGCGGATCTTATCGTTGATGTCAGGATCCGTATATGCGGCCACCCGCTGCGTGGTGGCAGGTAAAATATTTTTACTCCAAATCATGCTTTTCGTCTCCTTTTCAGTGGCATCGAAGTATTCTGTACTAGTATGCCTCCGAAATGAGTCCTTATACTTTTCGACATAATTTAGAAGCGCATCGT
>DAITKX010000001.1:121894-132344 GCA_036835995.1 Bacillota bacterium | reverse complement strand
ATAGCCAATTTGTCCATTAACGATGCACATTTAAAGTTTTTACCAGTTTTCCTCGATGGCCGTTCCTTCTTTTATACTCTTTTCCGCCTGGAGAACCCGCTCCAGATAGGATTTTTTCATCGTAAATTCGAGTATAAGATGACCCATACTCTGGCGGTAGCCCTTGGAGAGGTTCTTGATCACCCTGCCCCAGGCGTCTATGATTTCAACCTTTCCCAAGCATAGCCGCGCCGATGATTCCCGCCGTATTGCCGAGCTGTGCCGGCACAATTTCATGCTGCATTCTAAAGAAAGACTTCTTATTTACCAGCTCTCTTACGGGTGCGAAGAGGAATTCCCCCGCCAGACTCACGCCGCCGCCCAACGCCACCACCTCGGGATCCAGCAGAGCCACCACGGAAATGATCGCCGAGCTGAGAGAATCCACGTACGCGTTAAAGATGTCCAACGCGATGGCGTCTCCTTCTTTGGCGCTGTCGATGACGGTCTTGGCCGTCACATTGTTCATATCCCCTTCAGCCTTCTCATAGATCAGGCTGATAGGATGCTCCACGATGGCCTTTCTGCCCCGGGAGATGAGCCAGGTAGCGGTGCAGAGGGATTCGATGCAGCCCCGGTTTCCGCAGGTGCAGATCGGCCCGCCGTGCTGGATGATCATATGGCCCAGCTCGTTGCCGTGTCCCAGGCCGCCCTTGAACATCTTTCCGTCGATGATGATCCCGCCGCCGACCCCTGTTCCCAAGGTCAAAAGCACCGCGGTTTTCTTTCCCCGGAACGCGCCGGCGTGGAGCTCCGCCAGAGCCGCCGCGTCGGCGTCATTGGCGAGGTAGACCGGGATCTCCGGAAAATGCTTGTGCATCTCCTCGATCATCGGCACGTTGTGAAATCCGAGATTGTGCGCGTTCAAGATCACCGTGCCGCCGACGTCGATGGAGCCTGCTGTCGCGATGCCGATGGACTTGAAATCCGTCACCGGAACGTTCAGTTCCTCCGCCAGTCCGTTCACCTGCTCCGCCATGAGAGCGGCGATTTCCATATATGATTCGCCCTTGGGAAACGCAACGTTTCTGCTCGCAACGATCTCCATATTGTCGTGAACCACGCCGACCTTCAAATTGGTCCCGCCCACATCAAAACCTACCTGATACATTTATTTCTCTCCTTTTGTTATCTGTTCCAGAATATCCACCACCGTCAGGATTTCATCCTCTCTCACCAGATCCGACGGACGGTTGTCTCTGGCGCAGGAGATGAAATGCGTGAGCTCCTCCAGGTAAACTCCTGTGGGAGGAACGTTGATCCCGGTGGGGATCTTAACCTTTTCCTCCGTATCGAACACCAGAGGCTCCCGGTCAAACTGATAAGCGATCATTCCGGCTCCATCGTTGACCACCACCGCGTTCTCAAAATAGACCCTCCACCTTGCGGTAAAGGGAATATCCGCGTTGAACCACGCCGCTTCCGCCACCACGTTGAAATCCTTGTACCGGTAAAAGAAACGATACTGCTCCTTATAGTCCCTGTCGCTGTTTCCGCAGTTCGTGAACCGGTATTCCTCCGGCTTGCCGAAAAGGCTCACCATCAGGTCCAGATCGTGGATATGGAGATCGTAGGGCAGGTGCCCGCTCTTCTCCTTGTCGAAAAGCCAGCCGCCCTGGGCCCATCTCGGGCAGGCGGAAAGCCGTTCAAAGGACGCGTCCAGAACCCTGCCGTACCGCCGGTCCTCCACCAGTTCTCTTAAAATCTGGCTTTCCCGGTAGAACCGCAGAACTTGTCCGACGAATAATTGTACACCTTTCGCCCGGGCCATATCAAACATTTCTTTGGCGTCGGCAATCTTTAAGGCGATGGGTTTTTCCGTAATGGTATGCTTTCCTCTTTCCAGAGCTTTCATCACATGTTCTTTATGCAGGAAGGTCGGCGTGCAGACGTCCACCACGTCGATCTCTTCCCGGTCCAGCATGGAATCCACATCCCGGTACAGCGGCAGGCCCCACTCCTTGGCCCGTTCTTCGTCCTGCTTTGTCTGGCCCACCACGGCGGCGACCCGGCAATCATCCATATATGCATAATTGCTCTTGTGTACGGTGCCCATTCCTCCGGCCCCGACGATACCGATTTTCATCATAGCAAATCCTCCTTAATTACTGTCTGATAGGTTTTTCCTTGTTGTAAACGGCCAGGAGGCTGCCCAGCACATAGGCCAGGATCTCCACGGTGTCGCTCTTAAAAATAGCGTTTATGATCAAAGCATTTCTACTTTGATTCCATCAAATCTCAAACCCTTGAGAGATCAGATAATCATAGGAGTCCTTCACCGCCCGGTTGATCTCTTCCAGATCCTTCGGCCCCTCCTGGGTGAATTCTATTTCGATGCTGAAGGGGCATTGATTGCCGTTTTCGTTCAGCTTTTTGAAGACCATGGGAAAATCCACATAGCCCTTTCCAAGGGCCGGAAAGTTCCATTCCCTCTGCTCTCCAAGTTTATCCTTCAAATGCATGTAGCCGATCTGCCCGATACAGGCGTCCAGATCCTTTGCCATGTCCACGTTCCCGTAAAAGATGGCGTTGGCCGTGTCGTAATTGATGGAAACGAGAGAGGATCCGACGCGATCCACGATGTCTTTAAGGATCACGCCCGTTCCGTGGTCGCCGTGCACTTCCAGCACCAGCTTCAGCCCGTATTCCGCAAGATGGGGGACAATCTCCCTGATATGCTCCGCCACCTGCTCGTTGGAAGCCAGCGCCTTATCCGCAAGGTGGGCTTCCCCTATGGAGGATACGATATATTCACAATCAAAAAAAGCGGCCAGCTTAATATTGGAAATAAAATCTTCAATGCGATCTTTATCCATTAAATTGCAGTGGCCGCTCATGGCGAAAGGAATCAAGCTTGTCTCTTTAAGCTTATTCTTGACGCTGTCCAAATATGCAAAGCTCATGGTGGGAAACACGTGCTCGGTCCAGCCTTTAGTAGCCGTCAGCTCCACATAGCGGAAGCCCGCCGCGCTGATGCCGTCCAGCGCCTCCTCGATGGAATATCCATGATAACAGTTAGAATTTACTCCGATGATCCTCTTCATGCAGATGCTCCTTTCCCAATTTAACCTCGTCTTTCTATTAAAAATGCCATATTACCAAGTTTAAATCTCTTCTGATGACTGAATTATACCTTATTTCGCGCAATTGTGTCAATCGCCCGATAAATTGAGATATCCCGTTTTGAAAATCGATAAAAAGCCGTAAATCAGCGGGGGTCGCGCGTGATTTCAACGGTTCTTCCCGTGTCGTCCCTGTTTGTAATTTACAATTACAAACTTGTCTTTCAAATTAATTTTTTTGTGTTTGCTATTATTCATAATTAAATTAACCGCTTCTCCCTTGTGTGCCTTTAGCTGGTAAGATATAATTACATATATGTTAAGCGTCCCAGGAGGTTTGAAAATGGGGGATTTTAAGGAAAATCAAAGGATCATCCTGAATGCGGTCTTTGAAAAAGGCCTCACTTCCAGGACGGAGCTTTCCCATGACCTGCAGCTCAGCAAACCGGCAATCGCCGACAATCTGAACGGCTTGCTCACCATCGGCATCGTGGAGGAATGCGGTGAAGGCGAGGTTGGGAAAGGAGGAGGCCGTAAGCCCAGACTGCTCCGGTTCAACAAAAATCATAAGTATATCATCGCCATTGAATTAAATTATGAGGACCCGATCTTTGTGCTTGGGAATCTGAACGGAGATATCTTCAATGAATTTTCCGTCAAGATATCGGAAAACGCCAACCCTCGGGTGCGGATGGACCTGATCAAAAATGCCATCCACATTCTGCTCAATTCCAATGATCTCGACTCCGGGGACCTGGCCTGCATCGCCATATCATCTCCGGGCGTGTTTCCCGATAAAACGGAGCTATCCTTTACCAACCCGCAATTTAAGGGTTGGTTTGATCTCGATCTGCCCCATTCCATACCGGGAGAATTCCATGTGAACGTGCTGCTGAAAAACGACGTGAACATGGCCGCCGTCGGAGAATCTCGCTACGGCGCCGGCAGGGGCTCTCAGAATATGTTTTATATCAGCTGCGGCTCCGGTCTGGGCTCCGGCCTTATCCTCGGCTCCAGGCTTTACGAAGGTCGGTTCAACTCTGCCGGGGAAATATTCGATTATGTTACGCCCTCCACGCTGACAGGAAGAAATCTGGAGGATAGGATCTCCATCGACGGGCTGCTGAAAAAAGTCCAGGAGAGCACCCTTTCCGTCCGGTTGGAGACTCATGGAAAGCCGGTCCATTTCAACACCGTCGCCGAAGAGTATCAGCACGGCAACCCGGAGGTAAAAGAGTTCATCAGCGACATCGCGGTCCAGCTGGGCTGTATCGTGGCCAACACCGCCAACCTGCTGTCGCTGGACACCGTAATCGTAGGCGGCGAGTATTCCGTTTTCAACGACACGATTCTAGAAGGCATTCAAGGAATAATTCAAAACCACTGCATTTTTCCGCCGTCGGTGCGGTCCTCTGAGCTGGGCCGTCACGCAGGGATCATGGGCCTCTTCGCAGCCGCCCGGGAGCAATACTTTGAAGCGGTCATAAAAGATATTTCCGAAAGCTCAGAAAGAGATATGAATTAGGAGGGAAGCCTTATGTCAATTCTTGTTACCGGGGGCGCCGGCTATATCGGCAGCCACACCTGCGTCCGGCTTCTGGATGCGGGATATCAGATCATCGTAATCGATAATCTGTGCAACAGCAATCTCGAAGCGATCCGCAGGATCAAGGAGATCACCGGCAGGGACTTCCGGTTTTACCAAGAGGACCTGCGCAGTGAAAAGGCGCTGGACGGTATTTTCAAGGAAAACGAAATCGACTCCGCGATCCACTTCGCAGGACTGAAAGCCGTGGGGGAGTCGGTCGCACAGCCTTTGAGGTATTATGAAAACAACCTGATATCCACCCTGAACCTGCTGCGGACGATGGACAAATACAGCGTAAAAAAGCTGGTCTTCAGCTCCTCCGCCACCGTTTACGGCGACCCTCACGCGGTTCCCATTACGGAAGACTTTCCGCTCTCGGCGACAAATCCCTACGGCATGACCAAATTAATGATAGAAAATATCCTGAAAGACCTCTACCGGGCGGACAAAGGCTGGGGCATCGCTCTGCTCAGGTACTTCAATCCCGTCGGCGCCCACGAAAGCGGACTGATCGGGGAAGATCCAAGCGGCATTCCCAATAACCTCATGCCCTATATCGCCCAAGTCTCCATCGGGAAGCTGGAAAAGCTGAAAGTCTTTGGAAACGACTATCCGACAAAGGACGGGACGGGCGTCCGGGATTATATCCACGTCGTAGACCTGGCGGAGGGCCACCTGTCCGCGTTGAGAAAACTGGAGGAAAAAAGCGGCCTGCACATCTACAATCTGGGAACGGGCTCCGGCTACAGCGTTCTGGAAATGGTCAAAGCCTTCGCTGAAGCCTCCGGCAGGCCGGTCCCCTATGAAATCGCGGCAAGAAGGCCCGGCGATATCGCCGCGTGCTACGCCGACCCGAAAAAAGCGGAAAAAGAGCTCAGCTGGAAAGCGACAAGAAGCCTTGAGGAAATGTGCCGGGACACATGGAACTGGCAGCAGAAAAATCCCAACGGGTATCATAAATAGAAATGGATGGGGCGGTTTGGACCTCCGGATTCAAATTTTGCAAAAACTACATTGTTTTTGTTGAAATTAAACGAATTCTTGCCTCGTCGAAGCATATCCGCCCGTGCTATAATAAAGATACTCCTTGAGAGGCCTCCGTTTAAAAAGGCCGCCGGGGATTTACTGAGCAAGTATCCAACGAATAAATCCAAATATTAAACGAGAACAGGCAATAGAAGCGGAGCCGGAATTCCGGCATGATTTTGCAGATATTGCCTGTTCTCGTTTTTGCATCTTTTGCGGCGCCGTTATTTTTGCGCCGTGGCTATTCTCCGGCCGGATTTCGGCCTCAATCCACCTTTTCGCCGCCGACATAGCAGCCTTTTATATTGAAGTCCTTATCGCAGACCACAAAGTCGGCGAATTTTCCCACCGATATGCTCCCGGCCTTCCCTTCGGCCCGGATCGCCCTGGCAGGATTGACCGTCGCCGCCCTGATGGCATCCTCCGGCCTGATTCCAAAGGAAATCGCCTTTTTCATGCACTGAAACAGATTGGTGGTGGAGCCCGCAAAGGTAACGCCGTCCTCCAGGACCGCGGCGCCGTTTTTCATATAGATCTTCTGTCCGCCGGATTCATAGACCCCCTCGGGCATGCCAAGGCATGACAGAGAATCGCTGATCAGAATGATCCGGTCAGAAGAAAACATGGAAAACGTCGCGCGGATAACGCTTTCATGGATGTGGGCTCCGTCGCAGATCAGTTCCGCCATGACCTGTCCCGATTCCGCCGCGGCGCCCACAACTCCGGGCGCTCTGTGCAGAAAAGGCATCATGCCGTTATACAGGTGGGTTACCTGGGTCGCCCCCGCGGCAATAGCTCTTTTCGCCGTCTCATAGTCCGCCGCCGTGTGGGCGATGGAAACGGTGCACCGATCCTTTGCCTTCTCAATGAAATCCATAGCCCCCGGCAGTTCCGGAGCGATGCAGACGATTCTGAGCAATCCGCCGGAGGCCTCGTACAGCCGTTCAAACATGGCGAAGTCCGGCATCATGAGATGCGCCTCCGCCTGAGCACCCTTCTTTTCATGGGAAAAGAAAGGCCCTTCCATGTTGATCCCCAGGATGCGGGCGGTCCCTGGCCGCATTTCTCCCCCAAGCTGCCGGTCCCGGAAGCGCGCCGCAGTTTCATAGGCGGCTTTCAAAGTCCCTTCGGGCATCGTCATGGAAGCAGGAGCAAAGGAGGTAATCCCGTTTTTTGCCAGGTATCCGGCGATCTTCGCGAGCCCTTCCAGGTCCGAAGCAGAGAAATCCTCCCCGGAATTTCCGTGAAAATGCACGTCGATCAGCCCGGGAATCACAAGGTTCCCCTGCAGGTCGACGCCGTCCTCCTCCTCTTCAAAGGACTGGAAAACGCCGCTGTTCACGGTAAATCCGCCGGCTTTAAACGTAAAATCGTCTCTGTATATTATCGCATTTTTAAATTTCATCTCCATTGCCGTCTCCTGTTTAGGCTTCGATGGTTATTCCTTCGCCGTATCCCAGAGCTTCTCCGGGTAAAGGCCCCTGTCCTTTAGAGACTGGAGGGTGTTCACCACCGACTCTCTATCCTCTTTATAGGTTACTCCCACCCATCTGTCGGAAGAAGGCAGGATCTTCACCCTTGCCTTTTTCTCCTTTAGAAGCTGGTCCACAGTCAAGGGCAGCAGAAACTCCCCTTTCAGCGGGTTTTCTTTCAAGGTTTTATCCAAAAACGCGGGGAAGCGCGCCTCGATCTCCTGCATGAAGCTTTGGGTAAATCCCCAGAAGTTCATGGAAACGGTGGTTCCTGAGGGCACCGTCATCCAGTCCTCGTCGTTTTCCGTATACTGAATCTTTCCGTCCCGCCACATGATCTTCAGCCGTTCCTTTATTTCCGCAAGATATCCGTCCTCTGTTGTTTCGCAGACTCCCCTCGCCACATGGCCGTTCTCCGTCAGGGTATTTTCCAGGCGGTATCCGATCATGCCGTAGTCGTACTGTTCCCCGTCTTTTGCGCTTTCCAGAAAGTCGTACATGGAATGGAACGCGCCCGAACCGTAATAATCATCTGCGTTGATGGCGGCAAAAGGCCCGTCTATCGCATTTCGGCAGCTCAATATCGCGTGGCTTGTACCCCAGGGCTTGACCCGGCCTTCCGGTATTCCGTATCCCGGCGGCAGGTCGTTCAGATCCTGAAACACGTATACCGGCTCGATAAATCTTCCGGCTCTGTCGTCGATCAAGGCTCGAAAATCCTCTTCCATTTCCTTTTTAATAATAAAGATCGCCTTTTTGAAGCCTGCCATCATAGCGTCATACAGGGAAAAGTCGATGATCAGCTCCCCCGCGGACCCTACCGGCTCCATCTGCTTCAATCCGCCGTAACGGCTACCCATCCCGGCGGCCATAACAACCAATACTGGTTCCTTCATATTCCGTTTCACCTCATATTTTTATTTTGTAGCTTGGGGAAAATACAGGAGGGCGGTTCCCTTTATGCGCCCGCACCCCTTGAAATCCTGATATTTTTAGTTTACACTATATTTCAATATTATACCAGCCAATTGTAAGGAGTAAACAAATAATGGGATCAATGCCAAATCGCTTATTTTTAATAGGTTATATGGGCTCCGGAAAGACGACGGTTTCTAAGATTCTGAGCGGCAAAGCCGACACGGCCTGGATCGATATGGATCAGGAGATCGAAAAGGCGGAGGGAATGCCCATCCGCAAGATGTTTATCAAGTACGGAGAGCACGAATTCCGGAACAAGGAATCCGAGCTTCTGGACAAGCTCTGCCATGTGTCCAGCGCGGTGGATATCATGGCGGGCGAAAGCACCGGAACCCGGAAGGTTCTCGATAAAGTCAGCAAATATGAAGTCTTTGCCTCCATGCCGGAGGACCTTATCGTATCCTGCGGAGGCGGGATCATACTGGACGACCTGAACCGAAAGATCTTAAATAGTCAATATACGATCTTTCTGGAAGCCGACCCTGAAATCCTGTTCGAACGGGTAAAGGCCGATCAAAACCGCCCTCTGGCATTCATGGACGTCGACGATGAGGAAACGCGCCGCCAGAAGTTTCTGGACTTATATAAAAAAAGGGAGCCCCTTTATAAAGAGGCCGCCACGGCGGTCATTAAGACTGACGGCAAATCATCGGAAGAGATTGCGGAAGAAATCCTTGCATTGCTGGAAATTTGAGTATTTATTACCTATTCAAGAAGGTAAGCGGATCGATTCGAGAATCGCTATTAGCGGTCTGCCTTATTTCAAAGTGCAAATGCCGGCCCGTGCTTCTGCCCGGGTAAGGATCTACCCCCGGTTCTCCACCTTCCAGGGCGATTGTTTGTCCTCGTTCAACTCTCTCGCCCTCTTTTACATAGGCTTGGGCAAGATGGGCGCTTAGTGTATAGAACCCGTCATCATGCTTAATCAGTATATAAAGACCATAGCTCTTTTTATCGATCCGGACTCTTTCTACCACCCCGTCGGAAATAGAAATAACCGGATCATTTTTTCCGGTGCTTATATCGATACCCCCATGAAAATCATTCTCTCCATAAAGTATTCTCCATCCATATTTACAGGTGACGGTTCCATTCAGAGGCCATGGATAGGCGCCCATCTTCATATTCAAGCTATCTATGATTGGAATACCGTGACAGTATCCGGCACTTGCTTCCATGGCGCTGATGCGCCCAGTTTTATCTTCACTAAAAAAGTTTGACCGAATATCACCGGGTGCGGTCAATATAGAGATGATAGCCCCAAGAATCATGGCAAAAAAAATAATAATCCCCATTGCCGCATGTGCAGTAATTTTTCCTCTTCTCCCTCTCCCTTTTCGCCTTCTTCTGCTTTGCGCTAATCCCATCGCAATTTCAGCTGATAATTTCATAACTCCCCCGCTTCGATTCAAAGCCCTTATAATATCCATTTTATTTCCTTGCATCAGTTTTTTATTACTAAACCTTGCTTTTTTCCCATCTATTATTTTGAATAAATTGAATAGAATTAATAAAAGGCTGAAAAAAAGCGCCTGGCAGGCGCTTAAATAGTCAGATGGGTTTTATTTTTTTGAAGCCTGGATTTCCGCCAGCTTCACCTTGATGATTTCCTCCACCACGTCGGACAGGTGGTTTTGCTCGGCCTTGGAAAGCCCTTTTGTCTCAATGGCGGGGTGAATATAGAAATCGACCTCCGCGCCCGGCTTGACATATCCGCTTTCTTCGAAGACGCGGAACGTCCCGTTCAAAGTGACCGGGACGATGGGAACGCCGGTTTTGGTGGCGAGCCTCAAACTGCCTTTCTTGAATTCTCCCGGAGTCAGGCCCTTGCTTCTGGTCCCTTCCGGAAAGATCACCAGGGAAAATCCCTTTTTGATCAGATCCATTCCCTCTTCCATGGTCTTAAGTGAGGAGCGGGCGTCGTCCCGCTCGATGAAAATGCTTCTGATATCTCTGATCCACTCGCCGAAGACAGGAATCTTTCCAAGGGAAGTTTTGGCGACAAACCCGAACTGCTTTGACGTGATGATCGCGCAAAACACCGGGATGTCCGCGTAGCCCTGATGATTGGACACGAAGAGCACCGGCCCTTCCGGCAGATTCTTCTCCCCGCTCACATTCAATTTGATCTCATATTTTTCCATGATGCAGCGGCCCCAGGTGGAAGTGGAATTGGTGATCTGCTCCCTCTCCTTCTCGTAATCTCCGGCCTCCCGATATTCCTTTATTTTAAAATGATAATGTCTGAGATGCCTCAGATTAAAATACATCCAAAATGCGAAGCA
>DAITKX010000001.1:102088-121884 GCA_036835995.1 Bacillota bacterium | reverse complement strand
CCAAAACCCACAAGCTTAAAAAATTTCATTCTGTCCTCCTGATATCAGCGCCGGCTTCGCGTTCCACCCCGTCCTCAGGCGTATCGCGCGCCCGTCAGCCAATGCTTATTTGATTATATATCATATCACAAAGAAGGCGTTTTTTTCCACACAAATTAGCATCTTTTACAACCTGCACAAATTTTTCGATTTAGGACAGTTCTTTTCACAAATTATTTATTTCAACGAATTTCAAGCTGACCCATAACCCCTTATCGCATTAAATTCAAGAGCCCGTCAATTCGGTGTCCTAAATCGAAAATTTTGTGCATCTATCAAAAACCCATTGATCCGTTAGCTGAATGGTTTGTTCGCCAGGGTTGAGGCGCCTCTGAATCGTCACCTGATGAAAATTGATTTTCATGGAGCAAATGCGCTATAATAACAATATGAATAACAATATGACATTTCTTAACAAAAGAAGAGCGCTTACCGCCGCCGCGGGATTCTTCCTCTTTGTGATCATTTCGTATTTTGTGGTCACCCGGGATACGCTGGCCTTCGACACCGCGGTCCGCAATTATATCTACGGGTTCCGCAGCGGCGGGCTGACCGTTTTTTTCAAGGCGGTCACCTATCTGGGCAACTGGCAGACCGTGACCCTGATCTGCCTCCTGAGTCTGCTGGCCCCCCGGCTCCGGCTCAGCTTTGGCGTCCCCATGTCCGCCGCGGCGATCCTTGCCGCCATGCTCCAAAAACTCCTGAAGGTCTCTTTCCACAGGGCCCGCCCCGACCTGACGCTCCACCTGATCACCCAGGGCGGCTACAGCTTCCCCAGTGGGCATTCCTTCACTGTTTTGATCTTTTACGGTATTCTCATCTTCCTCTGCCGCCGGTATGTAAAAAATAAAACCGCCGCCAACCTGGCAACGGCTCTTCTTTCCTGCCTGATCCTGGCCATCGGCTTCAGCCGGATCTATCTGGGTGTCCACTATCCCACCGACGTGCTGGGCGGCTGGGCGCTGGGCGTATGCGTGCTGATGCTTATGATATCTGCGGTTTTATTTCTTCAAAAAAGGCAAATATAATTAATTTCGAGAAATTATCGCGGTCAAGCATTAGTTCTTTATCCATTTTCCAACCTCTTTCATATACTATAATACGCCTATCTCAGGTGAATATTATTAAAGCTAGAAGGTTAAGAAAAATGGGTAGAAATAAACAATTTTCCTTTGGATGCGACCGAATTGACGGTATTGATGATATTAAAAAGGGCTTATGTGACATCAAAGAAGGGGTTATGGACATCCGTGAGGGCCTGAAAGATATCTGCTGCGGCCGGCTTTGCCAGGGGATCAGAGTACTGAAAGACGGACTTAGTGATCTCGAAGACGGTGCATGCGACCTCGTCAGGGGTGTGAACAGCACCGATTTTGGCGACAACTGCCATGCCAAGAAAAATATCGTAAATGGCGTATGCGGTGTAAAAGAAGGCATCAAAGATATTCGGTGCGGCATCAACGAACTTTGCTGCGGCCGCTTCTGCGGCGCATTGGATGCCATTAATGACGGGCTCTGCGATGTAGAGGACGGATTGTGCGACATCGTCGAAGGGCTGCAGGATATTGCTTGCGAAAGAGATATGAAAAGAAAGCGCAGAAATGAACTGCTGGACGCGATTGACTGCACCGAAACCGAAGCCGAAGAAGACATGTGCTGCTGCGATAGAAAATACTGCTGACACGTGCATATGTGATTCAGCCTTCAGACCGAAGGGTCTTGGTTACATCAGCAAGCAAACCGAAAAATAAGGCAGAGGACAAAGCCTCGTATCAATACGGATGTTTTTCCGCTTTTAAGATTTGCCGCAGGATCTTGATGTCCTGCGGCTTTCCCTTTTGCTTGAAAATTTTTTTATCATTAAATATAATAAATAAAAAGAAAAGAAAAAAAGGCTGCGCCCCAGAATAAAACCTGGTGCACAGCCTTTTTTCGCGCAATCTGAAGCGGGGAAGAATAAATCGACCGCAGCCGCTATAGAATGTCTGTAGGATATTTTCCGGTCCTATCTTTTTGCAGGAGGGTATCGATGATGGGCAAAGGCAAGTCATACCGAAAGTATTTTTTCCTGTTCTCAAGCCTGATGATCATATCGGCGGTTTTCCTGTTTTTCACCTTGTTTTTTGAAACGCGGTTTTATCCCGGCACCGTAATAAACGGCATCCGCGTGTCCTGCGACACTCCTGCGGAAGCGGACAAGAAGCTTGCAAATCAGGCGGCGGCGTATACGTTGACCCTGACGGAGCGCGGCGGTGTGAAAGAGCGTATCTACGGGAAGGAAATCGGATTGAAATGCGATCTGAGGCACAGGGGCGAGCTGCTCAAAAATAAGCAGAACAGGACCTTCTGGGTCCTTTCCCTCTTTAACCGGGATGCCCTGAAAATTGGAAACGCGTTTACATATGACGCAGGCATGCTGGAAAAACGGTACAGCGAGCTCGTCTGTGTCGACAGCTCAAAGGCTGTCCCGCCGAAAAACGCGACGCTGGTTTACACCAACGGCGTTTACGAGATCGTGAAAGAAGTGTATGGAAATAAGGTAAACGACGCCATCCTGTATTATGGAATCAAGGACGCCGTTACGGACGGAAGGACCGCTCTGGATCTGGATGCCATAAAATGTTATGTGGACCCCACTATTAAATTTGATTCGAAAAAGCTTGCGAATACCAAGGCCGTCGTGGAAAAGTACATAGCTGCCAAAATCATCTATCCCTACTACGGCGGCGACGCCGTCGTTGACGCCGACGAAATCGGCGACTGGGTCGGATTCGAAGAGGACCTGGACATCATCTTCAATACGGAGAAGATCCAAGGCTTTTTAAAGGACCTGGCGACCCACTATAATACCTATGGCAAGGAGCGCGATTTCGTTACCTCTCTGGGACAGAAGATCAAAATAAGCGGCGGCGATTACGGATGGAAGGTCGATATAAAAAAGGAAACCGCCGCCCTGATGGAAGCGGTGACGAGCGGCAGAATGATGATCCGGGAGCCCGTCTACAGCCAAAAGGGGATGCAGCCGCTCCCCGACGATATCGGCTCCACTTACATTGAAATCGACCTTTCAAGTCAGCATTTATGGTTTTACAAAGAAGGAAAGCTTGTGGCCTCCGGGGCCGTGGTTTCGGGAGATATGAATGAAGGCCATAAAACTCCGGAAGGAGTCTACAGCCTGAAGTATAAAATAAGAAACGCCGTCTTAAAAGGGCCGAATTACCGGGCAAACGTATCCTACTGGATGCCCTTCAACGGTGACATCGGAATCCATGACGCTTCCTGGAGATCCAACTTCGGGAGGGATATCTATCTGGCAAGAGGGTCCCACGGCTGCATCAACGTCGCTTATTATCTGGCGGAAAAGCTGTATAACAATATCTCCGTAGGAACTCCCGTCATATGCTATTACTGAGCCAAAGCCGCCGCCGGCAGGCGCCCTATATCTTTTCCGTAAGCTTCCAGGCCTTTTCCCAGAATCTCGATAGCCCGCTTCAGCTTTTTCGGCTCCAGGACATAGGCGATGCGGATTTCGTTCCTTCCGAGGCCCTCCGTCGCATAGAAGCCGTCCGCCGGCGCCGCCATGACCGTTTCTCCCCGGTCGTCGAATTCCTCCAGCATCCAGATCAGAAAGTCGTTGGCGTCGTCCACGGGAAGCCTGCAGACAAGGTAAAAGGCCCCCTCCGGCTTTTCGCAGAAAACGCCGGGAATCTTCATCAGGCTCTCGTATACCACGTCTCTTCGCCGCTCAAATTCATCCCGAACCTCGTTGATCACCCGGAATCCCGTGGAATACAGCCCCACCGCGGCGTGCTGCTCGATGGTGGAGACCGCCAGCCGCCCCTGGCAGAGCTTTGAAATCAGTTCAAGGAACGTTTCATTCTTTGATATGACCACGCCGATCCTGGCGCCGCAGGCGTTGTACCTCTTTGAAACGCTGTCGATCATGATCAGCCTGTCCTGGATATCCTCCAGAAATCCAAAGCTTGTGATCTCTCTGCCGTCGAACACCATTTCCCGGTATACCTCATCGCAGATGATATAGAGGTCATGCTCCTTCGCCACGTCGGCGATCATCCGGACTTCATCCTTCCGGAGAACCGTACCCGTCGGATTTCCCGGATTTGTTACGAAGATCGCCTTTGTCCTGTCGGTGATCTTCTCTTCAATTGCGCTTTTTTCCACGTGAAAACCGTCCTCCGCGCAAGTGGTCACAGCCACAGGCCGGGCTCCGGTCATGGTGAAAAATGTGTTGTAATTGGAATAATACGGCTCGAAGATCAAAATTTCGTCTCCCGGGTTCGTGAGGGCCAGAAGGGTAAACATGACGGCTTCCGTACCGCCTGTCGTTATGTAAATGTGGTTTCTGTCCACATCGATCCCAATGTTTCTATAGTAGGTTTCCACCGCTTCCCGGAGCTCCGGGATGCCCTGGGAGGGCATATATTCCACGGTCGGCTCCCGAAAGGAGCGGACCCGTTCGTAATATTCTTTCGGAACCTTCAGGTCCGGCTGACCGATATTGAGGCGGTATATCTTCTTTCCTCCCGCCTCCGCGGCATCTGCGTACTTTGTCAGCTTTCGCACAGACGACGCTTTCATTTGCAGCATTTTTTCCGATAATTGTTTCATGTGTAATCCTTTACTGTTACTGTCCTGGCAGCCATTTTTCCTGATTTTGTTTTGCCTTATATTTTACTTCTTTGCGCTTTTTACTTCATGACGTTTTCCGGGCTTCTGTCGAAGAATATGCTCTTTCCCGACGTCGACAGCGGGATCCCGAAGGCGACTCTTATGCCCTCCGGTAAATAACCGAGAGACAGCGCCGCTTTTCCCGCTGAAAACAACACGCGATTGTCGATCCGGTGGTCCGCCGCCACGGATACCGCGGAACCCACCGCGATTCCCAGATCGGTAACATTGAACGCACAGTTTGCTCCCGCTTTGATAGCGCCTGCACAGTCTCCAAAGCCGCAAAAGCCGCAATGGGAAAGCCCGATGGGGTTGTTCTTCACTCCCAGTAGCACGACCACCGAACTGGCGTCTACGTTTCCGCCGTCCCTTGCCAGAAAATCTTCCCCGGTTTCCTTGGCTATTTTTCTCATTTCGTCTGCCAGCCTATCCTTCTCTGCTCCATCTATCATTATTACCGCCAGATTGTCGAGGCCATGAGCCTTGGGAGCGGTCCTCGCGGCCGCCATCATCAGTTCGGCCACATGGTGCACGGCATTTTTTTCCGTTTCGATATTATTGTAAATCATAAAAACCTCCTGGATTTATCGTTGATTGCGGTCCTTCGTATCAAGGGCTGATTTCGCCAATTTCGTTCTATTTTATTATAAGAGTGCCCACAATTCAAGCAATTTAAAGATTTAAGTGAAATCGAGCGGGGATTTCACGGGCATCCGAAAAAGTTTCTAAATAATTAAAGCTATTCAGAAATTATTTCGGTATGTTTTTTATTGTTTTTATTATTGCCAAAATTTTTTCTTTAAAATGCCTTTTGAAGACCATAAAAAAAGGTAAGGGACGATGACGGCCGTTTGCCGTCACCTGACCTTGATATGAACCTCCCGCAGCTGCTTCTCATCCACCTCGCCGGGACTGCCCAGCATCGTGTTCTGAGCGTTGCTGTTGAGGGGAAACGGAATGACCTCCCGGATGCTTTCCTCCTCCGACAACAGCATGACGATCCGGTCTATGCCCGGAGCCATTCCCGCGTGGGGCGGCGCGCCGTACTGGAACGCCTGGAAAAGAGCTCCAAACTTGCTCTTTACGTCCTCTTCCGTATAACCCGCAAGCTCAAAGGCCTTTACCATGATGTCCGGACGGTGATTCCGGACTGCGCCGGAAGAAAGCTCCACGCCGTTGCAGACGATATCGTACTGATACGCCTTGATTTCCAGAGGGTCCATGTGAAGCAGAGCCTCCATTTCCCCCTGGGGCATAGAAAACGGATTGTGGGTAAACTGGAGCTTCCCTGTCTCTTCATCGATCTCATACATCGGGAAATCTGTGATGAAACAGAATTCAAAGCGGTCGTCTTTGATGAGATCCAGCCGCTTTCCGAGCTCTGTCCGGATCTGTCCGGCGTATTTCTCCACCAGCCCCTTTTCGTCGCTGATGAAGTACAGGACGTCCCCTTCCTTCAGGGAAGCGATTTCCCCGATCTCTCTTCTCTGCCCGTCGGTAAAAAATTTATCGATAGGGCCCTTGTAGGTCATATCCTCCTTTACGGAAATATAACCCAGGCCCTTCATGCCGATGCCGAGAGCGAACTTTTCCATGGCCGCAAAGAAGGATTTGGGCATCTTCGCGCCGTCGGCTACGTTGATCCCTCTTACAAGCTTTCCCTGGAAGGGCTTGAAATCAACCTTCAGAAAGAAATCGGAGAGATCGATGATCTCCAGCGGATTTCTCAGGTCCGGCTTGTCGGTGCCGTACTTCAGCATGGCTTCCCCAAAGGGGATCCTGACAAAGGGCGCCGGTGAGACCGCCTTGTGGGAGAAGCGCCGGAAGGTTTCCGAAAGCACCTGCTCCGCCACCGCGAAAACGTCCTCCTGAGTGGCGAAGGACATCTCAAAGTCCAGCTGGTAGAACTCGCCGGGGGAGCGGTCGATTCTGGCGTCTTCGTCCCGGAAGCAAGGCGCGATCTGAAAATATTTATCGAAGCCGGAGACCATAAGAAGCTGCTTGAACTGCTGGGGAGCCTGGGGCAGCGCATAGAATTTTCCCTTATGCTTTCTGCTGGGCACCAGATAGTCCCTGGCCCCCTCCGGGGAGGAGTTTGCCAGGATTGGCGTCTGGATCTCAAGGAAATCCATCCGTTCCATCTGATTCCTCAGGAATCTTATGATCTCGGAGCGCAGCATCATGTTGCTGTGGACCCTGGGATTTCTCAAGTCGAGAAACCGGTATTTCAGCCGGACGTCCTCCCGAGTGTCGGTGGAGCTGTCGATTTCAAAGGGCAGCTTGTTGAGCGCACCGCTCAGCACTCTGACGGACTGGACCTTGACCTCGACCTCTCCCGTTGAAAGGTTCGGGTTATAGGTCTCTTGGTCCCTCCTTATAACGGCGCCGGAGACGCTGACTACGGTTTCTTTGTTCAGACCCTCAAGCTGCTGGTCCGTTACCACGACCTGGGTGATTCCATAGTGGTCCCGCAGGTCGATAAAGGCGACGCCTCCGTGGTTTCTGATGGTGTGGATCCATCCCGCCAGCCTGACTTCCAGCCCTACGTCGGCAATGGTCAGTTCTCCGCAATTCTTGGTCCGGTACGCCTGGGACTGAAAAACGGAAATGGGCTCAAGGCCGTTTTCCCTGGCGGCGCTTTTGGCCGCGTATTTTCCATAGGAGGCAAAGGCGTGCTCCGCCTGAACGGCTCCGGCCGGTTTGGGCTCTGCCCCGCCGTGGACGGCTTCAACCGATTTGCCCGTCAGGCCGGAATCCATATCCATGCTTTCCAGTTTCGCTTTTAGAAGCTCACGGATCGCCTGGGGGCTGGCGCTTCCTTTCAGCCGTCTCATACACTGCCCTACCAAAAAATCAAAGGCCTTTTCCTTCCCGCTCCTGTAATCCTCGATGGACTGGGGATTCGCCCCGATCACTTCCGTCACGACAGGCGCAAGCAGGCCGGTATCTTCAACCATCAGCAGGCCGCGCTCCCTGACGTATTCCCAGGGGTCGGCGCCGTTCTTATACAGTTCTTCCACCAGGTTCTTTCCGACGCCCCTGTTGACCTTCCCCTCCGCGACCATTTGAACGATCTGCGCCAGTTTAGCGGCGTCGATCTCCAAAGGCTGACGCAGGTCGGAAGTATCCCGCATCAGCCGCAGAATATCGCCGATGACGGTATTGGCCGCTTCCACCGCGTGACCGGAAAGAGCCGCCGTCTCTTCGAAGAGCTGCGCCACCTCCTTCTCGGCGGTCAGAGTCGCCGCCGCGCGCTCCGTCAGGCCGAACTGCTCCCGATACCGAAGTCTCTTTGCCGCAGGCATCTCCGCCATGCTGCTTCTGATTTCCTCCAGCCATTCTTCGCCGATGTGAATCGGCAGCAGGTCCGGATCCGGAAAATACCGGTAATCCTGAGCGTTTTCCTTGGAGCGCATTCCATAGCTTTCACCCTGATCGTCATCCCATCTCCGGGTCTCCTGCTTCACCTTGCCGTCCTCTTCCAGCACCTTGATCTGCCGTTCGCTTTCAAAGGCGATGGCCCTCTGGATCGCTTTGAGGGAGTTGAGGTTTTTCATTTCCGTCCTGACGCCGTACCCCCGCTGCCCTGCCGGTCTCACGGAAAGGTTGACGTCGGCCCTCATGGAGCCCTCCTGCATCTTGCAGTCGGAGACGTCCAGATAGACCAGCATCTCCCGCAGCCGCTCCAGAAAGATTCCCACCTCTTCCGCGCTCGAAAAGTCAGGGTTGCTGACAATCTCTATCAAGGGAACGCCGCAGCGGTTGTAATCGATGAGGGTCCCGGAATGATCGTGGATCAGCTTGCCGGCATCCTCTTCCATATGGATCTCCCGGATGGTGATGCGCTTTTTCGATTTGTCCGAAAGCTCGATCTCCAGCCACCCGTCCCGGCAGATGGGAGCGTAGAGCTGAGAGATCTGGTAATCCTTCGGGAGGTCGGGATAAAAGTAGTTTTTCCGGTCAAATCGGTTGTTTTCCTCGATCTCGCAGTTCAGCGCAAGTCCCGCCCGAATGGCCTTATCCGCCGCCGACTTGTTGAATACCGGAAGGCTTCCGGGCATTCCGAGGCATACCGGACAGGTATGGGAATTGGGCGCTCCGCCGAAAGCGGTGGTACAGCCGCAAAAAATCTTTGCCTTTGTCGACAGCTCAACATGGACTTCCAGTCCCATTACGATTTCATATTTCATTTTCCCTGTCCTCCTCTCGGCTTCGGAGATTGCTTGTGATAATCCGTATTGCTTTGATACGCGTCCGCCGCTCTCACCAGCACGTTTTCGGAAAACGCCCTGCCGATGAGCTGCATGCCCACCGGCATCCCGTCCCTTCCAAAGCCGCAGGGAAGCGCCGCGGACGGCAGGCCGGCAAGATTGACGGAAACTGTGTAAATATCCGCCATATACATGGCCAGAGGATCTTCGATCTGTCCGCCGATCCGGTATGCCGTGGTGGGGCTCACCGGGCTCAGGATCATGTCGTATTTGGAAAATGCCTCGTCAAAGGACTCTTTGATCAGCGCCCTCACCTGAAGGGCCTTTTTATAGTACGCGTCGAAGTAGCCGGAGCTCAGGACGAAAGAGCCCAGCATGACCCTCCTTTTCACCTCTGTTCCGAAGCCTTCGCTGCGGGACCGGTAATAGATTTCCATGAGGTCCCTTGCGTTTTCCGAGCGGAACCCGTACTTGACCCCGTCATATCGGGACAGGTTGGAGCTCGCTTCGGCGCAGGCCACGACGTAATAGGCCGGAACCGCGTATTGGATGGTCGGGAGTTCAAACTCCTCAACGGCAGCTCCAAGCTTTTCAAAAGCCTTTGCCGCCTCCATTACGGACTCCTTTACGTCGTCGGAGATTCCGTTCTCAAAGTAATTTCTCGGCACTCCGATCTTCAGGCCTGACAGGCTCCTGCCGCTTTCTCCTCCTGAGATTTCCGAAAAATCAAAGGGATTTTCCATCACCGAGGTGCTGTCTTTGGGGTCGTATCCCGAAATGATGGACAGAGCCGCCGCGCAATCTCTGATATCCCTGCCCATGATCCCGATCTGGTCCAAAGAGGAGGCGTATGCCATCAGCCCGTAGCGCGACACGCTGCCGTAGGTCGCCTTGACTCCCGTCAGGTTGCAGAAGGCGCAGGGCTGGCGGATGGAGCCTCCCGTATCGGAACCCAGCCCATAGGGAGCGAGCCTTGCGGCTACCGCCGCGGCGGAGCCCCCCGAAGAGCCTCCCGGCACCCGGTCCAAATCCCACGGGTTTCTGGTAACTCCGTAGTAGGACGTCTCCGTGGAACCCCCCATGGCGAACTCGTCCAGATTGGTTTTTCCGATGATGACCGCTCCGGCCCGGTACAGCTTTTCGATCACCGTCGCGTCGTAAGGCGGGATGAAATTGCCGAGCATCCTCGACGCCGCGGTGGTTCTGATCCCTTTCGTGCAGATGTTGTCCTTCACCGCGACGGGCACGCCGGCCAGGGGAGAAACCTCTTCACCGCCGTCGATCCTCTTCTGAATCTCTTCCGCCTGTCTGAGGGCTTCTTCCTCCGTGACGGAAATATACGCGTTGAGCGCCTTTCCTTCGCCTTTTGCACTGTCTTTCCTGATGGCGTCCAAAAAGCTTTTTGCCGCCTCCACACAGCCGAGCTCCCGCCTTTTTATCCTCTCTCCGATCTCTAGCGCCGTCATCTCTCTGATGTCGGCCGCACCGGTCGATTTCAATTCCGTCATGGCCTTTATCCTCATTCCTGTCATGTCCATGCCTCCTATTCTACCGTCTTGAACACTTTGAAATAGCCGTCCCTGGCGTCGGGGGCGTTCTTCAGCATCGCGCCGTGCTCGTCGCCGTTGATCCCGCCCTCGTCCCGGAAGCGGTTTGCCGTATCAAAAGGATGAGTCATCTCCTTCACTCCCGTCGTGTCAAGCTCGCTCAGCTTATCCATATAGCTCAGGATGTCGGTCAGATCTTTCTTTGCCCGCTCCTTTTCCCCTGGGGAAAGCTCCAGCCGGGAAAGCTCTTCGATATAACCGATCAGTTCGTCTGTAATTCTCATAATTTCCACCTCCATAGCGCCGACGTTTGCCTTTTTGACCCAAGCTTGCTTGGCTGTCAAAACGGACAGCAGCGAGCGAAGCGAGTCGGAATGTCGCTTGCGACATGTTGCTCCGCAAGCGGGGCCAGGCGCGCATAAAAAAATCCCCAGGATACAAATATCCTAGGGACGAAAAAAATCCGCGGTACCACCCAAATTGACGCAGCAACTTAATGCCTTAATCCTCTCGATGCATTGTAACGCATGCAACACGGACAGATTTACTAAGACCGGCTCATAGAAGAATTTCCCGGGTCATGGGCAAATTTTCCTGATGGCGTGTTCCTTTGAACCTGCCGGCTCCGAAGTGTTCTTTCGTCAGTCGTGTCACAAATGGCAATTTCAGTCGCGTTGCCAATCCCTGCTTTGCGTTTCCCCGATTACTTTTCTTCATCACAGCCGTTATTTTAAAAATCTTGTTCTAAACAGTATCACAAAATTTTTATCATTGCAAGCATTTTTTTATTTTCAGTATTGACATTTAAAAAAACAGCCGCTATACTTAATCCATTATAGCAAAGGCGCTGTAGGGGTTTCCCCTTTTGCGCCCTTTTTATTTGCGCACCCGGCTCCGTTTTCCAGGCGGCGTGCGGACAGAAATTTTCCGTTCCCGCAATAATACTTATTGTTTTTAAGACAAAAAGGAGGTTTTATATGGATAAAATTACGTCTATCTTCGGAAGCATGGTATTCAATGATTCGGTTATGAAGGAACGCCTTCCAAAGGATATCTACAAAGCGTTAAAGAAAAACATGGAGGAAGGCACCAACCTCACCCTGGAAATTGCAAACACAGTTGCAAACGCTATGAAAATCTGGGCTCTTGAAAAAGGCGCTACCCATTTTACTCATTGGTTCCAGCCCATGACAGGGATTACGGCGGAAAAGCACGACAGCTTTATCGCTCCCGCGGCTGACGGCGGCGCGATCCTGGAATTCTCAGGAAAGGAGCTGATCAAAGGGGAGCCGGACGCGTCCAGCTTTCCTTCCGGCGGCATCCGGGCGACCTTCGAAGCCAGAGGCTACACCAACTGGGACCCCGGCTCCTATGCCTTTGTCAAAGATCACACCCTTTGCATCCCCACCGCTTACTGCTCCTATCACGGAGAAGCGCTGGATAAAAAGACCCCGATGCTTCGGTCCATGGACGCTCTGAACGTCCAGGCGCTCCGGATTCTGAGAATCTTCGGGCAGTACGACGTTAAGCGGGTCGTGGCGACCAACGGCGCCGAACAGGAATACTTTCTGATCGATAAAAAATTATTTGACAGAAGAAAAGATCTCATTTACTGCGGCAGAACCCTTTTCGGGGCAAAACCGCCGAAAAACCAGGAGCTGGAGGACCAATACTTCAGCGCCATCAAGCCCAGGATCAACGCGTATATGGAAGAGCTTGATCAAGAGCTCTGGAAGCTGGGCATTTATGCCAAGACCGAACACAATGAGGTCGCTCCCTGCCAGCATGAGCTGGCTCCGGTGTTCACCACCTCCAACATTGCGGCAGACCACAACCAATTGACCATGGAGATCATGAAAAAGGTGGCATCCAACCACGGCCTCGTCTGCCTGCTCCACGAGAAGCCTTTCGCCGGCATCAACGGAAGCGGAAAGCACGTCAACTGGTCCCTGTGCACCGACACGGGCGAAAACCTTCTTTCCCCGGGAAAGAATCCGGCGGGAAACCTGAAATTCCTCCTGTTCCTCTGCGCCGTCATCAAAGCGGTGGATGAGTATCAGGACCTGCTGCGGGTCTCCGTTGCCAGCGCCGGAAACGATCACAGGCTGGGCGGAAACGAAGCGCCTCCGGCGATCATTTCCATGTTCATCGGCGAAGACCTGGAAGCCCTTCTGAACGCCATCGAAAAAGGCGAGGATTACATGGATTCCCAGGACCGTACCATGAACATCGGAGTCTCGCTCCTGCCGAAATTCAAGAGGGATACGACGGATAGAAACAGGACCTCCCCCCTGGCTTTCACCGGAAATAAGTTTGAGTTCCGTATGCCTGGCTCCGGAGCGTCCATCTCCTGTCCGAGTTACATGCTTAACGTGACGGTGGCCGAATCCCTGCGCCAGTTTGCGGATGCGCTGGAGTCCTCAAATGATCTGGAGGCCGGCGTCAAGGCATTGATCAAAGAGACCGCCGCGAAGCACAAGAGGATCATTTTCAATGGAAACAATTACGCGGAAGAGTGGGTTTCTCTTGCGGAAAGCCGGGGCCTTCTGAACCTGAGGTCCACGGTGGACGCAATGAAATGCTATGTCACGGATAAGAACAAGGAGCTGTTTAAAAAACACTGCATTTTCTCAGAGGTCGAGCTCATGGCCCGTCAGGAAATCATCCTGCAGGAATACTGCAATGTTTTAAGCATCGAGGCTTTGACCATGGTGGAAATGGTCAATAAGGACATCATCCCCGCGGTTTTGGAATATATCAAAGCCCTTTGCGACACCGCAGGGAGCAAATCTCTGATTCCTGAGATCTCCTGTGAGCTGGAAAAGGAGCTGATCGCAAACCTTTCCTCCATTTCCCTGAGCCTCCACAAATCCGTTCAAGAGTTGGATAACGCCCTCATCGAAGTGAACGCCATCGAAGAACTATGCTCCGCGGCGGAATACTACAACCAAAAGATCCTTCCCATCATGAAGGAGATCCGGATCGCCGCAGATACTCTGGAGACCATGACCGCTTCGAAGTACTGGCCGTTCCCGACTTACGGCGAGCTCCTTTTCAGCATCTATTAACGCCCATACTCTTTTCTTTCTCATATATAATAAAAAGTAACTGCCTCCCCAAGGGGGAGGCAATCACGGGAGCAAAACGCAGAGCTGAGCGCTCTGCGTTTTGCTTTTTTGACCGGCGTCCCGGGCCTTCACGGCTTAATCTTGCTCAAAAATTCAAATCTTTTTTCCCTCCTGCTCGTAGGTTTTCAGGATCCGCTTTGCTACGCGAAGCTTTGAAAGTCTCATGTCCATCGCCTGTTTTTCAATATACTTGTGGGCCTGGGTCTCCGACATGGAGAGGTATTGGATCAGGACGCATTTCGCCCTGTTGATGATCTTCATTTCTTCCAGCTTCAGCTGAAGATGGATGTTTTCTTCTTTTAAGGACATCACCCTGTGTGCGGTCACCTCGGCATATTTTATCGCCTGGTTGAAAAAGGCTTTGACAATGGGCTTCCCTACCACAAGAACGCCGTAAGGCTCGACCTTTTGCGCCACCTCGTCGGCGTATTTGTTCTGTATGGTCAAAAGGACCCCGGCCGTAGATTTTTCCGCTGCGAAGATAGCCAGATTCACGCCGCTCTTCCCCTCCAGAGGAGAGTTGATGATCACGAGATCATACTCATTTTTTTCCATGAAACCGGCTGCGTCCTCCTCGGAATACGCCGCGTCGATTCGGGACGCCGCTTCCGTTTCCAGCAGCTGGACCAGCATAGCCTTGCTTTTCCCTTTTCCTGAAACCAAAAGAATTTTTTTCATCACAACTCCCAATATTTAAAAACCCTCCGCGCGTCAAACGCGAGGTTATTTATACAAAAAAGGCACTTTTGGTATGACCAAAGCGCCCTTGCTATTTGTTGAATTATAGCTCGATATTTTTCCAATGTCAAGCTTTGTTTATCTTTACCAAAAATTTTACTTAAAAAGCGCTGATCCCGCTCATTTTTTCTGCGATTTCAATCTGCTTGCAGCTTTTACAAACAGGCGGTTCCGCCGTGTCGCATTTCCTGTTGATGTAATCATACTGCTCTTTTGTCGTAAAATATTTGCCGCAGACGGTGCACTTTAAAAGCTCAAATTCCTTGCCCCAGATCTTGCGGACGCCGTAGCCTTCCTCCATTTTGATGCAGCCCGTCGGGCATACATAGGCGCATGACCCGCACCCGATACACTCGGCGGAGGGCTCTTCATACGGCGTCGCCACTTTTTTCGTCGTGCCTCTGTTGATGGTGGCAATGGCGTTGCAGCCCATTTCTTCACACGCTTTTACGCACAATCCGCACATAATGCACTCATTTCCGTTATCCTGAAGAAAGCGGGAATAATCGCCTATGCCGTATTCTCTTGCCAGCAGAGCGATTCTTTCATTATCGGGCGTCTCTCCCATCAGAAGGCTGATCAAAGTCTTTCTCATATTTTTGATATCATCGGTTTCGGTCTCTACAGCAATATCCCTTATGACAGGGAAAATACATGAGGTAACGATCTTCTTTCTCCCATTTTCAGTCACTTCCACGATACACAGCCTGCAGGCAGCCAATCCTCTGAGGGATTCATGGTGGCATAAATGGGGGATCACGATTCCGTTGCGCTCGGCGATATCCAGCAAAAATTCCCCTTTTTCAGCGACACACTCTTTTCCGTTGATAATGACTTTTATCTGTTTCATTGATCTCACCTCACCTTTACCGCTTTAAACCTGCAGACATCAATGCAGTTGCCACATTGAATACATTTTTCCTGATGAATGATATGAGGCTCTTTTGTCTTGCCCTCGATTGCTTCAGGTGCACAGCCTCTTTTACACAGGCCGCATCCGGTACATTTCTCCGGATCGATATAAAACTCTGTCAGCGCCTTGCAGACACCCGCCCTGCACCGTCCGTCAACGATATGTTCCAGATATTCGTCCCGGAAATACTTCAGCGTGCTCATGACCGGGTTCGGCGCCGTTTTACCCAAGCCGCACAAAGACGCCTGCTGCACCGTATGTGCAATATCCACCAGCAGATCGAGATCGCTTTCCTGCCCTTTGCCTTCGCAAATGTCGGTAAGAATCTTCAGCATCTGACGGATCCCTTCCCTGCAGGACAGACATTTCCCGCAGGACTCCTCTGCCAGAAATGCGACATAATATCTTGCAAATTCAACCATACAGGTTCTTTCATCGGTAACGATCAGCCCCCCCGAACCCATCATAGATCCGGCCGCTTCCAGTGTGTCGAAGTCGACGCCCAGATGCAGCAGTTCTTTCGGGATGCAGCCTCCGGAAGGCCCCCCGGTTTGAACGGCTTTAAATTCCTTGTCTCCTACGATCCCGCCGCCGATGTCAAAGATAAGTTCCTCCAGCGTAATACCCATTGGGACTTCGACAAGCCCTGTGTTTTTTACCTTGCCGACAAGGGAAAATACTTTTGTTCCGGAATTCTTCGGGCTTCCGATCTTGGAAAACCATTCGCTTCCCTTTTCAATGACCACAGGGACATTTGCCCAGGTCTCTACATTGTTCAAAACAGTCGGCTGCCCCCAGAGACCGAATTCAGCCGACCGTATGTATTTGGCCCTCGGCTCTCCGGCTTTTCCTTCAATAGAGGCCATCAATGCGGAGGATTCTCCGCATACGAAGGCTCCGCCGCCCCTTACGATTTCGATATCGAAACTGTGGTCGCTGCCGAGAATATGATCTCCCAGATAGTTGAATTCTTTCGCCTGCTCGATGGCCCGGCGCATGTTTTCCAGCGCCAGACCGTATTCGTCCCGTATGTAGATATATCCATTCTGAACATCCAACGCGATGGAAGCGATGATCATTCCCTCCAGTACTGTATGGGGATCTCCTTCCATGACGCTTCTGTCCATAAAGGCGCCCGGGTCGCCTTCATCGCCGTTGCAGATAATATACTTGGGAGAATTGCTGATATTATAGCAGGTTTCCCATTTCACGCCTGTGGGGAATCCGCCGCCGCCTCTGCCGCGGAGCCCCGAAGCCTTGATCTCGTTGATGATGTCTTCCCGCGACATTTCAAAGAGCGCCTTCCGCAACGCTTTATATCCGCCTGCGCCCAGGTAGTCGTGGATATCATAGGGATCGATTTCACCGATATTCCGGAGCGCGATTTTCGTCTGTTTCTTGATAAAATCCGAATCCTTGTGAGAGCGTATCCTTTTTTTCGTCTTTGAATCTAAATATAGAAGCCTCTGGATTTCTTCTCCCCCGGCAATTGTTTTAGCGACGATTTCTTTCACATCTTCGGGTTTTACGTGATAATAGGCGATATCGTCCGGTTCGATTTTAACGATAGGTCCTCTTTCGCACAATCCGTTGCAGCCTGTCGCCTTCACATAAGGAATCACTTCGATGTCCATTTTTTGTTTCTCAATTTCCGTTCGAAAAGCTTCCAGCACCTTTTTGCTGCCGTTCGCGACACAACCTGTCCCGCAGCAAACCTTTACCTTTCTGTCACTCATTGACTTCACCTTCCTTATAGCCACCGATAATGCCGGCGATGTCCTGCGGTGTCAATTTTCCGTGGTATTCGCCGTTTATGACCATAACGGGCGCAAGTGCGCACGCTCCGACGCAATTTACCGTCTCAATGGAGAACATGCCGTCCGGCGTAATTTCTTCCGCCTGGATTCCCAGCAGCTTTTTCAATTCGGAAAGAATGACCATGGATGATCGGATATGACAGGCGGTGCCGTCACAGACCTTGATGACATACTTCCCTTTCGGATTCAGGCTTAACGCTTTATAAAAGGTCGCCATGCCATACAGCTTGCTCAGCGGGATCTGCAGATATTCCGATATTGCGTTCATCGCTTCCCTTGGAACATAATTAAACTCTCTTTGCATATCCTGCATAATAGCCAAAGAAAATCGCTTTTCTGCCGGATACCTGAAGATGATTTCCCTTATCCTCTTTTCATTTTCCATATAGAGCCCCTCTCTTTCTTCTTCCTTGTTCCAGTACAGAGTACTACTCCTTCACGACTTCCATTCTATGGCTGTAAGCGCTTATAACATGAATCTCGCCTTCTTTTTCCGCATACCGTACCCAGTAGGTTACATTTTTGATCCGTAAGCTGGCGAGGTAACTTGAATCTTCAGGATTGAAAAAGCGCTCTCCGGAGATGCGGGATCGGGCGACTACCTGTTCTATGTCTTCCAGGAGGAGATACCTTTCCTCCATGGTCTTCCATAATTCCTGAGGAATCACCAGATTTAATTCGTTCCTTTCCATCAGTTCCATTTCAGGTTCTTCACCCCATAATTCTCTTAAAAGTCTGGTTTTCAGGCCTGCCCTGTTTGCATGGCGCTGGGAGAGGTTCGGCATTTTTTTCCGCGCAGCGTCCTCCGGGTTCTCTCCGAAAATAAGCTCCAGGATATGAAAGGTCCGCTTGCCCTGGCTCACGAAAAGATCCTTGCACATTGCACAGTAGACCAGCAAGTCTGCTTTGCTTTCCCTGATCCTGTCTTCGGCAAAATCGATCGCCTGCTCTCTGTTCGCGTAATATACCAGCCCGCCGTAACCGCAGCATTTGGTTTTATCCTTCGCATACTTCAGCTCTTCTATTTCATATCCCAAGCCCGAAGCAAGCTTTCTTACGCTCTCATGAACCTCTTTCTTGTGCCTTGTGCCGCAGGCGTCGTGGATGTTCAGAATATGCCTGTGCTCCGGCTTAGCCGTTTCCGGCAAGCCGTATTTTTGAAATATCTCCCACAGGGAAACATAGGATATTTCCGGCAGATATTTTTCAAAGATCCCGATACAGCTGGAGCAGGCAAGAATAAAGGCAGGTTTTCCGGTCTCATTCCATACGTTTTTGAACCGTTCTATGCTTTCCCGCATGAGGTCTTTTCTTCCGGCCCAGTCGGCAGGCGCGCCGCAGCAGCCCAGCATGATTCCAACGCCCTCTTTTACACTGGATAAAAGGTATCGATAGGCTTTCTCGACATATTCCGGGCAGGACGCCGAAAGCTGGCAGCCGGGGTAAAACAGATACTCCGCTTTTTTATCGCCGGGAGGCGGTTTCACCATGAAGAATCGGTTGCTGTTGCTGAATTCCATATCCTTCAGGGCAAAATCATGGGCAGAGGGAGGCATCTTGCTTTTTTCCACCATGCTCTCCCTGGTCTCATGGATCAGATCCTTCATTCCGATGCCCAAGGAGCACTGTTCCGCGCATAAACCGCACATGGCGCAGGAATTAATCATCTTATTGGCATAACGAGTGCCCATGATGACGCTTTCATTGATTTGGATCTGCCTTCCGTAGCCTTTGGGCGTGACGTTGAACTTTTGCATATGGCTGCAGGTTTTAACACATTCACTGCATCGGCATTTCAGGCATCTTTTCGCTTCGCGGACCGCCTCATCTTCGGTATATACATCATGAATCTTTTCGATTCTCGGGGCAGGTTCAACATCACCCAGCTGATAGTTCAGTGAAGTTTCAAAAGAACCTTCCCGCTCCCTCGAAGCGGTCAAAGAGATTTTTTTAATATACCGCTCCATAGAAAGGGCGGCCCTTTTTCCCGAGCTGACTGCATAAATCACCGAGCCGCTTTTGTCGTACAGCCTGCCTCCGGCAAATAACGGTGAATCGAAGACCTGAAACGTGTCCGGATGGATATAAAGCCCTTTCTCCCATTCGCCGGTGCCGAGATAAACCGCGTCATATTCTTCTGTGAGCTGCTCTAACTCTTCCTCGCCGATCCTGCTGTCATAGGAAACCTTTATGCCCAACCTCTCGATAATCTGCAGTTCTTCCTCAATTGCTTCCCGGCTGATCCGTTTTCCTTCATAGTCCCAGACCCTGCCTCCCAGCCTTTCCGATTGCTCATAGATCGTCACCTGAAAGCCTTTTCTATCAAGCTCAAACGCCGCGGTGATTCCGCTGATTCCCCCGCCGACCACAGCGACTTTTCCCTTTTTCTTCGGCATAGAAGGGCCTTTTTTGAACGGTGTATAACCGTAACGGACTGCAGCCCGCTCCAATTCAGATACATTGATTGCCCGGTCCAGCTTGTCTCTGACGCAGGCCTTTTCGCAAGGGTGGTCACATATCATGCCGATGATTCCGGTAAAGGGAATTTTCTTCTCCAATACCTGATACGCCTTTTTGAAATCGCCCTTTTCCATTTCACTGGCGAACAACGGTACGTCGACATGAACGGGGCACCAGGCCGTCGACGCCGCCGGTTCGTCATGAAGACACTTTTCACATTCTTCAAAAAGGTTTTTACTCATATATACCTCCTT
>DAITKX010000001.1:48247-102058 GCA_036835995.1 Bacillota bacterium | reverse complement strand
GCCAACACCTTTTCAGGACGTGCGGGAAGTTTTGAGATACGGACTCCGCAAGCGTTATAGATCGCGTTCACAATTGCGGCATGGGGCGCCGAAAGCGGCATTTCGCCCGCGCCGGCCATACCGAAAGGCCCGTTTGGCCTCGGCGTTTCCTGGTGGATGATATCCATCGTGTCCGGCACATCCATGATTCGCGGAATTCCGCATTTTACAAGGGTCGTATGCTTTTTCAGGTCCTCGAAATCCTCCGATAGCGCCAGGCCGATCCCCTGTGTCAGACCGCCCCATAGCTGACCTTCCAGAACCAACTTATTCATGATCGGTCCGCAGTCTGAAACCAGCGTAAACTTTTCAACCTGTGTTTTGCCCGTCGTTATATCCACCGCCACTTCGGCCAGCACAACTCCGTACATATAAACCGGGAACGGGTCGCCCTGTCCGGTATCCACACTGCACGCGGTACAGGGCGCAGTCCAGGTGCCCATATATTTTGTCGGCAGCTTTTCAGCGACCATTTCCTGATAGGTTCTGTAAGTGCCGTCTTCCTTTTTAAGCGCCGCCAACAGGTTTTCACAGGCAACCCGGATGGCGTTTCCCGTCAGAACGTTTGACCGGCTGCCGCCTGCGGGGCCGCTGTTGGGGGTTTTTTCCGTATCGTTCATAACAAGTCTGATCTGTTCGGGTTTTATACAGAGAGGCTTCAGCGCCTCGTGGGTCACCGTCCATGTCCCCATATCGGCTCCCTGCCCATGGTCTTCCCATGAAGCCCCGACCGTGACGCCTTTCTCCGTAATTTCAACCCATGCCTCGGAGGAATCCGCGCCGTCAAGGCCGCAGCCGTACTCCAGCAGAGAGATGCCGACTCCGTATTTGATTTCACCGCCCTTGGCGTTTTTCATTTTTGCGTTTTCCTTTGCCTGTTTGTAAATCGGCCGCAATTTATCGAGGGCCTGGGGAAAGGCAATGACATCCGGAGGACAGCCGGTGGGAGTGGTGTCTCCTTCTCTGTAAACGTTCAGATACCGGAATTCCAGCGGATCCATCCCGGCTTTTTCCGCAAGCTCATCGACGATCACTTCCGAGGAAAACAGGCTCTGGGGAGAACCGTATCCTCTGAAAGCCGATCCCCACGCGTGGTTGGTGGCCACCGTTCTGCCGTTGCCTCTGATATTTGGAATGCTGTACCCCGCGCCGATAAACTGCGGAGCCCGCATAGTCAGCAGGTCGCCGAATTCGCAGTACGGGCCGTGATCCACAGTCCAGTCGGATTTCATAGCGACGATCTTTCCGTTTTTATCCGCTCCCATCTTTATATTGATGAAGAACGGCGATCGCTTTCCTGTGTACGTTATCTGCTGATACATATTGAAATTAAGGAATACCGGCTTTTTGGTAACCAACGCCGCCACGCCGAGGAGACCTTCCATTGTCGGGCTGAATTTATATCCAAAGGTACCGCCCGCATTATTCTGCACGATCACCAGTTTTTCAAGGGGCACGCCGATACCTTCTGCAACCATCAATGCGTGAAGCTGCAGGCCGATGCTCTTGGAGTGGATGATCAGCTTGCCTTCTTCGTCAAGATAGGCAAAGCCCACATCCGGCTCAAGCGGCAGGTGTGGCTGTCTTCCGACATAAATATCCTCTTCAACGACATAAGGCAGTTGTTCAAACAGAGGATCAACTTCCTCGCCTTTTATGTTATGATTTTCAAAATAAGCGTTCGGGGTTCCGGGATGGATCTCGATGGCGTCTTCATCCAGAGCATCCAGGGCGTTCATATATGCGGGCAATTCTTCAATCTGGACCTTCACCTTTTTCGCAGCTTCTTCGGCAAGCTTCGGCGTATAGGCAAGCACCATAGCCAAAGCGTCTCCATACTGGAATATCTTCTTATCGTTTAAAATCGGTCTTTCCTTGCCGCTTCCCTTATTGGCCGGGAAGGCCAGACCGTTGATCCGGTTCGTTCCGGGAACGTCCTTATATGTAATGACCCTGTAAACGCCGGGCATTTTTTCGGCTTCCGAGGTATCGATGGACAGGATATTGGCATGGGAAACCTCTGCCTGAACCAGTTTGATATGCAGCGTTCCGTCAGGCAGCTTCAACCCCATATCGGCGCCGAAATCCCAGGTACCCGTGACCTTGGCAATTGCCGAGGGACGGATCATACTGGAGCCTTTCAGGCTCGTTCCGTCTTTCAGCTTCGGCCATAATTCCTCTTTGGTCACTTCTCCCCTCATCATTCTGGCGGCGTCCATAACGGCGTCTACCAGCGGCTTATAGCCTGTGCACCTGCATATATTTCTGTTTACCTGAAACCACTCTCTTATTTCTTCCCTTGTGGGATTGATGTTCTGATCCAGCAGCGCTTTAGCCGACATGATAAATCCGGGCGTACAGAATCCGCATTGGGCGGCCCCGTGAATCATCCAGGCGAGCTGCAGGGGATGAAGACATTCCCTCGTACCTACGCCTTCAATGGTTATGATCTGAGCGCCGTCCGGGATTCTTTCCATGGTGTAATTACATGATCTCACAGCCTTACCGTCCCAAATAACCGTACATGCGCCGCATTCGCCTTCCCCACCGCATCCGGACTTGGTTCCTGTGAGAAAGAGTTGATTTCTTAATACATTTACTAGGGATTCTTCCGGATCCACTACGATATGTCTTTCAACTCCATTAATAAATAAGGTTTTTTTAATCATTTGATTGTCTCCTTTTTCTTAACTATTAAAGCCCCAGGCGTTAGCAAAGGACTGACGCCCTCGTTCAGAAACGGAACCCAATTCATTAACGTTGTTCCTCTTCGAACAATTCCATAAATTTTGATGCGATTGCCTTTTTCTTGTTTATATTGGCCACGGTGCTGTCTACGTACTCGATCGCCCTTGTAGGACAGTATTTTACGCAGTCCGGATTGCCGTTGCACAGATTGCACTTCATGATTCTCCTTTTCCGGGGGCTGTAATGAATATTTCCCATGGGGCAGGAGCTGATACATACTTTGCATCCGATACATTTCTTCGAATCTGTTACAACCGCGTCATTCTCATCTCTATGAATCGCTCCGGTGGGACATACCTTCATACATGCGGCGTCTTCACACTGCATACACATGACAGGTACTGAAATTACCGCTTCTTCAAAGTGGATAACATTTACCGCGGAATTTGAGCAAACCGACTCACAGGTCCCGCAGTTTTTGCACTTCTTAGGCGAAATCATTAAAATTTTGCTCATAATAATCTTGGTTACCGCATGTGCGATACCAGTTGCACCTCCTCTAAATAATTAATCAGTCTTTTATTTCGTTCCTTTTACCACAGTTGGCATATCACAGCTCGAGATAAACCGGTTGCCTGGTAACCAGGGCCGCAACGCCAAGAAGCCCCTCCAGCGCCGGGCCGGTTTTGTGTTCGGAAACACCTATCCCATGGTTTTGCACGACAGCCAGCTTCTCAGGCGGTACGCCGATTCCCTCCGCCAATGCATTGAGGTGTAAATCCGCATTCTTTGAATGAATCATCAGCTTGCCCTTTTCGTTCAGATATGCAAATCCGGTATCCGGCTCAAGGGGAGGTTGTGCTTCCTCCGCAGCGGAAGTTGTGCTCACAGGTAATTCTTGTATCGCCACCTTAACTTTTTTCGCGGCCTCTTCGGCAATCGTCGGCGCATAAGCAAGCACCATGGCTATGGCGTCGCCGGAATGCAATATTTTTTTATCGCTCAATATCGGTCTCGCCGACCCGTTGAGCCTGTTTGTTCCCGGTACGTCCTTGCCGGTGATGACCTTGTATACTCCGGGAATTTTCTCCGCTTCCGAGGTATCGATGGACAGGATATTTCCATGGGCTGTCTGCGCCTGGATCAGCTTGATATGCAGCGTCCCTTCAGGCAGCTTCAATCCCAGATCCCCTCCAAACTCCCACGTGCCGGTCACCTTGGCTGCGGCAGAAGGATCAGGCCGGCGGTCGCCGGACATGCCTGCTCCGTCCTTTACTTTTGACCACAGCTCTTCCTTGGTCACTTCCCCCCTCATCAGCCTCGCAGCGTCCATGACTGCGTCCACCTTCGATTCGTTGTCCTTGCACCTGCATACGTTTTTGTTTTTCCGGAACCAGTCCGCTGCTTCTTCCCTTGTCGGATTGAGGTTCTGGTCGAGCAGCGCCTTTGCCGATACGATAAAGCCCGGTGTGCAGAACCCGCATTGAGCCGCTCCGTGAATGATCCATGCAAGCTGCAGCGGGTGAAGGCTTTCTTCGCTTCCTACGCCTTCGATCGTAATAATCCGGGCATCCTCCGGGACTTCCTTCATCTTCACGATACAAGATCTTGCCGCCTTATCGTTTAAAATTACCGTACAAGCTCCGCATTCCCCTTTGCCGCAGCCCGCCTTTGTCCCTGTCAGAAACATCTGATTTCTCAGTACGCTCGCCAGAGAGACGTCAGGATCAACTACGACACGCCGTTCGACTCCGTTGATAAATAACGTTTTCTTAAGCATAGTATCCCTCCATTTTCAAATTAAGTTTTGGAACTGTCTTAAAAACCCTATCCTTTGCCCGCATCGATTCAACTTGAAAAGTTTATGTCAATAATATAACTAGCATAACTTATGCCAATAAAAAAACTCCGCCAATGTGCGGAGAGATTTCATATTTTTCAGCAAGTGTTCTGTTGTGGAACGGTTTTGTTGACGGTTTGTGTTCCAATGCGGAACATTGCTCTATTTCGGAACATCGCGTCCCTGACAATTTCCCCTTTAGGGGTTGCTGCTTGCTCAGCAGTCTTGCTTACCCGTGATAGTCCTCGATCAGCACCCTCATGACGCCGCCGCAGACCATTCCTTCCTCTTCGGCGGTTTGACCTGTCATATCGATATTATGGAGCTTTGAACCGCCTGTCCCTATGACCTGCCAGGCCGCATTGATGATTTCTCCTTCGGCATACCCGCCGCCGATACTTCCTACCGTCATTCCATATGGCCATACAAGCATCTTAGTTCCCGGCCGTCTCGGCGCCGAACCTTCCGTTGCGATGATTGTTATGAGAGCTCTTGGTTCTCCCGTATCCTTGCGGAGTTCTTCCAATACGGAACGGTCAAATTCGGGCCAGTTGGCCTTATCGGAAGACGTATTATTCGACGGACCTTCAAGCCTTCGATAGCTTACGGCCTGCGCGATTATGGATATTGCGATCTCTTCCGGCGTGACCGCTCCTATTGCAAGGCCAATGGGTGCGTTCACCTGATTGATCAGCGCATCGGAACAGCCTTCCTGCAAAAGCTGTTGTTTCACGGTGTCCACACTTCGTTTCGAACCGATCATTCCTATATACGCCGTCTTATAGTTCAGCAGCTGTTCCAGACAAGCCACATCATGCCGGTGTTCCCTGGTCATAATCACGACAAAGGAATACTCATTCAGATTTAGTTGCGTAAAGCAGTTATCGAAGCTCTCACAAATGATCTTTTCCGCATTTGGAAACCGATCCTTATTTGCGAAAATCGGCCTGTCGTCTACAACGGTGACTAAAAATCCAACTTTAGCCCCAAATTCAACCAGAGGCTTCGCAATATGACCGCCTCCCAAAACCACAAGGCGGGGTTCCGGAAAATATGGCTCAGCCAGAATGCTCACACCCTTTGATGCCTGAAAATATTGAAGATTTCCTGTACCCAAAGCAACTTGCGCTCTTAGAATCGTCGCTGAATCCAGGGGATGGACCGCATCGGAGGTGCGCAGCTGGTCTTCTGTAAGCAGGATTTTATCACGCACTGCTTCTCCGGTTTTTTCTCCGCCGTCTATTACCGTAATTACGACCGCTTTGTTTCCCTTGTCCAGCTCCCTTTTCAATCTTATGTAAATATCTGAGTTCATACGCCTATTCCCTGCTCCCAAATTCAAAGTTATGATCGCTCAGTATCTCCCGTATCTTTTCATAGCTTTTGATCATGATATCTCCGCATTTCAAAATGTAATCCTGATTGGTTTGATAGTCCGTTACAGTACATACTCCGATAATATCACTGCATTCCGTGCTTCCAAACTCAGACTCAAACCATTCGGTATATTCGTCGACCATATCGGAATACTCCGGCTTCGGATATTCCAGATCATTTCCTTTTCCTGCATAAAAGCCCAGGATCGCAATTCCTCCCGGCAACACCCCGCATGTCTTCTGAGTGCTGCCGACGCCCATACAGAGACCATTCACGGCTCTTAACAGATCTTCATTTTCTTTTTCCTCTTCGTCAAGGGCCATTTTTACCATGATTTGGGTGCAGCAATATCCTGTATTTTTCAGCTTGAACAGTTTAAAGGCGGTATCATCCAATTATTTATCCTCCAATCCTTTTTCAACCTCCAGCATTCTCCCCATAGCCAGATCCTCTCCGATAAATACGCCGTTACACTTCGGGCACTTCATCAGCTCCACTTCAAATTTTCCCGCAAGATAGGATACCTTTACCTTGCGAAGCACCAATTTTTCCTTGCATTTATCACAGATCCACGGCACGGTCTGTTCCGTTTCCTCTTTCATGTTCTGCTCCTCCGCTGCTTTCCCGATATAATTGCGAGACGGCTTCCATCTCCTTTTGATTTTCTCCCTGTAAACCGTAAGAAGCAATATTCATGCCATAACAGCACCCCCGTCAAAATGCGTGTTACAGATTGGAGCAGTGTTCTGTTTCGGAACAATTGATCCCGTAGCTCTCTATTTTTCGGTAAAGCGTGTTCCTTCCGATTCCAAGGGTCTTTGCACAGAGAGATATATTCCCTCCATATAAATCCAATACCTTGAGGATGTGCTTCTTTTCCATAAATTCCAGATCCAGGCATTCCTCAGTCGACTCACAGTTCACCGGTTCCGGGCGGCTTGCGTTTCCCTCGGATTTTTCATTCGCATTTCCGTCTGCCCTCATAAAGCTGTCCGGTATTGACTCGGTATTTACCATCAGCTCGATGATGTTTTCCAGCTCCCTTACATTTCCCGGCCATTCATATTCCAAAAGGGATTTCATCGTTGCCTCATTGATATTCACGCTTTTCTTTTTTAGCTTTTTTGATATCCGTTCCATAAAATACCGGCTTAAAAGAGGTATGTCTGCTTTCCTTTCCCTTAACGGCATCAGCCTTATGGGGAGGACATTCAGCCTGTAATACAGATCCTTACGGAAATTTCCTTTTCTGACTTCTTCATTCAGATCCTTATTGGTAGCGGCGATCACTCTTGCATCGACAACAATCTCCTTGTTGCTCCCGACCCTGATCACAACGCCTTCCTCAATCACTCGCAGCAGCCTGGTCTGCATATCCAGCGGCATTTCACCGATTTCATCCAGAAAGATCGTTCCCCCGTCTGCAATTTCAAATTTTCCAGGCTGACCAGCGCTTTTTGCGCCTGTGAACGCGCCTCCCTCATATCCAAACAGCTCCGATTCGATCAGGTTTCTTGGTATCGCGCCGCAGTTTAACGCGACAAAAGGCTCGTCATGCCTGTTGCTGTAATTATGGATCGCCTGTGCGAAGAGTTCTTTCCCCGTGCCGCTTTCCCCCATGATCAGAACATTGGACCTGCTGTCGGAAATCTTTTTCGCATATTCAATGATCCGTACAAAGCTCTTATCCTCTCCGATGATTTTATCAAAGGTATAAATCGCTTGGTGTCCCATGATTTTATTGGCCAGCTTCCTGACCTTTTTGACCTCTACAAAAACAAAAACGATGCTCATCAATTTTTGTTCTCCGTCAAGATTCGGATAGGCGCTCAAATTGAATTGGAGCTTTTTTCTCCTGGAGTTTACAAATACGTCTGCATCTACAAAACTTTTCTTATTTACAATAGCGGTTTTCACCCTATCCCAATCGTCCAGCAGATCCCCCGTTTTTATCGATCTCAATTCATCAGGGGAATATCCGAACATTTCCGAAACATGGCGATTGACCGTCTTGATGTTCCCCTCCAGATCGGAGGTCAGGATCCCTGCGTCAATGGATTCAATGATCGTCTCGGTAAATTTCTTTTCCATGGACAATTCTTCATTGTATCTCTTAATATCCATCATCTCCTCGATCGCGTTGGCGGCCGCCACGACCATGCCCAGCGTATGCAGATTGACGGATTCGCTGTACCCGGTCAAGTCAATGCTTCCGATAATCTCTCCCATGGAATTTCTGATCGGAGAAGCGGAGCAGGTCCACCGGTGATATGCCTTTATGTAATGTTCCTCACCGGACACTTGCAGCGGCTTAACCTCGGCAAGGGTCGTACCCATTGCGTTTGTCCCGATGTTGCATTCGTCCATATACGCTCCGGGCACCATCTTCAGCGAAAAAGCTTCGGCTAGAATATTTTCATCGCCAATTATGCTTAAAATACAGCCTTCCTCATCGGTCAGTATGGAGAAAAAATTGGATCCTTTCACAAAATTATATAACCGGTTTATATAAAAGTCGGCCGTGTCGATCAGTTCCCTTTTCGCCTCCAGCTTTTTATAGAGTTCATTGCCGGAAATGATCTTTTTACTGTAGATCCGATTCTGCTCAACCTTATACTGCCTGCAACGTTCATGGGAACTGATGATATAATCCTTTTTCAAGCCCATTTCTCTACCACTCATAAAACCCCTCCATTCATGAGTAAATCCTCTGGAGTCTGTGCATATCTGCCATGGTATGTTTTTTTTAATATAATCCTTTGCCGTGCAGTTTGCAATACCCGTTTGCGGGAAGATACATACCCTACTTTACCTGCGGCAGTTTCGCTTCATGTTGGCCTTCCTTATGGACAATCAGGATGGTGATATCACCCTGCTCATCAACCAGAAAATCGCCGCCATTCAAATCAGATCCGGCACTTTTGTCGACCAGTGATTATCCGAAAGATATTCAAACAGCGCATTTTTATCACCTTTTTCAAAAAGAGCTACGATTTCCGAATGTTCCTTATTCATGGAAGCGCATATGGCAAAGAGCTCCGTCTCATCCGTGCTGTAATACGTATATCGGTCCAGAGTCGCCTTGATCTGCTTTAATAATGTGATCAGTTGTATATTATCACATTTGTTGATGTAAACGCTGTGAAAGTTTTCCTGCTGCTCGCAGTAGGCCGGATAATTCTTGTATTTGATTGCGACGTCGGCCAGATCGATGTATTCCCGCATCTTGTTCAGATCGGCGCCGGTGATATTGGGAAGCGCCAGTTTGGCCGCCAGCGCATCCATATTTCCCAGGATTTCATAGGCGTCCAGTTTTGTTTTATAATCAAATTTTGTTATCGCGTAACCCTTTCTGGGAATCCTCTCCAAAACTCCATTGGCCACCAGCTCGATCAGCGCTTCCCTTGCCGGAGTCCTGCTGATATTCAGCGATTCGCAAATCATTGTCTCCGTAATAATATTATCCTGTGAAAATTCTCCGCTGTGAATTTTTGACAGAATGTTCTCCATAGCCATATGCCGCAGCGATGTAATATCCAAACGATTACCCCCTTGTTTTTATTCTTTGTTTAAAATATAACACACGTATATCGGTCTATGCAACAAAATAGCATAAATTTAAAATATACATGTATACGTAAAAATTGTTTTTAATTCAATACAAAAATCTATCGTTTAAATTGATGGATTTATTGGATTATCTTATCTTAGAACGCAAGTATTCATCGATTATTTTTGCATTGACATCAATTCTGGTATGCATATATACTTTTGGCAAATAAGCGCTTGTTATCAATGAATGGAGTACGTTGTGGGATAGCATCAATCGCCATAATACAGAACGATCTGCAAGGTAATATTTTCCAAATACAAATTGCCTGGGCAGATGAAATTTAAGAAATAAGGCCGCAATTGATGCTGAAAATGGAGGAATAAGAATATGGAAAAAAGACCTTATGCCGTTGTCGAATGGAACGATGTGGAAAGCGACGCAAAAGGATGGCTTTGCGCCTACAATTTTGTAAACCATTACTGCGGAGGCGGTACCAGGATGCACCCGACGGTCACGAAGGAGGAAGTCGTCCGTTTGGCGACCACGATGGGATACAAATATAAAGCCGCCGAATCAATGACCACAGGAGGCTGCAAGGGAGGAATCGCCTATGATTACAAAGCCCCCGACGCAAAGGATGTTTTAAGAAGATACCTGATCGCCATGGCTCCTTACATAAAGGCCGGCGTATCCATCGGCGGAGACCTGGGCGTCGATTACGGCGATGTGCTGGAAATTCTGGATGAGCTTGGGATCGGGCTGCCGGCCACCAAGGAGATGAAGACGGACCCGAAAATCATCAAATGCATCGAAGAGCACGACAAGCTTTGCGATATGACCTACGACGGATTTAAGATGTATGACATGATCACCGGTTACGGCTGCGCCGCCGGTCTGGATGAAGCCTGGAAAATCAAAGCGGGAAAAGAAGGCGCCACAGTCGTCCTGCAGGGCTTCGGCTGCGTAGGCGCATCCATGGCGATCAACCTTGACCAGATGGGATATAAGGTGGTCGGAATTGCCGACGCCAACTGTCTGGTGGTATGCCAGGACGGGCTGGACGTCAAGAAGCTCGTAGAAACAAGAAAGCCAAAGGGAGAGCTTGATCAAAGCGCTTTTGAGCCCGGCTATCAGGTGCTGAAGAACAGCGAATGGCTGGACATAGACTGTGACATTCTGGTTCCCGCGGCGCTGGAAGACGTCATCAACAAAGACAACGCTCATAAAGTAAAAGCCAGCCTGATCGTGGAAGCGGCCAACATTCCGGTTACTGCCGAAGCGGACGAAATTCTGGCCGGGATGAACGTGGACATCTGCGTGGACTTCGTGACGAATCTGGGCGGTATCCGAATCTACGACGTTGCCGTCTTCGGCCTGGTCCCCTGCGTTCCGGAGGCCATTGTGGAGGATACCGTCTCTCTGATCCGGAAGAATACCCGGCTCGTCTTTGAGAAAGCCGCGGCCGAGAAGAGGACAACGAGACAGGTCGCCCGGGAACTGTTTGTGCCGGACACCTTTGACACCCCTGATATATAAACGGAGGACGCTATGGAGAAGCTTATCATTCACAGAGAATCCTGCAAGAGCTGCCACTACTGTATCGTCAACTGTCCAAAAGCAGCCCTGACCATGACCGGCCCCATCAACAGCGCCGGATACATGACAACGGAAGTGGACCGGGACAAATGCATCACCTGCGGGATCTGCTACAATGTATGCCCGGATTACGTATATGAAATAATTGAGGAGGAGGCCGAGGCATGACAAAGAAACTGATGAAAGGGAACGATGCGGTGGCCGAGGCAGCGATCCGTGCCGGATGCCGGTTCTTCGCGGGCTATCCCATTACCCCTCAGAGTGAAATTTTAGAATATTTATCATGGAGAATGCCGGAGGTCGGAGGCGTCTTTATTCAGACAGAATCCGAAATTTCAGGGATCTCCATGATCTACGGAGCCGCGGCTGCCGGCGCCAGAGCCTTTACCAGCTCTTCCGGTCCTGGCTTCAGCCTGATGCAGGAGGGAATTTCCTACATCGCTTCCGCGGAGCTGCCCTGCGTGGTGCTGGATGTACAGCGCTACGGCTCCGGTCTGGCGGACATCTACACCGGCCAGGGAGATTATTGGCAGGCCGTGAAAAACGGCGGCCACGGAGACTACCGATGCCTCGTTTTCGCCCCGAATTCAGTCCAGGAAACGGTGGACCTGATGGGCCTGGCTTTCGATAAAGCGGAAGAATACAGAAACCCTGTCCTCCTCCTCTCCGACGCCTCAATCGCTCAGATGATGGAACCGGTGGAGTTTCCGGAGATGAAAGACTATGACCAGGACGCCCTGCCATGGGCCATGAAGGGAAAGGGAGACGGCCAGAACAAACGCCACACTTCCATCATGTATTACAACCTGGATTATGATAATTATCTGAAACGCAAGTACGACAAAATGGTGGAAAAAGAACAGCGATGGGAGGAAGTCCGGACAGAGGACGCTGAGCTGATCCTGGTGGCTTACGGAATTTCCTCCAGGATCTGTGAAGAAGTTGTGGAATCGGCAAGAAAAGAAGGAATGAAGGTCGGCCTGATCCGTCCCATCACCCTCTACCCCTTCCCGGTAAAGGCTTTCGAAAAGCTGGAGAGCGTAAAATACTTCGCAAGTGTGGAAATGTCATGTCTGTCTCAAATGATCGAAGACGTGGTGATGGCTTCAAAATGCAGGCCTACCTATCCGATCCGCGGCGGCATGAAGGTTTACGAGACCGAGGAAATCCTATCAGCCGTAAAGGACATCTTTGCCGGCAACGCAAAGGAGGTTTACTGAAATGGAAAAACGACGTTCAAAAATCCTTTACACGGATCATAAATTCTGCCCCGGCTGCGGCCATGGCATTGTAAACCGGCTTATCGCGGAGGTCCTTGAGGAAATGGGCGAGGACAAGAGTGCAATCTGCGCCGTTGCCGTCGGATGCTCCTCCCTGATGCCGGATACCTATGGCGTCGACATCGTCCAGTCCCAGCACGGACGCGCCGCCGCAGTTGCGGTAGGCTTAAAGCGCTGCCGGCCCGAAAATATGGTTTTCTCCTATCAAGGTGACGGCGACGCCCTCGCCATCGGATTTTCAGAGACCATGTACGCCGCGGTCCGCAACGAAAATATCACCGTGATCCTCATCAACAATAATAACTTCGGCATGACCGGCGGACAGATGTCCCCCACCACGCTGGAGAATCAGCGGACCACAACCTCTCCCTACGGCAGGGATGTTTCCCTCACGGGTAATCCGCTGGATGCGATCAGGCTGATGAGTACGCTGGACGTCGCTTATCTGGCAAGGGGGACCATGACGGATACCAAGGAAATCAATAAGACAAAGAAATATATCCGCAGGGCCTTTGAGGCACAGAAAAACAAGGAGGGCTACAGCCTTGTGGAAATCCTGTCCCCTTGTCCCACGAACTGGGGAATGACGCCGTTAAATGCGTGCAAGCAGATCAATCAGGTGGTTCAGACAGTGTACCCCCTGGGCGAGTTCAAAGGAGGTGGCAAATAATGAATCTGATCTTTGCAGGATTCGGCGGACAGGGCGTACTTACAGCCGGCCTCATCATGGGAAAAACCGGCGTGGACACCGGCAAAAACGTAACCTGGATCCCCTCCTACGGAAGCGAAATGCGAGGCGGCACAGCTAATTGCAACGTAAAGATTTCCGATGGAAAAATCGCCAGCCCTTTTGTAACGAAAATTGATATTCTAGTCGTCATGAACATGCCTTCTCTGGTCAAGTTTGAAAAAAACGTAGTACCCGGCGGCGTGATCATCGCCAACAAAACCCTGATCGATCAGTATGCTTTCCGCAAGGATATTCAGGTATATGAAGTGGACGCCACCCGCATCGCCGACGAAGCGGGGAATCCCAAGGGAGCGAATATCGCGATGCTGGGAGCCCTGGCAGCCTCCGGCGCTTTGTTCGACGCCGAGACAGCCTGGAAGGGAATTGAAAACTTCTTTCTGGAAAAGGGAAAAAACAATCCGAAAAACGAGCTGGTTTTCAGAAAAGGCCTGGAGGAAACCGGCAAAAAAGAAATATGAGGAGCGGAAAGAAAGATGGAGATCAGTAAATTATTAAAGCCCAATAAAGTAGCCGTCGTCGGAGCCAGTGAAAAAGAAGGCTTTGGCGGCGATACCTGCAGAAATATCATCCGTTATATGAAACCCGAGGATTATTATTTCATAAACCCAAAAAGGGATCAGGTCCAGGGCGTTCGCTGCTACTCTTCCATTTCCGACCTGCCGGAACCCGTCGAGCTTCTCGTCATCGCCACGCCCATGTCCACCGTGGAAGGCTTCCTGCGTGAAGGCGCGAAAAAGGGTGTCCGCGGAGCGGTAGTATTTGCCAGCGGTTACGGAGAAGTGGGCACCGAAGAGGGGGTCCAGGCGGAAACCCGGCTCAAGGAGCTTTGCAGGGAGCTCGACATCGCCCTTATGGGTCCCAACTGCGCCGGCTACGCCAATTACGTGGATATGATCTATCCTTACGCGTTTATCTCAAATGAACGGGACAGAAAGGGCGCCGTGGGAGTGGTCTCGCAGAGCGGTCAGCTGGTACTGTCCATGATGGAGGCTCCAAGCATTCGCTTCTCCTACGCCATTTCCTCCGGCAACGGAAAAATCACCACCATTGAAGACTATCTGGACTTTTTGGTGGATGACGAGGATACCCAGGTCATCGCCCTTTATATGGAAGGCAGCAAGCAGCCGGCAAAGCTGGCGGCAACTCTGAAAAAGGCGGCGTTGAAGCGCAAGCCCATCGTTGTGCTGAAAACAGGCCGGTCTGAAAAAGGTCAGGCGCTGGCAGCCTCTCATACCGGAAGCCTTTCCGGCAGCGACAAGGTCTTTGACGCCCTCTTTGACAAGTTCGGGGTAATTCGCGTTGACGATCTGGAAGAATTGATTTCCACGGCCCAGGCGCTGGCAGTTCTGAAAAAGCTTCCTGAAAAAAGCGGCTTTTCCAGCATCAGCTTATCGGGAGGCGAGACGGGAATCTGCGCCGATCTGGGTCAGATCACCGGTTTGAATTATCCGGATTTCGGTGAAAAAACCGTAAAGGCTTTGGAGGAGATCCTTCCAGGCTATGCCACCGTCAATAATCCTCTGGATTCGACGGCCTCCCTGTCCTATGACATTGATAAATTCGCCTCTGTCTGCGAAGCGGTCATGAAGGACCCCTCCGTGGGGATCGTAGCGATCGGTTATACCCTGCTGGAAGAGATTTCGGACAATGCGATCTACTATATGTCGGAAGCGCTGGAAAGGGTTATGAAGGAGGAATGGGCCAAACCCTGCCTGATGCTTCCTTTCGCGGAGAATACGCGCAACAGAGACTATGTAAAAAAGCTGGAAAGCATCGGCGTTCCGGTTCTTCCGACCTCACTGTATGCTCTGAAAATTATAAAAAACATTCTGGCCTTTGCAAGCTACCGGCCGGAGAATCACAATCTTGAGGTTGCGATTCTGAGCAATTTGGCGCCGAACCAGACGTCGTCGCCAGCAGAAGAAGCCCGGCAGACGGCGGAAAAAACGGGCGGCAGAGCCGGTACCGCCCTCACGGAAAGCGAAGCGCTGATTCAGGAATACGGCATTGACTGCGGCATCTTTGAAGTGGCCCATAACCGGGAAGAGGCCGGCGAAATCTTCACCAGACTGAAGCTTAAAAAGGCCGTCGCCAAGGTCGACAGCCCGGATATCCTTCACAAATCCGATGTGGGCTGTGTCATCCTGAACCTCAATTCCCCGGAAGAAGCCATGGCGGCGTATGATACCATACTGGAAAACGCGGCGAAGCATTTCAAAAATCCCGATATCCGGGGAGTGCAGATCTGCAATATGGCTGAGAAAGGGACGGAAGTCATTTTGGGCGTCAACAACGATCCTCAGTTCGGACCTTGCGTTCTGGTGGGCCTGGGCGGTATTTTCGTAGAGATATTTAAGGACACGTCTATGGCCCTGGCTCCCATATCAAAGAAAGAAGCGGACAATATGATACGGAAGCTAAAGAGCTTCCGCCTTTTGGACGGATATCGGGGCGCGCCCAAGAGCGATATTGACGCGCTGTCGGACGCAATCGTCCGGATCTCCGAAATGTCGGCGGAACGGGCAAGAGAACTGAAGGAGCTGGACATCAACCCCATATTTGTTTATGAAAAAGGGATCTGCGCAGTGGATGCCCTGTACATCAAGCAATAATAATCCCGAGCCGGAAAGGAGCCTCGCGGGCATTCTGCGTCCGCGGGCGGTTCCGGCAAAGGAATGTTATCATAAATATATTTTTTTATTTCTTACTTTTGCTTAATTAAGGAGGTTATTATGAGTCGAACCAGCAAGTATCTGGCAATCCTGTCTCTCGGTGTTGCCGGCGGGTCCATCTATCTGATCCCCTATATCCGTTACGTCTTTTATGATTGGCAGCTTGAGGCCCTGTCCATCACCAACACGCAGTTGGGTGTCCTGTCCACTGCCTATGCCATCGGTTGTATGATCCTCTATATTCCGGGAGGAATAATCGCCGACAAATTGTCCACGAAAAAGTGTATTCTGATTTCTTTGGTTACAACCTCAATCCTGACTGCGGTCCTTACCCTGGCTTCAGGCTATGGGGTCACGCTTCTCATCTGGTTCCTGTTTGCCTTTTCCACTACTTTTGTGTTCTGGGGCTCTCTCATGAAGACCATCCGCATGATCGGTACGGAGCAGGAGCAGGGGTTCATGTTCGGCCTTTACTATCTGGGCAACGGTGTGACGGGAGCCATCGTTAATTCCGTCGCTCTGCATCTGTCCAACATGGGCGCCGACGGATCGGAAAAATTCACCATCTGTGTATTGACCTACGCCGCCAGCACGCTGATCGCCGCTATATTGGTATTTTTCTTTGTCAAGGAAAAGCTGTACATCGAAACAGACGTCAAGATCAATGAATTCAAAGTCAGCCAGCTTGGAGAAGTTCTGAAGAATCCTACCGTATGGGTTTTGGCCTTCATCATATTTGCCGCCTATACCGTCGGCTACAGCGGAGGAACCATGTTCACCCCATACCTGACGGACGTGGTTGGGATCACTCCGGAAGAATCCGGCGTATTGTCCATCATCAGAACCTATATCTTCTATTTACTGGCGCCTGTCAGCGGTATGATTGCAGATAAGATATTCCATTCCACCAGCCGTTGGTTTATGATCCTGTTCACCATCCTGGCCTTGTTGTATTTCGGCGTTCTTGCGATTCCATCGACGGCCAGCGTAACTTTGGTAAGCTACTACACCTTGCTGCCGGGTCTGTTTGGTCTTGCATTATACGGCATCATGTTCTCCATAGCCAGCGAAACAAGAATTCCCGCCCTTGTCATGGGTACCGCCGTCGGTATCGCATCCGTGATCGGCTATTCTCCTGATTTCTTCATGTGGACTCTGTTTGGATCCTGGCTGGATAACCATGGCGGAGGCGGATATACCTACGTATTTATCTATTTGGGAGTTGTCAGCGTCATCGGTATTGTCGCATCCTTCTATATCAGAAAACGGGCGGTTTCAGTACAAAAGCAGGATTAAACCAATATTTCCCCAAGGAAAGAAAGTTGGTAAGCTTATGAAAATTTTTAAAAATAATACAGACCAGCCATCCGAACAAATCCGTCCAGGAGAACAATCCGGCCAACTGAAAAGGGAGATCGGTCTTTGGTCCGCAACAGCGGTCATCGTGGGTCAGATGATCGGTACCGGAATCTATATGCTGCCGCAGGGGTTCGCTCAATTGAGCAACCCCAAAGCAGCCTTTATCGGGCTTTTAATCACCGGTGCCGGAACTGTTTTGCTGGCCATATCCTTTGCCCGGCTGGGAGAGCGCAACCCCGCGACCGGATCAGCTGTCGCTTATACGAAAGAGGCCTTTGGCGATCTGCCCGCCTTTATCGTCGGCTGGTCCTACTGGTGCGGGTGCTGGATTGCAAACGGAGCAATTATCATGGGCGGAATCAGCTACGCCGGATATTTCTTCCCCGCCCTTGCCACAAACACACTGATTCAGGTAATTTTGTCGGTGACGGTCATCTGGGTTTATACCGTCATCAACTATTTCGGAGTCAAGGCGGCGGGAGATCTCAATCTGATCCTGACTCTGGCAAAGTTGGCGCCGCTGCTGATTTTCATAATCATCGCAGCCTTCCATGTCGATCCGCAGAATTACAGCACTGTCAGCAGCTCCGAAATGAGCGGACTCTCTACGCTTCCAGTTGCGGTTGCCTTTTCTCTCTGGTCCTTTATCGGTTTTGAGGGGGCCAGCGTCAACGCGGGAGAAGTCAAGGATGCGGCGACGGTAAAAAAGGCCACTTTGATCGGAACCGTATTCGTTATCCTGATCTATCTGATCCTCATTGTTCTGGCGGCGGGAAATATGCCTCAGGAGAAGTTGGCCGCTTCAGCCTCGCCCTTCTCCGACATCATTCAACAGGCGACAGGCGGATACTGGGCCGGCGGATTGATTTCTCTGGGTGTGGTTATTTCTGCCCTCGGATGCATCGGAGCCTGGATTTTGTCCGGCGCACGCGTCGCCTACTCCCTGGGAGAGCAGGGACTGTTTCCCGAAAAGTTTGCTCAGATCCATCCGAAATACCGGACTCCGAATTTCGCGCTGCTGCTCAACGGAGTTCTCATGACAGGCGTCATGTTGCTGAGTTCCTTCAATACGAGTATGAGCATTTATAATTTCCTGGTGCTTTTGGCGGTTATGTCCTTTTTGGTGTTTTACGCCTTCGGGGCCGCTTCGGATCTGATGCTGTCCGTACAATTCGGCAGGTCGATAAATATTCTCGGTTTTATCAGGAAAGGAGCCGTCAGCCTGATTGCCTTTTATTATTTGGTGTATACGATCTTCGGGTCAGGCGCCGAGTACGTTATGTATGGCTTTCTGCTGATTCTGATCGGTTTTCCCTTCTTTGTCTACGTAAAACTGAAACAGCGGGAAAAAGCTGAGATAATTTAAAACCAGCCGGTTAAAAGCAATTGTATTTTTATTTTCAGAAAATACTAATTTTTCAAATAAATTTTCCAAAAAAGGTTGATTTATTTGTCAAAGTGAAGTATACTCTCTCCCAATAGACAAAGGCGTCTTATTATTTTAAGGGGCACTTTGTCTTTTTGTTTGCAGCAAAGGAAAACAAGGAGGCAAAGTTATGAATGCGGAAGGACAAATCAGAATTCCATCCGGTTGTGCCATATCGGGAATTTTTTCAAAGTCAGGCAGCCGTTTCAACGGAGATGATATCATAAAATCGATTTCCACCATGCACGACCGTTCAAACGGTTTAGGCGGAGGATTTGCCGGTTACGGTATTTATCCTGATTATAAAGATTATTATGCCTTGCATATTTTTTATGATAGCACCGCGACAAAAGAAGAATGCGAGAAGTTTCTGGATCGCCGGTTTGATATCATCAATCTCTCAAAAATACCTGTGAGGAAGACGAACCGGATCACGGATGAACCTCTGATCTGGCGTTATTTTGTGACGCCGCTTCCCACAAAGCTGGCGGAAAGCCAGCTGGATGAGGACGAGTTTACGACTCGCTGTGTATTTCATATCAATACCGATATCAAAGGAGCTTACGTTTTCTCCAGCGGAAAAAATATGGGAGTATTCAAAGCGGTGGGTTTCCCCGAGGATGTGGGCTATTTTTACAAGCTGGAAGATTATGAAGGATATTGCTGGACCGCCCACGGCAGGTATCCGACCAATACGCCGGGCTGGTGGGGCGGCGCTCATCCCTTTGCCCTGAGGGAATTTTCCATCGTACATAACGGAGAAATCTCTTCTTACGATACCAACCGAAGGTATATTGAAATGTTCGGCTACCAGTGTAATCTCCTAACCGATACGGAAGTGATCACCTATATCGTCGATTTTCTTATAAGGAAGCGGAGGCTTACCCTGAACGAATTGGCTCATGTGATTGCCGCGCCGTTCTGGTCGACGATAGAAAGCAGGCCGGATGAGGAGCGGGAAATCCTGACCTACCTTCGCAATACCTTCAGCAGCCTGCTCATCACCGGTCCGTTTTCCATTCTTCTGGGTTTCCAGAATGGAATCATGGCGCTGAACGACCGGCTCAAGCTGCGTTCCATGGTAATCGGGGAAAAGGGCGATATGGTCTATATTGCAAGCGAGGAGTGCGCCATCCGCGTTCTCACCCAGGAGCTGGACAGACTCTGGTCTCCGAAAGGCGGCGAACCGGCGATCTTTACGCTGAATGGGGGTGGCATGAATGGCAATTAATTATTTCTATCCGGAATTTGAAGTCGTACGCAATAAGGAACGGTGCGTCAGCTGCGGCCAATGCGTTTCCCAGTGTGCAAACCACGTCCATTTTTATATGGAAGACGGCAAACTGACAACTGACGATTCAAAATGCGTGGACTGTCACCGCTGCGTCTGCATTTGCCCTTCAAGGGCGCTGAAAATAACAAAATCGGACCATAATTTCAGGCATAATGCCAACTGGACCCGGAGAACGATCACAGAGATCTATTCCCAGGCGGAAACAGGCGGCGTCCTGCTTTCCTCCATGGGGAACCCTAAGGAAATGCCCGTCTATTGGGATAAGATCCTGATCAACGCTTCACAGGTCACCAACCCTTCCATCGATCCCCTGCGAGAGCCGATGGAGACCAAGGTTTTTCTTGGCGCCAGGCCTTCTGCCATTGAACGGGATGAAACCGGGAAAATCAAGAATAACCTGCCGCCTCACATTGCGCTGGATGTTCCGATCCTTTTCTCCGCCATGTCCTACGGTTCCATCAGCTATAACGCCCACGAAAGCCTGGCCCGGGCGGCGGTGGAACTGGGCACCTTCTATAACACGGGAGAAGGGGGATTGCATGAGGATTTTTACCAATACAGCGGCAATACCATCACACAGGTCGCTTCCGGACGTTTCGGCGTATACAAGGGCTACCTGGACGCCGGAGCGGCGATAGAAATCAAGATGGGCCAGGGTGCGAAGCCCGGGATCGGAGGCCATTTGCCGGGAAATAAAATTGTCGGCGACATCTCCCGGACCAGGATGACCCCGGAGGGGTCCGACGCCATATCGCCGGCCCCTCACCACGATATTTATTCCATTGAAGATCTGCGGCAGCTTGTTTACTCCCTCAAGGAAGCCACCGACTATAAAAAACCGATCATTGTCAAGGTCGCCGCGGTTCATAATATTTCCTCCATTGCCAGCGGAATCGCGCGCAGCGGCGCCGATATCATCGCCCTGGACGGTTTCCGGGGAGGCACCGGGGCCGCTCCCACCAGAATCCGCGACAATGTTGGCATCCCCATCGAGCTTGCGCTGGCCAGCGTCGATGAGAGACTGCGCCGGGAAGGGATCCGCGGAAACGTATCCCTCATTGCGGGAGGAAGTATCCGCAGCAGCGCGGACGTGGTAAAAGCCATCGCATTGGGAGCGGACGCAGTTTATATCGCAACCGGCGCCCTTATCGCCCTGGGCTGCCACCTCTGCCGCGGCTGCCACAGCGGCACATGCAACTGGGGGATCGCCACGCAGGATCCCGCGCTTGTCTCCCGGCTCGATCCCGAGGAGGGAAAAAGGAGGCTGGTCAATCTCGTGTCCGCATGGACTCATGAAATCAAAGAAATGATGGGCGGGATGGGGATCAATTCCATTGAAGCTCTTACCGGCAACCGGCTTATGCTGAGAGGTATTGGTCTAAATTCCAAAGAACTGGAGGTTCTTGGCATCATGCATGCCGGCGAATAAAAAATTGAAGGTGATAAAATGAACATTAATGCGGCAACGATCCATTTTCAGGAATTAAACAGTAAAATAAGAAATTCCTCCGAAGAGGAACTGACGATCAATAACTGTCTGGGACAGCGGTATCTCGGCTGCGGCCTGTCCTCCGGAAAGATCCGGATCTCCGGCACGCCGGGAAACGCTCTGGGCGCCTATCTTGACGGCGCGGCCATCACCGTTTTCGGCAACGCCCAGGATTCCGTCGGCGATACCATGAACGACGGAAGCATCATCATTCACGGCTCCTGCGGCGACACGCCCGGCTACAGCATGCGGGGCGGAAAAATCTTTATCAAAGAAAACGCCGGTTACCGTGCCGGAATCCATATGAAATCCTATCAGGACAAACTGCCCGTATTGATCATCGGCGGTACTGCCGGAAGCTTTCTGGGGGAATATCAGGCAGGCGGAAGGATCATCGTTCTGGGGCTGAGCAGCAGCCAGACCTGTCCTGTCGGCTATTTCTGCGGAACGGGAATGCACGGAGGGAAGATATTTCTTCGCTGCAGCGAGCTGCCGTCCGGTCTCCCCGCCCAGGTAAACGCAACGCGTGCGGATGAAAACGACCTGAAGGAAATCGAATCGGATATTGAACTGTTCTGCAGGGAATTCGGCTTTGCCAAGGGGGGAGTCTTTGACCATCCGTTCTATGTTCTGACGCCGAATACCAAAAACCCGTACCGGCAGCTGTATGTGCATTGCTGATAATAAAAGCACCCTTGCGGGTGCTTGTGCCGGCGGCGCGCCGCCATTTCAATCAAAGTCCGAGTCCGAATTTTTCTTTCACCCTCTTCAGGGTCTTTTCCGAAATGGCGTTTGCTTTTTCCGCGCCATCCTTCAGGATATCGATCAGCTCCTGCGATTTCCGGATCTCGTTGTATCTCTGCTGTATCGGCAGGATCGCATCCGTGGCAACGTCCACCAGATCCTTTTTAAATTCTCCGTAGCCGCAGCCGGCATATTTTTTCTCAATTTCCGCCACACCCATTCCGGAAAACGCGCTGTAGATGTTCACAAGGTTGCTGACGCCGGGTTTGTTTTCCATGTCAAATCGAATGCTTCCCTCGGAGTCCGTAGTCGCCCGCATGATAGATTTTTTAATCTTATTTGCGTCGTCCAGCAGGGAGATCCTGCTGTGGATATTTTCCGCACTTTTGCTCATCTTGGAAGAGGGATCGTCCAGGGACATGATCCTTGCCCCTTCCTTCAAAAATCGTCCGTCAGGAACGACGAAGGTCTTTCCGTATTTATTGTTTACACGTTCCGCCAGATCCCTGGTGATCTCGATGTGCTGTTTCTGATCGTTGCCTACCGGCACCACGTCCGTATCATAGAGCAGGATATCCGCCGCCATAAGGATGGGATAGGTAAAAAGTCCCGTGGGGGCCGATTCGCTGTCCTTGCTCTTCTGCTTGAACTGCGTCATTCTGGAAAGCTCTCCGGTATAGGAATTGCACATCAGGACCCATGACAGCTCTGCGTGGCCGGGAACCATGGACTGGATAAAAATGATGGATTTCTCCGGGTCCAGGCCTACTGCCAGATACAGCGCCGCGACGTTCAGTATGTTTTCCTTGAGCACCTTGGGATCCTGGGGTAACGTGATGGAATGCAGGTCGACGATACAGTAAATGCAGTCGTTATCCTCCTGCAGCTCCACGAACTGCTTGAGGGCCCCCAAATAATTGCCGATATGAATATTTCCCGTAGGCTGTACACCTGAAAAAACGCGCTTCATTATGCTATGATCTCCTTTGCTTCTCTCTATATTTCCGCTGTCCTTTTATTAATATTACACCTGGATTGCTTCTCGGAACTTTTCTCTGATTTTCTTTTCCAGCCTGGATATGGTCATCTGTGAAACTCCCATTTCCTCGGCAATGTTCTGCTGAGTCTCGTTCTTGAAAAACCTCCGCTTGAAGATGTCCCTTTCCTTTTCGGAAAGCTCTTTCATCACCGATTTGATCAGGTCTGCATTTTCAAAGCTGTAGTATCCCTGCTCGTCCTTTCCGGTATATTTCTCAAGAACGGCGCCTTCTCCCTCGTCTCCGCCTTCGTCAAAGGTCTGGTTCAGAGAGTAGGTGCTGTAAGCCTGTCCGCCTTCCATGGCTTCCAGGATCTCTTCCTCCGAATACCCCATGTATTCGGCCAGCTCGGCGATGTTGGGAACCCTGTTCAGCTTTCCGTAAAGGTACTCCTTGGCAGGGGATAACTGAGCCGAAATTTCCTTCAGCCTTCTGGGGACCTTTATAGCCCAGCCTTTATCCCTGAAATACCGCTTGATCTCCCCGATGATGGTGGGCGTCGCAAAGCTGGTAAATTCAAAACCCTTGGAGGGATCATATCTCTCCACAGCAAAAACTAAGGCCATGGAACCTACTTGGTACAAGTCCTCATAATCCACGCCCTTATTTAAATATTTTTTTATTAATATATCAACGATATATAGGTACTTTTCGACAAGTTGATTTCGAAGCTCTATACTTTTCGTCTCCCGGTACCTGTCGAAAAGCTCTTTCGTGCCGGTTTCTGCTGCTGAGGTCATTTTTCCCCCCTTATAAGCTTCTGATATATTTAACCATCTTGATACTGGTCCCCGCTCCCAGCTCGGAAAAGATATCCACCTCATCCATAAGCGCTTTGATGATAAAGATGCCGAGACCTCCCTCTTTTGGCGTATCCATGCATGGCCTTTTGTATTTTGTGAGATCATACCCTCCGGCGCGATCGACAACAGAAATGATAATTCTTCCGTCCCCCACCTCGCAAGCAACCTCATAGCAATCTTCTTTGTTGGGCTTGCAGTGGCATATCACATTGGTGCACGCTTCCGAAACGGCGACTTTAATGTCCTCTACCGCCTCGATGTCGAAGCCTGCGCAATTTGCCAGAGAAGAAATGGCCAGTCGGACCGTTCCCACATATTCAGGCTTTCCAGGGACTGAGAATTTCACTATATCCGTCATTTTCCTCTCCTCTTCCTAAGGTCTTAAGATTCCGAACAAAGTATCTTGTCAAGGCTGGTAATGCTGAGCAGTTTTTTTATATTGCCTTTGGGATTTACAAGGGTGATCCGGTTGTTGGTCTCCTGCATTCTGCCGAAAGCGCCGATAATCACGCCAAGTCCGGTGCTGTCTATATACGTCAAATCGTCCAAACGCAGCTGTATGTCCGCTTTGATCTGATGATAAACACCGTCCAGGTATTCCCTTAATTGGGGAGCGGTGGAAATGTCAACTTCTCCCTCCGCTGTTAATTCCCATCGCTCTGATTCCTTATTATAACTACTCTGCAGCCGTAATGACATTTCTACTTCCTCCCTGATTATACCCTACGAAAAGGGGTCTTAAACTCTATTCTGTATCAATTGCCATCTGAGTTGATTCTTCTTCCTCTGTCCCTTTTTCATCTGCGCCGGCTTCATCTTCCGATTCTTCATTTTCATCGTCGTCTTCCTTGATGACCTTCGCCATTGTGATGATGTTGGCCTCTTCGGCAACCCTCATGATCTTGACGCCCTGGGTCGCTCTTCCAAGCCGCGATACCTCGCCTGCCTTGATCCTGATAATGATGCCGTCGGAATTGATCAAGAGGATTTCGTCGCTGTCGTTGACCACCATGGCGCCGATGAGCTCCCCGGTCTTCTTGAACTTCGCCTTATCATAGGTGAGCAGGCCCTTTCCGCCCCTTGTCTGGACCTTGTAGTCCTCTACGGGAGTCCTCTTGCCGTAACCGTTCTGGGTCACAACCAGAAGTTCCTCATCCTGTTCGGCAAGCTCCATGGCAACGACTTCGTCGCCCTTTTCCAGCTTGATGGCTCTGACTCCGCCTGCGATTCTTCCCATGACCCTGACGTCCTCTTCGGAGAAACAGATGCATTTTCCAAACTTTGTCACGATGATGACATTGCTGGTGCCTGTGGTCTGTTTGATTCCGATAAGCTCGTCGTCGTCCTTCAAATTGATGGCGATGAGCCCGGTCTTCCTGTTGGTGTCAAACTGCGAAAGCGCGGTCTTTTTGATGGTTCCGTGCTTTGTTACCGCGATGAGGTACTTGTCCTCTCCGAAATCCTGAATCGGAATGACCGCCGTGATCCGTTCCCGCTGCATCAGGTTCAGGAAATTGACAGCTGGTGTTCCCTTTGCGGTCCTCTGAGCCTCCGGTATTTCATACGCCTTTATTTTATGCGCTTTTCCCGTATTTGTAAAGAACATTAGATAATCGTGAGTCGAAGTCATGATCAGATTCCGCACGAAATCGTTCTCCCGGGTGGTGACGCCTGTGATGCCTTTTCCTCCGCGCTTCTGGGTCTTATATGTGTCCGCGGGGATCCTCTTGATATAACCGAGATGCGTCAGCGTTACCGCGACCTTTCCTTCCTGGATCAGGTCCTCCTCCTCGATATCCTCCGCGTCAGCCTGAATGTCGGTCTTTCTCTTATCACCAAACTTCTTTTTGATCTCTAAAAGCTCATCCTTGATGATGCCCATGAGGAGGCTTTCATCGGCCAGCACCTTCCGGAACCATGCGATCTGCTCCATCAGATCCGCATACTCGGCTTCTATTTTTTCACGCTCCAAGCCCTGCAATCTGGCCAGTCTCATGTCCAAAATGGCCTGGGACTGTATCTCGCTGAGTCCGAAACGTTCCATCAAGCGCTGTTTCGCGTCGTTATAGCTTTCCCGGATGGTCCTGATGACCTCGTCGATGTTGTCCAGAGCGATCCGCAATCCTTCCAGGATGTGGGCCCTTTCCTCGGCCTTTCTGAGGTCGTAGATCGTCCTTCTCGTGACCACGTCCTTCTGATGCTTCAGGTATTCCGTCAGCACATCGTGGAGGTTCAGCAGTTTCGGCTGTCCGTCCACCAGCGCGATCATGATGATGCTGTAGGAATCCTGCAGCTGAGTATGCTTATACAGACGGTTCAGCGTGATCTGAGGATTCGCGTCCTTTTTCAGCTCCACCACGATGCGCATGCCTGTTCTGTCCGATTCGTCCCGAATATCCGCGACGTGGTCAAGCCTTTTCTCTCTGACCAGCTCGGCTATTTTTTCAATGACCCTGGCCTTGTTGACCTGATAGGGGATCTCTGTGAAAACGATCTGGGTCTTTCCCTTGCCGGTCTCTTCGATTTCGGCCTTGGACCTCACCATTACCTTTCCCTGTCCGGTGCGGTAGGCGGATCTTGCGTCGTTCCGGCCCATGATGACGGCGCCGGTTGGGAAGTCGGGGGCCTTCACGATCTTGATGAGATCGTCCACGCTGGCGTCAGGCTCGTCTATGAGCTTTACGGTAGCGTCGATGACGTCGCTCAGGTTGTGGGGCGGAATGGACGTCGCCATGCCCACGGCGATGCCGTTGGACCCGTTGACCAGGAGGTTCGGAAAACGGGCGGGCAAAACCACCGGCTCCTTCTCCTCCTCGTCGAAGTTGGGCATGAAGTCGACTGTTTCTTTTTCTATGTCGCGAAGCATCTGAAGCGCAAAAGGCGTCATCCTCGCTTCGGTGTATCTCATAGCAGCCGCGCCGTCTCCGTCTACGGAGCCGAAGTTTCCGTGACCATCCACCAGCGGGTAGCGGATGGAGAAGTCCTGGGCCATTCTGACCATGGCGTCATAAATGGAGGAATCGCCGTGGGGATGGTATTTACCCATTACTTCACCGACGATACGGGCGGATTTCTTATGGGGCTTGTCCGGCGTCACGCCCAACTCGCTCATTCCGTAAAGAATTCTTCTGTGTACCGGTTTGAGTCCGTCCCTGGCGTCTGGAAGGGCTCTTCCTACGATTACGCTCATGGCGTAGTCGATATAGGAATCTTTCATTTCATCGTGGATCTCATGCTGTATCAGTTTCACGTCGTCCAAAAAGCTTGTCGTCATAACAATCCACCTCCTATATATCTAATTTCGCATATTTTGCGTTGTCTTCGATGAATTTCTTTCTCGGCGGTACCTTGTCGCCCATGAGAGTCGTAAAGATCTCATCGGCCGCCGTCACATCCTCGATGGTGATCTGGATCAGCGTCCTGTTGTTGTAATCCATGGTGGTCTCCCATAGCTGATGGTAGTCCATCTCTCCAAGGCCCTTGTATCTCTGGATCACAGCTTTGCCCGGCTTGCTTTCAAGCTCCGCCATCAGCTTCTCCTGCTCCCTTTCGGAATAGGTGTAATAGACCTCTTTTCCCTTTTTCGTCTGGAACAGCGGCGGCTGTGCCGCATATACGTAGCCTCCCTCGATGAGGGGCGTCATATAGCGGTAGAAGAAGGTCAGCAGCAGCGTCCGGATATGGGCTCCGTCCACGTCGGCATCGGTCATGATGATGATCTTGTGGTATCTCAGCTTTTCCGCGTTGAAATCCTCGCCGATGTTGCAGCCGAAGGCCGTGATCATATTTTTGATCTCCTCGGAGCTCAGGATCCTGTCAAGCCTTGCCTTTTCCACGTTGAGGATCTTGCCTCTGAGAGGCAGGATCGCCTGTCTCTTCCTATCCCTTCCCTGTTTGGCGGAGCCGCCGGCGGAATCTCCCTCTACCAGGAAGATTTCCGAGAGGGCCGGGTCCTTTTCGGAGCAGTCGGCAAGCTTGCCGGGCAGAGTCAGTCCGTCCAGCACGCCCTTTCTTCTCGTCAGCTCTCTGGCCTTTCTCGCGGCTTCTCTGGCTCTCGACGCCCGGAGGCACTTGTCCAGTATGATCCTGGCCTGGCTCGGGTTTTCCTCCAGGAACGCCGTAAGGTTTTCGTTGGTGGTGGTCTCCACAAAGCCCCTGATTTCACTGTTTCCAAGCTTTGTTTTAGTCTGGCCTTCAAACTGAGGGTTCGTAAGCTTGACGGAGACGATGCCGGTAAGCCCTTCTCTCACGTCTTCGCCCGAAAGGCCTTCCTCGTTATCCTTTATGAATTTGTTCTTTTTTGCATAGTCGTTGAACACCCTGGTCAGAGCGGATTTGAACCCGATCATGTGGGTGCCGCCCTCGGTGGTGTTGATATTGTTCGCATAGGAAAGTATGAGCTCGTTGTAGCGGTCCGTATACTGCATCGCTATTTCGACCTCGTACTCTTCTCCCTTCTTCAGTTCAAAATAGATGACGTCGGGATGGATGGCCTCCTTGTTCTTGTTCATATGCTTTACGAATTCTTTAATCCCGCCTTCATAGTGAAAGACTTCCGTCTGCTTCTGTCCTTCCCTTTCGTCCTTCAGCGTGATCTTGATTCCCTTGTTCAGGAATGCCATTTCCCTCAGGCGGTGCTCCAGAGTCCCGTAGCTGAACTCCAGCTCCTCGAAGATCTCCGGGTCCGGCTTGAACATGGTCCTGGAGCCGGTCTTTCTGGATTCCCCCACCTCCGTGAGAGGAGTCTGGGTCTTTCCTCTGGAATAGGTCTGCTTGTAAATCTTGCCATTTCTCTTGATTTCAACTTCCATGACCTCGGAGAGGGCGTTTACGACGGAAGCTCCTACCCCGTGAAGTCCTCCGGAGACCTTATATCCTCCGCCGCCGAATTTTCCGCCGGCGTGGAGAACCGTGTGGATGACTTCCACCGCGGGAATTTTAAGCTTCGGGTGGAGGTCCACCGGCATTCCTCTGCCGTCGTCCTCTACTACTATGGAATTATCGCTTTGTATCGTAACATTGATATTTTTACAGAAGCCTGCCAGGGCTTCATCCACGCTGTTATCAACGACTTCGTATACTAAATGGTGAAGACCTCTGGGACCTGTGCTCCCGATATACATACCCGGTCTTTTTCTGACTGGTTCCAGCCCTTCCAGTACCTGTATCTGTTCGGCATTATACTGTTGTTGTTTTACATCCGCACTCATTCTTTCTCATCACCTCATACCTCATATATATTATCTCCCTTGAGTTTGCAATTACAATCGCATACTGCCATATATTGTATACCAAAATCTCCTTTTTTACAAGGTTTATTCCATTGATCCTTTCCGAAGGCAACAGAAAATCAGCCCGGCGGGCCGAAAACCCGGGGCTTCTCATTTCAAAACGGCAAAAAAACGAAGCGGAAGAGATTCCGCCCCGTTGCAAAGATTCCTTTACAAGACTTGCCGCACTAACATTTCAGGCCAACCGCCGTCAGCTCAGTCCCTGTACGTACTGATGCATTGCGGTAAAGATGATGGCTACCGACGTGGCGCCCGCATCCTGCCAGCCGACCGCCCGTTCCATCAGAGATTTGGCCCGCCCGAACTTGGCGATATAATTCTTCGTGGCTTCCACTCCCTCGAGAGCTGCGGCCTGAGCCTCGGCTAAAAGCCGGACCAGATCCTGCTTTTCCGTCTTTTCCATGGCGAGTACCGCTGGTTCCAAGGCATCCACCATGGTCTTGTCACCGACTTTCGCCCCACCCCTCGCCTTGATGGCCTCCAGGGAAGTTCTCATGATTTTTGTAAAGCTTTCTCCGTCCAGCTCGGTGAGAGTCGCCATTCCCTTGACTCCCGAAAGAAACATGGAGCCGAAAATCACGCCGGAGGCTCCGCCCATGGAATTGAGCATGGTCATTCCCGTTGTTTGGAACACGGAATTTACATCGGCAAAAGGCCGGTTCGCCGCAAGAGCGGCTTTGGCCTTTTCCATGCCGCCGGACATGCCGATTCCGTGGTCTCCGTCGCCGATCCTACTGTCAACTTCGGTCAGGTAAGCTTTCTGTCCGACGATGGCGTCACAGGCGTTAATGATCATGTCGGTGGTCTGCTCAACTGTCAAAATGTTTACCATCACCGAATCTCCTCTCTCGCGTAATATGGGGAGAAACACGCCGTATCGTAATATTTCTTCAATTCATCGTCCAATCTCAGGATCGTTATGGAGAATCCTCCCATTTCCTGGCAGGTGCAATAGTTCTTGATTTCCGCGTCGTGGACGGTGAGTTTATCCCCTTCCAGATGCTTATTCAAGTCATAATAGACGGTGCTGAGCTCCAAAAGCGTCGTGGACCCCAGTCCGTTTACCAAAACGGCCACCTCATCCTTTTCCGCAAGGCCCATTTCCTTCTTGATTTCACCGTACATTCTGTCCACCAGCTCGTTGGCCGGCTTCATGGTCGTCCGCTCGATCCCCGGCTCTCCGTGAAGCCCCATTCCGAATTCGATATCGTTTTCTCCCAGCTCAAAGGTGGGCTTGTCGTTTCCGGGAATGGAGCCGGGCGACGTCGCCAGGCCAATGGTATTGATATTGTCTCTCGCTTTTTCCGCGATGCGCAAAACCTCGTCCAGTTCTAGCCCCGCCTCACAGGCGGCTCCGGCAATCTTGATCACATAGATATCGCCGGCTATGCCCCGGCGGTCCGTAATCCGCTCCTTAGGCGCGGAGGCACAATCATCCCATACCCGCACGTGGGCCGTCTTGATTCCATACATCTCGCAAAGCTCTTCCGCCATGTCGAAATTCAGATTGTCCCCGGCATAATTTCCGTAGAGGAACAGGACTCCCTTTCCCTCGTCCGCCGCTTTGGCGGTCTCCGCAATCAACTGCGGATTGGGAGACGCAAAGATGTTGCCGCAGGCCGCGGCGTCCGCAAGCCCCTTTCCCACGAATCCGCCGAACAGCGGCTCATGGCCGCTTCCCCCGCCAATCACCAGGGAAACCTTGTTTCTGCGCCGTTCTTTATATAAAAAGGCGTTGTTGTCTCCGATCCGCTCATAATACCGGCTATAAGCCTTTAAATACCCGGAAAGCATTTCCTCCACTACGTTGGAATCCTTGTTTATTATTTTTTTCATAAACCTTTCCTCCTCCCTTTCTTCATTCTCCTGGGCTCTGCTCTTGATGCTGCCTGATATGCTCCTGCTCCAACCGGTTGATCCTGTCCACCTTCGGGACCGAGCCCCCGCCGGCAAAATCGCAGGTCAACCAGATATCCACCAGATATTTGGCAAGCTCCACGCCGATGACCCGTTCTCCCAGGCACATGATCTGGGCGTTATTGCTCTTTCTGGAGCGTTCCGCTGAAAAGGGATCGTGGCACACCGCCGCCCGGACACCCGGCACCTTGTTGGCGCTGATGCACATACCGATCCCCGTGCCGCACAAGAGGATGCCTCTTTCGAACTTTCCCCCGGCCACGTCGTCAGCCACAGCATAGGCGACGTCAGGGTACAAAACCACATCGCCGGACTTGGCGCCGTAATCCGAAAGCTCAATATCCTCTCGTTTCTCCAGATGTTTTATAATTTCCATTTTAAGATTATACGCTGCTTCGTCGCAGCCAATGGCTATTTTCATTCCCTTACCTCCCAACTCTTCAATCTGCTTTGTTGATCGACTGCCTTATTCCACATTTCGGTGCCTGGCTGACATCTTTTCAAAGCTCAGCCCCGGCGTTTCGTCCACGATGGTCATGATGATCATATCGAACAGAATAAGCAGGCATTGCTCGAAAAGGTTTCCCATCGGCTGGAAAGAAGGCACCACCGGATCGGTGCCCCGGTATACCGCCGCCGGGACGAAAAGCACTTTGTCCGCCAGATTCTTAGCCGTCTTTCCGCTGGGAGATCCTGTCACCACGCAGATCGACCCGCCGGCTTCCTTGGCCCGCTCACAGATATAGTTGATGTGGCCGATCTGGCCGTCTCCCAGAGTTGCGATCACCAGATCCCCCGGGTTGATGCTGGGGGTCGTGTCGTCCCAGATCCAATGGATCTCTTTTCCCATATGCATCAGGCGCATGGCAAAGGCTCTGGTGGCCATTCCCTCGCGTCCTACGCCGATGAGAAAAATCCGGTCATGAGCTTTTACCGTATCGATAAATTCCCTGACATTTCTCTGATCTATGGTCTGGAAGACTTGCTCGTATTCTGAAAAAATTTTTTTATACATCGCTTCAAATTCCATAACCGTTCCTCCTCCTGCAGCTTTTGACCCTGCGCTATACATCCAGCTCTCTGTGGAGATAATCCATGGTCTTCTTCATTCCCTCATAGACCTCTTCATCAGACGATTCAAAAGCGGTCACCACCTCCAGATACTGTACGATATGCTCCAGGTCCGCTTCCTTCGTGGCCTTTTTGATCAGCTCCGGAGTAACGATACCTTCTTGCGTAAAGTCCCAATGGCGGTCGAGAAGCCCGTCTGTCTGCTGCAGATGGATGGAACCGATATAGGGGGCGCACTCCTTCAACCAGAGTGCCATATTCGCCTTTTCCTTCAACAGCGGTTTGTATATCGCATGTCCCCAGTCGATGAGCAGTTTGAATGGAATGGCGCTGCCTTCCAAATCCTTCATCATCTGGTTAGCGGCTTCGGGGCTGTGGGGAAACTCCGTGATCAGCGGCGTCGCTTCAATGTGAATCTCCTTCAGGCCCTTTTCTTTCCCGTACTCGGCAAGCCTGCGCAGGTAATCCAGCGCGTTCCGGTACCGTTCCGCCCGTTTCGTTTCATTCTTCGCGTCGTCGTAGGTCATGCCTCCTATGGGAGTCCCCATGACTTCCGCGCCCATAGCCGCGGTCAGGTCGATGGCCCGCTTGAAAAAGGTGAAGGAAATCTCCCGCTGAATCTCCGAGGGCGCCAGCAGTTGGGCGTAGGTATAGGCGGCGAGCCCGCCAAAGGTCGCGTCGATGGACAGCCCTTCCGCCTCAAAGGCGTCCCGATACTCCTTTATCAAAAGGTCCCTCTGCTCGCCGGGCCACCAAGGATCGATCAGATCCCAGGTAAACTGAATATGCTTTACGTTAAAATCATGCCTGCACATGGCGGCAAGCGGTGCCGGCTCCAGCCAGCGTTTTGTCGCAAAGGACAGATTCAATCCTAATTTCATAACATACACCTCCGTATCGTCATTTGGACAACTTTATTTTTCTCTGTTTCTTTTCCTGGATGATGGTGGACAGGGAGCTGAAGGAGATCGCGATGACCACCACAAACCCGCTGACCGCAGATTGCCAGTATACGTTGACGCCAAACAGCACGATCATATTCTGGATGATGCTGATGATCGCGGCTCCGATCAGCGCTCCCGCCGGATTTCCGATCCCGCCGGTCAGCGCGACTCCGCCGATGACCGACGCCGCGATGGAGTTCATGGGCCACGCCTCGCCGATGGCGGACTGCGCGGAGCCTAATCTGGCAAGATATAAAATTCCTGCCAGGGCGGAGATCATTCCCACGATGGCATAGATCAGGATCCGGATCCTGTCCACCTTGATGCCAAGCACCCTGGCGGCCTCTCTGTTATTTCCTATGGCATAGATATATCTGCCCGTCTTGGTCTTCATCACGAAAAAGAGGACCAAAACCAGGACGGTCAGCGTAAAGACAAAGGGGATGGGAATCGGTCCCAGATTTCCTTTGCCGAGAAAATGGATCTCCGACGGGATTCCGGTGATAGCCTTTCCTTTTGTCAGCACCAGGTTGATCCCTCCGTATACCCCGGACATTCCGATGGTTGCAACCATAGCGTTCAATCTCAGGCGGGTTATGATCAAACCGTTGAGGCTTCCCAGCACAAGTCCCAGAAGCAGGGCGGTCAATAACGCCGCGTAGGGATTCCAGCCCCAATGCATCATCATGATTCCGGACAGGATGCCGCACAGGGACGCGATTTTACCTACGGACAGGTCCAGCTCTCCTATGATCAGCAACAAGGACTGGCCGATTCCTATCATACCGATGAAAGCCAGGTCTCTGATCAGCGATTGAAGATTATAGATGCCCAAAAAGTACGGGGAAAAGATGCTGGCAAATAAAATCATGAGCACAAGAACCGATCCGATGGCGGTCATGGAGCTCTTTTTCAGCGTGTTCACCGCCGAATTGACAGGGTTTGGCAGTCTTTCAAACATAATCGTGACTCCTCCTTTTGTTTCTTAATTGATACCGATAACAGCACTCATAATCGTCTCTTTTTCAGTGCCGGAAGGAAACTCTCCGATCTTTTGACCCTGATATAAAACGATAATTCGGTTTGAACATTTCCTGATCTCTTCCATCTCCGAGGAGATCAAAATGATCCCAATCCCTTCTCTCTCCGCCAGATCCTTCATCATGCGATAGATCTGCACCTTGGTCCCTACGTCGATTCCTTTCGTCGGCTCATCGAAGATCAGAACCTTGGGATTGCAGCACATGGCTCTTCCAATGATCACCTTTTGCTGATTCCCTCCGCTTAGAAACTTTATCATCTTTTCCAGATCCGACGTCCTTACGTCATAGTCGGCCACAACCTGCTCCGCCAGATCCATTTCCTTTTTCTTGGATATTCCGATAGTGCCCTGCAGGGTTTCCAGCGTAGACATGCTGATGTTTTCCCTGACGCTGAGCATAGGTAAAATACCCTGTGATTTTCGTTCCTCCGGCAAATAGATCAGCCCGTTTTTTACGGAATAGTGGGTATCTCCCTTTTTCAACACTCCGCCCACCAGCTTGATCTCGCCCTCATAGACGGGTAAATAACCGAAAATCGCCTGCATCAACTCGCTGCGGCCGGCTCCTACCAGTCCTGAAAACCCCAGAATTTCACCCTTTCTAAGCCGAAAGCTCACATCGGTGAATCTCTCTCCCGTCAGGTGCTCCACCTCCAGCAGAACTTCATCCTCAACCCTTTCGGAAAGAAAGCTCTGGGCCTGATCTACGGAACGGCCTGTCATCTGGGTGACAACCCAGGCCGTATCAACCTTATCTATATCCGAATAAGCAACCTTTGCCCCATTTCTGAAAACCGTAAGCACATCACCGATCATGAATATTTCCTCCAATTTATGGGATATAAATACGATTGCCTTATTTTCCTTTCGAATCTGGTCAATGACTTCGAACAGTATCTGTGCGTCTTTTGTGGTTAAACTGGTGGTCGGCTCATCCAGCATCAACACTTCATACTCTTCATGAACGGTGGCACGTGCGATCTGAAGCAGCTGTTTTTCCGACACCGAGATATTCTTTACCAACGTGCCCGGATTGGCATGGATCTGAAACTTGTTGAGAAGAGGAATTGCTTTTTTCTCCAGCTCCCCTCTGTTTACCAGCCCTTTATACCCTGACTTCTCATAGGGCAAAAAAAGGTTGTCGGCAACGGTCATATGTTCGAACAGGTCTATTTCCTGCGGCACGTAAGCGATCTTATCAAACAGCTTCCTGTTCTTTAAAGCATCTTCTCCGTGGATGAGAATGCTTCCCACCTCCGGCTCATAAACACCTGTAAGGCATTTGATCAAAGTACTCTTCCCGGCGCCGTTTTCCCCGATCACGCAGTGAATTTCTCCTGGCTCAAAGGAAATGTCCACCGAGTCCAGGGCCGTTACCCCCGGAAATATTTTCGTGACATTGCTTGCCTCTAATACTTTCATCGAATTTACTCCTTTTATTAATAAAAAGGGCTGGCTCGTTTTCGTAAGCCAAGCCCCTTTTACCGAAGTTACTTGTTTTTTATCGGTTCATTTACTGAACCATTTTGATCCATTCATCGATGTTGGAAGAATCAATGTACGCAATACCCGTATCCACTACTTTGGGGATATCCATACCGATGGATTTCTGCCACATCATCAGCACTGCCATGGAACCCTGCATCTGGGGAATCGTAGAGGACGTGGCCGTAATGGTTCCGCTCTTTACGTACTGAAGAATTTCAATCAGATTGTCCATGGATACGATGGTAACCTGACCCTTTTTCCCCGCTTCTTCCACTGCCGCGGCGATTCCGGTAGCGCAGGCGTCACAGTTCAGATAACCCTTTAAATCGGGGTTAGCCGCCAATACGGCCGCGGCCTGGGTCTGAGCTTCTTCTACGCTGTCGTTGTCGATACCGCCGTCTACCACTGTGATTCCGGGATATTTTTTCAATGTGTCAAGATGAGCCTGATAACGTTCCGCATGGTTTGGAGCTGTGGGAACGCCCTGCATGACGGCCACCTTTCCGGATCCGCCAATCAGTTCCACCAACTTTTCAGCCGCAATGGAGGCCTGTTCGGCAAAATTATTTCCTACGCTTGTCAGTCCGCTTCCTTCAGGAGCCGGGGCATCGAATAAAACCACAGGGATTCCCTGTTTTTCAATTTCTTCGATTACCGCTTTGTTGCCCTGGTAGTCCAACGGGTCGACGGCGATTCCATCGGGCTTTGTGGCGGCAGCCTGCTCTAATACTGTGTTCTGCTCGGCCACATCAGCGGTTTGAGGCGCACGGTAATCAATCTTTACCTTAACGCCCAATTGCTTGGAAAGTTCTTCCGCTTGTAACTGCGCGCCCTTGTTTACTTCGTCAAACCAAGGATGCACAACTTTAGGAACGATAACAAAGGTCAGGTCTTTTTTTGCTGCCGAATCTCCGTCTCCAGCCGGAGCACCACTTGAAGAACTGCCGCATCCAGTTAAAGCTCCGAGCACCAGAGCAGCGACAAGCACAACAGAAAAAATTTTCTTTTTCATTATTTTCCTCCTCCTATTACTTCTTTCAAGCCGATTTCTCAGGAGCCAGCCTTTAACTGACACCGTCATTTAATTTTGAAAGTAAGTACATTATATCTTCTGGAGAAGGGGTTTCCAATGTGGTGTTCTTTAGAATAGGTGGGATGATTTTAACATTAAGAAAGGCTCTGCTTCCGAAGCTATATATGAATAAAACGATCGGAAATATCTTCCATATACTCTTCCTGCGACTTGATGACGATCACCGCCGCACCCATATCGGTAAATTTTTTAACATAGGATTTTACCAGGGAAATGCCAAAGATATCGCAGTGAACGAAGGGCTCGAACAGAATTAAAACCTTGGGCTTATAGATATACCACCGTTCCAGCAAAAGCAGAATATAGTCGTTCACGCTCATATCCTTTATGTTTTTCTGCTTTACCGTCAAATTGTTCCGCACTTCTTTTTCCAGCATTTTTACGACTCTGCGCTCTGCAAGGGCATGCTGCAGCGTGGAGATTTTCTCCAGGGAAGGAATCATCAGATTGCTGCCCGCGGACATTCTGAGCAAAAGCTCGCTTTCGCCGCCCATATCCGCCACGGAGACGATCCTGGATTTTATGAAATCTCTGGTGTTCTTAAAATTGCATGGCTTGTGATCGAGAAAGACCCCCATGGATTTATCGATATACCTTCCCGACAACAGTTCAAAAATCTGTGTTTTTTCCTTCAGATCCAGCGCAAGGATGGTGGCTACCTCTCCCTTATAAAAATCCATGTGGAATGATTTCCCTCTGTTCAAAACCATATTGCAGGCGGAAAACACCACCTCCCTAGACGGAGGCTCCGCGCCTTCCTTTTCTCCGCCATCTTCCGGGTCATCCTTTTTTAGAGCGGATTGTGAGGCGGAGGAAATGCCCGGCAGCAGGTTTTCCAGATAGCTTCCGCTTCTGAAGAAGTCCTTCCGGCACTTTTTGACCACATATCCTTTGTTGAAGATGATATATTTATCGGATAAAATATGGGACACGTTGTCCGAATGGCTGTTGATAACGGCGGTAATTCCCTTTTGAACGACCCGATCCAGCAGGATTTTGAATTTCTCAATGTCCTGAGTGGAGCAGCCCTCAAATTCATCCTCAATCACGATGATCTTGGCGCCTTTGCTGTAGGCCTTCATCAAATCCGCCATTCGTTTTTCCAATTCGGACAGCTTTTTCAGCTTTTTATCGGCGGAAATATCTATTTCAAACCTATGAAACAGCTCCTCTGTTATACCTGTCAGCTTCTTTCTGTTGATGCTGAAAAAAGGACTGTCGACCAGAAACAGATATTCCGCCACAGTCCAATCATCGATCAGATAATTTGATACCGCAATTTTATATACGCTCTCTCGCAGCGCCGCCGTGCCGATCTGCCGGACCCCGTCGAAGTAGAAATTGATCTGACCCTTGGCATACTCGCCGCATATGAAGCTCACCAATAAATTTTTCCCCGAATTTTCAAGTCCCAGAAAGCCGACGCACTCTCCTCCCAGAAAGCATATGGAGATATTCATCAGCTTTTCCGCAACGCTGTCCTCGATGCTTAAATTATTGACGCGCAGCATTTCTTTTTTCATAATTATCTCCTTAGGCGGCTGCCGGACTCTCCCCGCCGGTTTTCACCTCACTTCGGCTTTCCCTCATAATTGGCCGGAATGGTGATCTCCACATCGGTCCCATAATGCAGGGTGCTGCATACATATAATCCGTAATCCGCTCCGAAGAGAAGCTGGATCCGCTTGTGAATATTGGCAAGGGCGATGCCGGTGTTCTGCTGGTTTCCCGTTCCCGAGTCGTCGGTGTAACGTCCTGCGGAGCGAATTCGTTCATTGAGCTCCTGCAAGGTATTGCTGTCCATACCCTCTCCGTTGTCAGAGACCGTGATCAGCAGGTTTTTTTCCGTCTCCACCACCTCAATGGTCACCCTGCCTCCTTCCACGCAGTCCTCCAACCCGTGAAATATGGCGTTTTCCACAATCGGCTGCAAAATCAGCTTGGGGATAAAGTAATCGTAGGCTTTGACGTCATCGTCATCGATGATGATTTCCAGGGAAAACCTGTTGTTAAAACGAAATTTCAATATCATCATGTAGTTTTGGATATTTGCCAGCTCGTCCCGGAGTGTGACAAGATCCGCCCTGCGGTTGATGCTGTACCGAAAAAATGCCGACAGAGCCTCTACTATTTTTGCGATGTCATTGTTGTCTTCGATCAGGGCATAACCCCTGATGGTATCCAGGGTATTGTATAAGAAATGGGGGTTGATCTGACTTTGCAGCGCCGCCAGCTCCGCTTGCTTATCGAGCATTTCCGCCGAATTTTCCCTGACTTTCTGATTGACGCACATTTCGATCAAATCTTTGATCTTATTTTTGAAAGCCACGTCGTCGGAAAGCTCTTCCAGCAGCTTTGTGTTTCCCGAGTCCGTCTCGATGCTGCGATCCAGAGATTTTTCGAAAATTGACAGAGGTCTTGCAACGGAGTGATACAGCCAGACGAGCAGCAGGACCGCGCCGATCACAAATATGGAAATCCAGGCATCCGACAGAATATCCAAAGCGTAGCCAAGCACAAGATAAATCACCGACAGACAAAAAAGCAATATAAATATTTTAATCGTCTTTGCCATTTCCATATCATTGTTTCTCCCATTTGGGACCTAAGAATATAATTTTCGATAGAGAGCCGGCTTGACGCCCACTGTCTTGGTAAAAATTTGACTGAAATATCTCGTATCCTTATAGCCCACCTCGTTTGCGATGGCGGCTATGGTTTCATTTCCGCTGCGCAGCATTTCCTTTGCGATTTCCATTCTGATGTGAACCAGATATACGCTGAAATTCATCCCTGTCTCTTTTTTGAACAGGACGCTGAAATAGACCGGATTCAAGTCTACGATCTCTGCGATATCCTCCAATAATATCTTGTCGCCATAATGCTCGTCGACATATTGTTTTGCCCGGCGGATGGGCTTTACGATCTCTATTTCAAGAAGCTTCAGATGCGCTTCCGTATATTTCCCCAGATAATTTATCAGCAAGCCGCAGAGGTCATCCACGGTATAGCAATGCTGGCAGGCGTTTTTCAGAAATGATACCATCTGCTTTTCTTCGCTGTTCTGAACCGTAATATTTCTAAAAAACAGGTCGATCAATTCATCCGCCACCTCGTAACAGACGGAAAAATCAATGCTTTCATCCGATTTGAACCTATCGTAAATCTGACGGATGGAATTTTCCAAAGAATCTCTGGACAAGGACTTAACGCTCATTATGTACTGTTCTTCATGGGGACTCAGGAACTTATCCACCTGGCTTTGACCGTTTGACTGCAGCAGGCTGGCATAGATCAATCTGCTCGTTCCCAGCATGATCCTGTTCTGGACAGCTTTATGGGATTCCTGCAGAGATAGCTTTATCTTTTCAAACTCCGTCGCTTCCGTGCCGATGCCGATAGTGACCTTATATTGCTCAAAGCCCATGAGATAATTTTGAATCTCCGACAGGATATTATTTATGATCGCCTTGATCTCCCTGGACTTTGGCAGATCGTAATTGATCAGGCAATATATGTTTAAATCCGGCTTTTCGCAGATCATGTATTCATAGACGTTGTCCTTTATATTGCTTTCAATGATCAGTGTGATCTTTTCCACGGTGATCACGTCCTGTCTCTTGTCATTTTTCTGATAATCCCAATAGTCCAGCTTGACGTCGATCCCTCTGTACGCGCCGGGGCGAAACGTCAGGTTGTATTGATTCGTCAATTCTTCCAAGGTGGGAGCATACGCCTGATCGATGATATTATTCAGCAAATTGCTCTTTATGATGTGCTCGCCGGCCACAGCCGCTCTCTTATATTCCTCTCCCTCTTTCTGCTTTTTTCCTTCGTCGGTGATAGCGGCATGGATATTCTTGAGAACCTTGTTCAACTCATCCTCGTTGACGGGCTTCAGCAGATAATCGTTGACCCCGTATTGCATGGCTTTATGGGCGTACTCGAATTCCTTATAGCCGCTGACGACGATAAATTTAATATTGTCATCCACTTTTTTTGTCATGCTGATCAGATCCAGGCCGTTGATTTTGGGCATGCGAATATCCGTTATCACGATATCCGGTTTCTCATTGACTATGATATTGTAAGCAGCTTCCCCATTGTCCACCAGGTTGACGCATTCCAGGCCTATCTCATCCCATTTGATCAGCTTTTTGATCAACATCGCAATTTGAAATTCATCATCGACGATCAATACCCGCAACAGCTTGTCCTGCATATTATCACCCTACTTATCCTTTATTGACGCCAACTATAGCTCCGTTATCTCCTACTCGAACCTTCAACTGTGAATAGCAGCCTGCATCTATCATTATAATAAACTTTTTTATTATTGTATATTGATATATTGTGTTATAGAATTATTTCAAATTTACCATAGTTCTAATTATTGGGAGAAGCGGACATGAAAAAAAAATTATTTTTTGGAACAAATCTTAAAATGTATAAAACCATATCCGAAACGGCGGATTACCTGCGGAAATTGGAGATCAATACGAGGGACATCCGCCGGGACAGGATGGAATTGTTTGTAATTCCATCCTACACCTCTTTAAGCGAAGCGGCGAAAGGTACGGACAGAAAGTATATCAAGCTTGGCGCTCAAAACATGTGCTGGGAGGATCAGGGACAATTTACAGGCGAAATTTCTCCTCTCATGCTGAAGGAATTGGATCTGGATCTGGTTATGATCGGTCATTCGGAACGGCGTCACGTATTCGGAGAATCGGACGCAGAGGAAAACAAAAAAGTAAAGTCTGCCCTGCACCACGGTTTCACGGCTTTGTTGTGCATTGGGGAAACATTGGAGCAAAAAAACTTTGGAATCAGCGAGGAAGTAATCCGAACCCAGCTTAAGATCGGTCTCTGCGATATTCCCAAATCCAAGCTTTCCAAGCTCTGGATCGCATATGAGCCAGTCTGGGCCATAGGAGTCAACGGAATTCCAGCTACCGCCGAATATGCGGAACAGATGCACTTTTTAATAAAAAAATGCTTACAAGAGTTGTTTGGAGACGAGAGTAAAAAAGTTCCGGTCTTATACGGCGGCAGCGTAAATCCGGAAAATGCCGATCAACTCATCGTCCAACCTTCCATTGACGGGCTGTTTACCGGAAGGAGCGCATGGCAGGCGGACGCCTTCGACAAGCTCATCCGCAGCGCGTTAAACGCATACGATAATCTTTGAAATAACGCCATGCGGGGCGCTTTCCTCGGTTTCTTAGGAAAATACCCCGCCATGGCGTTAGCTTTTTTTTATAGTTCCATTTTCCACAATGAAAGTCTTTCTGTCGGACAGCTGTTTTCTCACCTCTTCGGAAAGCTCTGTCGTCGTGATAAAAAGCTGCACCTCTCCAAGAGAATTGATCAGGAAATTCTGCCGATCCGAATCCAGCTCTGACAGCACGTCGTCCAAAAGCAGGATTGGGGAAACCCCTGTTTCTTCCTTTATCAGCCTGATTTCCGCCAGTTTCAGCGACAGCGCCGCGGTCCTCTGCTGGCCCTGGGATCCAAAATGGCGGATATCGATTCCGTCCACGCACAGCTTTAGATCGTCCTTATGGGGACCAACGGAAGTATTTCTCCGCATCATGTCCATTTTCAGATTTTTTCTCAGCGCTTTTTTCAGAGCCTCTTTCTGTTCTTCAACGTTCTCACAGAAAGCCGTGTTGGTTTCGTAGGAGATCTCCAACGCCTCTTTACCGCTGGTGATGCCAAGGCTGATCCCGCGGCTGATTCCGCCCAGCTTCTCAACAAAGCGCATTCTCTCCTGTATGAGCTTTGCACCGTATTCTGCAAGGCTTTCATCCCAGACGGCGATAATATCTTCCCTTATTTCCTGCTGTTTCAGCAGGCTGTTCCTCTGCTGCAGGATCTTTTTATACCGGCCGAGGTTTCTGTAATAGACCGGCTTCAGCTGGCAGAGCTCACGGTCGATGAATTTTCTTCTCTTTTCCGGCTCATCCTTTACGATTTTCAAATCCTCCGGAGAAAAGACCACGATGTAGACATTTTCCAGAAGATCTATATTTTTTGCGGTTTTAACGCCGTTGATTCTTGAGGTTTTTCCTTCTTTTCCTATGATAATTTCTATTTCAAGCTCTCTTCCGTCTTTTTCAGAGGTGCTTTTCACTCTGCAGAATTCCTTGTCAAAGCCGATCATTTCCGCGTCCTTGTTGGTCCGGAAGGATTTTCCCAGGGACATGATATAGAGGCTTTCCAGAAGATTCGTCTTTCCCTGGGCGTTTTTTCCGGTAATGATATTTACCTTATCGTGAAATTCCACCGCTTCCTCTTCGTAATTCCGGAAGTTTTTCAATTCGATTTTTTTTAAATACATGTATCCTCACGCCCGTTTTTCTTTAATTCGTGGAAATGCGGACCGGCAGTACGAGATATTCATATTCTCTTCCTTCCACAGGCTTGATCAGGCAGGGGCTTACACTGGTATTGAATTCCATTGCGACATTTTCGTCGCTGACCGCCTTAAGCACGTCGAGAATATACTTGGAATTGAAGCCGATATCCAGGTCGACTCCGTCTTTTTCAACGAATACTTCCTCTTTTACGTTTCCTTCTTCCGATCTGGAAGTGATGATGATCTTATCTCTGAAAATGGATAATTTAATCAGATTGTTTTTCCCTTCCTTTGCAAGGAGTGAAGCTCTTTCAATGCTGTTCATCATCTCGTTTCTGTTTACGATGAGCCTGCACTTATATTCCTTGGGAAGGATGTCGTTGTATTTGATGAAATCCCCTTCGAGAAGCCGCAGGACGATCTTTGTCTCATCCATTAAGAACACTGCTTTTTTCTCGTCCAGAATCAGGTATATTTCCCCGCCGTCCTCATTTTCGGAGATAATTTTATTGATTTCATTTAAAATCCTCGCGGCGATGATGATTCGTTTACTCTCCTTATTTTTCACAGCTTCTCTTGCGATGGCCATTCGGAAACCGTCGAGGGCCACCATGTTCAGGGACTCTTCCTCCATCTCGATCAGCACGCCGACGATGATCCCTTTCGATTCGTCGATGCTGGCCGCAAAGGAAGTCTTTTTGATCATTTCTTTCAATATATCCTTATCGAGGGAAAGTTTTTCATCCTGATTGATTTCCCCGATGTTCGGAAATTCGTCTGCGGGCTGTCCGACGATGGTGAATTCCGAAGCCAGGCATTTGATGACGATGTTGTTGTTCTCCATCTCTTCGACTTGAACTTCTTCATTTGGAAGCTTTCTTATAATATCGCTGAACAGTTTTGCCGAAACTACGACGGAGCCCGGCTCTTCAACGGTCACTTCTATTTTTTTTTCTATACTCAGATCGAGGTCGGAAGCGGATAAAATCAATGTATTGTCGCTGTCCGCCTCCAACAATATCCCTTTCAGGATCGGAATGGTGGTTCTGGAGGTGACTGCTTTTGAAACAGTGTTCAGCGCTTTTGACAGTGCTTGTTGGGTACAGGAAAACTTCATGGAAATGCCTCCTTTTTCTTATATAATTTTTAGTAATAATAGTAATAGGTGCTGTGGATTTGTGGATAACTTCTGTGGATAATTAAATTTCAAGCTAAAAATAAAAATTTTGCCTGTTGATAACTCAAAAAAGTTATCTGACTTCATGTTGATAATTTTTTTAATCATAGAGAGCTCAAACTGTCTGTCTAATCCTCTTTGATGGATTTTTCGAGTTCTTTGACCACATCTCTCAGAGATTCGTTAATCCTGATTTCGCCTGAAATTTTATCACAGGCGTGCAGCACCGTGGTGTGATCTCTGTTTCCAAAAGCTTCTCCTATTTTCGGAAGGGAGAGATCGGTGATATCCCGGCAGATATACATCGCGATCTGCCTTGGGAACGCAAGGTCTCTGGAACGTTTGGAGGATTCCAGATCCACCTGTTTGATATTGTAATATTTACAGATATGCTTCTTGATCAGCTCCGGAGTGACCGGCCGGTCTCTGGAAGAAAAGACGTCCTTCAACACTTCTTTTGCCATCTCCTGATTTATTTTTTTTCCCGTCAGGTTCGCGTAGGCGATGACCCGGATAAAGGCGCCTTCCAATTCCCGGATATTCGATTGGATCTTTTCGGCGATGACGCCGATTACCTCCAGGAGATTTTCAGTGGTTTCAATGCCTTCCAGCTCTGACTTGTTTCTGAGGATGGCGACTCTCGTCTCATAATCCGGCGGCTGAATATCCGCGATCAGTCCCCATTCGAATCTGGAGCGGAGACGTTCTTCCAGAGTTGCGATCTCCTTAGGAGGACGGTCGCTGGAAATGATGATCTGCTTGTTTGCCTCGTACAGGGTATTAAATGTATGGAAGAATTCCTCCTGGGTCCTTTCCTTTTTTTCGATGAACTGGATATCGTCGATGAGGAGGACGTCGATGCTTCGGTATTTATTTCTGAATTCTATGTTTTTATCTTCCCGAATAGCTTTGATCAGCTCGTTGGTGAACATTTCCGAGGAAACGTAGAGGACTTTCGTCTTTGGATTCTGCTGCAGTATGTAATGGCCGATGGCGTGCATCAGATGGGTTTTCCCCAGGCCGGCTCCGCCGTAGATAAAGAGGGGATTGTAAGCTTTGGACGGAGATTCCGCGACGGCAAGGGAAGCCGCGTGGGCAAACCGGTTGTTGTTTCCTATTACAAAGGTGTTGAATATGTATTTCGGATTTAGATAAAGCTCGTCGGTGAAGTTCATTTCATCTTGGTTTACCTGGGGATCTTCGGTATAGATAAAGACAACCTTCAGTTTTTTACCGAAGGCTTCTTTTACCGCATTTTCTATGATAGTGATATATCTGCCTTCCAGAATGGACTTCGCCATGTCGTTGTAAAGAGACAGATACAGCTTGTTTTCATTATAGTCGACCCTGACGGGAGTAAGGGGGGATACCCAGGTATCGTAGCTTACCGCAGTGAGCTCGGGCTTGAGAAGCTCTAAAGTTTTCTCCCAATTTGCAATAAGATTTTTCATTTGTTCTTTTCCTTTTTTGTCAAGAATGATCAGCGTTAATATATCAATAAAAAGTACTAATCTATAATATCAAAAAAAGTTATCCACAGGCAATAGGTAAAATAGAAATCGTTAAAAATATATTTTCATGGAAGTTATCCACTATCTGTGGGTAACTTTGTGCAAAGTTTTCACAGGGACAACAAGATATTGAGATGCAAGGTTTTTTTCAGCTTGCAGGATGATTCTTCCTCTCTGTCGGACAGCACAAAAATATTGACACACAAGGGCATTGAATGTATAATTACAACGCAGTTATGCGCAGATTGAAATTGAGATTTGTGCGGCGAATTCCGGCCCTGCGGGTTACCCTGAAGCGGCGGACAGAATTTTATAAGGAGGTGAAAGGCATTGAAGCAGACTTTTCAGCCTAAGAAAAGGCAGCGGGCAAAAGAGCACGGATTCAGAAAAAGAATGAGTACAAAAAACGGTAGAAATGTTTTAAAGAGAAGAAGAGCAAGAGGAAGAAAACAGTTGACAGCATAGAGACCGCAAATGTGGTCTTTTTGTTTAGCGGACTTCATTGCACCGTTCTGCAGTGTCAGGGACAGTCGCTCCCTATACGGGAAGCGGGGATTGAAATGCAAGGGGTACAAATGTTAAAACCAAACGTTTTGCGTAAGAAAAAGGATTTTGCGGCGATTTATAACAAGGGGAAATCGATCGGAGACCGGTATGTTGTTCTATTTATCAGAAAAAACGATCTGACCTTTAATCGGACAGCCTTTCTTGCCAGCAAAAAAGTTGGAAACAGCGTTTCGCGGAACAGGGCGAGGCGCCTGATGAAGGAGAGCTACAGAGAATTAGAACAAAATTTGGACAGCGGCTATGATCTTATCTGGATAGCCCGAAAAACGATTTGTAATTTGAAATGCGCGGATGTGAAAAAATCTATGGAATCCGCATTGAGAAGGTCCGGAATCAAAAAGAGAAAGACAGACGGGTGATGGAATTTTGAAGAGAGTAATCATGCTGCTCATCAGAGGATATCAGAAATTTATATCACCTATGTTTCCGGCTACCTGCCGGTTTTACCCGACCTGTTCCCAATATTTTCTTCAGGCAGTGGAAAAATACGGAGCATTAAAGGGCAGCTATTTAGGAATAAAACGAATTTTGAAATGTCACCCATTTCATCCGGGTGGATACGACCCTTTGAAATGAGTAGCAGGAGGATACTGAATGTATTATAAAATCATAGGATGGATTGCAGAGCCCTTAGGGATGCTGTTGAGTTTTTTGTATCAGTTATTTGATAACTATGGCATCACCATTATTGTATTTACCATCATTGTAAAAGCTTGTTTATTTCCGCTTTACGCGGATCAGATCAAGCATTCGGCCAGAATGGCGAGTGTCCAGCCTAAAATGCAGGCGCTTCAGAAAAAGTATGCCAACGATAAGGAAACGCTCAATATCAAGATGATGGAGCTGTACAAAGAGGAAAAGTTCAATCCCATGAGGGGCTGTCTGCCGATGCTGATCCAGATGCCTATCATTTTCGGGCTTTTTGCGTTGCTCAGAAATCCAACTGCGTTTATTGACAGCACCACCATGCTCATGGCGGTCCATGAAGCCTTTGCGTGGATGCCCGATTTGAGCCAGCCTGATCCATGGGTTCTGCCGATCCTTTCAGGGATCACGACATTTATTTCCTACTCCCAGACGCAGCAGCAGACTGCTATGGGGGGAGACTCTTCCATGAATTCTATGAATTCAATGATGAAAATGATGCGGTACTTTTTCCCGGTCATGATCGTCTGGATGGGAAGATCCTTCCCGGCGGGTCTGACGATTTATTGGTTTGTCGGAACCGCGATTCAGATATTCCAGACGATGGGCCTGAACAAATGGAAAAAGAAGCTGGCCGCAGCAAATGAAAAGAAATAATTTGGTGGAGGAAATACGATATGGATTTTTCAGAAAAATGGGGAAAAGACGTCGATGAAGCGGTACGTCTTGCTCTGATAGATTTAAAGCTTACGGAAGACCAGGTGAATGTCATCGTTCTGGAGGAGCCGACCAAGGGCTTTCTGGGGCTTGGAGCGAAGCTGGCCAAGGTAAGGGTCGAGAAAAAGCCTGTAATGAAAGCTGAAGAGAAAAAAGAAGAAAAGATTCAAAAGTATGAACCTTTCCATAAGCAGCCGGACAGACCTCAAAAGCATGAACCGGAGAGAAGAGCCGACAGACCCGAAGACAGACCCGAAAAGCGGGAGAGAAGAAGCGAGCAGAAGCAAACCGGTGAAGCCGTCCTGGACGCTACTTTTTCCGTAAGGGAAAAGCCTGCGGATCTGGTGGATCTCAACGATCACATCGCGGAGACGTTTTTAGCTGAAATTACCGAAAAGATGGGGCTCAAGCTGAAGGTAAAAGTTCGGGGAAACGACAGCTGCGTTTATGTTGAAATGGACGGAAAGGATTCCGGGACCATCATAGGAAAGAGAGGACAGACCCTCGACGCGATCCAGTACCTCACAAGCCTGGTTGTAAATAAGGATAAAGAAAAGTATATGCGGGTCGTTGTCGACGCGGAAAACTACAGGGAAAAGAGGGAAAGAACCCTTGAGCAGCTTGCAAACAGGCTGGCGGACAAGGTGATCAAATCGAGAAAGAGCGTAAGGCTCGAGCCGATGAACCCCTATGAAAGAAAGGTAATTCACGCGACGCTCCAGTCCAACCCAAGGGTGACGACGAGAAGCGAAGGAGAGGAACCGTACAGAAGGGTCATAATTGAACTGAAATAGTTAAAGCGCTGGGCTGTCTTGCATTAAAGAAGCCCAGTATTTAATTTTAAGTGAATTGGTAGGCCATGGGTATTATTAGGAAACTTAGAGCGCCGCGGCGTGAGCGGTTTCCGGAAGAACACCCCTGCCAGGCGCTCATAAGGAATCTGTGAATACCCATGGCCTGCAACAGTTATCAATAAATAGAGGGCGATTTATATGGAAGACACCATTGCCGCCATCGCTACAGCTTACGGCGAGGGCGGAATCGGAATCATTAGAATCAGCGGGGAAGAAGCGAAGAATATCCTGGATAGGATCTTTGTTCCCAAGCAAAATCAACACAAAGAGTCAATCGTTAATAAGCGATTATACTATGGGCATATTGTTGATCCGGCAAGCGGACAGGTCATCGATGAGGTGCTGGCCGTTTATATGAAGGCGCCTTTTACCTATACGACGGAAGATGTGGTTGAAATCTACTGCCACGGCAGCGTCGTCGCGCTGCGGAAAACCTTATCCCTGGCTTTGAGGAACGGAGCGAGGCTGGCGGACAGGGGGGAATTCACGAAGAGGGCTTTTCTGAACGGAAGACTCGATTTATCCCAGGCGGAAGCGGTGATCGATCTCGTCAAGGCGAAGACGGACAAAACCTTTGACGTCGCCCTGAGCCAGATGAACGGAGCGCTCTCGGAGCAGGTGGCCGAAATCCGTCGGGTGTTGACGGATTTGCTCGTGGATATTGCCGTGAATCTGGATTATCCCGATGAAGACATAGAGATAATGACTTATCAAAAGCTGATTGAAAGCACATTGATAATAGGCGATATGATCGATAAACTGCTGTCTACGGCGGCTACGGGCCGGATCATTCGGGAAGGGCTCAGCGTCGCCATCATCGGCAGACCGAATGTCGGAAAATCCTCCCTGATGAACGCATTGTTGAAAGAAGCCCGGGCTATCGTAACAGAGATCCCTGGAACCACTAGGGATACCATCGAAGAGATGGTCAGCATTCGGGATATTCCGGTTAAGCTTACCGATACGGCGGGGATCCGGGAGACAGAGGACAAAATCGAGCGGATTGGAATCGAGAAGAGTAAAGAATCATTTAACCATGCAGATTTAATTATATTTATCGTCGACGGCAGCAGTCCGCTTACCAAGGAAGACCGCAAGATTATGTCAAAGCTTGAAGGCCGGAAGGTCATCACGCTGCTCAACAAGACAGATCTGGGCCTTGCAGCCGAAGAAGAGGAGCTTAAAATCACGTTGCCTCATGCAAAGCTGATCAGGGCGTCGGTCAAAAACGGAGAAGGCCTGGAAGAGCTGGAGCGGGAGATTGAATCCATGGTCTACGGCGGACAGGTCAAGCAGGAGGAGAGCCTTCTCGTGACAAACGTCAGGCATATGGAGCTTCTGGAAGAGGCAAAGGCCGCCATCGGCGATGCCCGCGAAATGGCGGAAAAATCGGAAGCGCTGGATTTTATCGAAATGGACGTCCGCCGCTGCTGGGAACTGCTGGGAGAAATCATCGGCGAATCGGTGACAGATGATATCATCGACAAAGTCTTTGAAAGATTTTGTTTAGGGAAATGAGAATTTTTAGGAAAAAATTATGAATTATTTTATTTTCGATGAATACGATGTGATCGTTATAGGCGCGGGGCATGCGGGCTGCGAGGCCGGTCTGGCCGCGGCGAGGATGGGCTGCAGGACCCTTATGCTTTCCATCAATCTGGAGGCGGTGGCGATGATGCCCTGCAATCCGTCGATAGGCGGCACAGGAAAAGGACATCTGGTCAGAGAGATCGACGCCCTTGGCGGAGAGATGGGGATCAACATCGATAAGGCATTCATTCAAAGCAAGATGCTGAACACGGCGAAGGGGCCCGCGGTCCATTCTCTCAGAGCCCAGGCGGATAAGGCCAGGTATCACGAGGAGATGAAAAAGACCCTTGAAAATCAGGAGAATCTGGATCTCAAGCAGGGCGAAGCCGTGGACCTCATGATGGAAGACGGCACGGTAAAAGGGGTGATCCTGAAGACCGGAGCGGCATACCGCGCAAAAGCGGTGATTCTGGCGACGGGAACCTTTCTGCGAGGCAGGATTTTCATTGGGGAATGGTCCTATGAAAGCGGGCCCAACGGCCTGTCGCCTTCCGTTGAGCTTGCGGAGAATCTAAGGCGATATGGCCTGGACATGCGCCGGTTCAAGACGGGAACCCCGGCGAGAGCGCTGGGTAGAACCCTCAACTATGAAAAGATGATAGAGCAGAAGGGCGACGAGAGGATCGTGCCTTTTTCCTTCATGAACGACGAGCTTCAAAAGGATCAGATTTCCTGCTGGCTGACCTATACCAACGAAAGAACCCATAAAGTGATACGGGACAACTTTTCGAGATCCGCGCTGTTCGGCGGACAGATCGAAGGAATCGGACCGAGGTACTGTCCGTCCATCGAGGATAAGGTCAACCGTTTCGCGGACAAGGAGCGGCACCAGCTCTTTATCGAGCCGGAAGGGCTGTCCACCGACGAGGTTTACATTCAGGGAATGTCCTCCAGCCTGCCGGAAGATGTTCAGATCGCCTTTTACCGAACGATAGCGGGACTGGAAAACCTGAAGATCGTCCGCCCGGCTTATGCGATAGAATACGACAGCATCGATCCCCTTGACCTGAAGATGACGCTGGAACACCGGAGTATTGAAAACCTGTTTTGCGCGGGGCAGTTCAACGGGAGCTCGGGTTATGAGGAGGCCGCGGCCCAGGGTCTGATGGCAGGCATCAACGCGGCCTTGAAGCTGGATGGGAGGGAGCCCTTTATTTTAGACCGTTCCGAGGCCTACATCGGCGTTTTGATCGACGACCTTGTGACCAAAGGCACCAACGAACCTTACCGCATCATGACCTCCCGGGCGGAATACCGGCTGGTGCTTCGGCAGGACAACGCCGATCTCAGGCTGACGGAAAAATCATATCGCATCGGCCTGGCTTCGGAAGATAGATACCGCCGGTTTCTTAATACAAAGGATGCGGCGGAGAAAGAGCTTGCGCGGCTGGAGAGCACCTTTGCGGCTCCGGGTGAAATCAACGGATTTCTTGAAAGGCATGAAAGCGCGCCGGTCCAGAACAGAATATCCCTGGCGGAGCTGCTCAAGCGGCCGGAGCTGAACTATGAGCTCCTTGGGGAGATCGATGGGTCGCGGCCGGAGCTGTCCCGCCATGCGGTGACGCAGTTGGAGGTGCGAATCAAGTATCAGGGATATATCGCAAAGCAGCAGCAGCAGATAGAGCGGTTTAAGAAGCTGGAAAACAGAAAGCTCCCGGAGGAATTTGACTACGATCAGGTTGACGGTCTGCGCATTGAAGCGCGGCAGAAGCTGAACCAGCTGAAGCCGGTCTCCGTCGGGCAGGCTTCGAGGATTTCCGGCGTATCTCCCGCGGATATCAACGTTTTGCTCATCCATATGGAAAAGCGGAAAAGAGGGAAATCATGAAGTTGCTGAGAGAAGCCCTGGAGGATCTGGGGCTGGCCTGTGACGAGGGAACCCTTCATCAATTCAAAAGGTACATGGAACTGGTCCTGGAGTGGAATGAAAGGGTAAACCTTACGTCGATCAAGGACCCGGACGAGTTTATCATAAAACATTATATCGATTCCGCCGCCATCGGGAATTTCTCCCAGATGAAAGAGGCGCAAAGCGTCATCGATGTGGGGACAGGGGCTGGATTTCCGGGGATCCCGCTTGCGATCCTTTTCCCGGAAAAAGAGTTCCTGTTGATGGATTCTTTAAACAAGAGGATCAGGATCATCGAGGAGATGGCCTGTGAAATCGGCCTTGCGAACGTGGCCTTTCATCACGGCAGGGCGGAAGAACTGGCTCAGGACAAAGCCTTTCGAGAGCGGTTCGACCTGTGCGTATCCCGGGCGGTGGCAAACCTTGCGGTCCTTTCGGAATACTGTCTCCCCTTTGTAAAGCCCGGCGGGTGGTTTGCCGCGTATAAGGCGGGAGCTGCCGAAGAGGAGCTGAAAGGGAGCCTTCAGGCGATAGAGCTGCTGGGAGGAAAGTTGGAGGACATCAGACGGCTGAGCATCAGAGGATATGATCTGGATCACAGGATCGTCCTTGTCAAAAAGATTAAAAAAACCCCATCGAAATATCCGAGAAAAGCGGGAACTCCTGCGAAAGAGCCCCTGAAATGATGATTTCGGGGGTTTTTTGTTGAAGGAAATATCTTTCCTTTGGGACAAGCTTGCTGTTACTATGAATAAGGGAGCAGTTTTTTCGACAGTAAGGGGGGGATGATTGTGTTTTTAAAAAAACAGGACCAGATGGAGATACCGATTGAGCTGATCAGCACCAATCCGGATCAGCCGAGAAAGGTCTTTGAGGATAAAGAGCTTTTGGAACTGAGCGATTCCATCAGAGAATTCGGGGTGATCCAGCCGATCATCGTAAAGCGTGACAGCAGGGGGCTGTACATAGTTATCGCAGGGGAAAGGCGGCTGAAAGCGGCGGCTCTGGCCGGGTTGAAAAAGATACCGGCGATCCTTCGGGATGCGGATGAAAAGGACTCCGCGCTCCTGGCTTTGGTTGAAAACGTCCAAAGGGAGGCGCTCAACTATATCGAAGAGGCGGCGGCATATAAGCGGCTGATGGAGGACTATGGGCTGACTCAGTCGGAAATCGCCAAGCGGGTTGGCAAGCAGCAGTCGACGATCTCAAACAAAATCCGGATATTGTCCCTGCCGGTGGAGATCCAGCAGGTGCTGGCGGAGAACCAGCTGACGGAACGCCACGCCCGGGCGCTGCTTAAGGTAAGCGATGAAACGGTGCGGAAACAGATTCTAGGAAGGATACTGGAACACAACTTAAATGTAAAGCAAACAGAGAAGCTGATTGAGGACGTGCTGAAAAAGCAGGAGGAAGATAAGCGAAAAGGCGAAAAACTGAGATTTATCAATTACCGGATCTATTTGAACACCTTGAGAAAGGCCTTTTCCAGCATCTCTGAGATTGAGCAGAACGCGAAGTTTTATCAGGAGGACAAAGGAGAATACTTGGAGGTTAGGATAATAATACCAAAAAATGAAAATAATCCCAGAATGGCCGTCGCGGATTAACGATTCGGACAGTGCCGTCGCGGATTAACGATCCGAGCGGTGCCGTCGCCCATTGCGGATTGGAAATCCGAAGTATTGCCAGCATTATATCGAATTGAAAACACACGACATTAAAAGGTTTCCCGTGATATGTTTCACG
>DAITKX010000001.1:25138-48237 GCA_036835995.1 Bacillota bacterium | reverse complement strand
AAAAAGTATGGTGAAAAAATACCGGGTAGTATATAATGGAAAAGAAATGGAGATATAAGGATGATCAATCCAAATTCATTAGGAGGAAAGAGTTTTGGGAAAAGCCATAGCAATATTCAATCAAAAAGGTGGAGTTGGTAAGACGACAACGAACATTAACCTTGCAGCCTGCCTCGCGTTGAAAGGCAAAAAAATATTGATTTTAGATATTGACCCTCAGGGCAATACGACCAGCGGTATGGGAATCTCCAAAAAAGGACTGGACAAGACCATGTACGAAGTTTTGATCAATGATAAGCTGGAGCCTGCAGACGCGATCATTCCAACACGGATAAAAAATCTGGACATCATACCGGCGAGCGTACAGCTGGCTGGAGCGGAAATTGAGCTGGTACAGCTGGAGGGAAGGGAAAAGAGGCTGAAGAAGGCCCTGGATAAAATTAAAGACAATTATGATTACATATTTATCGATTGCCCGCCGTCCCTTGGACTGTTGACGATCAATTCCCTGACGGCGGTGGACAGCGTCCTGATTCCGATCCAATGCGAATTTTACGCGCTGGAGGGAGTCAGTCAGCTGATGAGTACCATTGAGCTGGTAAAGAAGAACATGAATACAAGCCTGGAGATTCAGGGCGTCATACTGAGCATGTTCGACGGCAGGACCAACCTGTCCATCCAGGTCGTTGAGGAAGTAAAGAAATATTTCAAGGAGAAAGTTTATACTACAGTGATTCCAAGAAACGTTCGGCTTGCGGAGGCGCCGAGTTACGGCATGCCGATTACGGAATATGATCCGAAATCCAGAGGGGCGGAAGCCTACTTTGAATTTGCCGAGGAATTTTTGGAACTGGAGGGTGAAAAATAATGGCGGCGCCAAAAGGAAGAGGACTCGGAAAGGGACTTGAGGCTTTATTTAACGATGTCGAGATCAACCTGGGCGATGACCACCGCGCTGAAGTGAATCAGGAGGGAATTCTGTTTCTTGACCTCAATGACATCAAGCCAAATTCTAAACAGCCGAGAAAGAACTTTGCGGACGAAAAAATCGAAGAGCTTGCGCGGTCTATTGAAATTCACGGAGTAATCCAGCCCATCATGGTCAGGCCTTCCGGCGAGGGATTCGAGATCGTAGCAGGGGAAAGAAGATGGCGTGCGGCAAGAAGGGCTTCCTTAAAGCAAATCCCCTGCATTATAAGGGAATTGAGTGAAGAACAGAACATGCTGCTGGCCATCATAGAGAACATGCAGCGTGAGGACCTGAATCCCATGGAAGAAGCAGATGCTTTGAACCAGATGATAACGACCTACGGTTTGACTCAGGAAGAGATTTCAAAGAGTGTGGGAAAAAGCAGGCCCTATATCACAAATGCGCTGAGGCTCTTGAAACTTCCCACAGAGGTGCAGGAGATGGTGGTTCAGGGCAGTCTGACGAACGGACATGCCCGGGCGATCGCCGGAGTCAAGGAACCCAAAAAGCAGATACAGCTGGCGAATCGCATTGAAAGGGACGGTCTTTCCGTAAGGGAAACGGAAGCTCTTGTGAATAGAGAAAACGAGGGTATCTCGAAAAGGCCGTCCAAGGCGAAGGCCAGAGTTAAAAACCGTGAAATCATCGATATGGAAGAAGAATTAAAAACAACGTTAGGCACAAAGGTCGCCATCAATCATGGGACGAGACGCGGGAAAATCGAAATAGAGTATTACAGCAGAGAAGAGCTTGAGAGGCTTTTGGAACTGTTGTTGAGTCTAAAATAATATTGAAATTTCAACAAAAGGCAAATAGTGTTTCACGTGAAACACTATTTTTCTTATCGGGTGGAGCCGGACACAAAGAGCAGATTGCACCGCTTTTGCATAATATGGAGGAAGAAGTAAGGGGGATCGTCTTCCAATGCTTTCGGAGGTGCAAAATGATATATCTGGATAACGGTGCGACAAGCTTCCCCAAACCGGCGGGAATGCTGCGCGCCATGCACGAATGTATGCGCGATTACTGCGGTAATCCCGGACGGTCGGGCCACCGCATGTCGATAAAGACAGGAGAAGAGATTTACAAGGCGCGGAAAGAGCTGGGAAAGCTGTTTCAAATCGACGATTTCAGCCGGATCGTTTTTACATGTAATACCACAGAAGCCTTGAACTTGGGGATAAAGGGAATTCTGGAAAGAGGAGATCATGTGATCACCTCCGCAATGGAACATAACTCGGTGCTTCGCCCGTTAAAAGCGCTGGAAAAAGAAGGGATCGAAACGACGATCATACGATGCGCCAGCGACGGCACTTTAAATATTGAAAATTTGAAAAAAGAAATAAGAGGAAATACGAAGCTGATCGTATGCACCCATGCTTCCAACGTTACAGGGACAATCATGCCGATAAAGGAAATCGGCGAAACCGCAAAACAGAAAAACATATTTTTTATGGTTGACGCGGCTCAAAGCGCGGGATCTTTGCCCATCGACGTAAAGAAAATGAAGATCGACCTCCTGGCGCTTCCGGGACATAAAGGTTTGCTGGGCCCTATGGGTACCGGGATGCTCTATGTTGGAGAAGACGTCCCATTGAGGCCCCTCAGGGAAGGGGGTACCGGGACAAGGTCGCGGGAGCTGGACCAGCCCATGGAATTCCCGGACGGATATGAGGCGGGAACGGTCAACGCGCCGGGAATCGTGGGCCTTGGCTATTCTGCCGGCTATATATCAAAGCTGGGCGTGAATAATATACGGGCCTATGAGGAAGAGCTTATATCGGTGCTGGACAGCGCTCTGCGCAATATGGAGGGCGTTACGGTGTACGGGTCGTGGAACAGCAAGAAAAAGACCGGGATTTCACTTTTCAATTTAAAAAATTTAAGCTGCGAGGAGGTCTGCGACAGGCTGAATTCCAACTATGGGATCGCAGCCAGAGGCGGCTATCACTGTGCGGCTCTGGCCCACAAAACCATAGGGACTTACGACATAGGGGCGGTTCGGCTGAGCGTTGGGCCATTCAATACGAAAAAAGAAATTAATGTGGCGATAGAAGCGATATATCAAATGCAAAAGGCATAATAGTATGGTATAATAAAAAACGTAAAAAAGAGGAAGGGGTACGGTGGGTACGAATGAAAATACAGGTGATAAACGGACCGAATATGAACATGCTGGGGATACGGGAGCCGGAAATCTATGGCGCCCTTACTCTTGAAGAGATCAATCGCCAGCTGAAAGAAAAAGGGGACTCCATGGGCATTGCTCTGGAATTTTTTCAGTCCAATTCCGAAGGGGCTATCATCGATAAAATACAGGAGTGCTATGGAAACGCAGACGGCATCGTGATCAATCCCGGTGCCTATACCCACTACAGCATCGCGATCCGTGACGCAATTGCCGCGGTGGGGATCCCCACGGTAGAGGTTCATCTGAGCGATATCAACAGCAGGGAGGATTTCCGGAAGATATCGGTAATGAAAAACGTCTGCGTAAAACAGATATGGGGCAAAGGGGTCGACTCCTATAAAGAAGCCCTGGATTTTTTGATGAAAAAACACTAGGAGAAAGGAAACCTATGCTGCTATATAATAACGCGCCTTTAATGCGCGAATTGATCGAAGAGATGGATTATATGATCCGAATCATGGATGAGGATCATAACGTCATATATATGAATAAAAAAATGTCGGAAGTATTTGGACATACTCTCGGTCATATCTGCTATTCCCTTCTGGGCAGAGAGGAGAAGTGCGAACACTGCGTAACCGAGGAGACAAAGGAAACCGGAAAGAAGGACACGAAGCACGTCCCCATCGGCGACAGATACTACGATCTCATCTCATCGCCTCCCGTCAGCACTGTCAACGGCAAAAATTACTCCATCGAACTGCTTCACGACATCACGGATGAGAAAAAAACCGAGGACGAGCTTTTAAAGCATTACGAAAAGTTAAAAGCGGACATAGAATTTGCGAAGCACATTCAGGAACGTGCATTACCGATAGACGGTGTATGTTGGGACACGATAGAGATCAACTCCGACTACCTCCCCAGCGAAGACCTTGGAGGGGATTTGTTCGACGTCATAAAAATGAACGATTCCGAGTCCCTGATTTACATAGCTGATGTTTCCGGTCATGGAATTACATCTTCTCTGCTTACCATTTTCTTAAGGCAGGTGGTTCGAGGGCGTATCGGTGAAACAAAGGTGGATTTAAAAGAAATTCTGGAGCTCCTTCAAAAGAGCTACAACGAGTTGGGAGTCGATAAGGAACAGTACCTCACCATTCTGTTCTGCCTCTACAACAAGGAAAAGAGGGAGGCCACCTTCCTGAATGCCGGGCATAACTGCATGCCGGTCCTGATCAAGAATACAGGAGAAGTCAGGGAAATCAAGGTGAAGGGTATGCCGGTCTGCAGCCTGATGAAAGTAACGCCCCGGGAAGAGGCTACGGTATCGGTTGAAAGCGGAGACAGGATCATCCTGTACACCGATGGAATCATGGAAGCCTGCAGCGGGGAATTGGCCCCGAGGGACTCGCGTCAAAACGGCCTCGATGAATTCGATATGAAAAGTGTGCTCAAGATCATCGAGGAGAACAAACATCTCGGCGGGAAGGCTCTCGCCGAAAAGGTAGTCGAAGAAGCCGAGGCCTGTGTCGGAAGGCCTGTGCCGGACGATATGGCGATCCTGGTTACAAAGCTGATTTGACGACGCTTGCGATCCCCATGTTTGCGAGCTCGTCGGCCCGGTTGTTCATATTTGTGATATAGATAAAGTCATCCATGGTAAAGGACGGTCCGTTCCATTCGATAAATTTGCTGAACAGGGAATCGACCCTGGTTGCCTTGCTGTTCAGGTTTACATGTCCCTTGACGCGGAAAAACTCAATGGAATGACGATTGATGAAGGCAAAGAGCGATTCCCAGAGATCCCGGTTTTCCACATCTGTTTTCTTGGAGGTTTTCCAGTTGTTGCGGTACCAGTTTTCATACCATTTGTCACGGAAGCAATTCATCAGGTAAGAGCTGTCGGAAAAGACGCGGATGTTCAGATTATCTTTATTCAGCGCCTGAAACGCATTGAGCAGAGCCATCATCTCCATCCGGTTATTGGTGGTGTTGGGTTCTCCGCCGAAGAGTTCCTTGCGGTGCTCGCCGTATTCAAGCACGGCTCCCCAGCCTCCGGTGTTGGTTTCATTTTGGTTGCCCGCGCATGCGCCGTCGGTATAAATGTTTACAGCCTTCATGTTCGCCGCTCCTTTTCAAAGTTTTGGGAATAATAAAATTATGCCTTAAAAAGGGAAAACAAGCAAGAAAAAACATGTCTTCAGATGTTTTCAAAGGGTGCTTTCCATACCGTCAAGGAACTTGAAAAAATGGGAATTTCCGGACAAAAATCATCCAATATATTGTAAAACTATCTTAAAGCTTGCGTAACACGTTTGTAACATACATACTATATACTGTCATTATATATCCTAGTATATTTTGGCGGCTTGCGGCCGCCTGGACCATAGAGAAAGGAGGGATTCTTGAATGAAAAAAATGATTGCTGTGCTGACGATTGTTCTGGCCTTATTATGCAGCACCGTTTTTTCCAGCGCGGCGGAAAACCCCAATGTCGTACTGGTAAACCCGGCGGCCAACAGCATTGTTTATTCAAGCAATCTCTTGATTTCCGCCAAACTGACTCAGCCGATCACAATCAGGGTAAACGTTTATTTGGAAGATAAAGCGCCGAACGATACCGGCATTACATCCGTTTTGGTAAAGGCTTTTCCGGCATTTTCCAGCAATAACAATCTGAGCTTTTATACCCAGCAGGTAAACGGCTTGAAGCCCGGACTGTATAAGATACAGGTCGATACGTTGGATGCGGTGGGCAAGCCCGCCTACACCAACAGCAGCCAGGTGATGATCAAAGAGAAGACAGAGGAAGACACCCAGATATTAGATACTCCGCAATCCGGTACGATGCAGTTTCTGCAGAACCTGCTGAAAACGATATTTGGAAGTTAAGGACGGCGGATATTATGTCAAAGCCGAGATTGATAGAAAATGCAAAGAATTTAAGTCTAGTAGTATTGTTTTTATCGACGGTACTACTATTATACTTTTTTTGGGGAAACATATCCACTGGGGCGTTGAACGCTACCCCGACCCAGACGGCGGGAAAACTGCCGGAAGCGGCGAGCCTTGTGAAGCCGAATCAGATTGTGGTAAATTTCGGAGGAGACAATTATACCGTGATGATGCCAGCGGATATCTGGCGGGGCAGCCCAGGCGGCGACAGCTTCGTGGCGGAGCTCGACCGGTTCAGCGCCGCGGAAAATGTGCTGGTGAAAGAGATTCCCGCCGACAAGTATCAGCAGGTCATGAAGCTGAAATCGATCTTTGCGGAATTTAATTATAATATCCCCACATCGGATTTCTGCTCCGCATTCGGTATGGACAATCCCCAGAACTACAGCGCCATCGGAGCGGTGACCGCCATCGGTTATTCCACGGCCCAGGACGGGAAGAGCCTTTTCGTTTACGACGGGGAAGCTAAAAAGTATTACTGGCTGCAGGCGGATGCCGGAGATGGGGAAGACGCGGGATTTTCAGGACTCATCGATTCCATCGAAGCCCAGGGGTATAATAATAATATATATTATCCCGCCAGCGCGGTTCTCGGCGTTGAAAACAATACCCTCGTGCCTCTTTCCGTCAAATCGGCGCTGAAAAGCGTTCCCTTCAAACAGGATTCCTATTCCCACCAGACAGATAAGATCAACGCGCTGGCCGCGCCGTTTTTTGGAGGAAATTTTGACTTTGTAAGAAGCATTGTGGAGGAGAACGGAACCGTCATCTATATGTACGGTTACGGGCAGAACGTGCTTATTGTAAGCCCGGACGGCACCATCGAATACAAGGAGGAGCAGACCGGCCAGAATGGGGGGCAAAGCTTTACGAGCGCGTTGGAAACGGCGGTAAACTATGTCGCAAATCATGGCTCGTGGACGCCTCTGGAAAAGGAAGGGCTGACTCCGTATTTAAAGGGTGTTATCCCGAACCCCAACAAAAAGCAGGGATACCGGTTTATCTTCGGAATGGAGTTAAACGGAAACAGGATATACTATGAGGATGGAGAACCGCTTGTGGTCGATGTTACCTCCGGTCAGGTGACCTATTATAAAAGCCAGCTTATCGATTTTGACAGCGGAGACATCGAGGCGGTCGAGACGGGAAGCTCCGGCGACGGGGACTCCGAAGACGCTTATTCCGCGGCCAACCTAATCGCCGGAAACTACCAATACATTTACAATGTCCTGCAGCAGTCCGGCGCGGTAACCCCGGTGCAGAATCAGGTGACGGTTGAGGACGTAGCGGTGTTGATAAGCGACATGCAGACCGGTTATGTGAAGCCGGCCGGAAATGGAATCACGGAGCTTCGCCCCGCATGGATCGTTACCGCTGCGAATATCGATATATATTTTGATCTGTATAGCGCAGATCCCATCGGCTTTTCCAAGGAGTAAAAATCATGGACTGGACGAAAGCAAAGACAATTTTGATCGTCGCGCTGATCATTACCAACCTGGTTTTGATCGGCACCTATGTTTATCAGAATACCCGCTTTAACACCGATGAAAAAGAGATGCAGGACGTCACGGTCAAGCTGCTTGCGGAAAAAAATATCTTTATTGAGACGGATATTCCGAAGGAACGCCCTAAAATGTCGAAACTGACGGTTAAATACGACAAGATGAACGAGGACGTGATCAAGGAGCAGCTCGACCGGCAGGAAGCGCTTACGGAAGCGGAGCAGACTGATGAAAACCTTATCTCCGTCACAAAGAGCTTCATTGAAGAGTGCGGCCTGATGACGGAGAATGTGACCTTTGACCGGATCGACCGCACGGATGATGAAATTCTGGTAACCTATAAAAACTATATCGGTAAAACCGCCATTGAAGACAGCTATATCATCTTCACCATAAAGGACGGAAAGATAGCGGACTTCAAGCGTTACTGGCTGAACCCGGTGGACGACAACGACATTGAAAAGGAAGTAATTCCAGCCGTCGCGGCGCTGGTCAAATTTATGAGCGAAAATACAGAGGGAGAGAAGATCCATGTGACGGACATCTCCCTGGTTTACTATCTCGATTCCAACGCCTTCGACGCAGAGTCCCCCGTGACCGATACGGCTTTTCCCGCGTGGAAGATCACTTATGACCAGGGGAACCGGGAAAAGTCGACATATATCATGGCGTGGGAGCAGTAACGGATTTCTTCACATCTTCAAATCCAAATCACATAATTATCACAATCATAATAGACAATAAAGGAGAAATGACCATGACTTTAAGCTTTTGCTCCTTCTCAAGCGGCAGCAGCGGGAACTGCTACCTGGTGAAATCGGAGACTACGGCGATCCTGGTAGACGCCGGAATCAGCGGAAAGAAAATTTACGAGGGACTGGAGATGACCGCCACTCCGAAAGAACAGCTGGCGGCGCTGCTGATCACCCACGAACACGCCGATCATACAAAGAGTATCCGAACCCTCATGAAAAAGGAAAAAACCCTGAAGGCATATGCCAACGCCATGACCTGGGAGCAGATTGACGCCCAGATCTGCGAGGAGCAGAAAGAAACCTTTAAGACAGGCGAGACTTTTTCCATCGGCGATATCACGGTAAAGACGTTCCGCGTATCCCACGACGCCGCAGAGCCGGTCGGATATACGTTTTCTTCCGGAGGAAAACAGATCAGTATCGTGACCGATACAGGGTGCATGAGCGAAGAGATCATTTCAGAGATAAAAGAGGCCGACATTCTTATCCTGGAGGCGAATCATGATGTAGACATGTTGAAGGTCGGCAGATATCCTTGGTTTTTAAAGCAAAGAGTCCTGGGAGAGGAAGGGCACCTGTCCAATGAAGCGGCGGGCGAGACCATACTGCGCCTGCTGTCGGAGAACGACAAGGAGAGACGCGTTCTCCTGGCTCATCTCAGCAGAGAAAACAACTTTCCCGAGATGGCGTACCAAACGGTGAAGAACATCTTGGAAGAGGCGGATTTTTACATAGGCAAGCAATTAGAACTCAATACCATCATAAGAGACGAGATCAGCCTTGTCTATGAAATCTGATAATCGGTAATAGGGGGGTTCAAAATGGAGAACGATGAATTAAAAGAAGAACTTTCAGACAGAAATTTGAACGCAGATGAAAAATTGAATGCAGAGGCATCAGGGGAATATAGAACGGAAAGCGGCTGGAAGGATTTCACGCCGCACACGGGGGGCGGAAGAGACGAAAGGGCGGCAGCGCCGGGCATTTCCGCTCCACCTCCGATGAAAAAGAAAAAATACGGGCGAAAGGTTCTTGCGGTGGTCCTTATCCTGGTCCTTGCCGCGGGAGCCGGGTTCGGCGGGGGAATGGCCGCGCTGTATTTCGGCGGCGGCCTTATAGGACAGCCCTCGGCCGGAAATATCACCATCAAACCGGACGATAAGGTCAATACGGCGGAAGCTATCGCCGCCAAGGTGCTTCCTTCGGTGGTGGGCATCAGCACCAGCACGGAGGTAACATATCAGAGCATTTTCGGCCTTCAGAAGGGCGTGCAAAGCGGTGTAGGCACAGGGATCATCGTAGATGAAAAGGGATATATCCTCACCAACTCCCATGTAATCAGCGACGGAACCGCCGAACAGATCACGGTCCAGCTCACCGACGGCAGGGAAGTAACCGGATCGGTTCTCTGGAACGATAAGAGCATCGACCTTGCCATCGTAAAGATTGACGCGCCGAATTTAACGGCCGCGGAGCTGGGAGATTCGGAGACCGTAAAGATCGGCGCTTACGCGGCGGCCATCGGCAATCCTTTGGGAATGGCCTTTGACAGAAGCGTTACCCAGGGCGTTATCAGCGGCCTGAACCGGTCCATCACCGTCACCGACGGGCAGTCTCAGATCACCATGGACGGCTTAATCCAGACTGACGCTTCCATCAATTCGGGAAACAGCGGCGGACCGCTGCTCAACAGCGCGGGACAGGTCATCGGGATCAATTCCGCAAAGGCCCAGAGCGCCGAAGGATTGGGGTTTGCAATTCCCATCAATACGGCAAAACCCATCGTGGATGAAATCAAATCAAAAGGGGAGTTTAAGCGGTCATATATAGGAATCAAGGGGGCCAGCGTCGCGGATTACCTTCAGGAATATCCCGACGGGAAACTCGGAACAGATACAGGCGTATATGTCGTACAGATTTATACCGACTCTCCGGCAGCGAAGGCCGGCCTTAAAGAGGGGGATGTGATCACCGGGCTGGAAGGCAAAAAGATCGAAACCATGACACAGCTCATCAGCAGCCTTTTCCAATATAGGCCGGGGGACGAGGTAAAGCTGTCGGTTCTCAGAAACGGCAGGGAGATGACCCTGAAGGTGACCCTGACAACGATGGATGAAGCGGCGAACCTGCCGGAATCACAGCAGGTTCCGCAATAGGGAATGCCGGGTATGTCCCCTTGGAAACCGCCGTTTTTATATGCTGCGCATGAAAACGGTAAAAGGTTTCACGGTTTCTACGGGGACATACTTCGGTATTAAGGTTAAAAAAATGAATATAACAATTATATGTATAGGCAAGCTGAAGGAGCGGTATTGGACGGAAGCGGTCCAGGAGTACAGCAAGCGCCTGAGCAAATATTGCAAATTAACGATAAACGAACTGAAAGAGGAACGCGCCCCGGATAATCCGTCAACGACGGAGGAGATGGCGGTTAAGGAAGCGGAAGGCAGAAGCATTCTGAGGCAGCTCAAGAGGGACGACTTTGTCATTGCCCTGGAAATACAGGGGAAGGAACTGACGTCGGAAGCCCTTTCAGAGAAAATCGAAGCCCTTGGAATCACGGGAAGAAGCGACATCGTATTCGTCATAGGAGGCTCTCTGGGACTGTCGGAGGAGATGCTGGAAAGGGCTGATTTCCGCCTCTCCTTTTCCAAGATGACGTTCCCCCATCAGATGATGCGGGTGGTGCTGCTGGAGCAGATATACAGGAGCTTCAAGATCATAAGGAATGAAATCTATCATAAGTGAGATTTGAGTCAATGTTCACAGGATGGAAGTAAAAAACAGCAGGTCGGTTCATTCATCGCCCTGCTGTTTTTTTATCGTATTTTCAGTTTTACGCTTTTCTCTTCAGATTTGCGCCTCTGATTCTGATTCGAATTCCGTTTCCTCTGGCATTTCCTCCCCCGGCCGGTCGTTTTTCTTTATGTATTTTACTTCCTGCATTTTGTCATTCTGCTTGTCCGTTCTCATTTCCTGCAGCCGCTGATAGGCCAGCTTGTAGAAGGTGTCCGTATCGCCCAGGCCTTCACGGAAAGAGGCGTAGCCATAGCTGAAATCGGGAACAAAGACCTGCTCCTGGAAGGAGCTTTTCTTAAACTTCATGAACTCTTTTCTTGCCTCGTCAAGGATGAAGTTTACATGGAGGTAATCCCCCTGGATTACAGCGACAAATTCATCTCCGCCGAATCTTCCGCAAAAGTCGTTTTTACCAAGGCAGCGCTTGATGATCTCAGTGTAGTTCTGGATGATCTTATCGCCGTAAGCATGTCCGAACATGTCGTTTGCCACCTTTAAGTCGTCCAAATCCATGAGGACGAAATACAGCGCCCCCGCATCCTTGGAAGGATCGGTCAAAAGCTTGTCGAGCTCAGACTCGAAGCTGCTTCGGTTCAGCATATGGGTCAGGGTATCATGCTTGGAGATGTCGTTTATCTCAGTAAACAGTTTCTGATGGTTGACTATGATGCCGATCTGGTTTGCCATGTACTCCAAAACGTAAAGATCCCGATCCAAGAAGATGTCTTTTTTGTCGCCGTTGAGACATAACAGGCCGAAAAGCTCTCCGTCGACATACAGGGGAGTGGATATCTCGGACTTAATGGCGGAATTCTGCCCTTCCGAGTCATCGTCACCCTTGGACCGCAGGATATCGTCAATCCGGTTGATAATGACGGGCCCTTTCAGCTTTCCGTCCGTTGCGAGATAGAGAAACGTCTCCTCGAGCTTCAGCGAGAAATCGCTGGCGGAACTGCGGCTGAATCCTACGGAAGCCCTTATGGTAAGCAGTCCTTCCGGATTGAACACCAGGATCATTCCGAACTTAGCCCTCGGGATGAGCTTGAAACAGGATTCCAGAATATGCTGAATGATATTGGAGGAATCGCGGTCGCTTGCGATTCTTTCGGAAATGTCCAACGCCGCATCCTTAAACCGGACCAGGTGGTCTTTATCCGTAACCGCCGACGTGCTTCTCAGCAATGAATAGATTAGCAGGATCACGAGGATCACAATAATGATGATCGGTATAAGATATACTCCCATATTTAAGCCTTCCCCACATAGGATATAGAATAATTGCTTTAACTATTAGTTATATTTTACCATCTAAATTTCATTTGGCAAATAAAATCAGCAGCAAAATTAGGGGTAAAACTATTTTTTTTATCGAATTTACACGTTTACTCGAATTTTTTCGTCGCGTTGAGGTATTTGCCGAGAATTCCGATATTCGCAAAGTACATGGAAAATTTATCGTCCTTTTTCACCTCGATAAGGCCTGCGTCCACGAGTTTTTTAATATGCTGGGATATCGTAGCCTGGGAATAGTCAAAAGCGGCAACCACATCCTTGTTACAGACAGGGTTTCTGTTCCGGTTATTCTGCATGATAAACCGATATATTTTAATTCTGGCCGGATGGGCCAGGGCGTCGGATACTCTGGCGATCAGCAGGATCTCCTCTTCCTGTAAGTCGTCTGCTTCTTTTCTAAGTCTCATAATACGTCTCCTTTTTGTTTTCATCACAATCGTCTATTACCAATGCGCTTTTTATTATAAATGTCAAATCCATTCCAGTCAATAGCCGGATAAAATTCAGACAGAACGGACCGGGAGCGAAAAAGGTGCAGACAAAATGCAAAAAAATTTGCAAACGCAAGATAATTTGCACCGCAGAGGGATTTGTGATATGCTTAGAAATAAAACTTTTAGACTATATTGTCGAATGTGAATTTTCAGAAAGTAATGAGAGGGGAGAGCTCTTATGAAAGTCAGAGAATACGAATATATCATGCAGAAAGTTTTACAGATCGTGGACGAAGGGGTCCATGTCCTTGACTGCGAAGGCAACACCATCATATACAACGACGCTATGGCCCGCCTGGAAAAGATGCAGAGAAAAGGCGTATTAAGGCAGCCCTTCACGGAAGTTTTCCGGAATATGAGCGAAGAGGAAAGCACGCTGCTCCAGGCGCTGCACCACAAGAAGATCACCCTGAACAAGCAGCAGACCTACCTCAACCGGGACGGGGAGGTGATCAACGCCATCAACAGCACCATACCCGTTATCTACAACGACAACGTCATCGCGGCGATTGAGGTCGCAAAGGACGTAACCGATATCAAGCGAATGTCCAACACCATTCTTGACTTACATAAAGAGAAGCTGGAACCGGAGAAGATGAAGGCGCACCGCATTAGAAAGTACAGCTTCAACAATCTCATCGGCCAGAACAAAAAATTTCTGGAGACCATTGAGATCGCCAGAAAGGCTGCGAAAAGCTCCGCTTCCGTATTCATATACGGGGAAACCGGCACCGGAAAGGAACTCATCGCCCAGAGCATTCACTTTGACAGCGACAGGAGAGAGAAACCCTTTCTGGCCCAAAACTGTGCGGCGCTGCCGGAAAGCCTTTTGGAAGGAATCCTCTTTGGGACCGCGAAAGGCGGATTTACGGGAGCGATAGACCGGGAAGGACTGTTTGAACAGGCGGACGGGGGAACCCTTCTCCTGGATGAGATCAGCGCGATGCCCTATGAATTGCAGGGAAAGCTGCTTCGGGTCCTCCAGGAGGACTATATCCGCAGGGTCGGCGGCACGGAGGATATTCCCATCGACGTGCGGATCATCGCCACCATCAATGAGATGCCGGAGCTCCTGATTCAAAGCGGAAAGCTGCGAAAGGACTTGTATTACAGGCTGAACATCATCGGGATCGACCTTCCCCCGCTGCGGGAGAAAAAGGACGACATCCTTCTGCTGGCCGGCAAATTTATAGAGAAATACAATAAGCGCTATGGGAAGAAGATCCAGTCTCTTTCGGACGGAGCGAAGGAAAAGCTGCTCCATTACGACTATCCGGGAAATGTGCGGGAGCTGGAGAACATCATAATGGCCGCAATTTCCATGGCTGACGACGAGCAGGTTCTGACGGATAAGCATATCCTCCTCAGCAATGAGGACAGGGGCCTTATAAAAGGAACCTACGATTTCAGCCAGGTGGGGATGGACTGGTATCTCGATAATATGGAAAAGGAGATGATCACTCTGGCTTTGGCAAAATACAGCGGCAACATCTCCAAAGCGGCGGCATATCTGAAGATCAAACGCCAGACCCTGCAGCACAAGATGAAGAAATATCAGCTATAGGTTTAAATTTGTGAATTGCAAATAATAATAATTTGTAAATTGTAAATAAAAATAAGATGGATGAGAGTGACTCAACCATCTTATTTTTTTACAGCTAATGTTTAAATGTCAAACAGAGAGATTATGGGAATAAATTTTACCGCACTAGAATTGCACATCCGCGTTGATGAGGCCCTTTTTAATCTTGACCCTGATGCGCAGATAGTAAATGATGTAGACCGCGACCCAGAGGATGAAGCCCACGAATTGCGCCCAATCATAGAAGCAAAGATATAGCACATAGATGATTCCGATGATCGCCAGAACCGGAGTTACCGGATAAAACGGCTGCTTCCAGCCTACTTCGTTTCTAATCCTTTCAGCGCCCAGGTCTCTTCTGTAAAGGATGCCCGCGATGACGGCCAGCCCCCATGAGATCGACCATGCGATAACGGCCTGATTGCATAAGGTGACGTAGAAATTGGCCGCTCCGAAAGCCTTTGCCGCGCCGATCCCGATGAGACCGATGACCCATATGACGATGATGCCTGACACCGGAGTGTTGGTCTTAGGGTTGACCCTGGCAAAGATCTTCGGCATGTAGCCCTCCTTTGCCATGGCGTAAAAGATCCGGGAAGGGGTGTAGATCGTTCCCATGATCAGGCAGGTTGCTGCGGCCAGCCAGGCGGCAAAATTCAGCATCGTTCCTCCGATGGGTCCCCAGATTACTTCCGCGGCCACAGTAAAGATGGAAACGTCCAAAGACGCACTCTGCCAGTCGATGGTTCCCAGTACGACGAAAAGGGCAAGGCAGTATACGATGATAAAGGTGAGGCTGGACCATACGAGAGCTCTGCCCAGGTCTTTCGGGTTCTTGCATTCCGAGCCAGCGGTACAGATACAGGCGGCGCCCATATAGGCAAAGGTGGCAATGGGTATGCAGGCGGAAAATCCGCTGGCTCCGTTGGGGAAGAACGGAGATAAATTACCGATGTTGACTCCCTTGATGATGCCAAAGACGGCAAACAGAATCATGATGCCTACCAACAGCAGCGTCAGAATCAACTGGCCGGTGCCGGCGATGGCGGCTCCCGCTATGTTCATTACGACGAAAATGGTAAAGAAAATTGCCGCCCAGAGAACGGTAGCCACTTCCAGCCCTCCGACAGGAGCCCAATAGGCGACAAAACGGCCGAGGGCGATGCTGATGGAACCTCCCAGGACTACCCAGCCGACAGAGAAGGTCAGACCGGACAGCAGGCCCCAGAATTTTCCCATGTATTTTTCGACCCAGACGGACATGGCGCCAGCTTCCGGCATTCCTACGGACAACTCGCCCATGGCGATCATGATGAACATTTGAAGGAAACCGGCGATGGCAAAGGCAAGCAGCGCCGACGGACCGGCAGAAGCGACACCCTCGCCCATGTATAGGAAGATGCCGTCCCCTACGACGGCGCCGACGCCGATGGCCCAGATCTGCCAGAAGCCCATGCTTCTCAAAAGAGTAACTTCTTTGATTTTAGGATCACTCATAACGGTACTACCTCCTTTACCCGCACAGGGAAACGCTTAGATTTTTCTCGATAAGATCTATGACCTCATCTGTTTTCAATACATCGCAATAGATGATGTTCATGATTTTCAATTCGCTTTCGTGCAATGCCGCGTCTCCGGCGGCGCAGGCGTCCTCGACGCAGATCACCTTGTAGCCGTCGTCCGCGAGACCTCTGACGGTGGACGCTACGCATTGATCCGTTACAATCCCCGTGACGATGACGGTTTCGATGTCCATGTAGCGGAGCAGCTGCAGATAATTCGTCCCTGTGGTAACGCTGTCGGTGGTCTTATTCACCACGATTTCGCCGGGACGCGGGGTAAGCGGCTCGATCATCTGAGCGGCGAAGCTGTCCACGTGAAGCAGCATGTTATTCCAGCCCTCAGACTTTTGAACAGGAGACCGGTCTTCACCGTCTTCTCTCTGACAGGCGATTCTTCCGAAGGTGACGGTAAGCCCGTTTTCTCTGAAAAAATCGAGCAATTTTTTATTGTTCGGGATTACGATATCGTCAAGCCTGTCGTGGAAAGGGATCCATCTTTCCCATTCTCCCGCCTCTTTAAAGGCCAGAGCCTCCCCGAAATCCCGGAGAACAAACTCGTTCTGCATATCTACGATCAGCAGAGCGGTTCTTTTCGGATCCAGGCGGATATCCGGGAAATCATTCGTCGTTTCATAGTAAAAGGATAAGTACTTTCGGTCGCGGTTCATAATCATTCCTCCTTTTCAGATTTTCAGATGTTTTTCCTGCTTCATGTCAAGAGCAGTTTTTATGCCAAGGCGGTTTTTCCTGAAAAAGAGGCCCTTTCAGGGAAATGGGAACTGCGGAAATGTAACCGTAAAGTAACAAGGGGAGGCGGAGAACCAGGGCCTCATGAGAAACGTCTGTTTAAAAACCTTGCAAACCCGGCTAAAAACAGCACAGTTACTTTTTGGTAAAACAAGTTACCTTTTGGTTACAAAATCAAGGACCTGATTTTGTAAAAACTCATGGCTTTCAGCGTTTCGATACGCCAGGTTAATTGGCATTGTATTTGCTTTCTAAGAATGGTGTAAGCTATCGCGGATACGTTTGATTGAAAAGGAGGAGAGGTCGATGTGAAAAAGAGCGAAGAACTGTTTTTAAGGGACACAAATGCCATTGCAGACGTGTTGAAGCTGCGGTTCTATCCCTTTATTGCGGAAAGAGGAGAAGGCAGCAGGCTCTATGACGCCGACGGAAAGGAATATATCGACTTTAACGCCGGATGGGCGGTGGCCAATACGGGTTACTGCCATCCCAGGATCGCCGGGGTGGTATCGGAGCAGATGAACAGGCTGTCCTTTTCTTCCCTGACTTCGGTGATGAGCGCCGAAAGCATCCAGCTGGCAGAGGCATTAAAGGAGCTGATTCCCGGCGATTTCGATAAAAAGGTATGGTTCGGGCACTCCGGATCGGACGCCAACGAGTTTGTCGCCAAGATCGCGCCCTTCGCGGCGAAAAGGCCCAGGATATTGACCTTTATAGGATCTTATCATGGGCAGACCATGGGTTCTTATGCCATGTCCGGCCATCCGGCCCAAAGCAGGCTTTTGGGCGGCGGGAATGTCGTGAAGCTTCCTTATCCGTATTGCTACCGCTGCGCCTTCGAGAAGGACCCGGAAGATTGCGGACTTTTTTGCCTGAAGTACATTGAAAACTACATATTAGGAGCAGTTTGCAAGCCGGATCAGGCGGCGGCGGTGGTCGTTGAAGCCATTCAAAGCGACGGCGGCGATATCGTTCCTCCGGACGGTTTTCTCCAGGGCCTCCAGGCCCTTTGCAACAAAAACGGAATCTATCTGATTTTGGACGAGGTCAAAATCGGCTTTGGCAGGACGGGGAAGATGTTCGGATTTGAACATTGGGGAGTCGTACCCGACGCTGTGATCATGGGAAAACCCATGGCCTCCGGCCAACCTCTGAGCGCGGTTGCAGGGCGGAGAGAGCTGATGGACGCGGGCGTGGGGATGCACCTGTTCACGACGGCGGGCAATCCTGTGGCCTGTGCCGCGGGGCTTGAGACCATCGCGGTCACAAGAGAGGAAAAGCTCGCGGAAAACGCGGCGAAGCTGGGCGACTGGCTGTTGGATCAGTTTAACGGGCTGAAGAAAAAGTATGCGGTGATCGGGGATGTCCGGGGAAAGGGCCTGATTATCGGGATCGAGCTCGTGAAGGACAGGAGGACGAAGGAGCCGGCTGATGAGCTGGCCGCGCTGGTAGTCTTTCGCTCTTATGAGCTGGGACTGCTCTATTACTGCACTGGGATCCATTCCAATGTGCTGGAATTTACTCCCCCCCTCGTACTCTCTTTCGAAGAGGCGCAAAGAGCTGTGGAAATCATCGACCGCGCCATTGCGGACGCGCTGTCCGGAGGGATCGAAAAAGAAAAAATAGAGCGGTTTTCGGGGTGGGGGTGTTGACCTAAAAATAGCGATATTTATTAAAAAAACATGGTAAAATAAAAAGTGAATTCATCGGAACGGAAAGGCAAAACTGCCTTGAGGAGGTAAAAATGAAGATAATCGATCTTACCCATGTCATTTCAGAGGATATGCCGGTCTATCCGGGGACGGAAACCCCTAAGCTGAACACGGCAAACACCCTTGAAAAAGATGGATTTAAAGAAACCCTGATGATCATGTATTCCCACACGGGAACCCATATGGATCCGCCCGCGCACCTGTACGCCCAGGGCGCTACTCTTGACGCCATGCCCATCACAAATTTTGTCGGAAAGGGGTTTGTGGTCGACTGCACCGATTTAAAGGAAGGCGAGCTGATCACCATGGATAAAATCAACAGGAACAAGGCAAAGGTGGAGGAAGCGGAGTTTATTCTGTTCAATACGGGGTGGAGCAGGTATTGGGGAAAGGATGAGTATTACGGAAAATTCCCCGTGGCGGATAAAGAGGTCGTGGAGTATCTCGCCCGAAATAAGAAGAAGGGATTCGGCGTCGATGTGATCTCCATCGATTCCATGGAAGCGGAGGATCTTCCTTCTCACCAGGTAATTTTAAGCAGCGGCATGGTCATCATTGAAAACCTGGTGAACCTGGATCAGGTCGGCAGCGACATTTTTACCGTCTGCCTGCTTCCGCTGAAATGGAAAGATGCGGACGGTTCGCCCATCAGGGCCATCGCCATTCTTGACGACTGACACTTTGCAGTGTCTGACTGAACTTTTTCGGAAACAACAACTGAAACTGTAGTATGGAGGGTCGCGGCAATGAAGCTTTTTGATAAAAATTCCTTGGTTTCACAGATTCTATTGATTTTTATTGTATTCAATATTGCCGCAACTCTATTTTTTACATTTTACGTATTAAAGCAGGACAGAAGGAACACCATCAGAAACACGGAGGACAGCCTTCAGGAAATCGCTTCTGAAAAAGCGCAGAATCTTGCGCTGATCATGGGGCAGATCGCGAAGGAGACGGAGAGTCTGGCCAAATGGACCGAGGAGTTCATCGCGTCGGAGGATCGAACCGCGCTGTCCGGGGAGTACAAGACGGGAGAGAACGGGAGCTTATACACGGAGGCGGAGAAGGGGTCAGACTCTTCTACGATCTTCTTTCCGGGCACCTCCGAGCTGAACGGGGACGCGGTTCGGCAGATCAACGCGACAGAGCGGCTTGATCCGGTCTTTCAAAAGATGATGGAGCGGCATCACTATCTGCAATGGGTGTATATCGCCACAGAAGAAGGTCTGCTGAGAATATATCCCGGCGCATCCACCGACTTTTATGATCCCGGCCACCTTCAAAAAAATGATCCCTTTTATACCGTGGCCAACGAACAGAACAACCCTGAGAGAAAAACAGTCTGGTCCCAGCCCTATGTCGATTACATGGGGACGGGCTGGATGATCACCTGCTCGGCGCCGCTCTACATCGGGAACCGTTTTATCGGCGTCGCCTGCGTCGACGTGCGGCTTGAAACGATACGAAAGGAGTTTTTAGCCGATTTTCGGCTGGGGGAAAGCGGGATTGCCTACCTCCTCGACAATTCGGGCGCTATCATCTACCATCCTTCCTTTGTCCCCAGCGGCGGCGACCAGGGGCAGGTATCCCTGACCAATATCATCGAGGATACCGACTTAAGCGAAAGTTATAAAAGTGCTTTGAAGAAGGTCCTGGCTGAGAAGGAAGGGGTCATCACATATAGGGGTGCAAATCAAGGCAACCAGGGCCAGATGATCGCATTTACCACTGTGGATTCGCTGCCGTGGAAGCTGGCGGTTGAAATCAATCAGAACCAGTATCTTTCCATAAACAATCTGGAGCATTCCCGATTTATTCTGTTTATCCTCTGTATCCTCTGCATCTACATCCTCCTGGCAATTTTCTTCTACAGGCAATATTCCAGACCTTTTGACGATCTGATCCGGCGGGCGAAAAGCATTTCAGAAGGGGAATTTGATATCAAAGAGCCGATTTATAACTACACAGAGATCGAAGCTCTTTCCGACGCATTCAATTCCATGAGCGTCAAAATCAAGGGATATACGGACCACCTGATCAAGAAAAATCAGGAGGTTCAGAGCATCATCAACGGCATCGGAGGATTGCTCATGATTTTGAACCCTCAGCTGGACATCATTACGATCAACGACAAGAGCCTGGACGCCCTGGGAAAAACCCAGGAGGAGGTAAAGGGGAGGAAGTGCTATGAAGTTCTCGCAGGGGGCGACGGGATCTGCAAGGGATGTAAAATAAAGGAGTCCCTGCAGGCCAAGTCAAAGCAATATACCAGGATCGCGTTCAATGACAATATCTTTCAAAACACATATTTTCCCATTCTGACGGAAGACAACGTCGCGTCGGAGGTAGTCGTATACAGCCAGAAGATAACCAAGAGAGTGATGCTGGAGAAGGAGCTCTCACAGAGGGAAAAAATGTCGGAAATAGGCCAGTTGACGTCGGCCATCGCCCATGAGCTGAAAAATCCGCTGGCAGTAATCAAAGGATCTGCGTATCTTTTAAAGGCATCGAAGGAAACTAGGAATGAAACCGAAGAGATGAGCGTCGATACGATACTGCAGACCACGGACTATGCGGAAAAGGTGATCTACAACCTCCTGGAATTTTCCAGCCCGTCGAAAGGCAGACAGGTTCAGGGGAACGTTACGAAGGTCATCGATCAGGTCATCCTCCTGACCAGGCGAAACAGCATCCACAGGAATATAACGATAGAGACTTCCTTTTCGCCGAATCCCCTGTTCTATCTTGGGGATACGGAACCGCTGAAGCACATCTTTCTCAACCTGATCTCCAATGCGATCAACGCGATAAAAGACGGGGGGAAGATCATGATTACCGGATTTTACGAAAAAGGCGCCGGCGGTGATACGCTGGTCCTGTCGGTAGAGGATAACGGGACCGGAATTGACGAGGGGATACGGGATAAAATCTTTGAGCCGTTTTATACCACCGATACCACCGGAAACGGAAGCGGTATGGGGCTCTGGATCACAAAGATCATGATCGAAAAAATGCAGGGCAGTATCCAGCTGATCAGCGAGAGGGGAGCTGGTTCGAAATTTATTATCACGCTCCCTATGGACCAGGAACAGGAGGGCAGGAGAGATGTCATACAATAATCAATTGCTTTTGGTGGATGACGACAGGGATCTGCTGAAGATATATAAAAAGATATTCGAGCTCCATGACTTTGACGTACTCACCGCATGCGACAGCTTCGCGGCTTTGGAGATGATCAAAAGCCATTCGGTGGGAGTCGTTGTCTCCGATATCATCATGCCGAGGATGGACGGAATGGTCCTTCTTCAGAAAATCCGGGAAATCAACGACTCCATACAGGTGATCATGCTGACCGCGGAAGGCTCCGTTTCCGGCGCGGTGGAAGCGGTCAGGGCAGGGGCCTTCACCTATATGCTAAAGCCGGCGGATATCGACGAGCTTATTTTTAACGTCCAAAGGGCGTTTGAACTCTACTCGCTGAAAGATGAAAACTACATCCTGAAGCAGCAGATGTTTGACCAGGCGGGTCTGGCGCCCCTCATCGGAAGCGAGGAAAAGATAGAAGAGATCAGAAAAAAAGTCACTAAGATCGCCATGACGGACACCACGGTTCTGATCACCGGAGAAAGCGGGACCGGAAAAGAAATCATAGCAAATATGATCCACTACCAGAGCAACCGCGCAGGCAAGCCCTTTATCAGGGTCAACTGTGCCGCCCTGACGGAAAGCCTTCTGGAAAGCGAGCTGTTCGGACATGAAAAGGGAGCATTTACGGGCGCGGACAAGATGCACAGAGGTAAGTTTGAGATCGCCAACGAGGGAACGATCCTGCTGGATGAGATCGGAGAACTGCCCCTCAACACTCAGGCGAAGCTCCTTCGGGTTCTGCAGGAAAGGGAATTTGAAAGGGTGGGCGGAACCGGCACGATCTGCACAAATTTCAGGCTGATCGCATCGACAAATAAGAACCTGAGAGAAGAGGTGGAAAAAAGGAGTTTTAGAAACGACCTGTTCTACAGGATCAACGTCGTGCCCATCTGTTTGCCGCCCCTGAGAGAGCGAAAGGGCGATATTCAAGTTCTGGCCAACTACTTTGTCCTGTGCTTATCCAAGGAAATGAACAAAGGAGTCACCTATCTGCCTCCGGAGATTCTGGATGTGCTCTATGCCTACGACTGGCCGGGGAACGTGAGGGAGCTTAAAAATATCGTGGAAAGGCTCGTGGTCATGTCGCAGAATTCCCAGATCAACATCACGGATTTGCCGGAAGAATTATTGATGAACGCAAAGATCAAAAATTCATTCCACAAAAAGACATCTCTCTTTGACGCAAGAAGGGAATTTGAAAAGGAATACATCAGGGACGCGCTCCTGAAAAATGGCGGAAATGTGGGTAAAACGGCGGTCAATCTGGCGATTGCAAGGAAAAATTTATATAAAAAAATCAAAGAATATAACTTATAAAACAGAACGAATATCAGGATTACGACCGTTTCAAGAATCGCAAGATGCAAATATATTTGCGCTAAATTGCCAATATATTTGCAAAAAAGGGCGCGGTAATAATAAGCGTGTGGGATTAAAAAACGGC
>DAITKX010000001.1:0-25128 GCA_036835995.1 Bacillota bacterium | reverse complement strand
TGTAAAAAAGGTTGAATTTTCTGTATTTTCAATGCTTTTTACCCTTCCGGGACAGACGGATGCCGACGTTGGCACACTTGTTGCTTATTATATAGTACAGTAGCCAAAAAATTCTATACAAAAGGCAAAGATAGAATGGCTTATTTTTAATGATAATAATTTTAAGTAAGGAGAGTAGAAAAATGGAAAATGTAAAAGTAATTATTTGGGGTCTTGGAGCAATGGGCGGCGGCATGGCTGACATGCTTCTGAAGAAGAAGGGCGTTGAGATCGTTGGCGTAGCCGGAAGAGGCGCAAAGGTCGGCAAGAGCATGTACGATTTCATCAAAACTCCAAAGGGTGACAGACCGGACGTCATCATCGGCACTCCGGAGGATGTGATCAAGGAGAAGGCCGCGGACGTCGTTCTGTGCTGCACAGACTCCTTCACAAAAAATGCTTTTGACAGATTGAAGTTCGTTCTGGAGAAGAAGATCAACGTAGTTTCCAGCGCGGAAGAGATGTCCTATCCAAAGGCGAAGAATCCCGAGCTGGCTGAGGAACTCGACAAGATCGCAAAAGCAAACGGCGTTTCCATTTTAGGTACCGGAATCAATCCCGGCTTGATTATGGACCTGCTCGTAATCCTTTGGACCGGCTGCTGTGAAGATGTTGAGCATATCGTTTCAAGAAGAGTAAACAGCCTGTCGCCCTTCGGGCCTGCCGTTATGGAAGAGCAGGGAATCGGAATCACCGTCGACGATTTTAAGAAAGGCGTTGAAACAGGAAAATTAGCAGGACATGTCGGCTTTAACGAATCCATCAATATGATTGCGGACGCAATCGGCTGGAAGGTGGAAAAAGTAACCCAGTCCATGGATCCCATCGTTACGGACGTTGACAGAAAATCACCTTACGGCTTTGCGAAAGCCGGCGATGTCGCAGGCGTCGCAATGAAGGGCTTCGGATATATCGACGGCGAATTGAAGATCGAAATGGACCATCCGCAGCAGATCGAGCCGGAGCAGGTCGGCGTTAACACCGGAGACTATGTCATCATCAAGGGCACCCCTAACGTCAATATGGTCAACTCTCCTGAAATCCCGGGAGGAATCGGAACCATCGCAATGTGCGTCAACATGATTCCACACGTGATCAACGCGAGACCGGGACTGCATACGATGATCGACCTGCCTGTTCCGAGAGCTATCATGGGAGATATGAGGGATCTGATCTGCCCCGAAGCTAAAATTGTAAAATAGTATAGCGCCCACGCCACGGCGCTTTCAGTTACAATTTTAGCCAGGGAGAAAAGAGGAGTGAAATGATTAAAAAAGGCGAATGGGTGAGAATCCACAAAATCATACTGGAGCCGTCAGAGAGGGCTCCCCAGGTGCCGGACGACACGAAAAAGGTGCCGCTGGAAATGTGGGATAAGGGCTTTCTTCAGGCGGACGCAAACATGGGCGACGAGGTGACTGTGGAAACGGTTACCGGAAGAATGGAAACGGGAACGCTCATCGAAGTGAATCCCTATTATGAGCACGACTTCGGAAAGTTCATTCCGGAGCTCTTAGCCATCGACAAACAGGTGAGAGAAATTGTATTCGGAGGTGAAAGATAATGACAAAAGCCAACGATTATAATTCCGTAATGGCCAGAAAGGCCGAGATCATGCTGAAGTCGATAGGAATCGACTATTCGAAGTTTGAGAGCGGTTCCATCGCTTTTGATTATGAAAAGATGATGCGGGAAACAGGGTACACCCTGGAAGAGATGCAGAATATCCAATATAGCGTAAATGTCGGCAACACGCCGGTTCTTGAGCTGAAGAATCTGACGGCTCTTGCACGGAAGTGCGCGCCCAGCGGCAAAGGCGCCAGAATTTTTATCAAGGATGAGGCGAGCAATCCCTCCGGGAGCTTTAAGGCGAGAAGGGCGGCCAACGCGGTGTACCATGCCAAGAGACTGGGATACAAGGGCGTCATTTCCGCTACCAGCGGGAACTATGGCGCCGCAGTCGCATCCCAGGCGGCTATCGCCGGCCTGAAGTGCATCATCGTTCAGGAGTGCTATGATTCCAAAGGCGTCGGGCAGCCCGAGATCGTGGAAAAGGCGAGGAAGTGCGAAGCTTTGGGAGCGGAGGTCGTTCAGCTTACCGTAGGTCCCGAGCTGTTCTACAAATTCCTGCTGCTTCTCGAGGAAACGGGATATTTCAACGCTTCTTTATACACGCCTTTCGGAATAGGCGGCGTTGAGACCCTTGGATATGAGATTTCCATGCAGTTCAGAGAAAAGTATGGAAAGGACCCCGACGTGGTGGTGTGCACCAACGCAGGCGGAGGCAACCTTACCGGAACGGCGAGGGGCCTTATGAAGGCAGGGGCGAAATCAAAGGTCGTAGGCGCAAGCGTCAATCTCGCGGGACTGCATATGGCTTCCGACGGACAGTTCAACAGAAAGTCGTTTACCACAGGCCATACGGGATTTGGCATGCCATTTTCCTCATGGCCGGACCGCTCCGACGTTCCGAGGTCAGCCGCAAGACCGCTGAGGTATATGGACCGGTATGTGACTATCGCTCAGGGTGAGGTTTTCTATATCACAGAGGCGCTGGCAAGCTTGGAAGGGCTGGAAAAGGGCCCTGCCGGAAATACGGCCCTGGCCGCCGCATTTTCCATCGCCCAGGAAATGGATCAGGATCAGATCATCCTCGTTCAGGAAACGGAATACACCGGCGCAGGCAAGCATGTCCAGCCGCAGCTTTCCTTTGCAAGGGATAACGGGATTGAGATCTTCTTCGGCGATCCGGCGGAAGAGGTTCCCGGCACGAACATCATATTGCCGTCCCATCCTTCCCTGATCAAGGCCCGGGACGTGGATCTGGATCATATGAGGAAATCCCTGATCAAAACCGCGGTCAGCACGTATAACACCAAACCCACCGATAGCGACATCGCTTTCCTGGCAGAGGAAACGAAGTCCACTGAAGAATTCGTCAGGGAAGTTTTAAAATCATTATAAACGCACCTGGCGGGGTGCTTAAAGATTTGAAATCCCTGCTCATTTTAGGGATGGAAAGGAAAGAATAGGATGAAAAGAGCAGATGATTTTCAGGAGAGGAGAAAACACATCGCCAACCTGACCGATGAAGAGCTCTATAAGCGATTCTGGGAATTGGCGGAGCAGGTGGTAGACCCCCTTCTTGAGCTGGGAAGGAAGAACACGACTCCTTCCATTGAACGGGCCGTGCTGTTAAGAATGGGTATCTCCTCCCTTGACACGCAGAAAATTGTGGAAGGCTGCATGGACAGAGGTCTTATGTGCCATGGCGCCGGCCACGTAGTATATAAGTTATCCAAGGCAAAAGACATGCCTATCCGGGAAACCGGTGAAAAGCTGGCCAAGGGCGAGTACTGGGATGAAGCAGCCGCGCTGTTTAAGGGAGGTGCGGGGAAATGACGGAATTGAAACACAATGAAAAACTGGATATTGAAAATATCCTGAAGGACCTGGATAAGTACGCGCCGAAAAGAAGAGGCTGGCACTGGAGAACGCCTGCCCCCGGCATCAAGATGGGGCCTTTTGAATACAAGGATTGCTCAGAGCCGCTGAAGAACAGCGTTGGACTTCCTCCCGCCAAGTTCTTCGGAGATATCGACCCCCAGCCCCAGCCGGTCATCACCACGGAAATCGCTTCCGGAAGGTTTGAAGACGATATCAGAAGAATGAGAATGGCCGCATGGCACGGGGCAGATCATATCATGGTAATCCGCCACATGGGTCAGTCCCACATCGACGGACTGATGGAAGGGACCCCCCAGGGAATCGGCGGCGTTCCCATTACCAGAAAACAGGTGAGAGCACAGAGAAAGGCTCTGGACATCATCGAAGAGGAAGTAGGACGTCCGATCAACTACCATTCCTACGTGTCCGGCGTAGCAGGTCCGGACGTGGCCGTTATGTTTGCTGAAGAGGGCATCAACGGCGCCCATCAGGACCCGCATTACAATGTTCTGTACAGAGATATCAACTGCGTGCGCTCTTTTGTAGACGCCTGTGAATCCAAGAAGGTCATGGAATGGGCGGAGATGCTCCAGATCGACGGAGCCCACAACGCCAACGCAACGGCCAGAGAGGCATGGAAGGTAATGCCGGAGCTCATCGTACAGCACTCCATCAACGCGCTGTTCTCCGAGAAGGTAGGCATCCGCCCTGAGCTCATCAGCCTGTCCACCGTACCGCCCACCGCTACGCCGGCCCCGGCTGTGTATATGGACCTGCCCTATGCGGTTGCCCTGAGAGACATCTGCGGCAGATACAAGATGAGAGCCCAGCAGAACACCAAGTACATCTGCTCCTCCGCAAGAGAAGCTACCGTTACCCACGTGCTGAACATGCTGATCTCCAAGCTGACCTCCGCGGATATTCAGTCCACCATCACGCCGGACGAAGGAAGAAACGTTCCCTGGCATATTTACAACATCGAAGCCTGCGACAACGGAAAGCAGACGTTGGTTGGCCTGGACGGACTGATGGAAATGGTCGAGCTGAAGAAGGACGGTCCTCTGAGAGAGATGGCCAGAGATATAAAGGAAAGAGCCTGCCTGTTCATGGAGGAAATCGTCGAGGTCGGCGGATACTTCCAGGCTGTGCAGGAAGGCTTCTTCGTAGACTCGGCCAGATATCCTGAGAGAAACGGCGACGGGATCGCCAGAAAGATCGAAGGCGGCGTGGGTTACGGCTTCATCTTCGAGCGTGCGGAGGACTATATGGCCCCTGTAACGGCTCACTTCGGAAACAACAACGTGGAACAGTACGGCGGAGATCCGAAGGATCCGGCGGCCCTCATCGGCGGCTGTACCTTCGAGGACAGAAGCAAGATCGTCTTCATCGACGAGCTGGATGAGACCGACTGTGTAGACGTGCGAATTCAAAAGGTAAAGAAGTACCTGGACGGCAAAGCCCTCAAGCCGGAAATGGAATGGTGCGCAGACGGAACCATCCTTCTGACCATGTGCATTCCTGCCAACGTCAGAGTGGCGGAAGCCGCCGCCCTGGAAATCGGCAGAAAGCTGGGTCTGGAAAGTCCGGAAGTCATCAGCAAAGAGATCCTTCAGGAAGCGGAAGGTACAAGGATCGAAATGAAGGGCAAAGTGACCTTCGACATCGATCCGGAAACCCTGGTGCTGCCGCCTGAACCCCACTACCTGAGCGACGAAGTTCTGTATAAAGAGTTCAGCGACCACCCCATGAAGGTGGTTTGCGGTACGGTAGGCGAGGACGAACACTCCGTAGGCCTTCGGGAGATCATCAACATCAAGCATGGAGGAATTGAGAAGTGGGGTATTCAGGTTGAATATCTGGGAACCTCCGTTCCGGTGGAAAAGCTGGTAGACGCGGCTGTGGAGCTGAATGCGGACGCCATCCTGGCTTCTACCATCATTTCCCACGACAACGTTCACTATAAGAATATGAAGAGGATCAATGAGCTGGCCATTGAAAAGGGCATCCGCGACAAGGTCATCATCGCGGCGGGAGGTACCCAGGTGGTTCCTGAAGAAGCCCGGAAGACAGGCATTGATGAAGGCTTTGGCAGGGATTCCCACGGCATCGACGTGGCAACCTTCCTGGCTGAGGAGGCCATGAGACGCAGAGAAATGCGCAAATAGTTTTTTAAGCGCCTGCCTAGGGTATGATTTTAAACTTGATCGGTGCCTGGCAGGTGTATTCCCTCGAAAATCTGCCGCCTTTGTATGCTTCGCATAAAGGCGGTGAGAGGTTTCACGCTTTTCTATGGGAATACACCGCCATGGCACCGGTATTTATAAAAACATCTGAGAACGGCGCTTCGCCATATTTACGCATTCAAGGGTGCGGCGCTTTTCGCCATATTTGCGCATTCGAGGCGCATTCGGAGGTGAGTGTAATGATAGAGACTGAACGGCTCTCAATTGTGGAAGCGGTTGAAGCGGAGATCGACGCGGTTATTGAACTTGAAAAACATAAGGATAATAGAAACTTTGTCTGGATCGGTACTTATGAGGAGCATAAAGCCGAGATTGCAGACGAAAACCATCTGCTGCTGGTCTTTAAACGCAAGGCGGATCAGGCGATGGTGGGGTATGCCCTTGCAAGGATGGATTTCAAGTCGGAAATCTTTGAACTCCGGAGAATCGTTGTCTCTGATAAGGGAAAAGGCTACGGCAAAGAGGCTATGCTTGCGATTATGAAATATGCGTTTGAGGAAAGAAACACGAATCGTTTCTGGCTCGACGTATATCCCGACAACGCGATAGGCATTAAGCTGTATGAAAGTCTCGGAATGCACCGCGATGGAGTCCTGCGGCAAAATTACAAATCTGAGAGAGGATATCTCGACCAGATCATCTATTCCACGCTCAGAAAGGAATATTTTAATGAGAGTTGACGTCTTAGTTGCGGAAATAGGCTCTACTACCACGGTGGTGAATGCGTTTAATGGAATACAGACAGACGATCCGGTATTTTGGGCACAGGGTCAGGCGCCTACCTCGGTCTTGGATGGGGATGTGCGCATCGGTTTGCAGGGCGCCATAGACGACTTGTGCAAAAAAATGAAGATAGATAGCCTGGAATACGGCGAGATGCTGGCCACCTCGTCGGCGGCAGGCGGATTGAAAATGACAGTTCACGGGCTGGTCTACGATATGACGGCTAAAGCGGCAAAGGAAGCCGCCCTTGGAGCGGGAGGCATCATCCATTACATCACCGCGGGAAGGCTTCGCAGAACAGACTTGGCAAAGATAAAGGAAATCAAGCCAAACCTGATCCTCTTGGCGGGAGGAGTGGATTACGGCGAACGGGACACCGCCATTGCCAACGCGGAGATGATTCGCTCCATGGGGCTTTCCATCCCGGTGATCTATGCGGGAAACTGCGAAAATCAGGAGGAGATGAAGCTGATTTTCGACCAGGAAAGCGGCATGAAGCTCTACAATGTGGAAAACGTTTATCCGAAGATTGACGATCTCAACGTTGAGCCTTGCCGGCGGGTGATTCAGGATGCCTTCGAGGAGCATATTACCCACGCGCCGGGCATGGAACATGTGCGGGATATGGTAAGCGGTGCCATCATCCCTACGCCGGGAGCGGTCATGGAGTGCACCAAGCTGCTGTATGAGTACATCGGGGATCTGATCGTGCTGGATGTGGGCGGGGCGACCACAGATCTTCATTCCGTGGCGACCGAATCCGACCAGGTGGCCCGTATCATGATCTCGCCGGAGCCAAAGGCCAAGCGCACGGTAGAAGGAGATCTGGGGGTTTATGTAAACCGCGGGAAGGTTATCGAGTCCATCGGCGAGGAAAAGCTGCGGGAAGAGCTTGAAAAGATGGGCGTCGACCTGGATAAAACCCTGGAATCCTATGTGGCTATTCCAAAGAACGAGGACGAGATCAAACTGGTGGAGCGGCTTACCAGGGAAGCGGTCATCAAGGCGGTAGAACGCCACGCGGGAAAGATCCGCTACATCTACGGACCCTCCGGCAGAAGCTCTGTGGCGGAAGGGAAAGATCTGACCCAGGTCCGGTATATCATCGGCACCGGCGGCGCCCTTACCAGATTGCCTCATCGGGTGGAGATCATGAAGGAGATCGCCAGACACAATGAAACGGGCCTGCTGCTCTTTCCCAGCGAGCATGCGAAAATTCTGGTGGATAACGACTATATCATGGCCTCCCTGGGTATTTTGTCCAAACGGTTTCCCCAGGCGGCGGCCCGGCTGCTGGAAAAGAGCCTGGATTTCAAATTCCCCGAGAGGAAGGAAGAGTCCTATCAGGCCAAGTATATCGACGAGCTTTCCCGGGTCACGGAGGAGGCCAGACAAAAAGAGGAAGAATACCGCAAGCACATTGACGAAAGTGAGGCAATGGGCTACGACATGAGCGCCTATAAAAATCCGGAGCCCATCGGAGGAGCTTACAAGAACCCGGACGGCTCACCTAAGACGGCACAGGACATGGGAGACTGCAATCACGACTGTGCGCATTGTTTCAGGAAGAATTGTCCAAACCGAAAGGAAGATTAAAGGAGGGCGGAACATGTATCCCAAACTGACCATTGATTTAAAGAAATTAGAGGGGAACCTGGAAGCGGTAGCGAAGATCACCAAGGAGCAGGGCGGATGCACTATGATGATCGTCACAAAAGGGGTCTGCGCCGACGAAGAAGTGGTGAAGATGGTTCTTTCGCATCCGGAAGTGGATTATTTGGCGGATTCCCGGATGAAGAACATCAAGACCTACGCGGGACGCGGTAAGGAGACCGTTTTGCTGAGGCTGCCTATGGCCAGCGAAATTTCCGACGTTGTGAAATATGCGGACATCAGTTTTAATTCGGAGCTGGAAACGATAAAGCTCCTCGATCAGGAGGCGAAAAAACAGGGAAAAACACACAGGATCGTGTTGATGATCGACCTGGGAGATTTAAGGGAAGGGATTTATTACACCGATGAAGATCAGATTTTCTCCGCGGTGGAGGAAATTTTAAAGCTGGAGAATATCAGGCTTTTCGGCGTCGGCGTAAACCTGACCTGCTACGGAGCGGTGATTCCGAAACCGGACAATCTGTCCATCCTGGTGGATGCCGCGCGAAAAATTGAAATAGAATTCGGAATCCGGCTGGAGATGGTTTCCGGCGGAAATTCAAGCTCTATCTATCTTGCGAAAAAAGGCGATCTCCCGGAGAGAATCAACAATTTGAGGCTGGGCGAGGCGTTTCTCCTTGGAAATGACACCGCTTACGGCGCAAAGCTTCCCGGGACGACGTCCGACACGCTGATCCTCGAGGCCCAGATCGTGGAGCTGAAGAGCAAGCGGTCCCTGCCGGTGGGAGAGATCGGGGTCGACGCTTTCGGACAGCGGCCTTATTATGAAGACCGGGGAATCATCAAACGGGCGATCCTGGCAATCGGAAAGCAGGATACGGACCCGGATTCCATGACGCCGCTGGATGAAAAAATCGATATTCTCGGCGCCAGCTCCGACCATCTGATCCTTGACGTCAGCAAGTCGGAAACCGATTATAAGGTGGGGGATGTCATCAAATTTGAGCTTGGCTATTCGGCCATGCTGAAATGCGCTACCAGCAAATATGTGGAAAAGGCCTATCTTTAGAATAGGCCTTTTTCGATAAAATCCCTCAATCCCCGGATGGTTCTGCCCCGGACGCCGGTAAGGGATCTCGCATGATACAGCGAGCTGATGATCGCCTCTTCGACGGCTTCTACCGACGCTTCAAAGACCATATCGATGTTTTCATCATAGAACATCTTCATCTCAAGCAGGTTTGTCTCACTGTAATGAGGTATCCTGTTGGCCGTTGTAAACGCAATTGCCACATCTCCGCTGTCGCTGCCCATAAACGAGCCGGTCCTCGCAAGGGAGACGGCGGCCCGGTTGGCGGTCCGCTTCAGCTGTCTTTCGCTCAACGGCAGGTCCGTGGCGATCAATATGATGATGGAGCCCTGATCTTTTTCCGCCGCCTTGACCGCTTTTATTTTACGTCCGACACGCTCTCCGCCTATCACAAGATTGCCGGGTACTCCGAAATTTGACATGACCAGCGCTCCGACGGCATATTCTTTTCCGTCCACCGGAACGATCCTTGAAGAGGAGCCGATTCCGCCCTTTACTCCAAGGCAGTACATGCCGGTGCCGGCACCCACCGCGCCTTCCTCAAAGATGGCATCCGCGGCTTCAATGGCCTGAAATACGTGCTCTTCTTTGACGTGCATCCCCCGGATGTCGTTGAGTATCCCATCGTTGCACTCCGTGACAACGCAGTTTACCGTTCCCGTTGTTACTCCGATATCCGCGTTCTGCGCAAGCATGTACTTTGCAAGCCCCGAAAATGCGGTCCCTACACTCAGGGTATTGGTCATGATAATAGGCGTTTCAATGGCTCCCAGTTCTCCGATCTGCATCAGGCCGGTGCTTTTCCCGAACCCGTTTAGAACCGATGCGGACGCCATAACCTTATCTAAAAATAAGTTTCCATCATGAGGCAGCACCGCCGTCACTCCGGTATTGATCTCTCCGCTGCAAAGCGTCACGTGTCCTACCTTGACCCCTGGTACGTCCGTTATTAAATTTTTAGCCCCTTTGCGCCAGTTCCCATCCAGGCTGAACTCACATTTTTCCGGCAAGCCCATCTTAAATCCCTCCTCAGATTCATTGCAACATCCATTGTCATTGCCGGCGGCAGCCTCGCCACCGCGGCCCAAGATTTCTACTACAGCCGAACCTTCGCTTCCTGGCCCGGTTTCAGCGGGCAGCCCTCAGGCAGAAGCAGTTCGATCTTGATGCTTTCCCTGTTCTTGTTTGCGGCGGTCTGCATATCCTTTGGGGTGTATTCGCTTTTCACGTCGATATACTTTACGGCAGCGTCATAGCTGTTTTCTGCGTCGTCCTTTACCGTGAGCTTCTGATCATAATCGAGAGAGTTCACATACTCCACCGGCAGATAAAAAACGAAGTATTTCTCACCGTCCGCCGCGATATCGGCAAGGTCGTAGCCCGGCGCGACAATGTCTCCGGGAAGATAGCTTTTGCTCATGATGACGCCGTCGCTTACCGCAAGAATGGAGAATTTATCCAAAGTATTTTTCATCTCAGCAAGCTGGCTTTCCGTCAGTTGAACGTCAAGCTGCGCGGAGCTTTGGGGAGCGCTGTTTTTTGCGTTGTCCAGCTGGGCTTTCGCCGCTGTCAGCACGCTGGCGGCGGAATCGTACTTCACCTTTGCCATATCCAGGGCGTCTTTGGTGATGGCCCCCTGGCTGTAGAGGGACTGGGCGTTTTTATAGTCCAAAGCGGCTTTCTGGCTGGAGGAAGCGGCGCTGTTATAGTTGGCCTGGGCGATGGAGACGCTGTTGGCCGCCTGGCTGCCGCCTGAGCCTGCGTCCTGCTCGGAAAGGGCGAGCTTTTTCTTTTCCAGGGCAAGCCGGAGCTGTTCGTAGGCATATTCCTGATCCGTGCTGTCGATTTTCGCCAGCAGGTCTCCTTTGGAAACATGCTGACCGAGCTCGATGGGCATTTCCAGGATCTTCCCGGAAACCTCAGATGTGTTGGAAAGAAGCGTGGCCTCCACCACGCCGGTATAGCTCTGACCGCCCCGTCCGTAGAAAGCCGCGGCCAGAACGATGATCACGATCAGGATCAACGGCGGAATGAGTTTCTTTTTCATTTTTATATCCTCCTATAGCGTTTCAGCAGCATTGTGTTGGCGGTCATAAAGATCAGAGTCAACCCCAGCAGGAGGCAGACGTCGGCCGCGATTGCGGCAAGCCCCTGGCCCCGGGTCATGATCTTATCCAGCGCGTCTGCAATGTAATAGAGGGGCATGAACCTTCCCACCAGGGCCCACCCCGGGGAGAGATCGAACAGGCCGGTAAAGAATACCTGAGGCACGATGACGATGGGGATAAACTGTATCATTTGAAATTCGCTTGTGGCCGCAGTGGAAAGCAGCATCCCAAGGGAAAGGGCTGTCATGGCGGAAAGCAGGGTCACCAGCAGGACCAGCCACAGGGAGCCGATCATCATGACGTCGAGGACATAGACCACAAAGAACGTGATGATGGCGGACTGAACTACCGTGACCGCTCCGAACCCGAAGATATATCCCGTGACGATCTCCCAACGCTTGATGGGAGTGGAAAGCAGCTTTTCCAGGGTTCCGGTGGTGCGCTCCTGCAGGAAGGAAATCCCGGAAATCAGAAACGTAAAAAAGAATACCAGAAAGCCAATAAAAAGGGAGCCGAAGTTATCGAACATCTTCAAGTCGCCGGCGCCGTAGACGTAATTGACCTCGGTTTTCAAATCCATTCGCTCCTGGGTCGGGGAGGGCATGCCCTTCTTTGCCAGCTCTATGGCGGCCAGGACCTGTTTCGCTTTGGAGGTGTTGCCCCCGTCGATATCGACATAGAGCTTTCCGCTCACCATCTTCACGGACGCGATGATCTTTTCGTCCTTCAGCATTTTCAGCGCCTCGGACTCCGTGCACCGGACCGGGGTGAGGTTGTTTTCGTAGAGGCCTTCCATGTATTTCTGCGGAGCGTTGACAACGCCTACCGCCATATCGGTAATGGTGGTATTCAGGATAAAATAAATCAGGGTCAGCACCAAAAGCGGCGCGACTATGATCAGGGCCAGGGTCCGCTTATCGTTGCGCAGCTGGCTTAAGATGCGCAGGGTCATCGCTCTAATCCTCAAGATTGGCACCTCCGTAATAGATAAAGGCTTCCTCTATGCTGGAAGCTCCGATGCTTGATTGAAGCTCTTGTGGGGTGCCTTCGGCGATCAGCATCCCGCGGCGCATCATGGCAAGGCGGTGGCATTTTTCCGCTTCATCCATGACGTGGGTCGTGACCAGGATCGTCGTACCGTTTTCCGACATGTGGTACAGCTCTTTCCAGATATCCTGCCGGAGCAGCGGGTCGATGCCCACCGTCGGTTCATCCAGGATCAACACCTTTGGATTGTGAAGGATCGCCATGGCCAGGGACAGCCGCCGCTTCATCCCTCCGGAATAGGCGGCTACCGGCTTGCTGAGATCCTCCGAAAGGTTTACCAGCTCCATGACTTCAAGGATCCGCTTTTTATACTGATCCTTTTTCATGCCGTAGATCGCGGCAAAAAATTCCAGATTGTCCGCCGCCGACAGCACTGTATACAAGGCGTCCGATTGGGCCATGTAGCCGATTTCGTTCATCAGGGAGAGCTGGGGCATCCTTTTCCCCAGGACATAGGTTTCCCCGGAGGTGGCTTCGGAGATCCCCGCCATGATTTTGACCGTGGTGGTCTTTCCGCAGCCGGAAGGCCCCAGGAGACCGTAGATGCAGCCATAGGGCACGGAGAGGGAGACATCCCTCAGCACCTGCCTGTCGCCGAAATATTTATTTACCTTATTCAGTACGATGCAGCCCGTTTCATTTTCCATAAAGCATCCCTATCTTTTTTTTGAAAAACGTTTTTTAATATTTTAACGAAAAATGTGAAAAATATTGTGCACGACAACGTGTTGTTTTATACTTTCATTATACTGAAGGATTTGAAAAAATAAATCGACAATGTCGTTTAAAATGTTGGGTTGGGATAAAGAATTTCAACGGGGAGGAAACGGGAGTACCAGAAGATGGAAAAGAAAGAATCTCAGCGCGTGACGGAGACAAAGGAAAAGATCCGGGACGCATTCTTTGAACTGTACGAGTCGAAAAAGATCGAGAAGATCAGCATCAGAGACATTACGGACAAGGCGCAGCTGAACAGAAGCACTTTTTACATGTATTACCGGGATATTTACGATCTGCTGGAAAAAACGGAAGACGAGATGAGAGGCGAACTGACGGGCTATATCCGGGATACTGTCGTCAGGATACTGCGAGAAGAGAACGTTCAGCCCTTCCTTCCGCCAAAGAGATTTTTCAAACGGTATTACAAATTTCTCCGGGTGCTCCTGAGCGCCAACGGCGATCCCCAGTTCATATACACGATGAAAAAAGAGGTAAAGGTCTGTCTGAAGGAGCAGCTTTTAAAGGAGCAGATCCCGGTTCATCAGCATATCGACTATGTGATGGAATATATCGCGTCGGCTCAGATCGGCCTCGTGTCCTATTGGATGCAGAATGAGATGGAAATTCCCATTGAGGAGCTCGGAGAGATGATTAAAAAGATTTCTCTCAACGGCCCCCTGGGATATCTGAAGGGTTAAGGCAAAGAATTGTCGGTTAAGCGGCGTATCAATTAAGGCAAAGGCCGGTCGGTGATATAGCCTGTTCCGGTCATGCGGGCGATGAGTTCGCCGAGATTATCCTTTACCTCGACCTCATAGGTGCAGAGCCTCTTTGAAGAGCAGACCTTTTTTGCAGTTGCAATGAGGGTATCTCCTCTGGTGCTCTTCAGAAAGGAAATATTGTTGCTGACGGAAACGGTGATATTTTCCAGGGTGTTGCAGGCCATGGCGAAAGCGGTGTCCGCAAGGGTGAAGATCGCGCCCCCCTGAACCGCGCCTCCCGCGTTGAAATGGTCTTTCGTAATCCGCATGCTGCACACAGCATAGTCGATATCGGCGTCCTGAAGCTCGACGCCGCACAGGACCGCGAAGCGGTCCTCCTTCGCTAATCTCTGCGCTTTTTCCTTTGGTGTCATGAGTCCCTCCTGTCTTCCGCTTTTCTTTTTATTGCCGGAAAGGTTTTTTGTTCAGAAAAATATAAGCCTGCTAAAATGAGAATCACCCCGATGACGGCGATGGCGGTGATTCGTTCATGGAGGACGATGGCCGACGTGATGATGGTGATAACAGGGCTGAAATAAATGTATACGCTTGTCCTTACGGCGCCCAGCACGCCCACCGCGTAGTTCCATGTGACAAAGCAGAGAGCGGAGGCGGCAAGACCCAGAAACAGCATGTTAAGGGCGTTGGGAAGGTATGTAAACCGCGCCAGGTTCCAATGGAAGTCAAAGAACGGGAGCAGCGGAATTACAAAGATGATTCCGTAGAAAAATATTTTACGCGTACAGAGAATTACATGATAATTCAACGCGCTGATCTTTTTCATCACGACGCAGTAAGCCGCCCAGGCCAGGGCGCAGAGAAGCGCCAGGATATCGCCGAGGGGATTCAATTTCAGTATAAAGCTTCCGTTGAAGCTGATCAGGGCGACGCCGACGAGGGCGGAGCCGAAACCGACGAAAAAGAGCCTGTGGGGAACTTCGCCCTTCAGAAGGAAATAGGAGAGGAGCGCCGTCAGAAAAGGGGCGACGGAAATCAACACGCCGGCATTGGAGGCCAGCGTGTATACGAGGCTCACATTCTGCAGGGTAAAATACATCGTAACGCCGAATAGCCCGGCAAGGGCAAAGAGCAGTTTTTCCCGGGGATTCTTGCAAGAGATCCGCACCGGCTTGATCAGGAAAAGGACCAGATATGCCAGAAGAAACCGGAAAAACATGATTTCCGCGGGTGAAAAGCTTTTGAGAAGCACCTTGGTGGAGATGTAGGTGGTTCCCCAGATAAAGATCGTAATGAAAGCCAGAATGTGGGCCTTTATCCTTTGGCTGTTTTCTGTCGATTGAATGTTATTTTCCATAAATGCTGTTCCTTTAGATTTTCATCGTACTCTTCGCGAAAGTTGATTTAAATATTGTTCTGCACATAGCTCTGATCGAAATTGATCACGACAAAATAGGATTTGTCCATCAGCTTCAGCTGCTCTTCCACACAGTGTTTGATATCGCTTTCACGCAGCTTGCATTCCGGGGAGACCACAATGTCAAAAACGACGTTGCTATGGGTATATCCGGCGACGACACGAAGATCGTGGAAACCCACAACTCCGTCAAGTTCCGATAAAATTTTACTTAATTTTTCATTTAACCTAATAGTTAACGGGTCCTTGGTATCCAGAGGGTCCATGTGGATGACCAGCTCAATGTTCAGATCTTCACCGACGGTTCGTTCGATATTGTCGATCATATCATGGCTCTGGATCAGGTCGCCGTGGGCGTCTACCTCGACGTGAACGGAGGCGAAAATTCTTCCCGGGCCGTAATCATGCACTACGAGATCGTGGATTCCGAGTACTCCGGGCTCGCTGTTGATCCTTTCCTCGATCTCCTTGACCAGCTCCGGGTCCGGCGCTTTCCCCAGGAGGGGGCTTGACGTCTCTCTGATGAGCTGAACCCCCGAATAAATGATAAACAGCGCTACGAGACAACCCATATAGCCGTCCAGCTGCAGGCCCGTCAGCTTTCCGACCAGGAGACTGACCAGGACCGCACCGGTTGCGATCACATCGTTTCTGCTGTCCATGCCGGTAGCTTTCAGCGTAGTGGAGCGGATTTCCTCTCCCGTACGTATATTGAACAAGGCCTGCCATACCTTGACCCCGATGGCGACGAGGAGGATCAGAACGGCGGTTATGCTGAACTTCAGCGGATCCGGGTGAAGCACCTTGTCAAAAGAGGTCGTGAGAAGCTTGATTCCAAGGCTGAGGATCAGCAGGGAAACCACCATCCCCGTAAGGTATTCAAACCGGGCATGACCATAGGGATGTTCCGCGTCTCTGGGTTTCGCCGCCAGCTTAAAGCCCACCAGCGTGATGGCCGACGAAGCCATATCTGTCAAATTGTTGACGCCGTCGGCGATGATGGCGATGCTGTTCACGAAGAGTCCGATCCCGACTTTTGAGACGCTCAGGAGAAAATTGGTGACGACGCCTACCAGCCCCGCCAGTTTTCCGTAGCTCTCCCGCACCTTCGGGTCTTTTGTATTTTCATAATCTTTGATGAAGGTCCTTATCAAAAATTTTCTCATATTTTCTCTTCTCCCAATCCCCTGAATGCATTTCGATTAACGACGCAAGCAGGATAATTATACCACGCAATTCCATTTTTGCGAGATGATATCTTGGCGTTTATACCATTTTCCCCAAGTTTCCGTAGTAAAATCAGCAAAATAATCGGATAAACCATTAATTCGTGTTAAAATAAATGGGTAACAATAAAAATGAACATAGAGAACACAGAGAATACGCAAAGGAGAGCGCAGGGAACATACATGAGATACGATACGGTAATTTTTGATTTGGACGGAACTTTGCTGAATACGCTGGAGGATCTGACCGACAGCGTGAACATGGTGCTGAAAAATGAAGGATATGCGCCGAGAACAAAGGAGGACGTCAGGGAATTCATAGGCAATGGGGTAAAGATGCTGATGGAGCGTTCGCTTCCTGCCGGCACAACGGAAGAAGAGGTTTTGCGCTGCCTGTCGCTCTTTCGGCCAGTATATCTGGGGAATATGCAAAACAAGACAAAACCGTATGACGGGATTCCTGCCGTCCTGGAAAAGCTGAAGGAGATGGGCGTCAAAGTCGGCGTAGTGTCCAACAAGCCCCACGAGGCGACACAGGAAATATGCAGACAGTATTTTCATGGGAACATTGACGCCGCTATCGGAGACAATGCGGACAGGAGAAATAAGCCGGATCCGGACAATGTTTATGAAGCGCTGAAACAGCTGGGAGCCGAGAAGGATAGAACCCTTTACGCGGGGGACTCGGACATCGATATGTACACCGCGCAAAATGCCGGACTTGACAGCGTGGGGGTCACCTGGGGCTACCGGTCGCTGGAAACTCTCGCGGAGGCCGGCGCGGATTATATCATCGACGAACCGGAGCGGCTGATCGACCTGATCAAATGAGAAACAATCGGCCTGAAACTATGGCTTAAGAAAGAAAACGAATGAAAGATGAAAGGAATGAGAAAACAATGAACAGCGACAAACGATATGCGGTACTGATAGACGCAGATAATATCTCAGATAAATATATCAAATTTATTCTGGATGAGATATCCAACGACGGGCTTGCGACCTACAAGCGGATTTACGGAGACTGGACAAAACCGGCCTTTGCATCATGGAAAAGCGTTCTCCTGGAGCACTCCATCACGCCGATCCAGCAATACGGATACACCACCGGGAAAAATGCCACGGATTCGGCGATGATCATCGACGCCATGGATATTCTCTATTCGGGAAACGTGGAGGGTTTCTGCCTTGTGACCAGCGACAGCGATTTTACCAGACTGGCCTCCAGGCTGCGGGAATCCGGCATGGACGTGGTGGGAATGGGCGAAAGCAAGACGCCGAAGGCTTTCGTATCCGCCTGCAATAAATTTAAGTACCTTGATCTGCTGGCGTTGGCGGACCGGGAAGCGGAAGCCAGAGAGGCGGCGGCCAAGGAAGCCCACGATGAGGAGACGATGACGAATTTCGATACCATCAAGAAGGCGATCATCACCATCGCTCAGGAAAATTCCGACGAGGATGAATGGATTTTCATCGGGGACATCGGCAATAAGCTGCAGAAGAGGTATCCTGATTTTGACGTCAGAAACTTCGGCTTCAACAAGTTCACACCGTTCATCAAGTCCCTGGATTTGTTTGAGATCAAATCAGAACGGATTCACGGCTCAAATAACAAGCTGATTTATGTGAGGGAAAAATAAGGTAATAATCCTTTTAAAGACAGAGGTTGACCGCATGTTCCTTTTCACTTTTTCAGATTACAAAACAGAATCGAAGTATTGTAGAATGTACGCCCTTCATGAACGTGCCCTGTTGCGCATGGCAATGAATATCCTTCAGGATCAGGGGCATGCCGAAGATGTCGTGCAGGAATGCTTTGCCGCTATGCTGGAAAACGAAACGCTGATGCGGAAATTTGATGACCCCGACTCTCCGGCCACAAAGAGTTATCTCATGATGATGGTGAAGAGCAGGGCCATTAATTTATACAATAAAATAAAAAAACAGCAGAATGCTGTAATGGATGACGAAGAAAATTTGTTATATATGATAGAGGATGAAAACGCCGATGTAGAGAAAATACTCGCAAGTGCGGAAATGTTCACGGAAGCCAGTGAGTATTTGAAAATTCTTGACCCGTTGGATATCAACCTCATGACGTTAAAATATTATGAGGGATTTCAAAATACAGAAATCGCGGATATTCTTGGCATTGACAGCAACCTCGTAGGGGTAAGGCTTTATCGGGCGAAGAAAAAATTGGCCGCGGAGATCGAGCGCAGAAACAAGCAGGGAGATGCGAAAGCCCATAAAACTCAATCCGGAAAGGGGGCGGCTGAACGTGAATGATTTAAAGGGAAAATACGAGGAAGCCGTCCGGGAAAGGGCAGACGCTTTTGTGAAAGCGGCGACCATAGAAATGATCGGCCAAAACGCGGCGGAGTACGACGAACTGAAAAAGCAGGCGGAAGAGCTGCACCTTTCCGATGAATTTCAGGAGAAGAAGAGGACTCTCATCGAGAGCCTGGAAAAGGCGGACCGTGAAAAAGCCCGTCGGAAGCGAATGAAATCCTTTGGAAAAATCGCGGCAGTGATCCTTTTATGCCTTGTCACGGTCTTCACTGTCCTGACCGCTACGGTAGACGCCTTCCGCTACAGGGTTTTCGATTTCCTTCAGATTGATCATGGGGAATATCTGGAGCTTGTGCCCGAGGAATCCAATCCTCTTAAAGAAGAAGAGAAGGCACTTCTCCCAGATGACTGGAAAGGGCTGTTTTATCCGACGCTCCTTCCCGAAGGGTTCCGCCTGATAGAGGCCTTTGAGGGAGGCTCCATACGGGACCTGACCTTTGGGGATGATAAAGATCACTTTCTCAGCCTGTCCGTTTCACCGGCAGGGAAGACGAAAACAGGCGTTGACAATGAAGATGTTAAAAAAAGCGAAGTCGATATCAATGGCGTCAAGGGGTATGCCTGGGAAAAAGACGGGACTTGTTTGATTATTTGGATCAATTATGAGCATCAATTCGATCTTTTCAGCGACTCCCTTACGCCGGGAGAAATGCTGAAAATAGCGGAAAGCATAAGATATTTCGAGATAAAATAAAAAAATTTGAAAAATTTTCCGATTTCCTGTAATGGATGACCTCCTTTTCTTGTTATATAAGTAAAGGAGGTTTTTTTATGGAAAGAAAAATAATTACAACATTGGTTCTGGTGCTCGCTATAACCGCCATGCCGGGGATGTCTTCTGCAAAGGAAGCCGTGCCGGATAAAGCTCTTTTTACGGGCGGGATTTCTCCTATGTGGGTGGGCATGGATAAGTATTCGTCTGATTTGTCAATCAGTTCAGGAAAGGCCGTATGCTCTGTCATTGTGAATGCCACATCGGCGAAGGTGGATAATGTTAACTTTAGCGTAAAGCTGCAGCAGTATAAGAGCGGGAGTTGGAAAACCATCGAATCGTGGGACCAGGGGACCTCGTTGATAAACGGGAAAGCAAAGTTCAACGAGTCATTCAATATTTCAAAAGGGTTTACATATCGCTTTACAGGTACAATAAAGACCTATAAAAACGGGAAACTGCTGGATACCTGCGCCATTACCAGCACAGAAGAAGCTTACTGACGCAAGGATCGGCGGAATCAAAGGGGGTGAGGCCGATGGGCTAGGTAAAGAAAAGCTTATACTCGAGCGCAAGGTAAGCCACGCCAGGATCTTATCCGATCAGTTAGTAACAAGAGAAAAGAGAGGTATTTTAAAATGAAAAAACTTTTATCACTTTTTATCGCCTTTGTAATGCTAATCTCCACTAGCACAACAGTTTTTGCAGATGATAACAATCAGGCATTTAAAAGTGGACGTACATCAATAGGTAATTACCAGTATGAAGTTATACAAGATGGTCCTGACATCATAGTAAACGAATATGATAGTGATGTCTTAATTTCTAAAACATTACTTAATGTAAACAAGGATGATATAGTTCAAGAATATACTAGTAGTGAAGACCCCGATCAACATTTTAGTAAGTCAGAAATTCTTAATACCCAAGCTCTATCTGCACCATGTCAGGGTATAGGTATTTTAAGTCCCGCGGCCTCGTTTTCAACATATGGTAAATATTCCTTGCAGGGAAAAGATCTATTGACCCAAGCGCTATTTACAACTGACGCTTTGCTTACCTATTACATAGATAGTACAGACACGGAAGGCTACGTTGTAAAGGCTAATAAAGGTCAACCTCTAAGTGTCGTGATAGGCGTTTGTGCAACTATTTTAGTAGCATTCCTTACCGATGGTGCATCATTTGCAGCCGCATTAGCCGCTGGAGTTTTAGCATCAGCCGGTGTCACCGTTGTTTCTGATAAGATATCAGCAAATTTTGAAGAAAATGTTTCGGTAAATGCAACATATTATAAAACAAAGTATACTAACATATCTGGAGGAGGTTCAGGTTCAGTTTTTAATGGCAAAAAAGTTAAGGTTACTACAAAAAAGTCACAGTATTATAATGAGACATTTTATGAAGGACATGCCCCTCAACTATACGCCGATAATGCCCGTACCGCCTTCTTAAATAGTTATACGGGCAATCCAAACGCATCTTTTGTCAAAATGCTTAGCTTTAAAGCATATTAAATGCATTAATTTCGGGGATGGCCATAAGTTTTGTGTAAATTCTAAAATTATTGCAAGGCCTTAAGACGTAATAAAGGGTAAGGGCTGAAAAATAGCAGTTCTTACCCTTATAATGATATAATCTTTCTTAAAAGGTGGGTATTCTTATGAAAGATACAAGGTTTATCAAAAAATGGAAAAAGGAAAGGCGGCATGGTAAGATAATCTACTTATTAAAATTTAACTTTGCTTATATACTTGGTATTTTGATTGCCGACTTTTTCCTTTTTGAGGCATCTAATATTATTGGACCGTTTAATAGTCAGGACTTGATAACTAATTTTTCTGTATTTGCTGGTTTTTCTATTGCCACCTATTTTAAATGGGAAAAAAATGAAGAGAGATATAATCAATTGATAGAAAATAAACCGCATAAGAAGAAATAAAATATCGAACTTTTTTACAGGGGGTAGACGCTTATAATAAAAAAATCAGCCTGTTGCAGGAAAACTTAAATGATTTAAGTCGCTATTTTACTATTGGCATGCCCGCAAGCGCACCCGTGGTACTGCTAAATCCCATATTCTAGGGTGAATGATATGCTTGAAAAAATTACTTCGTCGTTGGATTAATATACTTAATGTCCTCATTTTATTATTCCCGTATGTGGGAAGCTTCCTCCACCACCTTTTCCAGCTGGTCGGGACAGGAGGTGGGGTTTTCCGTCATAGCGGATCCCGGAGAGCTTTTTCTTTGATCTCCTCTACCGCCATGCCTTCGGCCAGCATTGCAAGCCCCTGGGAGTTGTCGGGGATACCGACGATATTCACTTTTTTAAGGCCTTCCCATCCAGCTCGGAAGTCGGAAAACAATGGAAGCAGAGGAAACCCCATAGATTATCTGGATGCATTATGCGCGACGCATTATAATTGTTATGCGGTACTTACTATTTTTCATGTGACTGTGATAAATTCATAGCGTGGCTGCGTGGAGGGCAGAATGAAATTCAAGAAAAAACGGTGCATTTTGATAGGAATCATTCTCGGAATTGTTGCTTTGATTCATTACCCCATCAAGCTACCATTTTCGATACAGCTATCGCAGTTTTGCTTTCTCCTTTCTTCTCTTTAATCGGCGGCATGAATTCGCCTGCGGAATACAAAATCGTCAATGAAATTGGAGAGCCGCTCAGCTGTGATGAAGTCTGGAATGAAACTGAAATTTTTGAACTTAAAATCAATGAAATAGAAATAATACCATTGGACAGTCTGCGAGAAATGGAAGAGGACCTTCCTGAACGCGATGCGGTCAAAAATGAAGAGATAGACGGCTATAAGCAGGAAGGGCTCACCAAAGCGCTGGAGGTTAGATTTGAGTTCAAAAATATCGGTTATGACGGATGGCAGGATGGGAAACGAAAGAGGACAGGGTTAGCCTTTAATGTGCATGGCGTTGGATATGGCAAGGAAGGCGCACTTGTGCAGCCCGTTCCTTTAAAAGATGCTGGCTTTAGATATGAATATGGAGATGGAATTGAAAAAGGAATGGTCTCAGAAAATAACCGCTTGATTTTGTTGATCCCTGATGATACCAGGAAAGTAGAATTAACCTTCCAAGCCATGAAATCCAAGAGTTACCGATACGAAAACTACTTCTATTACGATATTCCATAGTAAATCTTTCACTTAAGGTGGTATATGAAACTTATGAAAAGCCAATTTAATTTGTTTGTTAAAGAGATTTACATGCCCGTAGGCGCTCCGGTAACCTACAAACAAAGTAGGCGGAAGTGGAATCATACATACTGAAAGAGTATATATGAAAACTCTTTACACACATCAATATTATTATACAAATATGAATGGAAAATCTATTGATAGCTCAGTTGTTAAAAACAAAGAAGTAAAAACAAAAAATTATAACAATCCTGCGGAATGGATTTTAAATAATGAAGGGAAAACCGTTTAGAATCAGTAACTGCCAAAATATATAACAAATCCATTGCATGGTAGTAAGGAATATTATAAAAGTCTATGAAAAAGAAGAAAACGATTTATATAATACTTACAATATTATTAATCATAATTGCAAGTGTATATTTTCTTTATCCAACAAAACTACACGTTGAAAATGTTAAGCGTTGCAACATTGAAATCACCTATGAAAATGAAAAAGTTCAAATTAATGAGAAGCAAAAAGAAGATTTAATCAAAATTCTAAATCAAGTTGAGCTTTATAGAACGTTACGCTTTTCAAGTTATAGCAGTACGATAAACAACAGGGCTGAATTAACCATTGAAGGAGATTTCAATAAAAATTACAATTTCATAAATATTAGCGTTTATTCCCGGAATTTAAATGATAGTTTTGCTCAATTAACAAATGGCAAAATCTACAGAATCGATAAAGAAGATTTGATACATATTAATAGCTTCTTATCTGGATTAAAGTCGATCCCGATATAGGAAATATCATTCCAACCAGAGACCGCTCCAGAAAGAAAGCGGTTTCTGCTATGTTCCTTTATTTTTTTTGCTCCTGCTCGTCGCGATAGATAAATTCAGCGCCGCATCGGTAGCAAAAGTCGCGCTCGGTGCGTTGGTCAGTCCAGCAGTACGGACAGGTGACAAACTTTTGCTTCCGTGATTCAAGCATAATATGATTTCTGTTCGACCTTGCTTTTCCATCCATTTTCGTAATCTCCCTTCTGCAAGATCATCATAAAAGAATTTCTTGCCTGAATGTGATGACATTTGTCATACTTTACTCAGAAAATGTGTGGCATAATATTACCGACAGTTCAGAATACAGAGTGAAAGGATAACGGCATTGAGAAATGAAAGGGGGCGGTGGAATTGAATGAAAAGGGGACGACGGCGCGTACCATTGAAAAACCGGGAACAAAGGCGGCGGCCGGTGAGAAACTGGCGCCGGTCCACAGGAAATATCTTTCCGGCTTCGGTCTTGAAGACATTGACCCGGACGGCCTTACCATCCGGAATTATAAAAAAGGCGAACTTCTCTGCGAACAGGGATCTCCGCTGGACGAGATGCTTATCATTACCGGAGGCAGGGTCAAGGTATGCTCCATGGCCGCCAACGGCAAGACTCTTTTATTCTGTTACAGCGATCCCGGCGCGACATTGGGCGAGGTTGAGTTGATGACGCACGCCTTTGCATCGTCAAGTGCCTTTGCTCTTACGGACGTCCAGTGTATCGCGATTCCCTTTGATAGATACCGCGGTTATCTTTTATCCAACAATGCGTTTTTGAACCGTATCTGCCTGATTCTGGCCGAAATCGTTTCACAGAATTCAATCAACGGCGCTTCCAATATCCTCTACCCGTTTGAGTCACGGCTATGCGCCTATATCTCCATGATGCAGGAAAACGGGTACTTCAATCAGAAACTGACTGAGCTCGCGGAATTTTTAGGAACGAGCTACCGCCACCTGCTGCGGACCCTTGAAAATCTCTGCGCCAAAGGTGTTATCGAAAAAACTTCTCAGGGATATATGATCAAGGACGAGCTGAAGCTGCGCACGATCGGAATCAATTATTATTCCCGATGACATGCTTTCCATTTATAGAAGGATGGCTTTTTTTGAAAAGATAAAGATTTAAACACCGCTCTTTCTGTTTATTCCTGCATGTGGGAAGCTTCCTCCACCGCTTTCGCCAGCTGGTCGGGGCAGGAGGTGGGCTTTCCGCCGCAGTGGATCCCGGACAGCTTTTTTTTGATTTCCTCTACCGTCATACCTTCCGCCAGCCTTGCGATTCCCTGGGAGTTGCCGTCGCAGCCGTCGACGATATTTACTTTTTTCACGATATTTCCCTCCAACTCCAGCTGAATGTGAGAGGAACAGGTTCCGGTTGTCTTATATGTGTAAATGATCATTTTTTTTCGCCTTTTTTGCCCTTCTTTGTTTCAAATTGTTGAACAAGGCTTAATTATATCACAATAAGTCGAGTTGCGGAATAGCGGAACCCATAAAATCCCTTATAAGATTCTTCCATCGATTCCATCGAAAGGATTTCCGCAAAGCTTTCCCACGAAAAGTCTCCGCGAAAATTTTTCATGTTCAATTATTCCAGTATAGCGTGACCAAGCACGTTGACGGGGGGTGCGGACATTTTCTTGGACTGGCTAGTAACCAGCAAGTCCAAGACTCTGT